>DAOQAT010000018.1:0-43886 GCA_035354195.1 Bacteroidales bacterium | reverse complement strand
GGTACCTTATACCGGGATGATCTTAACGGCCCGTGAGCCGGTACAGGTCAGGAACGAACTTTTGCAGTTCGGGGTGTCACAGATCGACGGAGGTACCAAACTCGAACTGGGCAGCTACGCTAAAGTAGACCAGCACAACCAGGACCTGAATAAAGGACAGTTCCGGATCAACGACGACAGAACCCTGAGCGAAGTGATCAATGAGCTGATCGATCAGGAAATGCTGCCGTCCTTCTGTACGGCTTGCTACAGGCTGGGAAGGACCGGTGAACATTTTATGGAATTTTCGGTGCCGGGCTTTATCAAACGCTTTTGCACCCCGAATGCCATATTGACGTTTGCCGAGTATATCATGGATTATGCCAACGAGGGCAATGCACGTAAGGGCTGGGCGTTGATAGAAAAAGAACTCCGGGGGCTGAAAGAAAATGCCGACGAAGTCAGGAAAAGAATTGAAGAAATCAAAAACGGAAAAAGGGATTTGTATTTTTAGTAAAAACAAATTGAACATTGAGTATTGAAAATTGATCCGCCGCGGCGGATTGAACATTGAAAATTGAAAATTGAAAATTAAATATTGAACATTGAGCATTGATCCGCCGCAGTGGATCGAAAATCGAAAGAAAAGTGGAAAGTGGTAATTACATAGTGCAAAGTGCAGTAAAAATATCAAGCAAGTGACTTTAATTATGAGCAAGGGCAGAGACATAAAACCACACATCGGCATCTTCGGGCGCAGGAACAAAGGCAAAAGCTCATTCATCAATGTGCTTGTGGGCCAGGAAGTTTCCATAGTGTCGGAACAGGCGGGAACAACCACCGACCCGGTGAGAAAATCCATCGAGATTTTCGGCATAGGGCCCGTCATCATGGTTGATACGGCTGGCATTGACGATACCGGCGAATTGGGCGAAAAAAGAATTAAGAAGACCTTACAGATTTTAAATACCATAGATTGCGCCGTGCTTATCATAGCGGAGAACCAGTTTGGGCCCTATGAAGTGCAGCTGATTAGCGAATTTACCCAACATGAGGTGCCATTCATCATCGTGCATAATAAGTCCGACCTGCAGCCATTAACGGCAGATAAAAGAGAAGAGATCGCCTATTATGCCAATTGTGACATCCTTGATTTCAGCGCACGTACCCCTAAGAACCTGGAAGCGGTCATCGCATCCCTGAAAAAGGCCATCCCTGAATCTTCCTATGTCAGCCGTTCGTTGTTAGGCGACATCATCAGCGAAAGAGATTATGTGGTGCTGGTAACTCCGATTGATTCGGAAGCGCCGGAAGGCCGTATGATCCTGCCCGAGCAGATGGCGATACGCGATGTGCTGGATAACCATGCCATCTGCATTGTCGTCCGCGAAACCGAGCTGGAACATTTTTTAAAAACCTCCGGCATCAGGCCAGGTCTGGTCGTTACCGACAGCCAGGCGTTTGGCGTGGTCAAACACATAGTTCCCGAAGACATACCGCTGACCAGCTTCAGCATCGTGTTTTCCAGGATGAAAGGCGATTTTGACGCCTACATCAAAGGCGCAGAAAAAATTTCAAAGCTTCAGGACGGGGATAAGGTCATGATCATGGAATCATGCACACATCATGTCAGCTGTGAAGATATCGGCCGCACCAAGCTGCCGGCATGGCTGGAAAAATTTACTAACAAAAAACTAAATTTCACTATAATTTCCGGAATGACCGATGTGCCGGAAAACCTGAACGATTATGCATTAATGATACAATGCGGAGGCTGCATGTTCACCCGCAAACAAATACTGAACCGACTCAAGCCATTTACGGATAATGAGGTTTCCATAACAAACTACGGGATGGCTATAGCTTACATGAACGGAATCTTTACGCGGGCACTGCAGCCTTTTTTTCAGAAATCAATGCCAAACGAACATAAATAAAAGGGCCGGCGGACCTGAGAAAATGATAAACGGGCTGATACATAATCCGGATGATCCTGAAAAGGTGATCCAATTATTATCTCTTACCGATGAAGCGGAGATCTCGGAACTTTATGCTGCTGCCCGCGCCATACGCGATGAACGCATCGGCAACAAGGTGTACCTGCGAGGCCTGATCGAATACTCGAACCGTTGTTCAAAAAACTGTTACTACTGCGGCATACGGTCCGGCAACGTCCATGCCTTTCGCTACGAAGTGAATGATGAGGAAGTGCTGGCGGCCGCGAAATTTGCCTGGGAGAACAGGTACGGCTCTATCGTCCTGCAGTCGGGCGAAAGAAGCGACAGGAAATTCACTTCGCACATTTCCGCACTCATAAAAAAAATACACGCTGCGACGGATAATCAATTACGTATCACCTTGTCGTGCGGCGAACAGTCCGAAGCTGTGTATCGCGAATGGTACGCCCTCGGGGCACAGCGTTACCTCTTGCGCATCGAAGCTTCCAATCCGGAATTGTATAAAAAACTGCACCCGGATGATAACACTCACAGCTACCAGCGCCGTCTCGAAGCGCTGAAAACGCTTGTCAATATCGGTTATCAAACCGGTACGGGCGTGATGATCGGGCTGCCGTTTCAAACGGTGGAGGACCTGGCCGGCGACCTGGCTTTTATCCGCGATTCCGGCGTGGCCATGGTCGGGATGGGCCCTTATATCGAACATGCCGAAACGCCTTTGTTTAAATTCCGTGATCAACTGTTGCCGGCAAAAAAAAGAGTGGAGCTGTCATTGAAAATGATCGCCATACTCCGGCTGATGCGGCCTACCATCAACATCGCCTCCACGACGGCTTTGCAGACGCTCGACCCCATGGGCCGCGAAAAAGGGCTGCGTGCCGGAGCCAATGTCATTATGCCGAACCTCACCCCGGTGATGTACAAAAAAAGTTACGACCTATACGAAGGCAAGCCCTGTCTCGATGATGAGCCCGGCGACTGCGCTTCCTGCATCGAAAAACGTATTCAGATGGCCGGCTGCAAGGTAGCCTATGGCGAATGGGGCGATTCGGCATTTTATACCCG
Organism: Bacteroidales bacterium; assembly: GCA_035354195.1. Taxonomy (GTDB): domain Bacteria; phylum Bacteroidota; class Bacteroidia; order Bacteroidales; family CAIWKO01; genus CAIWKO01. The sequence continues at coordinate 40,884 of DAOQAT010000018.1, read as the reverse complement.
CCGTTAGCATGCGCGTGTGCTTAGAAATTGTTTGGAAAATTGGAATTTTAATATTTGAATTTGTTTGTGATTTTTGTTTTTTGTTATTTGTTATTTGTTCCGCCTGTGGCGGATTGTTATTTGGTTCATTAGAAGTAACATAATTTGAATTTGTGTCAGAAATTATTTCCAAAATCCCACATTCCCGTTTTTAATAATTCATACCTTTGCACTCAACTAATTATTCAAAAATCAATCAACATGAAAATTAAATGTAGCAACATCAATTTCATCGTGCTTACTTGTGTTATCGCTGTAGGCATGATGGCAGGCTGTAAAATGAAAAATATGAAAAATGTAGAACCCGCAATCAATATCGCAAACATGGACACCACCGTAAAACCCGGTGATGACTTCTTCAGGTACGCCAACGGAAACTGGATGAAAAATAACCCAATTCCCGATGAGTATAGCATTTACGGATCATTCGAAGCCTTGAAAGAAGACAACAACAAACAATTACGCACCATCATGGAAGATGCGGCCGCCGACAAAAATGCCAAAGAAGGCACCATCAAACAAAAAATCGCCGACTTCTACACCTCAGGCATGGACTCAGCAGCCATCGAAAAGGCCGGTATTAAAGCCATTCAGTCGGAACTCGATAAGATCGACGCTGTGAAAAATACTGCCGACCTCATCAACCTGGTCGCTTATTTCCACACTTCCGGCGTGAGCCAGTTGTTCTATTTCTTCTCAGGACAAGATGACAAAGACAGCGAAAAAGTCATCGCACAGTTGTACCAGGGCGGACTGGGATTGCCCGACCGCGATTATTACCTGTCCAAAGACCCCCGTTCACAGGAAATCCGCACCGAATATGTGAAACATGTCGGCAAAACGTTTGAACTGGCTGGAAATACCAAAGAACAGGCAGATAAAGACGCTGCCATCGTGATGAACATCGAAACACAACTGGCTACGGCTTCTTCTACACGCCTTGAACTGCGCGATCCGGTTAAAAATTATAACAAAACAGACCTTGCCGGTTTGAAGAAAATGGCTCCGCAGTTCGACTGGGAAAAATATTTTGCCGCTATCGGCCTCAAAGCTACCAACGAGATCAACGTCGGCCAGCCCAAGTTCTTCACCGACATGGCCAAGATGGTGTCTTCCGTTCCTGTCGACCAGTGGAAAGTGTACCTGAAATGGCACCTGATCCACGAAGCATCACCCTTCCTTTCATCGGCTTTCGAAAAAGAACAGTTTGCTTTTTACAGTGTGGTGCTTTCGGGCGTGAAAGAAATGAAACCACGCTGGAAACGCGTTTTAAATATGACCAGCGCTTCGTTAGGCGAGGCAGTAGGGCAGTTGTATGTTGAAAAATATTTCCCTGCCGAAGCCAAAAAACGCATGATCACCTTAGTCAACAACCTTAAAGATGCCCTGAAAGGCAGGATCGAAAAACTCACCTGGATGAGCGACGCCACCAAGAAAGAAGCGTTGGCAAAACTGGAAAAGATGAACATTAAAGTCGGTTATCCCGATACCTGGAGGGACTATTCCACACTGAAAATCACCAAAGATTCTTATTTCCAGAACATCATGGCCGCTTCACGTTTTGAATACAACCGCGACCTCAACAAGATCGGGAAACCGGTTGACCGCACCGAATGGGGCATGACGCCGCAAACCGTGAATGCATACTACAGTCCTAATATGAACGAGATCGTGTTCCCGGCCGCTATTTTGCAGCCTCCGTTCTTCTTCATGAACGGTGATGATGCCGTGAACTACGGCGCTATCGGCGTGGTTATCGGGCATGAAATGACCCACGGTTTCGACGACCAGGGAAGGCAATATGACAAAGACGGCAACCTGCGCGATTGGTGGACAAAAGAAGATGCAGTAAATTTCGAAAAGCAGACTCAGGTGCTGGTTGACCAGTTCAACGGATATAAAATGTTAGATTCACTGCATGTTGACGGCAAGCTGACCCTTGGTGAAAACATCGCCGATATGGGTGGTATCACCGTAGCCTATGCCGCTTTGCAAAAAGCCATGGAAGGCAAGGACCAGAAAACCAAAATTGATGGATTTACACCAGATCAAAGGTTTTTCCTGGCTTATGCACAGGTGTGGAGGGGCAACACCCGCGACAAAGAGCTGATGCGCCGCCTGAAAGAAGATGTCCATTCACCAAAAGAAGCCCGTGTTAACGGACAGGTGTATAACATCCCGGCATTTTACGCAGCCTTTAATATCAAACCTACAGATAAAAATTACAAGCCGGAAAATTTGCGCCCGGTGATCTGGTAATTTATTGTTAGTGTCGGGGTGACTGCCAACCGCCTGGCACGGGCGAAGTCACCCCGACACTTATAGAAAAGCAGCTCCCCACCGGGCTGCTTTTTTTGTTTTGCCGACCGTGGCGCACCGCCAGGTATGGAGGTGCGTTGGCCTGCCCAGACAGCGGGCCAGCACTGGTGTGAATCAGAAAATATTAGAAAATCTTCAAAGGCGCCATCGGCGTCTCCCGACCCGCTTAGCGGTGTCGGGATTACTTTGAATAGATTTTCAATATTTTTTGAGAGCGGGCTGAAGCTTTGTCTGGGCTGTCTTTTTCCCTGCCTGCCGTAACCGCCAGGTCAGGCAGGTTTGGTTCGTTTCTTTTGAACAAGCAAAAGAAATGAATGATTAAATCCTAAATAATGAAATTTAATTTTTTTACTTGCTTTCTGCCCCTGCCCAAATAGTGAAGCCGCTGAAAATTAATACCCTATAAAAAATTGCAGTTCACCTATGGGCTGCTTTTTTTATTCCCTTTGAAGGTGGCGGTACGGCTGTGCGCTGGCTCATAGCGCGGGCAGTACGTGCTGCCACAAAAAAGCTTTTTATTTCCGGCAAAAAACAAAAAATCATCTAACTTTTAAAAATAGTTTAGTAAATAGTATTGGTTTGCTGATAATTTTTATATTTGCCAGGTTGTTAGTGTCGCGGTGACTTCTCCAAAGTGGGTGCCTCAAAATATTTTTTATTGATTTTCACCGCCTTCTTACCCCTCCCTAAAGGGTGGAAGTCGCTGAAAATCAGCACATCCTTCAGAGACGGGGTAATGATGATTTTCAGCAAAGGCTATATTTGAGGCAGCCTATGTCCCTGGCGGTTGGCAGTCACCGCGACACTTTCAAACGTTATAAATGAATTATTAACTTCAAAAAATAAGTATGAAAATTAAAACTTTAAAAACTGTTTTGTTGTTTGGCGTAGCAGCGCTAATCATGGCTTTTGACTTACCCACCGGATGGTTTAAAGCCGGTGACAAACCCAACAGCTACGACATGGGCATCGACAAAGGTGCGGGCCGGGATGGAAAAAATGCAGCTACCATAAAATCCATAGAAAAAAATATTAAAGGTTTTGGGACCCTGATGCAAAACTGCCTGCCGGGAAAATTTTTAGGAAAAAGAGTCCGTATGGCTGGTTATATGAAGACAAAAGATGTTACCGGCTGGGCAGCGTTCTGGCTGAGAATAGATACCAAAGAAAAAGAAAACAACATGCCTTTTGACGATATGCACGGTAGCAAAAATGACCGGTCAGTTAAGGGTACCACCGATTGGGCCAGATATGAAATAGTACTGGATGTCCCGCTCTCGGCGGAGCAATTTGCCTATGGCGCCCTGCTCAATGGTACCGGGCAACTATGGTTTGATGATATTACGTTTGAAATTGTTGACAATACTGTAAAAACAACGGGTTTCACTGTTGCTGCCAGTGAACCGCCAGTAATACCAGGTGAGCCGGTAAACCTTGATTTTGAGAAATAGTGCCCGGCGTTTGGCAGCCACCACGGCGCTTTTAGGCTAAAAGGAAAAAGCAGCTTTTTTCGGGCTGCATTTTTTATTCCCTTTGAAAGTGGCGGTACGGCTGTGCGCTGGCTCATATCGCGGGCAGTCCGTGCTGCCACTAAAGATATGGTGTCATCTATTTGCATATTCACATAATACTTTTTTGCATACCCAAAAAAGTATTCAAACCTGCCTGCGTGGCGAACACTTCGGCAGGCAGGAAAGGGCAGTCCTGACGCATGCTTCTACGCTCTCTGAAAAAAACAAGAAAATCTAAAAAAGTAATCCCGACGGCATACGTCGGGAAACGCCTGCGGCGCCTTGTTTGATTTTCTATGTTTTTTTCATTCACAGCCTGCCCACGCCGCCGTCAGGACAATCCCACCCGCCAAATATCGGCTAACATTTCCCGAAAACCTGAATTGTTTCATAGTCTGCCGCTGTCGACCGCCAGATACTGAGGACCGTTGGCCTGACTTCTCGCGTGGAGGGTGGTGGTACGGCTATGCGCTGGCTCATAGCGCTGGCAGTCCGGCTGCCACTAAAACGTAGCGGCCCTTGCGTTTTCCATGGCGATCCTTGCGGTAAAAAACAAACCGGCAGCAGCTTCGCAATGGGCTGCATTTTTTATTTCCTTTGAAGGTGGCGGTACGGCTGTGCGCTGGCTCACAGCGCAGGCAGTCCGTGCTGCCACTAAAACATAGCGGCCCTTGCGTTTTCCATGGCGATCCTTGCGGTAATAAACAGACCGCAGCAGCTTCGTAACGGGCTTTTCTTTTATTTCCTTTGAAAGTGGCGGTACAGCTGCGCGCTGGCTCACAGCGCTGGCAGTCCGTGCTGCCACTAAAAAACTATATATTTCCGGCAAAAAATCATCTAACTTTTAAAAATAGTTTAGTAAATAGTATTTTGTTTTGTATTATTTTTATATTTGTGTTAATTTATAAAAAGCGGTTTATTTGTAATTGATAAAACTTGTTATTAAAACATACACAAAGCTAATTATTTAGAGGTAGGTTTGTGTGATTTGTGACTACTATTAATGAATTAGTTACTGGTGTTAAGTAAGATGCTGATGGAAACGACTAACAGCCAATGTGAGAAGTAGTTTTCAACTATCTGAACAAAAAACAGCAGCAGTTTGAAAACCTAAGGCCGGGAACAGTGATAACTGGCCTGACTTAAAATGGGGAAAGCCGAAAACCATATAGAGTAGGCGTTTAAATAATAATGGTCTGCAAATGGAGCGGACTTTAAACTAATATTAAAATGAAGAGGATTTTAGTGATTTTAGCTATCTTAATTGGTATTGGAATTAGTGCAAATGCAAAAACACCAGAAAATGGGAAATATTGTTGTACAGACAATTCCTATGTTATTGTTGATGGAGATGATATTTATCTATACATTGACGGTTATTCTGCTGGAAGTTTCACAATTATACATGATCAAGATACAGATGACCAATATTCAATGTGGTTTACATTTAAAACAGAAGGAGGAGAAGAACGTAGTGGCGAGTATAAGATGATTAATGGAGAATACATACTTAAATTAGGTAATCGTACACTAAAGAAAAGTAATTGTTAATTATACGTACATAAAGTTTTAGAATAATAAGTTTAAAAAAATTATTATTATTCCCGGAATCAGCTTTTTCATGATGAATAAAGACGTGCTACGAAAACCCAACCGTTTCATGTTGTCAACCTTTACCTGCAAAGCGAAGAAAAGATTGCTTGCAGCATACTTGACAAGAAAAATTGAGTTTTGAAAGCAAAATACGAAATGAATAACTATTTTAAACATAGAAAGAGTTCATAATGAAAACTCAAAAAATATTATCCCATGAAAAAACTTTTATTAATCCCTTTATTGCTTTCCTGTTGTGTTGCTTATGCAGGAACGGGTAGCGGCAACGATGCAAGCCTTTTTTACCTGGCCATCATTGCCTTTATGTCCATTATTCTTGCCGGCCTTTATACGGTCAGCTTTTTCAGGAAGATCATCAAAGAGCGCAAGGAAAAGAAATTGGACCATACTGCTGAAGAAGTTAATGATGAAAACATTAATACAGGCTCAGAGAAAATGCAGTAAAAAAATACAAAAAGCGGGTTGGGGGAGGATGGATGGAAATTTTTTTGAGGGGTTCTGCTGGTTTGCATCCGATACCAGCACGCATTCTCCACTCAGCAAATCCTCGGCAACTGTTCCCCCGCCAGCATATCAATGATTCTCTTACCGCCGATGGCGGTCTTTAAAATAGCTTTGCCGCGGGGTTCTTCAACAATTTTTCCGATCACCGAAGCTTCTTTTCCAAACTCATGTTGCTTCATGATTTGCAGGGCTTTTCCGGCATCAGCAGCCACCACGGCACCCCCAGAATAAAAAGAAACAGCAATTCCGTAACGGGCTGCTTTTTTGTTTTGCCGACCGTGGCGCACCGCCAGGTGTGGAGGTGCGTTGGGCCTGCCCAGACAGCGGGCCAGCACTGGCGTGAATCAGAAAATATTAGAAAATCTTCAAAGGCGCCATCGGCGTCTCCCGACCCGCTTAGCGGTGTCGGGATTACTTTGAATAGATTTTCAATATTTTTTGAGAGCGGGCTGAAGCTTTGTCTGGGCTGTCTTTTTCCCTGCCTGCCGTAACCGCCAGGTCAGGCAGGTTTGGTTCGTTTCTTTTGGACAGGCAAAAGAAATGAACGACGAAATCAAAAAAAATGATTTTATTTTTGATTTTCAATAATATCAACAGATCCTCGGCAACTGTTCCCCCGCCAGCATATCAATGATTCTCTTACCGCCTATGGCGGTTTTTAAAATTGCTTTGCCGTGTGATTCTTCGACAATTTTTCCGATGATCGAAGCATCTTTTCCAAACTCATGTTGCTTCATGATTTGCAGGGCTTTTCCGGCATCCGCACCATCCACGATCATGATCACTTTGCCTTCATTGGCCACATAGAACGGGTCAAATCCCAGGAGTTCACAAATACCACGGACATTTTCTTTGATCAGCACATCGGATTCGTTCACCTCCACACCGATGTTATTGTGTTCGGCCAGTTCGCAAAGCACCGTAGCAACGCCGCCCCGGGTGGCGTCTCTCATGAATTTTACCCGGCAACCGGCATCCAGGATCTCCCGGATCATATGGTTCAGCGGTGCACAGTCGGAAGTTATGTCGGTGGTAAAATTTCCGAAGTTCCGGGCAGCCATGATGGTCATCCCGTGATCGGCAATGCTCCCGTTGATCAGGATGCTGTCGCCCGGCATTATTGATTTGCCGCTGCCTATGGCTTTGAATTTTTCGTCTATAGAACCGATCCCGGAAGTGTTGATGAATATTTTGTCGCATTGCCCTTTGCTGACCACCTTGGTGTCGCCGGTGGCGATGATCACGCCGGCCTTTTTAGCTTCTTCGGCCATGCTGGCAACGATGGTTTCCAGGTCGCTGAAGGGAAAACCTTCTTCAATGATAAACCCGGCGCTGATAAATTTTGGCACGGCCCCCGACACGGCGAGGTCGTTGACGGTCCCGCAGACCGCGAGCTTGCCGATGTTCCCGCCTCTGAAAAAGACCGGGTCCACCACATACGAATCCGTGGTAAAGGCAATGTTTGATGTATCTATGTGTAATAATGCCGAATCGCTTTGCTGATCCAGCACCGCATTGCTGAAATATTTATAAAAAAGGTTTTTTATCAGCTCGTGCGACAACCTGCCTCCGCTGCCATGCCCTAGTAATACCGTTTTATCTTCCATTTCATTGTTTTTTTTATTTAATCTCCCAATCTAACCTAAAGGGTACTGAGTCCGCCGCGGCGGATCGAAGTGCCAACCTTCTAACCTAAAGGGCACTGAGCCCGTCGAAGTGCCAACCTTTCAACCTCCCGATAGCTATCGGGTCAACCTTCAAACCTTCAAACCTTCAAACCTTCAAACCTTCTAACCTTCTAACCTTCTAACCTCACCTTCCAAAATTATAATACGCAGCACAAGCCCCTTCGTGCGAAACCATGCAGGAACCCACCGGGTTCGATGGAGTACATACCTTTCCAAACAACTTGCAATCAAGAGGTTTTTTCAGGCCTTTAAGAATCTCCCCGCAAATACATCCTTTTTCTTCTATCGTCTTTTCCACTTCCACCGCGATCTTTTTTTCCGCGTCAAAAGCAGCATATTTTTCACTTAGTCCGAGCCCGCTGTTTTTCAGTACGCCCAACCCGCGCCACCAGTCATCCCGTAAAGAGAAAATTTCTTCGATCAGCGCTTTGGCTTTTAAATTTCCTTCAGGCTTTACCACACGTTTATACTGTATCTCTACTGAGTATTTTTCCTCATCAATTTGTTGTAACAGCATATAAATAGTCTGCAGGATATCGATCGGCTCAAACCCTGAAACGACACATCCTACATGGTATTTTTCAGGGAACCTGTCATAAATATGCGAGCCTGTGATTGCGCTGACATGGCCGGGGGCGATATAGCCGTTGATTTTTACTCCTTCATCGATCAATGCCTCCATGGCCGGAGGCATGATCTTGTGCGAGCTGAAAACATAAAAATTGTTCAGGTTTTCCTTGTATGCATTAAGCACGCCGGCGGCGGTACTGGTAGCGGTGGCTTCAAATCCGATACCCAAAAAGATAACCTGTTTCGCCGGGTTTTCCTTTGCTATTTTGAGTGCATCCAGGATGGAATACACAATGCGTATATCGGCGCCTTTGCTTTTCTCAAGGTTTAGCGATGATGTGGATCCGGGAACACGGATCAGGTCGCCGAAGGTGGTAATGATCACATCTTTCAAACGGCTGTATGCCACGGCTTGATCGATATATTTCCGGCCGGTGACACAGACAGGGCAGCCGGGCCCCGATAACAGCCTGATGTGTTCCGGTATCAGCGAGGGGATCCCGAACTTTTGTATGGCCCAGGTATGGCCGCCGCAGACTTCCATCAGGTTCACTTCTTTCTTTGCCAGCGACGAAATCTTGCCAACCAGCATCTTAACTATTTCAGCATTCCTGAACTCATCAATATATTCCATCTGAAAATTTTATAGGAAATTTAAAAGACTAGTGTTTTTTTTCCCGGGCATCCATGCCATCTTCGATCTCGCCGAGTTTTTTTAACAGTTCCAGCGTTTCCTTTGCTTCTTCATCGCTGATTTTTTCAATGGCAAAACCGGTATGCAACAGCACAAAATCACCGACTTTCGCATCATCCAGCAGTTGGAGCGATGCCTCAACTTCGGTGCCACCTACAGATACGATGGCTGCATCGCCGTCGATAGAAATTATTTTTGATGGGATACCCAGACACATGACTTTATATGATTAATTTCTATGCAAAAGTACTCATAATAATGATGTTATTAATACATCTGAAATCAAAAATCGTTGATCGATATTCTTAAATCTTTCTTTTTAATAACGAACATCCCCGCCTGACTGCCTGGGCGCCATGTCAGACGGGCAGGCGTTAACGAATGATGATGTAAGATCTTTCTTCTGAAATCAATCCGCCGCAGCGGATCGCTGATCGGAGGATGCAGCATGGCTCCGAAGGAGCCAAACATTTATAGAAAATCCAAACATCTCTGCAAGCTTGCCCCGGAGTGGGCAAAACGTTTTCCGCTGTACCAAAACGTCTAAATACTCTAAAAAAACGTCCCGCTCCTCCGGAGCGGGATGTTTGCGCTGTGTTTCTGTTTTACCAATATTAAGCTCCTACGGAGCTATAATTTCATTCCGTAGGAATGTGATGTTGGTAAAAAGTAATATCAGGAAAAGTTCCGCTCCGTAGGAGCGGGATGTACATTTATTTTACCCATAATATGTTTCTCTGCTGCGATCATTTCAATCTATCCTTCACGGCGGATCGTTGATCGGAGGTTGCAGCGCGGCTCCGGAGGAGCCAAACATTTTTAAAAAATCCAAACATCTCTGCAAACTTGCCCCGAAGTGGGCAAAACGTTTTTCCGTTGCACAAAAACGTAATAGTCCAAAAGAACGTTCCGCTCCTCTGGAGCGGGAGGTTGGGGCTATATTTTTATTTTACCAACATTAAGCTCCTACGGAGCTGTCAATTCATTCCGTAGGAATGTGATGTTGGTAAAAAGTAATATTAGGAAGAGTTCCGCTCCGTAGGAGCGGGATGTTAAATGGTACCTATATTTTACCAACGTAATGCATCTTTAGGGTTATCCCTTTCTTCTAAAATCGATCCGCCGCGGCGGACCGTTGATGAGTGTTTTCTTTCACTGCATTCTTCTTGCCGCAGCAATCGCCATCTGCCCGAGCGCTATACCCGCATCGTTGGTCGGGATCTTTGTATGGGTGTAAACTTTGAATCCTTTTTGCCCAAGCTGTTTCTCAATAGCAGAAAGCAGGTATTTATTCTGAAACGTGCCGCCGGATAAAACAACCTTATCTAAACCGCTTTTATTTTTCATAACACCCGCAAGTTCTATGATTACCGACAGTATGGTGTTGTGGAATTTTGCTGAGATCTCGGGAAGCGCCACATGATCATGTAAATCTTTGATAATATGTTTAAAGGTCTCCTCAAAAGATATGGTTGAATTTATGGAAAAAGGGTAATCTTTTGTGATGTTTTTGTCCATGATGGCTTCCAGGCGCATCGGCGCTTCCGCGTGGAATTTGCTGACAGGGCAGAGGTCGATCAGCGCTGCAACCGCGTCGAACAATCTTCCGGAACCTGAGGTCAGCGGGCTGTTGATCTTCTTATCTACCGCCTGGCAAAGCATATCAACCGAAACCGGATTGACAGCCTTCAGGAAAGGCAATTCCATTTTCCTGAAATCTTCCCCGAAATATTTATACAAATACGACACCGCCATACGCCAGGGCTCCTCTGTAACCTTGTCCCCGCCGGGCATGGGCATATATTCAAAATGACTAAACCGTTCATAATTATTCAGGCTGCAAATAAAAAATTCGCTGCCCCAGATATGGTTATCATCACCAAGGCCCGTGCCGTCAAAGCTTATCCCGATCACGGGTTCATCAAGTCCGTGTTCGGCCATGCAGGAAGCAATATGCGCATGATGGTGCTGGACCTTGATATGCGGGAGTTTTGTTTCGGCAGCGTAACGTGTCGACAGGTAATCGGGGTGCAGGTCGCTCACCACCAGGGACGGTTCAAACAGGAAAAGCCTTTTGAAACGGTCGATGGTTTCACGATAAAACTCATACGTCTCCAGGTTTTTGAGATCACCGATGTGCTGGCTGATGAACGCCTGGTTCCCTTTGCCGATGGCAAAACAATTGACGAGCTCAGCGCCAGTGGCCAGGATGCCGTCCACATTCATTTTCAGATTTACCGGCAGGGGGACATAGCCTCTGGATCGCCTGAAAATACGTTCTTTTTCATTTACAACAGTTACCACAGAATCATCGGTGCGGTTATAAATATCACGGTTGTATGTTAAGATCGCATCCGATATGGCTGACAATTTTTCGATGGCTACCTCATTATCCGTGATGATGGGCTCATCCGAGATATTACCGCTCGTCAGCACTATCGCCGGAATGTTGAGATTCCTGAAAAGCAAATAATGAAAAGGCATGTATGGCAACATGCACCCGATCGTGTCAAAACCTACATTCACGGAATATGCAAGGCTTTTCTTCTGGCTTAACAACACTATGGGCCTTTTATACGACAGGAGTGAGGCTTCCTCAAACTCGTTGACAAAAGTGTATTCCTTTAAGGTTTCGATATCGGAAAACATGACGGCAAAAGGTTTTCCTTCTCTGATCTTCAGCTTCCTGAGGCGCGCCACAGCTTCTTCGCACAGCGCATCGCAGGCAATAAAAAATCCGCCTATCCCTTTAATGGCAACGATTTTTTTATTCTTCAATAAATCCTGAACCCTTAGGATGATCTGGTCAATACCTTTTATTGAGTTGCCGGCTTCGTGAAGTGTGTATTCGGGGCCGCATACAGAACATGCTACCGGTTGTGCATGAAAACGGCGGTCGTGGACGTCGGTGTATTCTTTGCGGCAGTCGGGGCACATTTCAAAGGGGCTCATGGTCGTTTTGGCCCTGTCGTAAGGTATATTCCGTATGATCGTGAAGCGTGGCCCGCAGTTGGTACAGTTGATAAACGGGTAATCAATGCGGTTTTTTTGTGTTTTCATGTCTTCCAGGCAGTCTGCACAAACGGCAAGGTCAGGGCTGATCCCGGTTACCTGGTTGGAAACCGTTTGGCTTTTGATGATGCTGAAGTCCGTGAAAACTTCATGTGCAACTAAGGAATAATCTATAGATTCGATATGAGAAGCTTGTGGCGCCTTGTTTTTCAGCGCCTCAATAAAATCAACAATAGTTTCAGGAGAACAATTTATTCTTATACCAACGCCGTCGTTCCGGTTCTCGACATGGCCTTTTAACCAGAATTCTTCAGCAAGCCTGTAAACAAAAGGCCTGAAACCTACACCCTGCACCAGGCCCTTAATTTCTATCTGATATGTATTCAATTTTTTTCTTATAAAACTCGCCCAACATGAGTCAAACCGTTATGCAAAGCTACAAAATTTTCAAAATCTTTTAATGCGTAATTGCATCTACTAAATTTAAATACCAGGCTTTCAATGAAATTGCAATTTAATAATAAATAACAAGCCCCAAAAAAAACCTTTTTTTGTTTCTTAGCCTGCTGCGACGGATAGCCAAGGTGGCGGAGCGTTGGCCTGCCCAGACGGCGGGCCGGCACTGGCGTGAATCAGAAAATATTAGAAAATCTTCAAAGGCGCCATCGGCGTCTCCCGACCCGCTTTGCGGCGTCGGGATTACATTGAATAGATTTTCAATATTTTTTGAGAGCGGGTAGAAGCATCGTCTGGGCTTTCTCCGCCGCGGCGGATTCTTTGGTTCGTTTCTTTTGGATAAGCAAAAGAAATGAACACCCAAATCAAAAGAAATAACATTTCCATAAAAGTTAGATGTTTTATTCTACTTTCTCGAAGTATTGGAATTTGGGATAAAAAAGAGGCCTGCAAATTTGCAAGCCTCTTTAAATTATATGATATTGAAACCTTATTCGATTACGAGTTTTTCTGTAAAAGAATTTTCTTTTGAAGTAACCTTCACCACATAAAGACCTTTTTCAAGTCCACGAATATCAATGGTTTCAGAAGTTTTTAAAATATTGCTTTTTGAAACCAGTTTTCCGGTGATATCAAAAATTTCAATAGTTCCGTTTCCGCTGGTAAGCGCCATAATATATTCGCTGGCAGGGTTCGGATAGATGCTGATACTTTGGCCGGTGATTTCTTCGGTACCAACAACAGCTGACATGTCAATCTTGGCAACCTGTGAAACTTCGTGTGTGTTGTCATCCTGAATAAATACAACAAACTCACAGTTATTTTTCACATAACCGGTAGTAGTAAAATTTATAGTGGTAGTTTGAGGATTTTGCGTGGCAAAATTTAGGGTGGTGCCGTTCACATCAGGATACATGGACCGACAAACAAAATCAACTTCACTTTGGTTAAACCATGTTTCAGCGATATTTGATTCTGTGAGCACAGCATATAGTTTAGCAGGAGCAAAGGCAGCAAATGTTTCTTCGGCGGTTATTGTTGCTGTATAGGTATCTGTCCCCGTTTCAACTACAGTTAGGTCGAGATTTTGGAAAGATGGTGTAGCAATACGGCTATTATAGATGGAAAGATACGATGGATACATACTAACTGTACCACTTCCGCCAGCGACCATATTAGAACTTTCGCGGGCACCATCACCAACTACGGTAGGGAATGAATTAATGCCATAATAATTTAATCTTGCAGTAGAGTATGTATTTTCATATGTATCACCAGAATGGTAGGCAATAGCAACAGCATTTTTGTGATTTGTCTCAATCAGGTCGCGTAAACCCATAGCAGCTCCAGGGCAATATGTGCACCATGTTCCGGTACCTTCTTCCATCAGTACTAAATTTCTTGTAACACCACCGGTAATAGTTGCAGTATCGGTATTTGATCCATGAGAATATCCTTGTCCTGCATAATAGGCCCTGGCAGCATAGATATAAGTGTTTGCCCAGGGAGCAACGTCGGTATATGCCAAACTTGTAGTTGAATTAACAACCACTCCATTGCGGCTTAATTTATACAAGTCCGGATTCGGAACTGGAGCAGTCCAGCTAACATCAATATCAGCGCCATTAAGAGTTGCCGTAAGATTTAATGGTGCAGCAGGGGCAGTAACTGCTTCAAGAGTTACATCGTCAATATAATATCCTGAGGTGCCAGCGCCATCATTATCCCAACCGTAAAAGTTCATGCCATCAAGTTTCAATGAATTGTCAGAGCCTTGTGCACCTTTGCTCCACTGATAGCTGATAATTTCTACATCATTTCTGTAGAAGGTGGCAAAATCATCATCAAGGTCAACGATGATATGGCATTTAACCCAGGAATTGATTGGGAATGTTGTTAGAGCAGCCCCAGCTCCATTAGCATCTATGAAAATTGAATCGTTGTAAATAAACGCCTGAAAAGCCCATTTGCTGCTGCCGGCATTGAAATCACTCAGCAGGTTGAAATAGCCAAGTTTGCCTGTTTCAACAAACATATACCATTCAATTTTATAACGGCCGGTGGTTTTATCAAAAAATTGCAACACACAATCATTTCCATTGAGGACATTAACGGAATTAGCGCCGCTGTGTGCCTGTGTGGTTGATACGACGGGATCTTCAGCGCCACCCGGTGCCAGCGACCAGGTGGTCCAGGGATCACCGGTCTGTGCAGCTAGTTTTGTACCTGCAGTCAGCGTGTCAAAATCAGTGGTGTAGATTACCTGGGCATTTAAAGAAAATACACCCATAACCACCAATGCAAAAAGTAAATAGATTTTTTTCATAGGTTTTTGTTTAAAAATTAATAATTGATCGTTTCAGAATATAAAAATATTAAAAATTTTGAAAAGCAGGCAAAAAAAATAATTTCGGTAGCCATTTGAGGCCTTTTGTGTTTTAAATGAAAAGAATGATTTGACAAAAAGTATTAATGCTTACATTTGTGTTAAGAGTTTTTATGTAATGTATGGCGTATAAGGACCTAACCGATTTTATTCATACCCTTGAAATTGCCGGCGAACTGGCAAAAGTAAAGGAATTTGTTTCGCCCGGGCTTGAAATTGCTGAAATAACCGACAGGATAGCGAAAACGGAAGGGAAGGCGCTGTTATTTGAAAATAATGGAACTGATTTTCCATTACTTATCAATGCTTTTGGTTCTGAAAAAAGGATGTGCCTGGCTTTGGGCGTTAAAAACCTGGATGATATCGCTGCAAAAATTGACCACTTGTTCAAAAGTGTTGCATCCGCCGATAAAAAATTTTCTGATAAAGTCAAAATGCTTTACCTGTTGAAAGATGTGTCGTCCTGGATGCCCAAAATACACAACAAAAAAGGAGCCTGCCAGGAAATTGTGATGAGCACTCCCGATATAACGAGGCTTCCTGTACTGACTTGCTGGCCTTATGATGGCGGCCCTTTTGTGACATTGCCTGTGGTTCACACTGTTGACCCCAATTCGGGAATGAGGAACGTCGGCATGTACCGCATGCAGGTGTTTGAACCGGCTATGACCGGCATACACTGGCACCTGCACAAAAATTCAGCACGACATTACAACGAATATAAAAAACTGGGCAGGCGCATGCCGGTTTCCGTGACACTGGGCGGCGACCCGGTTTATACCTATGCAGCCACGGCTCCCTTGCCCGACAATTTTGACGAATATGTTTTTGCCGGTTTTTTACGCGGGAAAAAAGTGAACATGGTAAAATGCCTTACCAACGACCTTGCCGTGCCCGAAGATGTTGATTTTGTCATTGAAGGCTATGTGGATCCGTCGGAGGAACTGATCTGCGAAGGGCCATTTGGAGATCATACAGGCTATTATTCATTGCCCGAATATTTCCCCCGTTTTCATATTACGTGCATCACCCATCGTAAAAATGCAGTTTATCCGGCTACCATTGTCGGCATTCCGCCGCAGGAAGACGCTTATATTGGCAAAGCCACGGAACGCATTTTTTTAAGCCCGTTGCGCCTGGCGATGCAACCGGAGATCATCGACATGCACATGCCGGTGGAAGGGGTGTTCCATAACCTGCTGATCATAAAAATCAATAAACAATACGAAGGGCAAGCCGAAAAAATCATAAACGGCTTATGGGGAGCAGGGCAGATGATGTTTTCAAAGGTGATCATAGCGGTGGATGAAAACACGGATATTTTTAATTATAAAGAAATTGCCGGAAAAGTTTCCGCGAGGCTGAATCTGAATGAAAACCTCTTATTTTCGAAAGGCCCTGCAGATATCCTCGATCATGCGGCGGAAAAATATGCTTACGGCGGTAAGATCGGCATGGATGCCACAGGTATTACCCCGGCAGAAGAAATCCCTGCTATCATTGATACTGAAATAATACTGCAGGAACTGCCTGAAATAAAACAAATAAACAGCCGGTTAACGGATGAAAAAATCTCGTTGGCTGTCATTGCGCTTGAAAAAAACAGGAAAGGCCAGATAATAGAATCGGTGAAGATTCTTTTGGAAAAAAGATGGATAGCTGGGGTCAAATGCCTTGTATTTGTTGATGCTGCCGCAGATGTCTTTGATCTGAAATCCATAACGTGGATGGTGTTGAACAACATCGATGCATCCAGGGATGTTTCAGTCCATGACGGAGTTATGATTGTTGACGGCACCCGCAAAACCATGCAATTTGATGGGTTTGGCCGTCCATGGCCCAACATCATAGTTTCTGATGACGCTACCATCAAAGCTGTTGATGAAAAATGGCCAACGCTTGGCCTTGGTGGATTTATTGAATCTCCGTCACTGAAAAACAAAAAGCTTCTATGGCCGGGCGAAGCGAAGGCGGACTAGCCAAGGACTGATTATTCCATTTTTACAAATTCTGCAGAATAAAATCCGACATCCGTTTGTATAAATGGTAGCGGGTATAACCGCCGTAAATTCCATGGTTTTTATTGGGGTAAAGCTGCATCTCAAACTGTTTGTTGGCATTTACCAGCGCATCAATCAGTTCCATGCTGTTCTGCACATGAACATTGTCGTCCGAAAGGCCATGTATTAAGAGGTACTTGCCTTTTAATTTTTTCACATAATTTATTGGAGAGTTATCATCATATCCCGAAGCATTGTCCTGAGGTTTGCGCATATAACGTTCGGTATAAATGTTATCATAGTTGCGCCAGTTACTTACAGGCGCCACCGAAATGCCGGCTTTGAAATAATCAGCGCCTTTGGTCATACAAAGTGCCGTAATAAAGCCTCCGTAGCTCCATCCCCAGATACCGATGCGTTTTGAATCTACATAAGGAAGGGTGGCGAGGTATTTCGCGGTTTCTATCTGGTCTTCGGTTTCGAGTTTGCCCAATTCCATGTAGGTGCATTTGCGGAACTGTTCTCCGCGTGAGCCGGTGCCGCGCCCGTCAACACAAACAATGATATAACCTTTTTGGGCCAGGTACTGGTACCAAACCATGTCAAAAACATCCCATTCGTTCAGTGCGTATTGATTGTTGGGGCCGCCATAAACATTCATCAGCACCGGGTATTTTTTTCCGGCGTCAAAATCAGGCGGCTTTATCATGTAACCATACAGCGTTATAGTACCAGTTGTGGTAAAAGTAAAAAACACCTTATTGGTAAAACCGCATTCTTTGGTTTTGTCTGTCAGTTTTTTATTGTCCACAAGCATTTGCTGCTCTTTTCCGTTTTTTGAATAAATGGCCGTATATTCCGGAGTATTCCCATCACTGAATGTGCCAATAAAATAGTTGAAGTTTTTACTGAATTGTGCATCATAGGTTCCGTCTTTTTTGAATAGGCGTTTTTTGTCGCTGCCGTCGAATTTGATGCTGTATAAGTCGCGGTTTACCGGGCTGCTTTCTGCCGAAAGATAATAGATGGTCTTGTTTTTTTCATCAATGCCTTTAATGCTTATGACATCCCAGTTACCTTGTGTGATCTGCTTTACAAGTTTTCCATTCAGGTCGTACATGTAAATATGGTTGTACCCGTCGAGCTCGCTCATGATGATGAAATGCTGGCCATCATCGCAAAACTGATAATCATCGGTGATCTCAATATAATATTTGTTTTCCTGTGAGTAGAACACTTTACTGCTGCCGTTCGAAACATTATTCAGCAGAATTTCAAGTTTGTTCTGCAAGCGGTTCATGCGGAAAATGGCAAGGGTATTCGGGTCTTTGGTCCAGCAGATCCTGGGAATATACTGATCGGTTTCCGGGCCGATTTCCATGGTTCGGGTTACTGCTTTGGAAGGATTGCTTAAATCATACACAAGCACCGAAACCAGTGAATTGCCTTCGCCGGCAACAGGATATTTATATTTGTATTGCTCGGGATAAAGTTCCCCGTAGTTGGTCATCTGGTATTCTTTCACTTTACTTTCGTCGAAACGGATAAAAGCAATTTTTTTGCTGTCGGGCGACCAGAAAAAAGCTTTGGTAAAACTGAATTCTTCTTCATAAACCCAGTCTGTGGTTCCGTTGATAATATTGTTGATGAGGCCGTCGGTGGTGATCTGTGTTTCGGCTCCGGTAGCAAGGTCTTTATAATAAAGGTTGTTGTCGATGATGTAGGCGACTTTGCTGCCGTCAGGAGAAAAATCCGCGAGGCGTTGTTTGCTTTTATCCGATACGGAAGTGAGCTTTTTTGTTGTCAGATCCAGAATGTAATATGACGCTATCTCTGAATGGCGGTAGATCGCTTCTGCATCAGTCTTAAACAACAATGCCGTTTCTGAAGAGTTGAGTTCGAACGATTCGATTTTAAGGGCAATCTGTTTGCCTTCAGGCATGAGCATTTCCTTTGTAACCAGCTTGGATTCAGATTTGGAACTTTCATACGAAAATTTTTCAATGGTGTATGCATTTGTCGGTATCAGGTAATGTTCGCCGTCTTTCATTGAAATGATTTCATCGGCACGTTCGGGGTAAAATGCATAATTGATCCAAAGGTCTTCCAACGTGACAGGTTGGCGGGTTTGTGCATAGGAAAATGCCGGGATAAGCAGGGCGATAAATACCAGTAAGCGGAGTTTTGTTTTCATTAGTGTGATTTTAACAGCGAAAATACTAAACTTAAACAATTAAAAGTGAAAATGGATACTTTTTCAATCCATAGGAACGTGTTGTTTGTGATAAAGCAGAATTCATGTGACGTCCCGCTCCTACGGAGCGGCATGTTTTTGTTTTATGAGTTTTTACCAACATTAAGCTCTTACGGAGCTAAGCACTTTTTTTTACATTTCGTGAATTGTATTGTTTGTAAAAATTAAAATTCATGTATCGTCCCGCTCCTATGGAGCGGCATGCTTTGTTATATGTGTTTTTACCAACATTAAGCTCCTACGGAGCTAAAAGCATTTCTCTTATATTGTGTCGGAAAATAATGTTGGTATAAAACAAAATTTTGGAAAAGTTCCGCCTCAATAGTGCTGAATGTCGCTTTTGGCGTATTTGCCGCCCCTGAACTCATGCGAAGCTAATAGCATTCCTTTCACATTCCGTAGGAATGTAATGTTGGTAAAAACAAAATCTTGTATGAGTTCCGCTTCGTAGGAGCGGGACGAAAACGCGTTGTGCTTGTTTTAACTATGAAGAGCTTTAGAGCTAATCATTGCTAACTAATAAATACTCTTTAGATGTTCGATGAAACATTTTCAATTGCTAATTTATTCCTTTATCCACTTAAATAATCCGATTTTAAAGACCTCGAGTTAGTTTTTTATCACATTATTATTTAGGTGTTTTCACAATTTTAATTGTTATTCGAAAAAATCGAAGAGATATCTTTCGTCATATTCAACTTCATATTTTTTGAGGAAGTCTATGTATTCTTCTCTGAAGGTAGTTTTTCTATGATGATTTTCCTGATTTAAAATGTATTTTATTACCATATCTCTTTGAGAACGGCTGTAAGAAAATGCAGCAAACCCTTCCTGCCAGTTAAACTTGAATTTTGATAATTTGTTTTCATTTATAAAACGTGATGATTCTGACTTAATTTCACGGACTAAATCAGACAAGTTGCATGAAAGTGATTGTCCAATTAAAATGTGAATATGATCCGAAACGGAGTTTATTACAAGTAATTTTTGTTTTTGGTTTGTAATAATTCCCGTAATATATTTATGAAGTGGTTCGCGAAAAGCTGGGACAATAAGTGCATTCCTGTTTTTAACGGCGAAAATTAGTTGGATAGTGATTTGTGAATAAGAGTTTGCCATTATTAGGTTTTTTATTACGAAAATACTAAACTTATACTTTTAAAAACGAAAATGGATACTTTTTCAATCCATAGGAACGTGTTGCTTGTGATAAAGCAGAATTCATGTGACGTCCCGCTCCTACGGAGCGGTATGCTTTGTTATATGTGTTTTTACCAACATTAAGCTCCGACGGAGCTAAACACCTTTTTTACATTTCGTGAATTGTATTGTTTGTAAAAAATAAAATTCCTGGAACGTCCCGCTCCTACGGAGCGGTATATCACGACTATTTGCGTATTTACCAACATTTAGCTCCTACGGAGCTACAAATATTTCTTTCACATTCCGTAGGAATGTAATGTTGGTAAAAAATAAACCTTGGAAAAGTTCCGCTCCGTAGGAGCGGGATGTTGTTTTGTCAGGGCATGTTTAAATTCAGTTGTAGCATTATAACATGCCAATCAACCATGCATCGAAAACAATAGCTTCTCAATTCTTGACCCAGGTGATAACATGATCGGGTCCTATTTTCAAAAAATAAGTTCCCTTTTTCAGTTTTCTGATGTTGATATTACTGCTATCATTTTGCAGGAATCCGGACAAAATTATTTTTCCGGAGATGTCAGCAATAGAATAATTCTTTTCGGAAACAGCCTTGTTCAAAGTAACAGAGAGTATATCCTTTGCAGGATTGGGATAAATCATGATGCTGTTATCAGCGGTAACTTCTGTCGTATTCGCAGATTGGTTGTTCAGGTAGTTGCTAAGGTATGGGCTAAGGTCAAACAGATGAAGTTTTTGTTCGCTACCAATAATTTTAAATCGCGAAAAATATTCATTAGTAAAATAATAATACAAGCCATTATGAGTGGCAATGCCTTCAATCTGATGGTAGGGAAGCTCCAGTGACATTTTTCTTTTGTTACCGCCGAAGAAATCATACCCTGAAAAATCATACAGCAGGTAAGCAAAAGGTTGTAACATATTACTGTAGCCGCACAACGCGATTAATTTTTTTGACGGAAGGTAAGTCGCTCCGGTGATCAGCCCGTCAACATTATAGGTTGTTTTCAATCGGGCCGTATAGGTCCCGGGTGTTTTTGGCAGCGAATAAACGCTGGTTTGCTTGCTGATCCATTGTTTGGTAAACAGAAAAATGCTGTCGGAAGAAACGATAAATGCTTCGCAGTCAAAATCAGTATTGTTGCTGCCGGCAGGGGAAAAGTCTGTTTGGTTTGAATATGAAAAATTAATGGTATCCGCAACAGGAGCATTTAGTAAGAGCGCGTTTTTCTCAATACGCAGGATTTTAAGGTTCGTCCGGTTGCCATTGGCGTTATTACCGAAATCACCGATGTAAATATAAGTTTCATCCTGCGAAATTTCTTCCCAGTCGATATTGGCGAGGCCGTTCAGAGTAAAGGTATCGACAATGCTGCCGTTGGTAGTATCCAGCGCATACAGGTTCAGGTCCGTATTGTCGTTATGCGTCCATACCAGATCATTCCAGAAGATAAGCCCGGAAGTTTCAGACAAAACCGGAGCAAGAATGGTTGAGGTAACAGGCAAAACAGAAGTTACATCATAAACGCAGCTACCATCGTTCACAGTAGCTGCGGAGTTGAAATTAGACGCTAAGGGGTCGGTACAACCGAATGTCTGAGCTTGAATGGTAAAGGTGAAAAATAATGGGCAAAAAGCTAAACTCAAAAATAATTTTCGCATGTCAGGATATTATCAGCGAGATACGACAGTAGCTTTGAGAGGTTTGAAATCCCAAACTTATTTTACTTTGATCAGCTCAAGTTTAAAGATCAGTGTGGAACCGCCGGGTATTCCCTGGTTGCCGGCATCGCCGTAAGCAAGGTCCGAAGGAATAAACAATTCATAAATACTGCCTTCTTTCATCAGGAGCAGCCCTTCCGAAAAACCTTTGATGACGCCATTCAGCGGGAAATCTGCGGGTTGGTTGCGTTCGTATGAAGAATCGAAAATATTACCATCGATAAATTTACCTTCATAATTTACGGTAACGCTGCTGCTAGGGGTAGGCGCTGCACCTGTCCCTTCCTGGATCACGCGGTATTGCAAACCTGACGGTGTCGTCATAACGCCAGGCTTTTTCTTGTTCTCTTCCAGGAATTTCATACCGGCAGCTTTAGCGGCAGAAGCTGTTTGTGCGTTCTTCTTTACCTGTTTTTCCTGCATTTCTTTCCCGAACTTGTCCATTATTTTCTTTTTGGTTTCTTCCGAAAACAATTGTTTGTCGGCTCCGTTGAGCGCATCCCTGATTCCCTGTGTGAGTATATCCAGGTCAAGGGCCAGTGAGTCAGCGTCAAGATTTTTCTTCAGGTTAGTTCCGATATTGCATCCAAGTGTGTAAGCCGTTGAATCTTTTGAGGTTTTAATTTTTATTTTTTGTGCATTTGCATAAAAACAAAATGACAATAAGCAAACCAATACGATTATTCTTTTCATGAGGTTAAAAATTAATGAATGAATATTTAATGATTAAGAATTCAAAAGTAATAAGAATAAATGAAACCTGTGGTGAAACAATAAAAATTCGCCTTATCTAACGCAAAAAATTGAAGGATATTTCAAATAATTTTGTAATTTTATATGTATGTTTTTTACGCCCTCAGATTTTGATATTAAACCCGGTTATTTTGTACATGAAAGCGAACTGCACGGAGCATCGCACACGTATCGTGTCATGTGCCATGTGCTGGTGTTGAGCAACAGGTTGAAATTACTTCATGCCGGCAGGCTCGCTTTTTGTGCAGCTTTTGTCCACGACATGGCGCGCAGGCACGACGGCTTTTGCCTGATGCACGGGCCAAGGGCTGCCAGAGATAAAGTCCCTGAGTTTATCCCTTTATTTCATAAATATAATCTGGAAACCGAAGATATCAATACCATAAAAACAGCGGTTTCTAATCATTCTCAATATGTAGAGCTACGGAAAAATCATCCTCATTACCTCGTGACTTCCCTGCTTAAGGATGCCGATGCGCTTGATCGCATCCGCCTGGGCGATGGAAACCTGAACCCTAAATATTTAAGGCATAAAGCATCACTGGAATTGAAGGACTTTTCACGCAATTTGTACCTGAAAAGTGAAAGAATTCCTGTTTCAAATTTTGAAACTATGCTGGATATGGCTCAGGAACTTTACGGTTCGGAACTGATGGGTTTGTAAGACTTTAATCTATACTTCATTAAGTTTGGCTTGCTGCCAATAAATAAAATTGATTTTTATTTTATGAAATAAAAACAAATTGTTTGAATGTTATGCACGTTTTAAAAAGCAGTATAATCTTTCGCAAATTAATAACATTCATAAATTAATATTTTTAATCATGAAAAAATCAATGATCATCATTTGTTCACTGTTCCTGGTGGCCGTATCTTCATGCAAAGAAAATCCAACCGGCGAACCGGAAACATGCTATGCGTCAACAGAAGATTTCTTTATTGCTAACGCTTCTCCAATGCAGGTTTACTACATCGACGGTGCTACCGGAGGCAGCATTACCACACCAAAAGGAACTGTAATTACCATACCCGCTGATGCTTTTATAAACCAAAACGGTGATTCGGTTGTTGGAAATGTACAGATAAAATTTAAGGATGTTTATAAGAAAAGTGAGATGGTGCTGAATTTGCTTTCCACACATGTGTTTTGGGATTATGCACCGCTGAAATCAGCCGGAATGTTTTATTTTAAAGCGGGGCAAGAATCGGAAATACTGGAATTGCGTCCGGGAAAATCTATTATGGTGTCACAACCATTGAATGGGTTGCCTATCGACACTGCCATGCGACCATATTGGTTAATGACTGATGGCAATATTTCCGGTTGGGCTCCTGTTTCCTGGGGCGGAACCTCTGATTCATTAACATTTACTAATACCAATTACATTTATATTTTGAACAGTGTCTTTAGTTCGGGCAGTTGGTACAACACTGATAATCCGGATGTGTTTGCAGCATATCCTCAGACAACACTTATTGCCTTGCCTCCCTCAGAGTTCTCGGCATATTCTGTTGTAGCTTATTTATATTTCAGTGATATAAATACCGTAATTAAATTTTCTCCACACAGTTCAAAATTAATATACAATTATGCCCCTGTGGGCCTTGGATGTACGATTATTGCCTTAGGGATCAAAGATCAAAAAATGTATGCCTCCTTCACACCAATCACCATCGTGGACAGTATGACGGTGAATTTTCCATTATCTGAAACTACAGAAGCTGATTTTTTGACTCAGCTAAATTCGCTGAACTAATTAGATTCCAGCAACACCAAGTTTTCCACATGATGGGTATGCGGAAACATATCAACGGGTTGTACGGACTTTATGGAATACTGCTCCATCATTAACGAAAGGTCGCGTGCCTGGGTGGCAGGGTTGCAGCTCACATAAACGATACGTTCGGGTTTTATTTTCAATAGCTGTTCAACAACGGCCGGATGCATGCCGCTGCGAGGAGGATCAGTGATAACGATCGCGGGCTTGCCGTGTTGTGCTATAAAATCATCATTCAGTGTTTTGGCAATATCACCGGCAATAAAAACGGTATTCGTAATGTTATTCAGCACCGAATTGATCTTTGCGTCTTCAATGGCCGAAGGAATGTATTCGATACCGACGACTTTGGCCGCCTGCTTCGAAATAAAATTTGCGATGGTTCCGGTACCGGTATATAAATCGTAAATGATCTTGCCTTCGGTGTCCCCGGCAAATTTTTCAATGATATTATACATATTCAAAGCCTGTCGGCTGTTGGTCTGGAAAAAAGATACCGGCCCGATGCGGAATTTTAAATCACCCAATTGTTCGTTAATAAAAGGAGGGCCATAATACGAAAGTATTTCAAGGTCGTTGATAATGTCGTTGTGCTTGGTGTTTACCACGTACATCAGCGAGGTCAGTGCAGGGTAAAAAGCAAGGACATGATTGAGCACTTTTTTTTGGTTTTCTTCGTGTTCTTCACCAAAAACAACGATGGCCATGGATTCATCGAGCGTTGTATTACGTATGAGCAGGTTGCGCATGAAACCTTCGTGGCGGCGCGGGTTGTAAAATGTCAGGCCTTTAGTGATGCAAAATTCTTTGAGGCTGTTGCGGATCAGGTTCGTCAGGTCGTCCTGCAGGTAACAGGTTTCAATGTCAAGCACCCTGTCGAAATGTTGCGGGATATGAAATCCCAGTGCGTTCATGTTAATACTGTCACGGGTTTCCGATTTCATATCTTCATCCGTGAGCCAGCGGTAGTCAGAAAAAGTGTATTCGAGCTTGTTGCGGTAGCGGGTTTGTAACGGAGAAGCAACAATAGGGCTGATTTCAGGGATGTCTAGGTGGGCCATGCGCAGGAAGTTATCGGCCACCTGTTTTTGTTTGTAAAACAACTGGTGTTCGTACATCATGTCCTGCCACTTGCAACCGCCACACATGCCGAAATGTGCACAAAAGGGTGTTGCTCTTTTTTCGGATAATTTGTGAAATGCAACGGCCTTACCTTCAAGAAATGTTTTCTTTTTTCTTGTAATTAGAATATCGGCAACATCGCCCGGTACGGCATTGCCAATAAAAATCACCATGTTGTCTTTTCTGCCAATGGCTTTGCCTTCAGCTCCCGCATCGATAATCTCAACATGCTGAATGATTACCTGTTCTGTCCTGTGTTTGTTTCTCATCTTGATTTATGGTAACGTCGCCTCTTTGTTTTTCTTATCAGTAGCCGTTGTTTTTATTTATCTTACTTTCTCCACGATTCTACGGCACTGTACCATACATCTTTATATTCAGCGCTGCGGTTGAGCGTGTAATCATTTTCTGTAAAGGGATTCAGCGTTTTATTAAAATCAAGGGTCATGGATAAAATGTTACGGTCTTCACCATAATACCAGGTTTCATTATACGGCGAACGGTACACGCTGTTTGGCGGCCCGAAGATAATGTAAATCATGCCACGGTCGGTTTTCCAACCTTCGGTATAGGATGAAAAAAAACGGTTGGCATCCTGGACACGGTTGTAAAAATATTTTATCATTTCTTTTGCCCTTTCAGGATTCCCGGCTTTTTCAAGCCAGAAATTATCAACGGCAGGTTTGATATTTTTCATCATGAGAAGGTCGTTAAACTCGGTTTTTGTGGTAATATACTGCAACGGGCCCAGCATTTCAGCCGGTGTGGTAATTTGAGGATACTCATCCGAAAAGCAGAATAAGGTAAATCCCTCTTTTTTCGAGGTGTCGGATTGAAAATGGTAGATTCCCGTTTCAGATAATTTGAGCAGGCCGGACCTTCCGTCAATGATATCAATGGTAAAAATGCTGTCGGGCTTAAAAACTACAGGTTTTGTACTGACAACAGTGTAGGGGGGAGCGGCAATAGGAAAACTCCGGCTGTAATATTTTACAAAAAGTTTATAAACATTCTTTTCGCGCATGGTGACACGAAAAGCCTTGTTTTTCTTCATGTTCGTCTGGATGATGGGCTTGTTTTTCAGATCACGGAAAACATAGTTGTTCCTGTTTAGAATGTTATTCTTATAAATATTAAGGTAGTTGGTGGTAATGAATTTCTTGTTGAGGTCAACGATGGTAAATGCCAGAATATAATTGTCGGGTTCTTTGAGCATGATATTCATGCTGTCGGTTATGTCTGAATTTGAGTTATAATTAACCGAATCGATAACGATAAAAGAGGCTGAATCGACAGTTTTTTTCATGTCGGCCGTGTTGTACACTTCGTATTTGATAAGGTATTTGGCGAAAAAATAATTTTTTTTCAAATCCTTCTGAAAAAAAAGCCCTCCGGCATTGAACTGATAATATATCCTGGTGCTGTCCTGGCTTAGGTTGTATGTGCTGATATTGATATTCAAGCTTCGGGACTGGTCCTGGTAATTTGAAGTAATATTGGTGGTGCTCATTCTCGAAGGGCTGTAGCATCCGATAAAAAATCCTGCGATCAAAAAAACGGCGCTTAAACCAAATATTTTTTTCATATCAATTCACTGTTTTCTGGTTGTTCGTCATCATTACTGAATGTAAGGGGTAGGTTTTTTGAACTTTTTGCTCCCAGGAGCCTCAATTTCTCGACTTTCCCTATCAGGTTCCCGCTGCCCGTATGTAATTTTTTGTTGGCTTCCTGGAATGTTTTCTGAACCGTATCGATCTGGCTGCCCAGTCTTTTAAGATCTTCCACAAGTCCTGCAAATTTGTCGTAAAGTTTTCCACCTTCACTGGCAATTTCAATGGCATTTTGCGTCTGTTTTTCATGTTTCCAAATCGACTCAATGGTCCTCAGGGTGGCCAGCAGGGTAGAAGGGCTGACCATCACCACTTTTCGGTCCCAGGCAAAATTAAAAAGTTCTAAATCCTGCTGGATGGCCATGCTGAACGAAGATTCGATCGGCAAAAACATAAGGACAAAATCAGGTGAATTCAGCGAGCTGGTATGAGCATAGCTTTTTTCGCTGAGCCCTTTGATATGAGTTTTTATGGATTCGATATGCGATTTTGCATAACGGTCTTTTTCTTCTGAAGTATCAGCATTTACGAATTGTTCATACGCAATCAGTGAAACTTTTGAGTCAATGATAATATGCTTGTTATCCGGCAATTTCACTATGACATCGGGCCTTATCAGTTCTCCGTGATCATTGCGGGCTGTAAACTGCGTTTCATATTCTTCGCCTTTTACAAGCCCCGAGCGTTCAAGGATGCGTTCCAGGACGATTTCTCCCCAGTTGCCTTGTTTTTTGGTGTCGCCTTTGAGCGCTTTGGTAAGGTTGCGGGCTTCTTCAGAAATATTGATGTTTAAGTCCTGCAGTTTTTTTAACTCCGCTTTCAGGTCAGTCTGGTCACGGAGGCTGTTTTTGTAGGTCTCATCGACTTGTTTTTCAAAAGTCGAAAGTTTTTCTTTCAGCGGGTTCAGTATATCCGAGATGTTTTTCTGATTTGTGGCAGTAAAATCAAGGGTGTTTTGTTTGAGGATCCTGTTGGCAAGGTTCTCAAATTCGGTGGTAAACTTTTTTTGAATTTCTTCAATTTCGGCTTTTTGTGTATCCAGCTTTTCGCTGAGCGCCTTGTTTTGTTCTTCTGACCTTGAAAGTTTCGAAGTCAGGTCCAGCTTGATTTCCCGTTCATCTGCAAGCTGCTGTTTGGCGGAGATAAGTGTATTGGTGAGGTTCGTAATATTATCTTCCAACCTGTTGGTGAGGTTTGTAATTTCAGCATCCTTTTTTATTAACAAGGTCTGGTTCAGCGTTAAATCGTTTTTTGCTTTCGTTATTTTATTGTTGAATATGAACCAGGCAATGATAAAGCCTGCAATAAATGAAATGAGAACAGATAATATAATAGTAACCGTCATGTTAAAAAGTTTTACCCTGTAAATTTAAAGAAAATTTGATTCATAGCGGTTCGGAATTTCGCTATTTCAATTGATGTAAGGTTATCACGGTGATTTCAGGCCTTATGCCTACGCGTCCTGAGAATCCGCTGTAACCCAGCCCCGGGTTTACATATAATTTTTGCTCGGCATCAGTGTACAGGCCCATCCAATATTTGTATACAAACATACTTGGGCTGAATTTAATTTTTTTACCCTCAAACCCAATCTGCATGGCATGGGTATGGCCCGAAAAGGTCAGGTCAATGGTTGTTTTGCCGGAAACTTCATAAAGCCAGTGGTTAGGGTCGTGTGATAACAGTATTTTAAAATAGGAAGGCTGAGTATTTTTCACTGCTTTTTCAAGATTTCCTCTTTTCTTAAAAGGAAAAGTCCCCCAGTTGTTAACGCCTATCAGCGCTATTGAGTCGTTACCTTTTTTAATATAACAGGATGAATCTACCAGAACTGTAAATCCCATGTTGCGTTCTCTCTGTATTAAATTTTTTGTGATCAGATCAACGTTTGCAGGTTTTTTTAAGGTAAAATAATCACCGATATCATGATTTCCCAAAATAGAATATTTTCCATAAGGAGGATGGATACTGCTGAATAGTGCGTTATATGGTTCCAGTTCTTTATCGCTGACGTTGATCATATCGCCTGTCATGATCAGCATATCTGGAGAAAGCTGCCGGATAATTCCAATATAGTTTTCATAAGCCCTGGTGTCTTTGAATGTACCAAGGTGCAGATCTGAAATTTGAACAATTTTAAAACCTTCGAATGATGAGGGTAGTTTTTTAAACTGAAGATCAACCTCCTGGATTTTTACCTGCGTTTTTTGATAGGTAAAGCCATAGATACAATAGGCCAATGTTATTAAAAGAATTGCCAGAGCCGTTGAATAAGCCCAGCGATGCCGC
Organism: Bacteroidales bacterium; assembly: GCA_035354195.1. Taxonomy (GTDB): domain Bacteria; phylum Bacteroidota; class Bacteroidia; order Bacteroidales; family CAIWKO01; genus CAIWKO01. Next base: position 11,399 of record DAOQAT010000018.1, on the reverse strand, counting down.
TTTTTTTCTGTCCGGGGCTTCTTGTTTACATGTAGTTTTGAAATTAAAAAGCGGATCAGGTCATAAAAAATAAGAAAAACGGTTGCAAATGCTTTTGGCAAATAAACCAGAATAAATGCACTCAACGGAGCAAACAGTTCCCTGTACTTGATTGAATCATCCATCGGATACCCCACAACAACATAACATCCTGCTTCGAATAAAATAAAAATCAGCGATAAGGAAATTACGATGATTTTTAAAATCTTTTTACGCTTTTCGTTTCTGATGAAAAGGTTTTTTAAAATCCTGTAGAAATAAATGTCCGAAACGGTTATGATCAGGCTTAAAGCAACGATTCTGATGAGTAAATTCATAAAAAAAAAGCAGCTACTTTATGGTAACTGCTTTTCAAATATAATAAAAAAATTGTTATCTGTTGAGAATTATTTTTCGTGAGAGTGTATAATCATCACTTTGTAAACGGATAAAATAAATTCCGTTTTCATTGTTCTGCAGATTTATGGTGAACAGATTATTTCCTGATTTCAGCTGGAGTGCTTCGCTATAAATTTCCTGGCCGACCATGTTAACAACAGTAAGGTTTATTTTCTGACTATTGATTGCGGGGATCTGAATGTTAACTTTGCCTGTGATGGAAGGATTAGGATAAATGTTGATATTACCATTAGCGAGATTATCTGTGATCCCGTATGGTGAAGCCGTAGTAAAATGGTAAGGAGCTGACCAATCAGTAGAATCAACTGATGTGGCAGCACGCATACGCCAGTAATAAGTGGTATAAGGTTTCAATTCGGTGTAAATGGTGTCAGAAGCCAAACTACTGCTGAATGTTTTATACACCGGATTGGTAAAGCTGGATGATGTATCGAGTTCCATGTTGTAAAATCCGATATTATCAATTTTTTTCCATACGAAAACGGGAAGTGTAGAAACATTGACACCACCATCTGCAGGGGCTACCAGCGTTACTTTGTCAACGGTGGTGAAATTCCATTCTGCAGACCATTGTGAAGTACCAAAAGAGTTAACTCCTCTGACTTTCCAGAAATATTTCTGCCCGAAACGTAAGGTGTCAGAAAATTCTCTAACCAAAGTATCATATGGTGCAGTGGCAATGACAATAACGTGGTTTGTATCAATTATTTTCGAAACAGCTGTGGTAAAGAGTGAATCGGTTGCTAACAGGTATTCATAATGTTTAGAACCTAACCAATCCCATTCAAATTGCACAATCGGGGAGAAGTTAACAGAGTCGTTCCCGGGATTGCGCAAGTTTACTGTATCAATAGTCCTGAAATTCAGAACGGCCGACCAGTCAGAAGTATCCGTTGCATGCATGGCTCTCATTCTTAAATGGTAATTTGTGTTGAAAGCAATATTTTTCGAATATACTTCCGTCTTGTTGCTCGCCACACTAGATCTGACGAAAAGCGGGCTGGTAAATGAAAGTGATGAGTCAATCTGGTATTCATAATTTGAGATGCCGGTGATGGCGTTCCATTTGAATAACATGCTGACAGCGCGGTTTTGTGCATTGTTTACAGGCGCTGTAATGGTAACCGTTTTTATTACTTTGAATTTTTTTATTTCTGACCATCCGCATGAATCGCTTTCGCTAACGCCATAAGCTTTCACCCTCCAGTAATAGGTAGTATTAAAATTCAGGTGGTCTGCATTCGTAGCGGTTAGGGTCGTATAATAATCTTTTGTAGTAGTGAAAAGGCTATCAGTGCTTACCTGTGCTTTGTAACTAAATGCGCTTGGTACAGCGGTCCAAACCAAAAAAGCATTGGGCATCTGTGAAGTAGCGTTGTTTACCGGAGCTGTCAGGGTTGGTGCAAACATTGAGGTTACATCCATATAAACGGTAGCAGTAGAAGTTTCTCCATCAATGTCAGTAATGGTATAAGTAAAACTGTCCGGCCCGTGGTAAGAAGTGTTGGGTGTATAGACTACCTTGTCATCAACCGGGTTGGTAGGGGTTCCATTTGTATTTATGCTGGTGGTCCCATGAGCTCCGTTGGTGGCTGAAATGGCGCATGTGCAGGGGACATCACCAAAATTATCATTATACAATACATTAATTGTTACAGGAGAATAAGATGGAGTGTAAGCATAATCATTATTTGTAACAGGTAATCCGGCATCATTTACAGGTGTTACATTAACAACAACATATCCCGTATTGCAGGCAGATGGCAGCGGGGTGCCGTCATCGCAAATGCTGTAAGCAAAAGTTTCAGTTCCCCAGAAATTCAGGTTAGGAGTATAGGTGATTATACCAGTGAGATTATCAACGGTTGCAGTACCATGAGCGGGTTGTACAGGAACGGTCACACTTGTTGCAACAACGTTGCCATCAATGTCAGAATCATTGGTTGCAACATCAATGTTCACTGCATTATCTTCCACCGTAGTTGTGGTATCATTAACAGTAACCGGCATGTCGTTTACAGCATTAATAACAATATAAATAAATGCCGTATCGCAGTCGCCGTCAATATCGCACATTTGGTATGCAATGGTATCGGCACCGGAATAGTTCAGGTTGGGTGTGTACTGAAAATGTCCATTCGTGTCTAATACAATAACTCCATGTGCCGGTGCGGTAACAACGCTCCAGGTATTTGTACTGTCGGTGCTCAGTGTGTCGTTCAGGTTAACAAAATCATTTAAAACAACATCTTCGTTGATGGTGTAATAATCGTTTACAGCGTCGGGCGTATCGTTTAACAACAATTTACCAGAACTTTCCGGCAGGTTTGACAGATAGAAGGCTGCTGTTGAAAAAACGCATAATACGCATGAAATCAGAATAAAGGTAGAAAATACTTTTTTCATTTTGGTTTATTTTAAAATTAATGATATGGGTTTTTGTGATAAAAGAGCCCTCGTATCAATCGATACAAGGGCTCTTATGTATTATTTTGTAACTATGAATTTAGCAGTTCTGCTGTCGTTACCTGTGAGGAGCTGGACAATATAAGTTCCTTTTTTGAAATTACTGCAATCGATATTTTCAATGTGATTACCACTTGGTTTGTTTGTCTGGTTGATTAATTTTACCAGCCTGCCATTGATATCAAATATTTTGATCGTAACGGCGGATTTAACAACCAGCGAATAGGTTATATTCACATTATCAACAGCTGGGTTTGGGTATATACCGATATTGCCTGTTACGTTAGTAGTCGGGTTGTAATTATCATTGATGCCAAGGTAATCTGTAGTTCTATAAAATCCTTTACCATGGGTACCAATATAAATGGCGCCGTAATTTGTAACGCCCGGATAATTGTATACCTGTTGCCTGATCATGAATACAGGTACGCGGGCCATACCGTCATTTTCTTCGGTCCATTCGATAGCGGCAGCACTTTGTGTAATATCCTGTGTGGCGAAAATACCATACTCAGTACCAAGAATAACCATGTTCGGGTGGCTCATTTCAAAGATGGCGCTATAAACCGGCATAGCAGGTAATTTTTTATTAGTGGTTGTACCCTGTTTGGATGTAAACACCGGTGCGGCATCAAGTGCATTATCTGAATAATAGACATAAGAAGTATTTCCATAATTCCCTAAAGTAACAACTACCCTTTGCGGGTTGTTCGGGTCAACGGCAATGCTGGTAACACCCTGTGACGATCCGAAACTTTTAATTAAGGAACGTTCAACTACACAATAAGCACTGTTGTAAAACGCACTGGCTGAGTCAGTAATAGCAAGGATATTTGAAATACGGTATAAATTACCATCAACGGTTCCAACAAACAGATAATTACCATCTTTTGAAATGGTCATGGTATGCGGGTTTCCAATATTTGCTATGTTATACCAGGTCGGAACAGAGCCGAACTGAATAGCCCCGCGTGTGTACCAAACACCTGTGGCAGTTCCTGCAAAAAAGTTACACGAAACAATATCCTGAACTTCCAAAGAGTCACCTTCAACAAGGTTGCCATCAGAGGGAGTTAAGATATGATAAAATGGAACAAAATTATTTTTACTTTTTACAACAATCGGATCGCCAACAGAATAAGTTGTGTCAGAAACAAACCAGGTGAAATCAGGGCTGTATAGATTGTTGTAACTTTCCCATATTAATATCGGAGTAATAAATGGCCCTGCACCATCCTGTCCGGGGACAATACCACCGGTTTGGGCAGAAGTTAAAAACGATTCTGCATCTGATGATTGGTATGATGTTCCTGCGTCAGGTGACCTCCAGACAAGTGAATTATAGCAAGTGCCAAAAAATGCTTCATTGTTAAGTAATGAGAAAGCAGACCATCCGCCGTCTCCGCTGAATAATACCGTACCTTTTTTGGGATCCAGGCCTGTTCCGCTCACGTATGGGTTGCTGTTATCCTGTGTGCCGCCCATAACACCGGTGGTCCCATTGCAGGCTACTGCATAAAACTGTGTTACGTTATAGTTTTTGTTGATGGTAAGAAATGTTTGCCCAAGGTTTGTTGTTTTTGCTATGCCTCCGTCAGATCCCAGATAAAATATATTTGGGTTTTTCGGGTCAAAAACGATGGCGTGCATGTCAACATGAGAATCATATAATTCAGATCCTATAGTGATTTGTGTGAAGCTTGATCCAAGGTGCCATTCCCAGACTAAAATACCACCCACAAATATCTGGTCAGCATTCGCAGGGTTAACAGCAATTACATTGTCATAACCACCCTGATTGTTGGGCCCAAATAAATCGAAAGCAGGTGCGCCACCAGGGCCAATTAAGGTCCATGATAAACCTTTGTCGCTCGTACGGTAAATACCTTTCAACGTACCATTTGCATTGGCTGCACATGTATAAAGAATATCCGGATTTGATGGTGCAATGGCTATTTCGGTTCTTCCGACCCCAATAACAGGGCTTTGATCTTCAAATGTATGAGGATCTCCGTTTCCAGTTCCGCCAGGAGAAATATTTACTTTATTTCCAATGGCAACGGCAACGGTGCGGTCACTTCCTACAACAACACAATTTGCATTGGCTGTATTTTGTAAGGTGCTGGTTAAATATACCGGGTTGATCCAGGTGCTAGTAGCTTCGTCCCAATAACGTAAACCTTTGTTGGTGGCTGCATAAATACGGCCATTAACCGGGTCAACTGCAATCCTGTTAACAAAAGCCCAGGCTTGTGCCTCATCATTGCTGACTGCAGGTTTGGCATCGTGAAAAATATGCCAGGTAACGCCGCCGTCGGTGGATTCATACAATCCGCTACCAACAAATCCGGGCGTACCTGCAATATAACCCACATTGGCAAAAGACTCACCAGTTCCAACATACAGGTAACCCGTAATCGGACTTTGAGCAATGCAGCAGATATTTACTTCGGTCATACCGGGTATTTCTTCCCAGGAAGTGCCGCCTGTGGTGGATTTAAATAAACCACCGGCAACTCCACCGATAAAAATTAAATTGCTGTTATCCTTGTCAACAAGAATGGCACGTGTACGGCCACCGACATTGTTCGGGCCGATGTTTTCCCAACTAATACCTATCGTTTTGTTTTTCAATAACTGGGAAATTTCTTTACGGGCATTAAGCACATCAGACATGCTGATGGTTCCTGTGGCCCTGTTGTTCCTGACTGAGGCAAGCCATTTGACAGCGCCGTCAATTCCCTTGTATAATTCTGAATTCTTTGGATTATACTTTCGTTCAGCATTACCACTGAGTACTGATACAACTACGAAAGCTGTCACCAAGCTTAACATTCCGATACCAAATAGTAGTTTTTTACTTTTCATTAGACTATCTTGTTTATTATTAATTAATTAAGTTTAATTTTTCGTTTGTCTGTCAAAAAACGGCACAAGATACAGCTTTTAATCTTATCTGCAATGAAGTTTATCCAAAAAATATTCATTTTGATGCCATTTATTGGGAATCTCAAAGTTAGAAAATAATATTAAAATATTATACATTGAATCAGAATACGGTATTGGTTTATCAGTTATCGGTTTGAAACATGTTTGATGGCATGATAAGATGAACGGACTAACGGCCCGGATTCTGCAAACGAAAATCCTTTTCCCAGGGCAATGGACCTTATTTGTTCAAATTCGGCAGGTGAATAATATTTTTCAACCGGATGGTTTTCCTTTGAAGGCTGAAGGTACTGTCCGATGGTGATGATCCGGCAATCATTTGCTATCAGGTCATCCATAGTCTCAAAGACTTCTTCAGGGGTTTCACCCAATCCAAGCATGATGCCTGATTTCGAAGTTATTCCTGATCCGGCAATATGCTTTAGCACATCAAGGCTTAACTGATATTTCGCCTTTATGCGGATTTTCGGGGTCAGCCTTCTGACGGTTTCCAGATTGTGGGAGATAATATCAGGTTTTGCTTCAATAACCCGGTCAAGGCTTTGCTGATTCCCGTTAAAATCGGGTATTAAAGCCTCGATGGTTATTCCCGGGTTTTTCCGCTTGATGGCGGTGATGGTGTCATGCCAAATCCCGGCCCCGCCATCAAAAAGGTCGTCGCGGGTAACTGATGTTAACACACAATGTTTGAGCTTGATTTTTTTAATTACTTCAGCCAGTTTTTCCGGTTCCTCCTGGTCCGGTGGGAGGGGCTTTGATTTACTCACCGCGCAAAAACGGCAGTTTCTGGTGCAGCTGTTTCCCAGTATCATAAAGGTGGCCGTCTTTTGTTCCCAGCATTCCGCTATGTTCGGACACTTGCCACTTTCACAAATCGTATGAAGATTAAATTCCGATAAATACTCTTTTATGTAGGAATAATCAGTTACAGCAGGTAATTTAATTCTAAGCCATTCAGGTTTTCTTTCGGGCTTTACAGATTCAGGATTCATGGAGTCAATTTTTTCTTTTCCCAAAATGAAGGCTCAGATAAACATTAGTGAATAAAAACTGGTTTTTCTGGTAGGCAACAATGGGTACGTTTTTATAAAAACAATCCGCGAAGACCCCGCATTCCAGTGCTTTAACAAAAGTATCTTCAGCACCGTATTCGAAACTTAATCCTACTTTTGCGTAGATTCCGGGGTACACACCGATTTTATTAAATCCTTTGAAAAATGGCCCTCTTCCATAAATATCTGTGATGTAATGCACATCGGGATCAAAACGTTCAAGGTCCAGATAGGACTCTCCGGTTATTTCATCAAATTTTACGATGTATAAATAAATGGGCTTTGTAATTCCCAATGATAAACCGCCATAATAGAAAAGCCGGACTTCAATACCTCCCCAGTAGGGTTTTCCGTTTAATATATGTTGCTGTCCGACACCGCCTCTGACAACAAAAAAATTGTTCAGTTTTCCGAAAATAAAATTTTTTGAATTTTCATAATAGGAAGAGACTTTGTATTCTTTGGGATGTTTGATGTTCATCCCTTCCACTTCCCACATGAATTTTCGCAGATAGGTTTTGTGTTTTCCTGAACGGTAGCCAAGTCCGAAACCGCCTGTATGAACCATGACAAAACCGGAACGTTCTTTCCGGTAAAGGATTTTATTATCCAGGTTGGATTCAGATTGGGCAAAAACCGTAACACCGGATAAAATCAACAGGGAAAGTATTATTGTTTTCCGGAGCGCATTCATGAAAAAAGTTTATACAAAGATAGAAAAAAGATACAGAAATTCAAAAAAATGCAAGGCTTTCTGTTTGAACGAACTGCTTATGCTCTTTTTTCAGTGGTGGTTTTTTTTACTGCTTTACTGTATGCAGGGCAGAGCTCGCGGGTAGCGCATGAGGAAATTATGACCGACATTGCTGCCAATAAAAGGATGATTGAAATAGTTTTCTTCATTGTGATCAATATTTTGAATGGGTATTATGAGATTTATATGCATCGCAATGTTCCGTTGTCTTACAGGAGGAAATTGTAATTACCATGGCAAGGATAAGAAGAATCAAACAAAGAGTTTTTTTCATATAGAAATGAATTACCGGTTTAATTTTAAGCAAAATTAGTCATTTTTTTTTTAATAATAAGATATTGCAATATAGAAACTTATTAACAATTTGATGTTGAACAATATTATTACATAGATTTATAACGTTATTTTTACCGTAAAATTATTTTATGTCACAAATTGACCCTAATATCGAAACGAGTTGGAAAAATATGTTGCTGGATGAATTCAATGCTGAATATTTTTCGAAACTCAGAACACTTTTGGTAGAAGAAAAAAAACAATATACCGTCTATCCTCCGGGTAAACAGATTTTCGCTGCATTCAATCACACTCCGTTTGATTCGGTAAAAGTGGTGATCATCGGACAGGATCCGTATCATGGGCCGGGGCAGGCCAACGGATTATGCTTTTCTGTCTCGGACGGCATCCGAAAGCCACCGTCATTAGACAATATTTTTAAAGAGCTGAATTCTGATCTGGGGATCCCGGTGCCGGCATCAGGAAACCTGGAAAAATGGGCGGACCAGGGCGTACTATTATTAAATGCTTCCCTGACCGTGAGGGCCAATACCCCGAATTCTCATCAAAACTTCGGTTGGCATCCTTTTACGGATGCCGTCATTAAAAAATTGTCGGACGAAAAACAGGGGCTGGTGTTTTTGTTATGGGGGAAATTTGCCCAAGGTAAAGAATCACTGATCGATACCACTAAACACCATATACTGAAAGCGGCACACCCTTCGCCATATTCAGCGTATAACGGCTTTTTCGGGTGCAGGCATTTTTCCAAAACCAATGAACTGCTTCGCAAGGAAGGTAAAAAGGAAATCAACTGGTCAATCGAAGAATAATTAGTAAATTTGATTTTGCTGTAAACTATGCTGAATAGTTTTTTCCGATATAGTGCCTGTCTTTTTTTGTTTATTGGAATATTCTTTCCATACCAGAGTTATGCCCAAAAAAAAATCAACCTGAACATCGTAGCCGGCGACAGCTCCGGAAAAATCATTAAAAAATCACATGTTAAAAAGCTCTACGATACTAAGGATGAGGCTGTTTCCGGGGCGAAAGACCTGCTTTTATACCTTTACACACAAGGGTTTCTCGCAGCACGTATCGACAGTGTTTCAGGCGATTCGCTGAATGTAAATGCCTATTTTAATACCGGGAAAAAATACACGTTCCTGAGTTTACGCAAGGGAAACCTTGATAAATACCTTACCAGCGAAATAAATTTTAAAGAACGAAACTTTTCGGATAAACTGTTCAATTACAATAACCTGCTTCGAATTTCTGAGAAATTGCTGGAATATTGTGAGGACAACGGCTATCCCTTTGCTGAATTCAAACTGGACAGCATCCAGATAACGGAAAATAAAATTGATGCCGCCATTAATTTTCAACGTAATAATAAGATTACCATCGACAGCCTGGTGCTAAAAGGGTCATCAAAACTTGCCAAAGGCTATTTATACAGTTATCTTTCCGTAAGGCCCGGCAATCTTTATAACGAATCGCTGATCACCAAAATCAATGAGAAACTCAGGGACCTGCCATTTGTAACGGTTATCAAACCTATGGAAATCCTTTTTACCGAAGACAAAGCAAAAATATTTTTATACCTCGACAAAAAGAAAGCGAGCAGTTTTTATGGCATTATAGGCGTTTTGCCTGATAATCGCACCACGGGAAAACTTTTGATAAACGGAGAACTCAAACTGTCGCTCCTCAATTCGTTCGGCCGGGGAGAACTTATTGACCTTAACTGGCGAAGCATTTCCAAAGGAACCCAGGATCTGAAACTTACATTGGCGTATCCCTATTTGTTTTCGACTCCCTTTGGCATCAATTATAAATTTATCCTTTATAAACAGGATACAAGTTATCTGACCTTAGACCATAATATCGGCCTGCAGTATTATTTTTCGGGCAATAATACGCTCAAGGTTTTTGCCGATATTTACAAATCGGACCTGCTGAGTGTCAGCGGATTGGAAACCGCGACTGTGCTGCCCGATTATGCCGATGTTTCCGTCAACCTTTTCGGACTGGAATTTTTAAGAGAAAAGTATGATTACCGCCTCAACCCACGAAAAGGCTACCTCATCAGTACGTCATTTGCAGGAGGGTTGAAAAAGATCCGAAAAAATTCGTCTGTGAACTCCGTTTTATATGATAGTATCCGGCTAAAATCTTCACAGTATAAGTTTTTAATTAATGGCAGGTTGTTCGTGCCCTTGTTCAAGAAGATGACGATATTATTCAGTACCGAAAACGGATACCTTGTCAACAGCACGGTGTTTGAAAATGAGTTGTTTCGTTTGGGCGGCCTCAACTCGCTCAGAGGCTTTGATGAAGAATCTATCCGCGCTTCGTATTATAATTTATTTACGTTTGAGTTCAGGTACTTATTTGAACGAAATTCTTTTTTTGCGGTGTTTGCCAATACGGCCTATTACGAAAAGCGCACCAATAAAACCTTTGTGCATGATGTGCCTTACGGATTTGGCGCAGGGATTTCATTTGATACCAAAATCGGAATGTTCTCCATTTATTACGCGCTGGGAAGCCAGTTTGGCCAGCCTATAGCGTTTAAGCAGTCAAAGATCCATTTTGGCTACGTCAACCGTTTTTAATAATGCCGTTCCTGTTGGTCAGCTTCTCAGGTAAGAAGCGCCGTTGATGTCGATGATGCCTCCGGTTAAAAAATCGGTATTGTCGGAGGCTAAGAGCAGGATGGTATTGGCAACTTCCTCAGGTTTCGCCACGCGGTTCAGCGGGCTTTGTTTTTTTATTTCAGCGCCCCGTTCGCTTTTTAAAACTTTTTTCGACATGTCGGTTTCAACAAAACCGGGCGCTACCACATAAACAAACACATGGTCGGGAGCCATCAGGCAGGCCAGCGACTGGCTGAACTGGTTCAGGGCGGCTTTGCTGGCTCCGTATGCCGGAGCAAGGGGTTCGCCTCTAAAGGCGCCACGTGAAGACACATTGATTATTTTTCCTCCGCCATTTTTGGCCATATGCTTACTGATCAGGAACGAGAGGTGGGCAGGCCCGTAAATATTTGTTTTCAGCGTTTCATCAAGATTGGCCTGCCAGTCCGCATAGGTGGATTCGCGCAGGTCGCATTCTTTGTAAATACCGGCATTGTTGACAAGGACATCAATTTTTCCTGCCTTTTTCAGGGTTTTCTGCACGAGCATTTCCACCTGCGCCGGATCGGCCAGGTCCGCTTTCATAATGAAATGTTTACCCGATGGAAGCGAGTCCAGCGTTTTGAGCGCCCCGCCGCTGAAATCTTTATAGTGTATGACAATGTTGGCGCCGCACTCAGCAAATTTTATGGCCGTAGCCCTTCCGATACCCCTTGAGGCGCCGGTGATCAAAATGGTTTTTCCGCTCAGGTCGATATTCATTTTATCTCGCAAACTCCGGTGTTGCTGGTTGTAGTTTTTATGATTTTATCAAAAGTCGGGTTT
>DAOQAT010000017.1:0-47457 GCA_035354195.1 Bacteroidales bacterium | reverse complement strand
AGAGCAACAGCCTTCTAAGCTGTGGGTCGCTGGTTCGAATCCAGCCGGGATCGCTAATATTATTTCATTTCGTATTGATTTTTTAGGCGGGGTAGCTCAGATGGTTAGAGCGTCGGATTCATAACCCGGAGGTCACGAGTTCAACTCTCGTCCCCGCTACTAAAATAAAGCCCGGGTTTTCGGGCTTTTTCATTTTAAATTATTTATATTGTTAAAAACCTGATTTTTAGCACTGATTTTTTGGAAATCGCCTGAAAATTCCTTAACTTTGTTTTAGGTTTCATACCCCTTTTTGATTGTGTGTTTTTCAGAGTTTGGAGCCGGTAAAAATGGTTACCGGCTCTTTTTTTACATCTCTCTGCTATAAAAAACAGTCCGTTATTTACAGTATTCATTTATCAACTCATTGGCATCAGAGTAGCCTAACTCACTGGCTTTTTTTAAATCCGCGCAGCCGCTTTCTCTTTGGTCGGTTAAGATTTTTAAAAGGCCCCGGTTGTAATATGCCTCCTGATAATAAGGATTAATCTCAATCACCTTCGTAAAGTCTGATATAGCGCCGGGGAAGTCCTGATCCTTGCTCTTTGCATTGCCCCTGTTTAAATAGGCTTCCATATGTTCCGGATTTTTCCCGATCACCTTGTCATAGTCTTCAATGGCAGCGCTGTACTTTCCCTGCTCATTTTTTGCATTTCCTCTGTAAAAATAAATTTCTGAAAAGTCCGGATCAAGCTCAAACGCTTTTGAATAATCGGCAATCGACCGCTTATAATCCTTCAGAAGATATCGGGCATGGCCCCGGCACAGATATGCTTCAAAGCATGCCGCATCAAGCTCTATCGCCTTGTTGAAGTCCGAAATTGCCCCATTTAAATCCTGCTGTTTATATTTTTCCAACCCACTGTTTTTATATTCTTCCGAAGTCTGTCCATAGGCATGAACAATCAATATAAAAGCCAGGATAAAAACGATAATTTTTTTCATTTTTTGAGGTATGGAAATGCAATATACAAAAAATAAATAAAATACGCAACTTTACCTGACTGGAGTTCAAATTAATACATGGAAAATTCAGGTTTTTGTATATTTGCATCAACAAATAAATGTTTGAAACTCAGGTTTTGTCTTTCCTGATAGATAAAGAATTATATAGAAACAAAGAAAAAATGGATAAACTTATTGACCTGTTTCATAAAAAAGAAAAATTCCTGCTTGGAATTGAATTGGTAGGAACACGTGGTATAATTCATCAAGACAACGGCCAGAAACTTATGGCGCTGGTGGAGGAATTGTGTAAGTTTCCGCAAGTCGACTGGATATCATTCACCGATAATGCCGGTGGAAACCCGATGATATCTCCTGAATTTCTCGGCAGGAAAGTCCTTGGCCTGGGAAAAAACGCGGTAATAAACATCACCTGCAAAGATAACAACCGGAATTCCCTTGAAAGTAAAGCGTGGCAGTATGCCAGTGAAGGCTTCGACAATGTGATGGTGCTCACAGGAGATTATCCGATTGATGGGTATCAAAGCCTGGCACAACCTGTATTTGACATTGATTCTACCGGCTTGCTGAAAATGCTGTCCGACATGAATAATGGCCTGGCCATCAAGGGTAAAAAGCCCGGCACTACCGTTACGCTCAATAAAACCAGCTTTTTCCCGGGTTGTACGGTTTCTCCATTCAAATTGAGTGAAGCGGAACAAATGATGCAGTACGAAAAATTATTGCTGAAAGTCAGGAACGGCGCTTCATTTATCATTCCCCAGCTGGGATATGATATCCGGAAATCGCATGAGCTGCTTTGCTTCATGAAAGAAAACTCAATAAATGTTCCCGTTGTGGGGAATATTTACCGCTTGACAGCAGGAATCGCACGAATGTTCAACCAGGGATTTTTCCCGGGTTGCGTGGTGTCCGACAGCCTTCTGGCAAGGATTGACATAGAAAAAACGGCGCCAGATAAAGGAAGGAGCTTTTTTACGGCTTTTGCCGCAAAACAGCTTTGTTGCATTAAAGGAATGGGATACCAGGGCGTATACATTGCGGGCATTGACAAACCTGAGGATCTGAGTTCCATCCTTGAAAAAGCAAAGGAATATGAAACCACCGACTGGCACGATTTTATTCCTGAGCTCACCAATCCCAGGCCAGGTGAATTTTATTATTATCAGCTTGATCCTAAGGCGAATCTTTCAGATATCGCTAAAAAGAACGACCGCCTGACCAATTACAGAAGATCCAATTATTCAAAACATAATTCTTTGTCCTACCGCTTCAGTCGTTTAGTTCATGCATCTTCTTTCAAAAGCCCTTCTTCGTTTTTGGGTATCCACAGGGCGTATTACAGATGGGCAACAAAAGGCAAATCTCGCCGGTGTTACAATATGTCATATTTTCATGAGCGAATGATAAAGTCTGCATTGTTCAATTGCCAGGAATGCGGTGATTGTTCGCTTCCTGATATCACGTATTTGTGTCCCGAATCGCAATGTTCCAAGAACCAGCGGAACGGGCCCTGTGGCGGCAGCGACAGCGATAAATGTGAAGTGACAAAATTCGGCAAACATTGTATCTGGGTGAAAGCTTACAACCGGAATAAATATTTCAACCGCGATAAAGTCAGGCTTCTTGACAGGCCTGTAATACTGAAAGACAACAACCTTTTCAGGACTTCGGGATGGGGAAATTTCTTCCTGGAAAAAGATCACAGCGCGAAAAAATGAATCCGGATTCATTGAAAATAAAAGCAACATAATATGGCGAACCTCACATTATTTTTAACTACTGTTTTCGTTGGTTTTTTCGCAATGCTTAACCCCATCGGGAATACCCCGGTTTTTTTATCCATGGTGGGCGAAGCTGATGAAAAGACACTTAAAAAAGTTGCCTTCAGGGCTGTACTGGTAGCCTTTGTGATCATAACGGGTTTTTGCCTTTTCGGGCATTTTATTTTCCGGATGTTCGGGATCACGCTTCCTGCCTTTCAGATAGCCGGAGGGATCATTGTGTTTTTTGTCGGGTATGACCTTCTTCAGGGCAAATCGGCAGGAGCACATCTTTCAAAGAGGAAAGTTTCTATAAAATCATATGAGAATATGGCCATTTCTCCTTTGGGTATTCCGCTGCTTTCAGGGCCGGGGACGATATCCACAGCTATGAACTTTGTGGGTGAAGGGAAGAACTTTTGGTATACGATATTGATCATACTGATCTTTGCTGTTGTTTGCGCATTGACTTATTTAATGTTTATCCTGAGTAAAAAAATAGCAGATAAATTAAGTCCGTCCATCATCCTGGTCATTTCACGCATCATGGGGCTGATCCTTGCTGTGATTGCTGTTCAGATGGTGATCAAGGGAATTTTTAATGTTATTAAGGAGTTCCCGATGGCATGATGTTTATTAAGGTATCTCGTTTCTTAATCATTTTTTGCGTTTATGTAAAGTATTCTATACATATATGCGTTTATTTGTAAAAAGAAATTTACAAATTTGCAAAAATGGCAATTATTCCCCACCGAATTGTCATGTTTTATATTTTTAGCGGATGTTTCCATACGTTTCAACAAGTGTGTAAATTTAAAATTGAAATGTAGATTTACACGGTAAAGTTTGTTACTAATTATACAAAGAGTATAAGAAACAGTCCGCCAAAATCAATACCCGACCACCGCAGCGAGCCACTTTTCAGCTTCTTCAACCGAAATTTTCTTTCTTTGAGCATAATCAATCACTTGCTCTTTACTGATTTTTCCAACGGAAAAATACGTTGCCTGAGGGTTTGCAAAGTACCATCCGCAGACAGAAGCAGCAGGGTTCATCATGTATGTTTCGGTTAACGAAATCCCGGTATTCTCTATCGCATTTAAAAGTCCGAAAATTTCAGATTTTCCGCTATGGTCGGGGCATGCCGGATAACCTGGCGCCGGCCTGATGCCGCGGTATTTTCCAAGAAGAAGTTCGTCTATCATAAGGCTTTCTTCCGCATCGTACCCCCACAATTCTTTTCTTACTTTAAGGTGAAGGGCTTCGGAAAATGCCTCGGCAAGCCTGTTTGCAAGGATCTTCAGCATCAATGCGTTGTAATCGTCATGGGCTTTCACAAACTCCTCCACTTTCTGTTCAATGCCTATACCGGCAGTAACAGCAAAACATCCGATATAATCTGTGAGGTGTGATTCCTTTGGCGCTATAAAATCGGAAAGGCAATAATTCGGTTTATTTTCCTGCGGTTGCTGGTTTCTAAGAAAATGAAACGTTGTAAGTATTTGATCCGATGTTTCGATAGAATAAACTTCGATATCATCTCCCACAGCATTGGCGGGAAATATTCCGGCAACACCGTTGGCCGACATCCATTTTTCTTTGATGATTCGTGCGATCATTTGCTGCGCATCGGTGAAAAGCTTCCGGGCTTCTTCACCTTTCAGCGGATCGTCAAATATAGCAGGGTATCGGCCGTTTAACCTCCATTCATGAAAAAAATATGACCAGTTGACAAAATCAACCAGCGCTTCAAGCGGATATTCTTCAAATAGGGTTATCCCGGCATGAACCGGCTTTTTTATGTTATTCATGTTTATTTTCGGGCCTGAACGCATTGTCGCGGGCTTCTTTCAATGAGATCATGCGGTCTTGTTCTTCCGACAGATGTTCGCGGCGGATGGTTGCATATTCATTATCCAAATTCCTAATAAAATTCCCTGATAAGCCTTCAGACAAAAGGTTTGAAATGATGTTCACACTTTTTGAAGCATCTTTTACATGTACCACCGGGCCGCTGTATTTAGGTGCGATCCTGACCGCGGTGTGAATTACCGAGGTGGTGGCGCCTCCGATGATCAATGGGATTTTCATTCCTGCCTTTTCCATTTCTTCTGCCACATGGACCATTTCTTCAAGTGATGGGGTGATAAGGCCGCTTAGCCCTAATACATCCGCCTTTTCATCACGCACAGCTTGTAAAATAGTTTCGGTGCCGGCCATCACGCCCAGATCGACAACTTCAAAATTATTGCAGGCAAGTATAACTCCGACTATATTTTTCCCGATGTCATGAACATCGCCTTTGACGGTCGCTAACACTATTTTCCCTGCAGAAGCTTTTTCTCCTTTTTCCTTTTCTTCTTCGATATACGGCAGTAATTTCTCCACTGCCTTTTTCATGACACGCGCGCTTTTCACCACCTGTGGTAAAAACATTTTTCCGTCACCGAATAATTCTCCAACTGTATTGATTCCGTCCATCAAAGGGCCTTCGATGATGTGGAATGCCTTTTCGTATGATTGCCGGGCTTCCTCAACATCCTGTTCGATAAAATCGGTCAGGCCTTTGACAAGGGCATGTTTCAGGCGTTCCTGAACAGTCCCGCTGCGCCACAGGTCGCTTTTTTCTTCTTTTTTCCCGACACTTTTAATTTGTTCTGCCAGTACGATAAGTTTTTCTGTGGCGTCTTTACTGCGGTTCAGCACAACATCTTCCACAAGTTGAAGAAGTTCCTTTGGGATTTCATCGTAAATGTCAAGCTGGGCGGGATTTACAATCCCCATATCCATCCCGGCATGAATGGCATGGTACAGGAATACCGAATGCATTGCCCGCCGCACCGTTTCATTTCCGCGAAACGAAAACGACAGGTTGCTGACGCCACCGCTGATCTTTGCGTACGGCAAGTTTTCCTTTATCCAGGTTACTGTCCTGATGTAATCTACAGCGTACGCATTGTGTTCTTCAATGCCGGTTGCCACAGCGAGTATGTTGGGATCAAAAATGATATTCTCAGGAAAAACCCCGACTTCGTTAACAAGAATGTTGTAAGCGCGTTCGAATATTTTAATTTTATGTTCGTAGGTAACGGCCTGGCCGGTTTCGTCAAACGCCATCACCACCATGGCTGCGCCCATCTGGCTGATATGCTGTGCCCGTTCTTTGAAAATATCTTCGCCCTCTTTTAAACTGATGGAATTTACAATGGATTTTCCCTGTGTGCATTTCAACGCAGATGCGATGACATTCCATTTTGAAGAGTCGATCATAACGGGAACCCTTGCAATATCGGGTTCTGAAGCAATAAGGTTCAGAAAAGTGACCATTGATTTTTCGGCATCGATCATCGCATCATCCATGCAGATGTCTATCACCTGTGCTCCGCCATCGATCTGCTGGCAGGCCACAGATAATGCGTCTTCGTATTTAGCCTCCTTTATCAGGTCGGCAAATTTCTTTGAACCCGCTACATTGGTGCGCTCGCCGATGTTTACAAAGTTACGCCCTTCAAAGAGTTCCACGGGCTCAAGGCCGGAGAACCGGGTTATTTGATCTGAAACAGGCACCACATGAGGTTTGTATTTTTTTGCTTTTTCGGCGAGCAGCCTGATGTGTTCGGGAGTGGTTCCACAACAACCGCCTGCGAAATTCAGCAGCCCTTCGCTCATGTATTTCTCAACAATGGAGGCCATCTGGCCAGCGGTTTCGTCGTAGGCGCCAAACTGGTTTGGCAAACCGGCATTAGGATAAAGGCTAATAAAGAAAGGAGCTTTAGCTGCAAGCATTTCTATAAAAGGTTTCATTTGTGCAGCGCCTAAAGAACAATTTAAGCCAATAGAAAGCAGGGGAAAATGAGAAACGGAGATGAGCAGTGCTTCAAGGGTTTGTCCTGAGAGTATACGCCCGCTTGCATCAGAAACGGTAACGGACAGCATGACGGGAATAGTTCTGTTTTTTTTCTCAAATACTTTTGTGATAGCATATAAGGCAGCTTTCGCGTTGAGTGTGTCAAAAAAAGTCTCAAGGATCAACAGGTCCACATGGCCGTCCATCAGACCGTCAACCTGTTCTGTGTAAGCAGTAACAAGGTCATCAAAGGTAACTGCACGAAATGCGGGATTATTCACATCGGGCGACATGGAAGCAGTTCTGTTGGTGGGGCCTACTGACCCGGCAACAAAACGGTACCACTTTGGGTCGCGTTCATTGAATTTTCCGGCGACAGCCCTGGCGAGTTTTGCCGCTTCAAGGTTTATTTCATAAGCATATTTTTCAAGGCCGTAATCGGAAAGCGAAATGGCCTGGGCATTAAACGTGTTGGTGGCAATAATATCCGATCCTGCTGAAAGATACGCTCCGTGAATGTTTCTTAAGACTTCCGGTTTGGTCAGGGAAAGAATGTCATTACAACCTTTCAGGTTTTTTGAATGTGATGAAAAACGTGGTCCGCGGAAATCTTCCTCTGTCAGGTTTTGCCGCTGGATCATCGTACCCATGGCACCATCAAGAATCATGATCCGTTCTTTTAATACTTCTGTGATATTCATACTTTTGATAATTTTTTGCCCATCTTCTATGCGAAAAGCTTTTGATTGTAAATTTAATTAATATTTTATATGGTTTAAAAAAAACTTATTTTTGTCTTGTAAACAAACACATTCGTATTACTATTTTGTGTAGATTTATGAGTTGGTTTTTAGTTTGAATAATTACGGATAAACTTATGATCAAAAAATTTCTAACAGTTACATTTGCAGTTGTTGCTTTGATTGCGGTTGTGAGCGCTCAGCCAAATAAATCCGTGGTACAGGAACAAAGCGAAAAATACAGTATCTATAATTTTCAAAATGCGCAACAGTGGGACAGTTTGTTTTTAGCGGAGAACCCGGGGATGACACGGGAAGTTCTTCCGAAGCAAAAATCGTCCTGTGTGCTGAATAAAGTGGTTTACGGCTGGAATCCTTATTGGGCAGGTTCAACTTTCCATAATTACCAATGGAACCTGCTGTCGCATTTATGCCATTTTTCCTATGAAGTAATTTATTCCACGGGCAATGCCAGCACAACACATTCCTGGGCGACGGACAGCGCCGTTACGATGGCTTTAGCTAACGGTGTAAAGGTGGATCTTTGTGTTACCTTGATGAATACGGCCAACCTCACATCGTTTCTGGCCAACTCAACTGCCAGGCAAACTCTTATTACGAACCTTATCAGCCTAATTCAGACCCGTGGGGCAAACGGCGTCAATATTGATTTTGAAGGGATGGCAAGTTCGGATTCTGTGAATTTCAAAACCTTTATGATTGCCCTTTGTAACCAAATGCATGCTGCAATCCCCGGCTCACAGGTAAGTTATTGCCTGCCGGCAGTTGAATGGACAACAAATAAATATTCTGTGAAGGCCCTGATACCCTATGTGGACATGTTTATTATTATGGGTTACGATTACTATTACGGCGGTAGCACAACGGCAGGCCCTACAGACCCGTTGTATAATTTTCTTACAGGTTATAATTACACCCTCACAAAATCAGTTACCTATTATTTGAATCAGGGAGTGCCAAATTCAAAACTTATTTTAGGATTACCATATTATGGCAAGCAATGGGCAACGAATTCCGACACCGTCGGTTCCGGCACTACAGCTTCAGGAACTTCTCCGTTTTACAATACGGTGCGGGCAAACAGCAGCGGTAATTATTCGACCAAACTTTGGAATGAAGCATCCTACACTCCTTATTATACCTTCCAGTCGGGTTCGCAATGGTATCAATGCTGGATTGATGATGCCTACAGTTTAGGCCGGCGTTTTGAAATGATTAATCAACGGGGCATTGGAGGTATGGGCATCTGGGCGCTGGGTTATGATGATGGGTATACAGAGCTTTGGGATAAGATAAGCGACAATTTCACAAACTGCGCCACAGTTCCCTGTGTTGACACGATCTATGACATGGGCGGCCCGCTCAGGAATTATTACGATAAAGAAAGCTATTCGTATACCATAGCTCCGACGGGCGCTTCATCGTTGTCGCTGACATTTACATCTTTCAACACGGAGGCGGATTATGATACCCTGAGGATTTATGACGGGCCCAGTACCGCATCACCACTGATCGGAGCCTACCACGGAACAAGCAGCCCGGGAATCATTAATTCCACCGGCCCTTCATTAACGGTAAAATTCAGATCGGACAATGCTACCGTGAGCTCCGGCTGGAAAGCTATATGGCACTGCGTGACAGACAATGTGGCGCCTGCCACGCTTACCAGTGTTCCCGGAAATTGGCAAACCCAGGATTTCACAGCCACCTTTGCAGACTCCGATAATCCCGGTGGCACAGGTGTCGAAAAAAGTTATTATCAGGTCATTGATTATAACGGTACCGAGTGGCATGCAAATTCGCAAAATGGTTTTTTTGCTGATAATTTTGATTCTTATAATGCGCCCGTATGGTCTGTTCCTGCAGGTGGCGGATCATGGAGCGTGGCATCAGGGAACCTCATCCAGGCCGATACCACCCTCAGCAATGGTAATATTTATGCTTTGCTGAACCAAAACCTTTCGGACCGTTACCTGTATCAGTTTAATGTAAAACTTGATCCCGCCGGAACCACGGCACACCGTTTCGGATTCCATTTTTTCAGTGACAGCGGAAGCCTTAGCAATCGCGGAAATTCATACTTTATTTTTTTCAGGCAGGAAACCTCAAAACTGGAATTTTACAGAGTTGCAGGCAATACTTACACACAGACCAAGGTGGTGGATAATGTTACCACGGCATTCGGGCAATGGTATGATATTAAAGTTATTTTTGACAGGACCACCGGGAAAATAGATGTCTACCGAGATGATGTGTTTCTTGCTTCCTGGACTGACCCTGCCCCGTTGGCCACAACAGGAAAATATATTTCGTTCCGTACCGGCAACAGCAAGCTGTTTGTTAACGAACTAAAGGTGTTCAGGTCGCGGGCTTCTTCGGTAAATGTTACCGTTGGCGCGGCAGCTACAAATGACATTCGGTATCAGAACCCTGATCCTGCAACATATGCCGCAAAAATAAAATCCATTGTGAACGATGCTGCAGGTAACCTTTCGGCTATTGATTATAAAAACCTGAATATTGACTGGACACCGCCGGTGTGCGACACCGTAAATGACGGGACCGGCAGCGACACCGACACGACAACTTCCACCACTACGCTTTCTGCAAACTGGGCAGCATCAAGCGATCCCAACTCCGGTATTGTTAAATACTTTTATTCGATTGGAACAACTCCGGGCGATACTAATGTTACCGGATGGACCGATATTGGATTAAATACTTCGGTTACAAAATCCGGGCTTGCACTTACCGACGGACAGGCTTATTATTTCAGTGTGAAAACGGAAAATGGCGCCGGATTGACTAGCATTTGCAATTCAAATGGCGTGTTGGTATTTTTGGCAACGGATATTTTGGAAAATGAAAATGTAACGGATTTTTCAGTTTTTCCTAATCCTTTCGGGGAAAGCGCCAACATAAATTTTCAGCTAAGCAGCGACCTGCATTTGAAATTATCATTGACCGACATGCTTGGCAGGCAAATTATTATTTCTGACAAGCTTTATACAGCAGGGAAACACAGCATAACTATGAACTCCGGCAAGCTGCAATTAAGTAAAGGAATTTACTTTCTTGAGGTTAGCAATGAAAATGTTTTAAAAATTGAAAAGATTATTCATTATTAATTGATGGCTGGTTAAACAGGATCAATAAAATTTGTTATTGCTGTAAAGAAATATCTATCAAGAAAAACGGAAAATAAATTTGCCCGTTTGGGAAAGAAAAAATCAACCAATTAATAATCCTTCAACACGGATTTTTAAACTTCCATCCTTCATTTTAGTAATTGCATTGACTAACCCGCTGTGCCGCCATTGCAGCATGCAGCGACGAGGTAAAAACCAATATCTCATGCCCAGCTGTACCGGCACTTTTGATTCTTTTACCAAGCCTTCGTAGGCTTCTGAAACATAAAACCCGATATCTTTGAAACCTTCGCTGCGTGGCCTTAAAGGGCCGGTTACACACCAATAAACCACGCCGTTGCGGGGGTCCACGTCAGTAGCAACACCACAATGTGTAACAGGGCAACCGCAGGACATCCCCATCGGGCGGCCCACCAATACGTCACCTTTTTTTATTTCCAATTCTTTTACCAGGGCTGGATTATAAAGCAAAATGGTTTCTTTTGGGCCAGGTTCATTTTCGAAACAGTCCAGAATGAAATCGAAATCACGTTTTAAGCTGTCTTTCCAACCGATTTTTTCGCCCATTCCCTGAGATGAGCAAGCATGACATCCGATTATTTCTTTTAATTTCTGGTTTTTACCATTTATATGAATGCAACGTTTTAGTTCATCAGGTTTTTTTTCAATAAATTCAGCGAAGGCGCCGCATGTTTTGTAACCACATGCTCCGCAATCTAAATTCGGTAATTGCCCGATGATTTCATCTTTTTTTGTCGTTATTTCTGTACTCATGATTTTGAAAATATTGAATTAAGATTTGTAATTTTATTTTTAAAAACTTCTGAAAACCTTGCTAGTTCCTCATCTGTGTTGTACCTTCCAATGCTAATCCGGATGGAGCCGCGGGCTTCAAACTGGTTTAACCCGATAGCCTGTAAAACATGAGAAGCCTGATTATCGCCATTTGAGGAACATGCAGAACCCGAAGAAACAGCAATACCAGCTTCATCAAGCAACAACAAAAAGCGAATGGCTTCTCCTTCCAAACCACGTATACAGAAATTGATGTTATGAGGCAAGCGTTTATCCAGATCACCATTAAAGTAAATGCCTTCAATGTCATGACTAAGGCTTGAAATTAATTTTTTCTGCAACCCGGAAATCCGCTTAAATTCGTTTTCCATTTCACCAAAACAAAGGTCTGTTGCTTTTGCAAAACCGGTTATTCCCTCAATATTTTCTGTTGATGACCGTAATCCAAATTCCTGACCGCCGCCGTGAAATAATGGATTTATTTTAGTCCCCTTTTTTATCATTAATGCACCGACTCCTTTTGGCCCGTATATTTTATGAGAATTGACCGTCAAAAGATCAATATGGTGAGTGTCCACAGGAATTTTCCCAAACGACTGGCAGGCATCTGAATGGAAGTACACATTTTTTTCTTTGCAGATATTTCCAATCTCAGCAATGGGCTGGATGGTCCCGATTTCATTGTTTACATGCATAACGGAAACTAATATGGTTTTTTGGTTTATGCAACGTTTCAGAAAATCAATATCAATCAATCCTTTATTGTCAACCGGAACATAGGTGACAAAAAATCCTTGTGTTTCGAGCCATTTGCAGGTGTTTAACACACAATCGTATTCCACAGAAGAAACAATAATGTGATTTCCTTTTGAACGATTTGCGAAGGCAATTCCTTTGATGGCAAAATTGTTCGCTTCCGTTCCGCTTGAGGTAAAAACAAGTTCTTCGGGTTCGCACTTCAAATATGTCGCAATCCGCTTTCTTGAATTTTCAATTTGTTCTTTAACGATAGTTCCGTATTGATGCAAACTGGAAGCGTTGCCGTATACCTCCGAAAGGTATGGTACCATTGCTTCGAATACTCTTTTATCAATTTGCGTTGTTGCCGCGTTATCTAAATAAATTTTAGTATTCATTTGTTAAGGTTTACTACTATTCGCCAACATAAAATAATTCCTGTTCCATGGTGCGTAATACTCCGAAATGATTTTTGGCTCCGATTTCTTTTTTGCCAACACAAATCGTGCATGTCCCAACTGGTGGATTACCGCGTAAAAACATCGGGTTTTCCACGTCGTTGGTTTTCTCAATTTTTTTCACAATCGGATCAATGCCTATTCCATAAAGTGCATTACTTTCGACGATGGAAATTTCATGAGCCGCTTCTAATACCCGGTATCTGAAGACTTCCCTTTCGGCCTGGGATATCAGATCAATTTTTGTAATAACTGCGATATCGGCCAGAGTCAGCATAGGGCCAATTTTTCGTGGCAGGTTCATTCCGCTTGTAGCCTCTAAGACAACAATGCCAAGGGAATTTTCAATATATGGGGAACAGCGTAAACAAAGTCCTGCTGTTTCAACAAACAGAAAGTCGCTGCCAACGTTCTTGGCCCATTCGACTATTTCATCAAGGGCAACCACATTGCAATGGTCGGGGCAAAGCTCGCCCGAATAGATTTTTTTTGTTGGGATACGGAATTCTGTATTGATCGTTTTGTCTTCATCGGCAAACAAAACATCAATTTTTACAAAAGCCGGTTTGTGATTATTTTTTAACATTTTTCTGATCACCTGGCGTATTACAGTTGTTTTACCGCATGTTGGCGGGCCTGCAAAAATTACTAGTTTCATATAATATTTTATTTTCGTTTTTATTCAGTTAATGATTGTATTTTTTCTTTAATAACCTTTTCAGAAATAAATTCTCCAGCCCTGACCAGGCTTCTGAAATCAAGCATAATATCGTCCATTTTCCGCAGTTCTTCTGCAACAAGACGTTCTTCCTGGTTAGTTGCAATAAGTTTCTGCATTGATCCGGATTTCATTACAATTCTAAAATCAGAAAGCAGCGCGATGCTTGGATCGTGGGTAACAAAGACAAATATTTTTTGATATTTTTTCAATAATTCAAGCGCTCTGGTCCGGTTAATCCCTGCGTTTTCGATTTCATCAAGCAGGATGATTGGCGAGTTGCCGATTATCACGGCATCAGCAATCAATAATGACCGTGTTTGCCCGCCTGACAGTTCGGTCATGCCTGTTTCAATAATAATGGCTTCACCGGTTAACTGATTGGCGAACTTTATGGTTTCAGAAATAATTTGTTCAATATCTTCAGCGCCACGAACTGTAGCATGAATTTTTAGAAATTCACCGACCGGCAGGTCGGATAAGAAATTTGTGTGTTGAGAAATTAGGGCTATGGGGTGTTTTTTTGGATCAAAAGAAAAATCTTCAGGAATAACTTCATCGTTAATTAAAACTGTACGTTGCGAAGGTGTGTTTTTGTTGGCAAACAATTCAATATCATTAATAAGTGTCGTCTTACCACAACCTGTTGGGCCTACAATACTGATAATGTCTCCCATTTTTAAATCAAAACGTTCCACTTTTTCAGGTTCTCCATTTTTTCCGTAACCACCAATTATTGTTATTTTTTTTATATCCATAGTATTTTTTATTTACATTGTTTTTCAATTTTTTTATGTGTCAAAGATACCCTTGAAATCAGCATGAACATTATATTATGAGGTGGGGGATGTCATTTAAACAGGAATACATGTACTTCAAAAAAAATGAAATACTACATTTTTTTTATAAACCGTAAATACCTATATTTGAATTTTTATTGCATATTATCCGGATAATGGAAAAATATAACGACGAGTGTTTAAATTGCTATTTTAGATCAACGCTTTGTAAAGGCTTGTCTGATGAGGAGTTTAAGAGTATTTTTGAATCCACCACACAAAATACATATAAAAAAGGCGAGGTAATTTTTAAACAAGGAGTAAAAACAAATTACCTGGTATTTCTGACCAAAGGCTTAGTAAAATTTGTGTACGACAACAACGGTAAAGATTTAATTATCACTATTGATAAAGCCCAGACATTGCTGGGCCTCGCAAACATTCTGAATGAAGACATTAATTTATTTTCCATTATTGCCATAGAAGATTGTAAAGGCTGTATCATCGATTTGCATAAAATTAAGCTGCAACTATTGAACAACCGGCAATTTATGATGGAAATAATGAGTATTTCAACACAGTTGTTCCGGACTTCCATTTTTAATTTTATCAGTATCGCGCACAAACAGAGTAACGGAAGAATCGCCGATATTTTAATTTACCTTTCAGAAAATATTTACCAAAGCAATTCGTTTATCTTATCCTTGTCACGCCAGGAACTTGCTGATTATGCCGGTTGTTCTAAAGAGGTAATTATCCATACCTTGCAAAATTTTGACAAAGAAAAAATAATTAATATCAACGGGAAAACCATCGAGATTCTGGATGTTGACCGCTTGCATACCATTAGCAGGATAGGATAGTTTCCAGTAAATAAAATTTATTCGTCTGTAACCCGCAAACCTTAATTATTGAGTTGTCCGGCAACCACTTCTGCAATATCTTTTATTTCAACAGTGGCATATTTCCCCAGCGTCTTTTTACATAGAGGGCAGGCCGTTACCAGCAGATCAGGATTTCCTTTCAACAACTGTTTGCAGGCATCTTCTGTAATCATGTCGCGTTTAAAAGAATTCATTTGAGTATTGCCAAGGCTTCCTCCGCAACAAAGGGATTTTTCTTTCGAGTTTTTTATTTCCTGAAGGTTGACGGCTTTCCCTAAAAGTTTCCGTGGTTCTTTGTATACGTCCGAACCCCGGCCCAGTTCACAAGGGTCGTGATAAACAGCAAGAACATCTGAAGGCTTTACTTTTATTTTATTCTCATTGGATAGTTTAAGCAGGTATTGGGTATGATGCATGATCTCAATATCAAGCTTGTATTCTTCTTTAAACACCTTATAACAAATGGGGCAGGAGGTAACCAGAATTTTTGCTCCTGATGAGCGGATGGTATCTTCGTTTCTTTTTTGGAGTTCCCTGGCCTCGGTATCTTTTCCGGCAAGCATTAACGGCCTGCCGCAGCAAATAGTCCCATCGGCATCCATAAAATTATAATTCACACCTGCCTGTTCGAAAATTTCCACCATGGATTTTTTTATAGCCGGCGTCAAATGTGTCATGCAACCGGCAAAATAAACCACATCAACAGCCGGAATAACTTTTTCCGGCAGGTAATCGAATTTTGCATCCACTACATCTGCTACCAGCCTGCGTTGTATCATTCGTTGGTCGTTCAGGCTGATGCCCACCGGGCAAAATTCCTGGCACCGGCCACAGATCATGCAATTGTAGAGCTTTTGCTCTTCAACTTTGTTCCTTCGCACCGACTGGATAAAATAAACAGATTGCATGTCTTTAACATTAGCTGCAAAACCCATCTGGCATTTGTCCATGCACATACCGCATTTAGGGCATGAATATACTTCCAGGTCGGCAAAACTGGTATATTTTTTTTCGGTATGAATTCCGAACCTACGCATAAAAATCAGTAAGATTTCGGCGGGGATGTGCATGTAACGGGTAAAAGGAAGCACGAAGAAAAACGCTCCCAATGAGATAGAATACAGCCACCAGAACGTATATGCCAGTTCATTGGGGTAAGGTAAGTAGGAGAACATACTGCCTATGGTGCCGGTTAAAAATCCGCCATTGCCGTAAACGCTTGCTGTAAGGCTTTCGGCAAACAAACGAAGCGGAAAAATAGACCATAAAATGATCATGATCATGATGTCCTGTATCCGTCTCCTCGGCTTACGTTTGATTCCAAACAAAAATGAGAAGGCTCTTTTTAAATAGGCTAAAATGATCCCGCTTAAAACGAAAAGTAAGATCAGGTCCATGAGGTTGGTGAAGAAGAAAGACCATGGAATTCCGTGGTGGTCATGGACAAAGAACCTGAGAAAGATGGGAAAATAGGGCGGGTTCAAATGAGTACCGCTGTATATTCTGGATTCCAGATTGCCGACAACGATCAATGCGAGCCATCCCAGGGCAATGGACATGTGCATATAGCCCAGCAACGGATTGTTTTTGTATATTTTTCTATGGATCAGGCATTCCATAAAAACTTCCTTGATGGCTAAAATAGTTTTATGGGTGAACAGCCATAACCAGAACTTTTTCTTTTCGGCAAAAGATAATTTTGAAATCCATCGGGCAAACCGAT
This sequence comes from Bacteroidales bacterium, assembly GCA_035354195.1. Taxonomy (GTDB): domain Bacteria; phylum Bacteroidota; class Bacteroidia; order Bacteroidales; family CAIWKO01; genus CAIWKO01. Next base: position 30,837 of record DAOQAT010000017.1, on the reverse strand, counting down.
ACACCGTATAAAGCAAAATGAATGCAAGACCAACAGTAAAAGGCAAAACAAACAGATCAAATTTCATAATGCTTATTTTAAATTTACGGCTTTTTTGATGTTAATAATCACGTTTCGGGTATTGACATTTCGCGGACAGGCCAGGGTGCATTTGCCACAAAGCATACATTTGCTGACCTCTTCCTTCACTTTATGATCCTCACCGCGTTTGATCATGATCATCAGCTTTCTGAAATTAAAGTCGGTAAACTGGCCGGCGCTGCAGGTTGCGGTACAAGTGCCGCATGCAATGCAGATTTTAAAAGTGGGTTCACCTTGATTTACAAAACGGGCAATCTTCAGGTCGTTTTTATCGAAATCTATTTGCCGGTCATTGCTTAAGCTGTATCCGAAATTGATCATGTCAAAGGTATTAAATGGTTCTCCTGCCTAAAGGCTGGTCATGGAGGTAATCGGCGACTGTCACTGCAGCAGCCCTTGCATCAGTGATGGTTTCTGTAATAGTTTTTGGAGACGTACACGCGCCTGCAAAGAACACACCTTCAATATTGGAAACATTGGTCAGCGTGTGCTGGTCCTGTGTCTTGAAAAACTTATTCGGGCCGGTTTTGAGGCCTATCATTTTACCAACTTTATTGGATCCTTCTGAAGGAACAAAACCAACCATAAGAACCAAAAGATCGAGATTCATTCGTAAAGGTTTCCCGGCCAACGTATCTTCAACTTTCACCACGATGGAGCCGTCCATGTTTTCGCTTGCTTCGCTCAGGCGTCCGCGGATGAAATTAACTCCGTATTTTTCCTGGGCTTCCTTATACAGGAATTCGAAATGCATCCCAAACATCCTCATGTCCATATAAAAGCAAAACACCTCAGCCTCAGGCAAGCGGTCTTTTATTTCAACGGCTTGTTTTACGGCTGTCACGCAGCAAACTTTCGAACAATAGGCGTTACCTACTTTTTCGTCACGACTGCCGACACAATGCACAAATCCTATTCTTTTCGGGGTTTTACCATCGGCTGTCAGGATTTTTTTTCCTTCAGTGAAGAGCATTTCGAGATCAGAAGAAGTGATTACGTTATCGTAAATCTTATAGCCGTACTCTTCTTTTTTTCTGGCATCAAAAAGATCATAACCCGTGGTGACAAGTACGGCATCTGCTTCAATGTTTTTCCCATCGCCGGTAGTAATAGCAAAAACATCTTTCTTTTTCTTTATATCTGTGATCTCTGTATTATAAACAATCTTTACTCTTCCTTCAACGCCCTGATTTAAAAAATCCAGGACTTCCGCGCCCAGCCGCATCGTGGGAAAAAGACGCTCCCAATTTCTTACGTGGCCGCCCAATTTATCTGCTTTTTCTATGATGGTAACATCGAAATCCATGGCTGCCAGGAATGAGGAGGACTCCATGCCTGCAATGCCACCACCGATGACTACAATTTTTTTCTTTTCCATAGTTAATCTTTAAAGGTCAACATCTTTTTTTGTTCAAACGGGTTACAGGCAGGATGCCCCAGATCTTTTCCGTTCTTACCACAATATTTTTTTGCGGGATCAAAAGGGATGCCCATTTTGTCAAGCAACGTTTCACAAGGTACCTGATGTAACTGCAACCCTAAATCCCAGGGGTCATAACCCAATACCAGGCCTGCCAGTTCCTCGTAGGTAAGAACAGGAATTCCTTCGCCATTCCTGCCATAAGATTTTCCCTGCATTTCATGAATGGCATATTGCCATTTATCAAGAAACATAGGGCAACCCGGGCAGTTGGTCAATATCAGGTCCGGATGATACGGTTCCATGCTTTCAAATTTTTTATGCGAGCACGACATGGAATAGCCCCGGTTGGCTTGTACCAGGTATTGCCTGAAACCAAAGCCGCAGCAGTGCCTTCTTTCGGGATAGTCGATCACCTCACCGCCCCATTCTTCGATCATGCCGGAGAGAACGTACGGATATTCAGCCCCGCCGATACCTTTTGAAGGAAACATCTTGGCATAATGGCAGCCGATATGTTCCACGGCTTTTAATGGTATTCCTGTGTTCGTATCAATGAGTTTATACTGGGCTTTTTGTGCAATTTCTTTTCTGAATTTATATATCAGGTCGCTGGCATGAGCCAGGTTTTTAGGAATCTGAAACTCCCGCCCGGTAGCTTTTTTCAGATAGGTTCTTACTTTTTCTTCTGTTTCCGGAAAATGATGCCAGGTGTCTAGTACTTCCGTATAAATTCCAAACGAAGTGATGCAGGAAGGGACAAGGTTTTCATACCCTGATTCGGTCATTAACGCAAATTGTCTGGCGACAACGGTCATCATGGTATCCAGGGGGACAACATCTCCATGATATCCTATGCCGGTACAGGTTGTATGACATGAATGTTCAAAAACATCTTTACCCAAATCCTCACGCATGATCTGAAGAAATGCCGTTTCCGAACCAGGAAAAAAATTCTGCCGTACGCAGCTTCTGACATAGAAGTACTTATCATCAGCTATTTCCTTCTGATATTCTTTCCAGATTGCCTGTTTACCTTCAATGATCATCCTTTGTTATGTTTATTGCTGTTGTGTGAAAAAATATGTGAAAAATATTCGTTGTCAGTTCCTTCGCCGAATTCCAGGTTAAGTTCTTTTGCTTTTTCCTTTGAGAAATGTTCGATTTTTTCGAATCGTTCGTCACCTCCTGTAACTTTAAAGATTTCCCTGATTTCGTCAAGTGCTTCTTCAGGTATCTTTCTCAGAATACCAGGGCCGTCACCTTTGTAATTTGCCCCTAAACGTTCCATAACTTCAGGCCAGTTTTTTTGGCACCAATCCCAAACAGGCCCCTGCTCGGCATACATATCAGTTCCTATTCCTTCCAGATACAGGCAATAGCCATATTTTAAGATCCAGCCGCCTACCACACGTTTCATGAATAATTGCTGGCGCCCTTTTTCTGATTCAACAAAATAACCTTTTTCCTGCGAAAGGGCGCGCAGGGCCATGATCACCAAGCCGGGCGTGTTCCCTCTGGGGCACCTGGTTTTGCACGACATACATTCTCCGCAATACCAGATGGTTTCGCTTTTTAATAATTCTTCGATTTTTTGTTCGTCCCTCGTTTGAACGGTATCAACAATCACACGTGGATCGTAATCATAAAACTCGGATGCTGCACAAATAGCCGTGCATGTCCCGCAATTAATACAAGCCTTCAACCCTTCCTCAAAACGAATATCTTTTTTTAGTTCGTTGTATAAAGTGCTCATTATCTGTTTTTTTATTTAGTGCCTTTGGTGTTGTTCCCGTTAGAAATAGACACCACCTTTGCAAGATGTACAAAATTAGTTAAACCGTATGCATGTAGTTGTAAATCGGGGTTTACTATTTCATATTAAAAAATGTAATTTATAACTCAAAAAAGTGTAAAAATACATTTTACTAAGTGTTAAGGAATTTGTATTTTTGTGAATGAAACACTAGAAGCATGGATGCAGAAAAAAATGTTTTACCTGATGCCTGCCGGGATTGCCTTTTTAAATCTACCTGTAATCAGGTAGCCGGACAGGAAAATAGTAATTTCCTGTTTGTGAATCCCATCCAGCAGAGTTATAAAAAGGGTGAGGTGATCATGAAGCAGGGAATGAAAACCAACCACCTGGTTTATTTATATAAAGGAATAGTGAAGTTCAATTACGAGGATAACAATAATAAAAACCTGATCCTGTCAATTACAAAAGCACCGACATTATTGGGATTGGCCAACGTGCTGAATGAAGACATCAATTTTTTTTCCATACTGGCTATTGAGGAATGCACAGGCTGTTTGATTGACCTGAATAAGTTAAAAATGTTTATCATGAACAACCGGTTGTTTATGTTGAATATTATGAAGATGTCAACAGGGATGTTCCGCAAGTCGATTGTTAAAATTATCAGCATGGCGCACAAACAAACCGTTTGCCGTATTGCCGAAATATTGATAGATCTCTCGAAAAATGTGTATCAAAGCGATGCCTTTGTCTTATCGGTGTCCAGACAGGAATTCGCCGAATACGCCGGATGTTCAAAAGTCAACGTCATCCATACATTGCAGAATTTCGCTGCAGAAGGAATCATAAAAGTGAGCGGAAAAAAAATCGAAATTCTTAAACCCGAAATGCTGATAAAAATCAGCAAATCGGAATAAAAGTTCTGCGAAACGCTCTGTTATTAATACTTAGCAACTCATCTCACCGGCATTTTTTAACGCAGAAAGCAGGGCGTAAGCACCTTTAATGACGATGTTCTTCGCTTTTTTATCAAAATTTTCAGGGAACATAACTTCTGTGTAACCCCCGGCGCTCTTGCCTTTTTTGATTTCAACCATCAGAAAATCATCCACCACTTTATCGTCTTCGGTCCGTTTTCCTTTTGAAATAAAAATGTAATTTTTATCATCGAAGGATACGATGGCTTCATCAGGCAGAGCTTCAACAAGGCTGTTTCCGGTCTCGATAATGGCCGATACATACATTCCGGACAATAGTTCCACATGATGCTCATCAACGGAAGCATAAACTTTCACGGTTTTATCATCATTGATCGCCTTACCGACCCTGTAAACCGTGGCTTTATACTTTTTTTCAACATTGCCCGTACTTTCAAAGGTGATTTCCTGTCCTTCCTTTATTTTATCAATGTCTTTTTCAAACATGGTAAGCTCGAGTGTGAGTTTTTCGTTGTTGATGATCTCAAACACTACATCGGTAGGGTTGACATATTTCCCGACATTCACGTTCACGGATTTCACGTACCCGGTGATCGGCGAAATAAGCGGGACGGAACGCATGATTTTATCTTCTTTCAGCGAGGCAGCTTCAATTCCGATGAGGGCCAGTTTTTGTTCCAGGGCGCTGACTTTTACTTTGAGTCCTTTATAGGTTGAAAGTGCCTGCTGGTATGTTTTAGCCGCGCTCACATTTTCATTATATAGTTCTTTCTGGCGGTTGTATTCGGTTTCGGCAAATTCAAGCTGGCTTTTACTTTCGAGGTAATCCTGCTGTATTTCAATAAATTCTGGATTTTCGATGACGGCAAGCACCTGGCCTTTTTTCACCGGGCTGCCCGGCACCAGGGAAGTGCTTTTAATATATCCGCCTAAAGTTGCCGAAATACTTACCATGTTTTGCGGCGGAACATTGATGATCCCGTTCACCTTCAGCATATTCCCGAGATCTTTTTGTTCGATCCCTCCTAATTGAATTCCTGCCAGCTTGTATTGTTCAGCATTCATTTCGCAGGTATTTTCAGGAAGGACTTCGTGCTCATCCGCATTTTTGGTTTTATTTCCGCAGGAAAATAAAATGAAGCTTCCGAATATAGTCAATATGATGAGTTTTCTTTTCATGGTTCTGTGTTTATTTATTTGGTTTTTCATTTTTTTAGTTTGTTTTACCGCATAATTCATCAATCGCAATGATCGCAATATTGTAATTCAGCAGCGTTTCCAGATAATTGGCCTTTATTTCGAGGGCCTTGTCCAGGCTCTGAACATACTCTACATAATCGATGTTGCCGGATTTGTAACTCTTACCAGCCTGTACGATTATCAGATCAGACTGCGGTATGGCGCTTGTTTCGTAATAATCAAGGCTGGCTTTATACTTATGATAATCCTGCAATAGCGCCTGATATTCGTTATTCAGGGAATTGCGGTAATATTCGGCGTTGTTTTGTGCAATCTGAGTATTGATTTTTGCGGCCTGCACTTTCGATACGGAAGCCCCGAAAAATATTGGAATACTGACCCCTGCTGAAATACCCGTAAAACGATCGGCAGCAGACAGGTCTTTATTTGACTGGTTGAAATAACTAACGGACAGGTCAGGCAACATCTTTGAACCTTCCGTCTTGGTTTCGTATTTCATGATTTTTACCTGTTGCTGCGCCAGGGCAAGCGCCGGATTATTTTTAACGGCTGAGCTGTCCCCGCCGTATTCAAAAAGTAACTTCATCATCCCTGTTTCGGTAATGCTGATCTCATTGGTTTCGTTTAACAAGGTCTGAAGCCTTTTCTTGAAAATTTCAATATCGGAAGCAACCTGGTTTTTCATGGTTTTTATTTCCATCAACCGTGTATCTGCAGAAATCTTTTCAAGCATGGCAGACTCGCCGGTTTTCAATTTCAGTCCTGCAGCATGCTGAAAGCTCATATATAAACTGTCCTGGTAATCAAGAAGCTTGAGTTTTGTGATGCAAAACAATAAATTAAAATAATTACGCTTCACTTCTGAAACCACCTGAACTTTGGTCAGGTTCAATCCGTATTCGGCAGTTTTCACATTAGCGCGGGCAAGTTTGGTCTGGTAAACATAAACCGTCGGAAATTGAATAGTTTGCGAAACATTGATGTTGTTATCCTTTGCATACGAATTGCTTTGCCCGTAAGTATATTCCAGGTTGGTTTTATCTATATCCCATGCTGCCCCGACCAGTTTTTTGTTCATGGCCACATTCATGGCTGCGGAACGCACGTTGCCGTTATTATCAATAGCCCTGTTCACAGCCTGTTCAAGGGTGTAAGGAGTGGTGGGATTGTTTTGCGCATACGTTGAAGAAGGATAAAACAAACACAGTGAAAAAGCAGCCACTATTACCATGATCGTGTTGACGGGCACCGCAGCTTTTAGTTTACGGTTTTTCCCGGATGAAAACAATACATACAACACCGGTAAAATGATCAGTGTGAGCAGGGTGGAGAAAATCAACCCGCCTATGACTACGGTTGCCAGAGGCTTCTGAACTTCTGCCCCGGCTGATGTAGACAGTGCCATCGGTAAAAACCCGAATGAAGCCACTGATGCCGTAATAATTACAGGCCTAAGCCTGATGTGTATGCCTTTGCGGACGCGTTCGTAAATGTCGCTGATGCCTTCGTCTTTTTCGAGGCGGTTGAATTCGGCAATCAGCACAATCCCATTGAGCACAGCCACTCCGAACAATGCAATAAAGCCGACTCCGGCAGAAATGCTGAAATTCATACCCCGGAGGTACAAGGCAATGATTCCTCCGATAGCCGAAAGCGGGATGGCAGAATAGATAAGCAGCGTTTGTTTTATGGAATGAAACGTAAAGAACAATAAAATGAAGATCAGCAGTAAGGCAACAGGAACGGCGATGGCCAGTCGTTGCTTGGCTTCCACGAGATTTTCGAATTGCCCCCCGTAGTCAACATAATATCCCGGAGGGAATTTTATTTGCTTGTCGATCTTGTTCCGGACTTCTTCAATCACTGATTCCACGTCCCTGCCGCGGACATTAAAACCGACCGAAATTCTTCGTTTTGTGCTTTCGCGCGATACCTGGGCGGTGCCATTTTTTACTTCCACATTCGCTATCTGGTCCAGGGTGATCTGGTTGCCGTCAGGTAAAGGGATGTACATGCTTTTGATAAAGTCCACATCCTGGCGGTAATCTTTATCATACCGCACCACCAGGTCGAACCGTTTTTCTTCATCGTAAACCACACCGGCACTGCTCCCTGCAAAGGCAGTTTTGAGGAGCATATTTACATCTGCGATGTTCAGGCCGTAATGTGCCAGCTTTTTCCGGTCATATACCACCTGTACCTGTCCGGAACCGGTAACTTTTTCAACACTAATGTCGGTAACGCCATTAATTGGAGTGATCAGCTTTTCTATCTGTGCGGCTTTATCGGCAAGAATTTCAAGGTTATCCCCAAAAATCTTAATAGCCACGTCCTGTTTGGCGCCCGACATGAACTCATTGAATCGCATCTGGATGGGCTGCTGAAACTCAAATTTTACACCGGCCAGCACCGACAATTCTGTTTGCATTTTTTCGATCATTTCTTCCCGTGTTTTGGCGCTGGTCCATTCGCTTTTATCTTTCATCGAAATAATATAATCGCCGGTTTCCATGGGTGTTGGATCGGTGGGTATTTCGCCGGCGCCGATCTTACAAACAGCATGTTCTACTTCGGGAAATTTTGACATCAGAATTTTATTTGCTTTTTCTACCACTTCAACCGAATGGGTTAAAGAACCGCCCTGAAGCGTAATAACCCCGGCCGCAAGATCGCCTTCCTCCAGGTTGGGCAGGAATTCCCCGCCTAACGAATTGTACAAAAACAGGCTTCCAATAAAAAGCAAAACTGAAACGACCACAACCATGATCTTTCTGCGCAAGGCAAAATTTAATACCGGCATGATCAGTTTGTTGGCTCCTGAAATTATCTTGTCGGAGATCGATGGCTTATGAGTTGTTTTTTTGCTGAGAAAAAGTGCTGAAGCCACTGGAACATAGGTGAGCGATAAAATGATGGCTCCGAGTATGGCAAAGCTTACGGTTTCTGCCATCGGGCGGAACATCTTTCCTTCAATGCCAACCAGCGCAAGTATTGGCAAATAAACAATAAGGATGATGATTTGCCCGAATGTAGCCGAACTCATCATCCTCCTTGCCGAATCATGGACTTCATGGTCCATTTGGGCGCCGGATAACTTTAGTATTCCCGGGTGATGCGTTTTACTCTGCTTGATGCGGTGCACCACACTTTCTACAATTATTACGGCTCCATCTACAATAAGGCCGAAATCAATGGCTCCCAGGCTCATCAGGTTTCCGGAAACGCCAAATAAATTCATGAGCGAAATGGCAAAAAGCATGGATAGCGGTATCACTGAAGCTACCACAAGCCCGGCCCTCAAATTGCCCAGCAGGATCACCAGAACAAAAATCACGATTAATCCCCCTTCAATAAGGTTTTTGGAAACTGTCCCCACTGCGCGGTTTACCAGTTCGGTCCTGTCGTAATAGGGATCTATTTCCACACCTTCGGGCAATGATTTCTGGACGGTTTTCATCCGTTCTTTCACATCGGCCACCACTTTAGAAGCATTAGCACCTTTTAGCATCATCACCACGCCGCCGACAGCTTCACCGGAGGTATCCACCACAAACGCCCCGTAACGCGGCGCACTTCCCATTTGAACAGTGGCAACATCACTGATCAGCATTGGAACTCCTGCTGAATTCGTTTTTACGACAATATTTTTCACATCGTCGAGCGAATTTACCAATCCCAGGCCCCGGATAAAAAATGCCGTGGGATTTTTATCGATATACGCGCTACCGGTATTCTGATTATTGTTTTCGAGCGCTTTGAAAATTTCAGATAAGGTAACATTCATTGCTCTGAGCCTCTCGGGGTTCACAGCGACTTCATATTGCTGAAGGAACCCGCCGTAGCTGTTGACGTCGGCCACGCCGGGCGTTCCTAAAAGTTCGCGCCGAACGATCCAATCCTGTATGGTCCGAAGTTGCATGGCGTCGTACTTGCTTTCATAACCGGGTTTTACATGCAACACATACTGGTAGATCTCCCCCAGGCCCGAAGAAATTGGCGCCATTTCAGGTTTTGTCAACCCTTCTGGGATCATCTCTTCTGCTCCTTTCAGGCGTTCGCTGATTTGCTGACGCGCCCAGTAAATGTCCACATTATCTTTGAAAACTACCGTTACCACCGAAAGCCCAAGGCGGGAGATAGAGCGTAGTTCAATAACGTCAGGAATGTTGGCAACGGATACTTCGATCGGCGCCGAAATAGACTGCTCCACTTCATTAGCCGCTAAGGTCGGCGCAATGGAAATGATCTGGATCTGGTTGTTGGTGATATCAGGTACGGCATCAATGGGCAATTGTTTCAGCGAATATATCCCCCATAAAATAAGGAAGAACATGAAAATGCCGATAAGGATTTTATTCTTTATAGAAAATCCAATGATTTTATCAATCATATAATATAATTTTTGATTTTATTGAATTATGAAAAAAAGGGGTAACCTCAGCCTGTTGAATCAAACTGGCTAAAGAAACATTAAAGAAAAAATCAAAAATTATATTTTAGGGGGTTGCCAGATCGCCTCATGGATTTCAGGCATGCGGGATTCAACGAATGTTGTTAAACGAACTATGGGAATAGTTACAAACACTTGTAAAAGTAAAGGAACAGAGACCACCGTGCTCACATGGCAGCAATTGCAAAAACAAAAAGGTGAGCATTTATGGCTGCAGTTGGAGTCGTGATGGCCCTCACAGCTTTTTTCTTTATGAATTTGGTTGGTGGCATAATCGGAATGGTCGCCATTATCCTGACAAGGATAGGCACAAAGGCTCAAAATATAGATGGCAAAAATACAACTGAACCATTTCATAAAACAAAAGTACTTTATTTCATAATTTAGGTAGTTAAATACTAGTTAAAAACATGAAAAAGTTGTTATTTAGAAAGATTTTAAATTATCTTTGCAACTTATGAAAAAATTGATCTTCATACTTTTCGTATTTCAGATTTGTTTTAAAATATCTGCTCAGAACGTCTTAATTAAAGGTACGGTCAGCGGGATAGCGTATAGTGAGAATAAAATAAAGAGCGAACGCCTGCCTTTTGCAAATGTATACCTCTCTGATCAAAAGACCGTAACAACTGCCGGCAAAAATGGTGAATATGCTATCGAATTTCGGGCCGGGGATGGAATAAAACTCATTGCAAGTTATGTGGGGTATAAAAGTGATACCGTACCAATAAAGCCCGGGCAAAACATCATTGACTTTACGTTGGTATCTGATGCTACCCTGAATACCGTTGAAATAAAAGAAAAAGTTGATGATTATATTTCCCGGTTGAAGCCGATAAAGACAGAGGTCATCACGGAATCGGGCTTACAAAAGCTGGCATGTTGCAACCTGTCCGAAAGTTTTGAACGTACCGCAACCGTGGATGTTGGATACTCAGATGCCGTTTCCGGCGCCAAAAGAATTCAGATGCTCGGGTTATCGGGTATTTATAGCCAGATACTGATTGAGAATATTCCGGCTGTCAGGGGCCTGACATCGTCCTACGGATTGACCTTTATTCCGGGCTCCTGGATGCATTCTATCCAGATATCAAAAGGAACCTCCTCGGTAATTAATGGTTATGAATCTGTGACCGGACAAATAAATGTTGAAAACAAGAAACCTGAAAGCAATAAAGAACCCTTGTTTTTCAACTTATACGGGAACAGTGACGGGCTCATGGAGGCCAACCTGAATTCCACCATAAAAGTTAATGATCATTGGAGTACCATGTTGCTTGCACATGGCGCTGTTAACCCGTTTATGACCGACAGGAATAAAGATTCTTTTCTGGATATCCCAAAATCATGGGCGGGGAATTTTATGAACCGTTGGGTATACGATAAAAACGGGAAGACACATATTCAGTTTGGCGTCGGTTATCTTCAGGATAGTAAGGACGGCGGACAAAAAGAATATTACAAGGCTGATGATACACTGAAACAGGACTATTATGCTATCAACGTGGACTTCAAGCAGTATTCGGCTTTTGTGAAAACGGGCTTTTTCATTGGCAGCGACGGATATAAAAGTGTAGGGGTAGTTGGTTCTTTTAACAGGGTTGAACTTAATTCCAGGTACGGTTTGAACACATACGATGGGAACCAAAACAGTGCCTATCTGAATGTGATATACCAGTCAATGTTCGGCAATACGAACCATAAATTCAGCACCGGGGCCAGTTTTATGTACGACGATTATAACCAATACCTGAACGATTCTGCGTTTTACACAACAGCATATGTTCCCGGGGCTTTTTTTCAATATACATACACGTATCCTGAGAAGCTCAACCTGGTAATTGGTGTGCGAGCCGACTATAATTCCATTTATGGGTTCTTTTTAACGCCAAGAATTCATCTGAAATACGACATCAACGACAAATTCACTATTCGGGCCTCTGCAGGCAGGGGTTACCGGTCACCGAATGTAATTGCAGAAAACACCAGTATCCTGGCAAGTTCACGTAAGATCATTCTGGAAGGAAGGCTGGCTGCTGAAGAAGCCTGGAATTACGGAATTAATATTACCAGGGAATTTTTAATGACCGAAACATTAAAAGCAAGCCTTGGCGCTGATTTTTACCGGACCGATTTTATCAACCAGATAATTATAGATTTGGACAGAAGCCCGCAGGAAGTTGTTTTTTATAACCTTAATGGACGATCATACTCCAACAGTTTTCAGCTGGATGGCATGATTCAGCCCTTCAGGGGGTTTGAAATTACGCTTGCCGGCAGATTCAATGATGTGAAAAGGACGATAGACGGTAAACTGCGTGAAGCACCATATGTGAGCAAATACAAAGGGCTGATGACACTTTCCTATGCCACAAAATTCGAAAAATGGAAGTTTGATGTTACGCTTCAGTTTAATGGAAAAAGCCGCCTGCCTGATACCGACAGCAATCCTGAACCGTTCAGCAGGCCCCATTATTCAAAGGAATATTTTATGCTTTATGCACAAATCACTAAAAAGTTTAAATACATTGACATTTATGCAGGTGCGGAAAATATTACCAACTATATGCAACATCATCCCATCGTTGCCTCCACGGATCCGTTTGGTAAATACTTTGATGCCTCGATGATCTGGGGGCCGATAATGGGACGTACCTTTTATGCAGGAATTCGTTTAACAATAAAATAATAAACCTATGAAATCATACCTGTTCAAAACCAGCATTAATTGCGGCGGATGTTTATCAAGAGTCAGGCCGATACTTGATAAAGAACCCCGCATAAAAGAGTGGAGTGTGGATCTCGATCATCCCGACAGGATCCTTTCTGTGACCACTGAAGATTGTACACCTTCCGACATTATTGATATTATTGATAACGCCGGGTTTGAAATTGAACAAATTATATCATAAATCAACGTAAAAATATTATCATGAAAGCAAAAAATCTGATTTTTTCGTTAATGGCAATTTTTATTGTCCTGGCTTCTACTGCAGGGTTTTCACAAAATAGTAAATCGAAAAACAGTGAGATAAAAATCACCACTTCTGCACAATGCGGTATGTGCAAAACCCGGATCGAAAATGGCCTGGCTTATGAGCCGGGAATAAAAAATGTTTCCCTAGATTTAGAAACAAAAGTAGTTACGGTTTCTTACAACCCCAAAAAGACAAATCCCGATAAGATACGTACTATTATTAATAATTTGGGTTATGATGCGGATGATACCAAAGCCAATAAGGAAGCCTATGATAAACTTCCTCCATGTTGCAAAAAACCTGAACCGGGCACAAAAATTATTCATCAAAACTAAAGCCTTTAACAAATGCTAAATAATGGCTGGTTGTAGTATAGCTAATATTTGGTAACAATTTATTTGTTTTTGATATTCTATTTTATTTAAGAAAAAAATTATACCTTTAACCTCAATATCATTAATGCCATATTATTATTAGTTTGGCATTAAAATAATATTGAATATCAACAGTGCTAAATATTTTAATTTCAAAAATAGAAGTATTTTTGTGAATGGCTTTTCATAAAAATCTTATAAATTGGAAAAGGTACAATTATTTATGAAAATCAAATAAATTTGCGATTCTAAATACAAGGATAATGAAAAAAAGTTTCTTACTTCTCTTGCTCACTGTTTTCTGGCTGACTGCAAATTCGCAGACCGCTACCATACAAACTTTAAATGGTGCCATACCCGGAAATAATTGCAGTGTTGATATCACCCTGAATGGATTCTCTCCGGATAACATAGCCGCTTTTCAGTTTACGGTTCATTATGATACGACTTACCTGATTTTTGATACCGTATCAGACTGGTATACTGGTATTTCGGGTGTTACCGTGCAGCTTTCAACACCGGGTGTTATTGCGGTGGCTTATGGAGAGGATTTTGGAGTGGTTGTGGACGGTGTGCTTTGTAAAATTCATTTTACCTTGAAGTCAAATGCCACAAGCTGTTACCCTGTTACCTGGGTTGATTATCCCGCCCCCGCTTTGTTTGCTGATAGTGATTTTAATGAATATGCTGTTACCTATGTTGATGGCGGAGTCTGTACCTGTACTGCTGTAACCATAACGGGGCAACCTGCAGATCAAAATGTGTGTAATGCAGGAAGTGCAGATTTTTCTGTTACAGCCGGTGGAGACGCCCCGTTTGTATATCAATGGCAATATTTCAACGGCAGCACTTGGAATAATGTTGTGGACGGAACACCCACAGGAGCAGTATATACAAATGCGGCAAGCAGCACCATGAGCGTAAGTGGGATCACCGCTGCGGGGAACCACCTGTATCATTGTTATGTGACGAACTGCGGCGGCGTTAATAATGCGACTTCAAATTCCGCTACACTCGCTGTAAATACTGCCGAAGTGCCGACGGCCACGTTACAAACAGTAAATGGCGCAATCCCGGGAAATAATTACAGTGTCGATATTTCTTTTGATGGTTTTTGTCCTGATATTGCAAGTTTCCAGTTTACGGTTAGGTATGATACGACCGACCTCACTTTTATCAACGCTACAGATTGGTACGCCGGTGTCTCCGGAGTTACCATAAATACAAGTAATTATTATGGTACTATCCATGCGCTTACTTTTGGATGGGCCGATTCACCAGTAGTTATCGATGGGGTGTTATGCAAATTGAATTTTACTAACCGCACAAGCGGCAGTTGCCATCCAATCACCTGGTCTGATGCACCAACCGTGCGTTTAATTTCGGATGGGAGTTTTAATGAATATTCAGTACTGTATGTTGACGGACAGATTTGTTCATTATGTTCAGGCGTTTCTGTAAGCAGCCAACCCACTGATCAAAGTGTGTGTAATGGGGGCAGCGCCGATTTTTCTGTTACCCTGGCTGGTGATGCGCCTTTCACTTATCAATGGCAATATTTCAATGGCAGTACATGGGAAAATGTGGCCAACGGTGCACCCACAGGGGCAGTGTACACGAATGCCAATGCCGGCACCATGACAGTAAGTGGGATTTCTGCCTCAGGTACCTATCTGTACCACTGTTTTGTAACCAACTGTGGTGGTGGTTTTAATGCAACTTCTAATACAGCTTCGCTCTTTGTCGGGGGATCAGCTACTCCAACAGCCACTATACAAACCGTAAACGGGGCAATACCCGGGAATAATTACAGCGTGGATATATCGCTGAATGGTTTTTGTCCGGATATTACGAGTTTCCAGTTTACCATCAGGTATGATACAACCGAGCTTACCTTCATCGATGTTACAGACTGGTATGCTGGTGTTTCCGGAGTTGTCATAAATACAAGCAATTACTATGGTACTATTCATGCGCTTACTTTTGGATGGGCCGATTCACCAGTAGCCATTGATGGGGTGTTATGTAAATTGAATTTCAAAAACCTTACAACAGGCAGTTGCAATCCTATCACCTGGTCTGATGCGCCGACCATGCGATTGTTCGCTGACGGGAGTTATAATGAATATTCAGTACTGTATGTTGACGGCCAGATATGCTCATCCTGCAACCCAGTTACAGTGACCTCGCATCCTTCAAATCAAAGCATCAGCATTGGGGGCAGCTCCGATTTTTCAGTAACAGCAGGTGGTGATGCACCTGTTACTTACCAATGGCAATATTTTGATGGGAGCACATGGATTAATGTTACAAACGGAACACCTGCAGGGGCGGTATATTCGAATGCCACAACCAGCACCATGACGGTCAGCGGGATCACTGCTGTTGGCAGCTATCAATATCGATGTTATCTGACAAATTGCAGCGGTAATTACAATTCCACCTCAAATACCGCCACTTTAACCGTCAATTCAGCCCCCACAGCCACCATACAAACGGTAAACGGAGCAATTCCCGGAAACAGCATTCCTGTTGACATTACCCTGAACGGATTTACACCAGGGGATATACAATCTTTTCAATTTACGATACGATATGATACCAGTTGCCTTGAATACGATACCGTTACCGACTGGTACCCGGGAATTACAGGTGTGTGGTTTCAGGAATCAAGCCCCGGTGTGATTGCATTTTCTTATGGTGAATCATTTGGCCTAGTTGTAGATGGTGTTCTCTGTAAAATTAATTTTACTTATAAGGGAACATCTCCCGGTTGTTGCCCTGTAACCTGGGATGATTATCCAACCCCAAGGTTGTTTGCTGACAGCAACTATAATGAATATGTGGTCAATTATATTGACGGCCAGGTCTGCTACATATGCACAGCGGTTTCCATAACAGGGCAGCCGGCAAATCAAACTATTTGTACTTCCGGAACCACAACATTCTCGGTTGCTACTAGCGGGTCAGCACCATTTACCTATCAGTGGCAATATTATAATGGAAGCATATGGAGCAATGTTGTTGATGGAATACCTGCCGGGGCAACTTATTCCAATGCGACCACCAACACATTGACCGTAAGCGGGATAACAGCTGCAGGAAGTTACCCTTACCAATGTTATGTAAGCAATTGCAGTGGAGCCAATAATGCAACTTCAAATACAGGCACGCTTACTGTAAATGAAACAATAACACCGTTATTTACAGGTTTAGGCCCTTATTGCGTGAATGCTATCCCCGGAACACTGTCAGGTACTTCTAACAACGGTATTACAGGTACATGGAGCCCTGCAACGATAAGCACTGTAACGTCCGGTACAACTACCTATAACTTTTCACCAACAGCAGGACAGTGTGCCACCACGGCAGCCATGCAGGTAATAGTAAATCCCCTTTTGCCTGTTAGCATTGGAATTGCAGCCGACCCGGCTGGCCCAATTTGCATGGGTACATTAGTAAATTTCACTGCAACCGTTGCTAATGAAGGATCTTCACCTGTTTATCAGTGGACTGTAAATAGTGTTAATGTGGGCAGCAGCTCCACTTATTCAAGTTCAGGGTTTGCGACCGGTGACACTGTGGTTTGTCGGCTTACCTCAGATCTGGAATGTGCTTCAAACAACCCTGCAGTTTCAAATTCTATCGTAATGTTTGTTAAACCAAGCCTGACTGCTGGCATAACCATTGAGGCCTTTGATAACCCCGCCTGTATCAATGAAACGGTTACATTTGTCGCAACGCCCGTTAATGGTGGAACCACACCCGCATACCAATGGTATTTGAACACAACGCTTGTGGGTACAGAAAGCACCTATTCAAATACCGCAATTAATAATGGTGATTCTCTTATTTGCCAACTCAATTCTAATGAAGCTTGTGTGATAAATAACCCTTCATGGTCGAACACCATCCATATGATAGTGAACCCGGTGCCAGTTGCTGAGGCCGGTACTTATGCCACCTATACCAGCACACCCATTATCATTGGTGACCCTTCCAGCGGCCCCGGAACATTCAATTGGTCGCCGGCAGGAGGTTTGGACAACCCATCTATTGCCCAGCCATCAGCTTCACCTACAGTTACCACCACTTATACATTGACGGTTACCAGTAATGGATGTATAGCTACCGATACCGTTACCATTACATACGGCGGTTCCGGCCATAATATTAGCGGAAAGACACGATATGCTGCCAGAGCTAACGCAGGAAGCCCGGCGCCGAATTTCCCAACATACAATGCGGTCATGTACAGTATCGATAACGTGATTGTAATATTGAAAACCTCACCGGCAGGTGCTGAACTCACAAGGGATACCAGCGATGCTTCGGGAAATTTCCAGTTCACCAACATTGGTGATGGCGATTATATTTTGTCGTATGATAAATACTCGGTTGATTCCATGCAATATGGAAATGATATAAACGCCATTGATATTGCTTTAGTAAAATACTATGTGGGTAGCGATACCATTCAGGATCCTTCCAGATGTTTTGGTTCTGAATACAAAAAGGCCGCCAATGTGGACAATAATCTATTTATCAACGCAGTCGATATCGCTCGTATAAAATCAAAAGTTGGAGCGCCTTATGATCCTGTTAAAAATTTCCCCAAAGGCAACTGGGTTGCTATGGATCAAAATGTAACTGTTGCCGGTTCCGATGTTGTCATGAACCTGAACACAATATGCTATGGCGATTACAATGCCTCCAGCACCAAATACCGTGATTCATTGACTAACTGGGGTGGTGTTAAAGCGCTACCGCTTGATTTTATTATTACTTCGGATGAATACGTTACTACCAGTGACCCAACATATTTTGAAATACCGCTGACCATCAGTGCCAAAATGAACGAGTTTTCAGCGTTGGGACTGGAATTGAAATATCCCAGCAGCGATTATAAATTAGTAAGTGCTGTTATGCCGAGGATTGCTGAAAAAAGTGGTGCCGTGAAGATCAATCCTTCCTTTGAGGAAATCCTTTCGGATGATGGTGATTTACTGGTAACTGATCATGACGGCGTGATCAGGGTTGTGTTTGCCACTACGAATCATTTTGATGTTGCAGCCAATGACGTAATGATCACCTTTGGGTTCCGCTCATTAAGGAATTTGCCAATGGGCGAAATGGAGTTTAAACTATCCGGGACCGGGGTGATCGGTAACCAGTACGGTGAAGAAAATGAAGATACCTACCTGTTAATGCCCAAGGTTTTAGTCCAGGGAAATACGGATGGAGCATTTGAGTTTGAAGGTTACCCAAATCCATTTAACGATGAGGCAAACATAACTTACACCCTGCCTGAAAATGGAATGGTAAAACTCAAGGTTTATAATGCTATTGGTGAACTGGTTTCAGAACCTGTTAATGAAGTACAGGAAAGCGGTAAGCATTCGCTTGTATTTCCATCAGGGAATTTTTCATCCGGTTTGTATACGTTCAAACTTGAGTTCTCAGGTGTCTCTAAAACTAATTGTCAGGTTCTGAAGTTGATCCATTGATTCCTGCGGAAACCTGAATTCACAAAAAAGGGGCTGGCTAATAAAATTAGCCAGCCCCTTTTGTTCAAATAAATTATAAATAAAAAGTTATTGAATTTCGTGCTTGACGCCACACCTTGGGCAATCAATTGTTTTGCCGGTGAAGTCAGCAGGTACCTTAAGTTTCATCCCACAATCGCAGTTGATAAATGTATAATTATCAACTTTCATCATAATATCATGCGAAGTGCGGGCAGTGGTTTTTGAATCTGCGAAGGCTGCCATTCCTGCAGTTTCTCTGAATTCAGGATTTTCCTGATTGTTGAGTTCTGCACCCGGAATAATAGTTTTGTTTTTGCCGGTCACGGAGCTAAACGCTTTCTGATAATTTGCCAACCCTGCACCACCTGCCATTGCCCTTAGAATCCGGATCCTTTCCGAAATTGGCGGGTGTGTACTTGAAAGGTCTGACATTTTCATGCCCTTTTTCTTTAGCGGATTGCAAATGTACATGGGTGCGGTTACCTTGTTTGCCATAGGCATTTCTGCCGTATTGGAGGCTATTTTCTCAAGTGCAGATGCCAGCCCTTCCGGGTAGCGTGTTAACCTGACTGCTGATGCATCAGCAAGGTATTCGCGTTTGCGTGAAATAGCAAAGTAAAGCAATTGAGCCATGATAGGAGCGAGGATAGCCAGCGCCAAAGCAATAATCATGATAATAATTTGTCCCTGGCCACCACCTTTACGTCCGCGCCCGGCGCCAAGGAATAAACTTCTTAAAAACACCTCTGAAATAATGACAATAGCACCCATCATAACTCCTGCAAGGGTCATGAAACGTATATCACGGTTAACCACATGCGACATTTCATGAGCAATTACACCCTGCAACTCATCACGGTTCATGCGTGCCAAAAGACCGGCAGTAACGGCAACCACCGCATTGTCGGGGCTCATTCCGGCCGCAAAAGCATTGGGGGCATCGGTATTTATGATATAGACCTTTGGCATTTTTGTCATGCCGGCCGCTATACGCATTTCTTCAACTACATTGAATAACTGGGGGTGGACATCGGGGGTTACCTCTTTGGCGTTGCTGGCTGAAAGCATAATTTTGGCACCTGATTTAACAGCAACAAGTGACATGATTCCAAATATCAACAATGCTACAATAATCCCTATAAATGCGCCGCCACCCTGGGGATCGTAACCCCATCCAATGACAAACCCCAAGCCGATAAGCACAATCCCCATAAGGGTAAAAAGAAAAAACGACTTGCGCTGATTGGCTTTAATTATTTCCCACATAAACTAATGGTGTTATTGGTTTAGGAAAAACTGACCTTTGGAACTGCTTTTTCAGCCTGGTCCTGAATTTCGAAAAATACTTCGTCTTTAAAGTTAAACATGCCGGCAATGATATTGGTCGGGAAAGTTTGTTTCTTATTGTTGTAAAACAAAACCTGGTCATTATAAGACTGGCGTGAATATGAAATTTTATTTTCAGTTGATGTTAACTCTTCCTGTAATGCCAGAAAATTCTGGTTGGCTTTCAGATCCGGATATGCTTCTACAGCTACCTGTAAACGTCCCATCAGGTTGGTGAGTTCACCTTCGGCTTTGATCTTGTCTGAGATGGTACCTGCGCTCATGGCGTTTGCACGTGCATTAGTGATGCTTTCCAATGTCTGGCGTTCATGAACCATATACCCTTTAACCGTTTCTATAAGATTCGGGATCAGGTCATGGCGGCGTTTAAGCTGAACATCAATCTGTGCCCATGCATTTTTTACCTGGTTTCTTAAACGTATCAATGCATTGTACATTCCGACAACCATGAAAATCAGAACTACAACAATTCCTAGAATAATCCATAAAGCAATCATAATTTACCTCCGTATTTTTTAATTAGTATTAAGATTTTAATTTATAAGCAAACATTTCGTTTAAAAGATGAACAATTTTGTTATTCTGATCCAGGTCGCACAGCTTTACCACTTCGTGCAACTCGCCTTTATCGAACCACAATCCGTGGCTCTTTTTGCATTTGTCAATAAGGACTTTTTTATCAGCACCGACAAAAACCTTGTTCATTTTTTTTGAACAGACCGGGCAGCGGTGGCGTTTTTCGGAATTCTCTTCGTCGATGCTGAACGAAGCCATAAGTTTATTGCTTTCGGCAGTATCATCAAGCAATAATTCCAGTTCACCTGCATCAAGCCAGATACCTTCGCATTCCTGGCAATAATCAATTTCAATTTGCTGAAGTTCGAGCACCAGCATCGGCTTTTTACAAACAGGACAAACCATACAATTTTGTTTTATTAATTAATTCAGCAAACCAAAAATACAAATTATTAAATTGCGTTCCCAACTTTAATGAGTATTTTATTACGTGGTTAACGTGTTAACAAATTTAGTGTCTTTTTGTAGTTTCATGACAATTAGTCCATTTGTTTTTACAAATGTTACAAAAATTGGAATAATTGGCAGTGCGTTTGAACAAAATTATGGTTTTATATGGTTAATGCGGGTATATGAAGCCGTTTTACACTTTTGTTTATGATAATCAACTTAACATGCTGATTATCATACTTTGTATGATTCCGGGTAAACAATGTTAAAGTTAAAGATTGAGTTTTAAAAGCTTGAATTCATCAGTGTTTGGATTCTGGCCAACAACCCAGAAATGCGTTCCGTCATAGGTAATTCCACCAGTTTCATTATCAAGAAGAGGAGAATCAATATAATATGATGTTACAACCTGGTATGAAGAAAACTGCCATTTAAATAAATAATGACCCCGGAAAAAATATAAAAAACCATTAACATATTCTAAGCCTGTGACACCATCCGGAATGGAAAATAGCCACCCGTTAAAATGTGATACCATATCTAAGCTGCAAACTTTTCCCGTTGGAGTGCAGTAAATCATACTTCCACTACCAGTTATTGCGAGGGCGCTGATCCCTTCCGATGATATAACCGGGCTGGTATTTAAAACAGAACCATTTGAAGGGTCGACCTGATCAAAAGTACTTATATCAGCAATCCAGATGGAGGGGGCCACACAAATTACTCCTGCATTATAATAATTTCCTGATAAGCTTAATGTTGTATGTGAACCAGTTTCTGGGTCTATCCTGTATATTTTGCTGGAATTCATGCTCCCGGACCACAGAATATTACTGCCGTCAAAACCTATGTCCTGATTACCATTTCCGCCAACTTCCGGATTATCTATGGAATCTGTAACAGTTAGATAGGTAACCCATGCTGCCATGTCAGGAGCATTGGTGTTTTTTTTAAGGACCATAGTGTCAGTCTTGTTAGTTATTTTGAGTGTATCATTAACAATGACATAATTATATATGGAATAGTCGTAATATAGCTGCTTGTCTGTGATGAAAGCCAAATCACTGGAAATGGTTTTAAATCCGTACTGGGCGGAGTCAAGTAAATTAATACTAAAATCACTTTTAAAAATGATGTATTTTGTTTCACTTAAGCCACTCACAACAGCCCATTTTGTAAATAGGGCAGGATCGGGTGATGACGCAATCCCCGTCTGTCCTACTGGGCCTTCGGGGCCTTGTGGCCCTGTATATTTATCCTTTTTACACGAAACAATAAAGCTCAAGGCTAAACAAAATAATAATGCTGTTTTTATGTACCTCATAATGCTTCTTTATAGAAATTAATTTGTATTAAAAGCTAAGTTTATAAAGGCTAAATTGATACGTATCGTTATCCTGACCTACAATCCAGAAATGTGCTCCGTCATAAGTGATACCGCCGTTTCCCCAGAAGTTTAAATTTGGGTCATTGATATAATAGGTCTGAACCACCTGGAATGTTGGTGATATCTGGCATTTGAATATCAATTCGTTTTGTAAAATGTATAAATAGGAACCAACATACTCCATTCCATTCGCGTAAAGTTCAAATTTCTCGGTGATGTCGTTGGTTAAGGGGTTCCAGGTTTTGATTTTATTATCAATGCAGAGCCACATGTCATTAGCGCCAACCAGAGTAAGTGCATTAACTCTTCCTGAACCTAATACAGGGCTTGATGAAAGAGTCAGCCCGTTATTGGGCGATACCTGGTAAACCCTGTTGTCACTGGAAATCCAAAAAGCAGTTGCACAGTTTACCGAACCATTGGTTACGCTATTGATAAATAAGTAGGAAACGTCATGCGTTGTTGAATTAATAAGGAACAGTGTGTCTGATGGGCTTTTGGCAGTCCATGCAATTTTGCCGTTGGTGTATCCTATATCAAAATTTCCCGTCACGTTAGTCGGACTGGGAATGTTGTCGGTAACGGTAACGAAAGTCACCCATTCTGTTTCCGCGGGTGCGTTGCTATTCTTTTTCAGGACAATGTTTTTAGAGAAATTTGTTAATCTCAAAGTGTCATGGCTGATCGTATAATTGAAAACTGTATTTTCCAGATAAATTTGTGCATAGGTTATAAGTGCCATGTCTTCATGGATGTGTTTAAACCCGAATTCAAGCGAATCGAGAAGATAGGTCATGTTGTTATTATAAACAATAATGTACTTTGTTTCGGGCAATCCACTTACAACTTGCCATTTTCCATATAATTCAGGATTCACAGTTTGTGAAGTGCCTGCCGGACCACTTGGTCCTTCGGGACCTTGTGGGCCTTCTTTTTTACATGAGGCAAAAACAATCAATACCAGCGAAAGCAGTAAAATAACCTTAACACTTTTCATTTTTGTAAGTTTTATAAATTTATATCATATAAATAATCAAACAAAGGTAATGATTGTTGATTAATTATTAAATATTTTTGAAATGATTTTTTTTAATAAGCCTCCAGTTGAAAAATTATGCCTGATGTATTACCCTTTGGGGATAAGGCATCACAATCCCTTCTTCATCAAAAGCCTTTTTAATCCTTTTTCGCAACTCGCCGTTTACCTCCCATTGCTTGAGCGGTTGGGTCTCGCCAAGGATTTTTATGATCACTGCCGATTCCTCAAATTTATCCACCCTCAGAAACTGAGGAGGCTGGTTTATGAGGCTTTTCCATTGAGGATCGCTGGCCAGTTGCAGCCCGACTTCATTGGCCACTTTTATCACATGATCAAGGTCTGCATTGTATGAAACAGCAATATTCATATTGATATTGGCATAATCCTTTGACAGATTCGACACGATCTTGATCTCTCCGTGAGGAACATAATGTACCGTCCCGTCCATGTCGCGCAAGGTCGTCATGCGTAAACTGATATCTTCCACCACCCCGGAGGTTTTATCAAAACTTACCACATCCCCGATACGGTATTGATTTTCGAAGATGATGAAAAAACCTGAAAGTATATCACGAATAATATACTGCCCGCCAAAACCAACTGCAATACCAACAATTCCTGCACCAGCCAGCAACGGCCCGACAGGTATGCCGGCTTCCTGAAGCATCATCAGCCCGCCCAACAGAAAAAAAACGATACGGTTGGTCCAGTTAAAAATCCTGATCAGCGTAAATTCTCTTTTTTGCCGTGCTTCCGGCGAACTATCCTTATCGCGAAGTACCGAAAGGTGGACAATTCTGATGATCGCCCTGTGGACAATTTTATATATGACAAAAATGGCGAGCGCGATAAATACAATTTTTAGCCCATGTGTTAAAAGCCAGGGGATTATCTTTTCAGCCCATTCATATAATTTTTCTTTCATAATTTTGCAGGTGTTTTTGCGCAAATATAAGTTTAAAAATGAAAACACTATTTTGTGACGTTGTAAAAATTTCCTTACTTTTATTCAAAAAATAAACCGTATGTTGGAAGAAAAAATGTTTACTGAAAAAGACAGGCAGCAGATAAGAGGTAAGGGTATCTCCATAGAACAGATTGAGTTTCAGCTGGAGAACTTTAGGACAGGTTTTCCGTTTGCATCGCTGGTAAAACCCTCCACACCGGATTCCGGGCTAAGAAAGTTTGATCAGAAATATGCAGAAAATTTTGCCGCCTATTTTACGGAGAACATGAAGTTCATCAGCATCGTCAAGTTTGTCCCGGCTTCCGGCGCTGCCTCCCGCATGTTCAGCCATTTGTTTGCCTGGCTTGAGAAAAACAGAAATACCGAAAATCAACCGCTTTCCGAAGCCCAAAAGGATAGTAACTCCGCCGAATATTTTATCCAAAACATCAGGGATTTTGCTTTTTTCGATGACCTCAAAGAAGCTATGGCAGCGGGCGGGCAAGATATGGAGGCTTGTATCAAAAATCAGCATTACGTCCCGATAATTGACTTCCTGCTTACCGAAAAAGGGCTTAATTATGCCGGGCTGCCAAAGGCATTAATAAAATTTCACCGCTACCCGGGCAGAAACCGTACGGCCCTGGACGAGCATCTGGCCGAAGCGGCTGAATTATGCCGCGACATTGATCAGGCCGATATCCATTTTACCATTTCGCCGGAACATATCGAAAAATTTGAATTGCATCTTCAACATGCATTACCATATTTTTCGGGAAAATTTAAAATACAATACCGAATCAGCCATACCGAACAAAAACCTTCCACGGATATCATTGCTGTAGATGAGCACAACCAGCCTTTTCGTAATGCCGACGGCAGCCTGTTGTTCCGGCCCGGCGGGCATGGCGCGCTGATACACAACCTGAATGAGCTTGATGCCGATATCGTATTCATAAAAAACATTGATAATGTCGCTCCCGGCAGCAAAAGCAGCGAAACGGTGTTTTATAAAAAAGTCTTAGCCGGTTATTTGCTGTACCTCAGGTATCATGTGTATGAGTATATCCGCGTTCTGGATTCAGAAAATTTGTCTGACGATGCCCTGACCAAGATTGTTGATTTTGTCCAAAAAGAATTGTCGCATGATTTTCCGGAAAGTTTTCATTCGCTTGATCTTTCGGGAAAAGCAGCTTATCTGAAAAAGCTGCTTAACCGACCCATCCGCGTGTGCGGCATGGTAAAAAACCAGGGCGAGCCCGGCGGAGGGCCATTCTTCGTGAAAGATGCACAGGGAACTGTCAGCCAACAGATCGTGGAAAGCTCTCAGGTAAACATGAACGATGAGCAGCAGAAAAGCATATTCAAACAGTCGACCCATTTCAACCCTGTTGATCTGGTATGCAGTCTCAGGGATTACAAAGGAGACAAGTTTGATTTGCTGCAGTTTGTGGACCCGGCCACCGGGTTTATTTCTTCCAAAACCAAAGACGGAAAACCGTTGAGGGCACAGGAACTGCCCGGTTTGTGGAACGGCGCCATGGCATTCTGGAACACGGTTTTTGTAGAAGTTCCCATCAGCACCTTCAACCCGGTGAAAACGGTAAATGACTTGTTGAGGAAGGAACATCTTGGGTAAAAACCAATAATAAGACGGATTTGTTCATCAATCTAAAATCAGAAATCGTTGATCGGTGTTCTTAAATCGTACTTTTTTTAATATCGAAAATTGATTAACGAATGTTGATTTTCGATTTTTCCGTTCGGCTTAGGCTCAAGCTGTTGAGGAAGGAACATCTGGGGTAGGAAAAATACGGTGCATTTTAAATTACAATCCGCCGGCGGCGGATCAAAATACAAATCACAAACAGTACTAAAACAACTAATGACCAAATACTCAAACAGCCGTTTTGAATTTTGAAAATTTTTCCGCCGTGGCGGATTGAAATTTGTTTGTGTTTTGTTATTTGTTATTTGGTCATTTCCTTCAAACAACTCGTTCGGCTTAGGCTCCAGCCTAAGCCTTTATTATTCTCACAGGCTCCAGCCTGTTTTAATAGTTTCAACGAAGTTGGAACCATCGCCTAACGAGTATTCTAAATTCCAATCCGCCGGCGGCGGATCAAACTCCAAAATACAAACAATTCTGAAACAACTAATGACCAAATACTCAAACAGCCGTTTTGAATTTTGAAAATTAAAAATTGGAATTTATTTGCGATTTGGTGCTTGAGATTTGTTTTTTTTCATGTACTATCTTAAGCCAAAACTATTATTCCTAAAAAGTGTTTCTAAATTTATTATTTTTGGGTTCCCAACTTTATATTATGGAAAATCCCAGTATCGACAAAAAAATCCTGAGCAAGGCTCAGCAATGGCTCGGCAATGATTACGACGAAGAAACCCGCCGCCAGGTTCAACAAATGATAGACGAAAACCCCGGCGAACTCGTGGAGTCGTTTTACACCAACCTCGAATTTGGAACCGGCGGGTTAAGAGGGATCATGGGCGCCGGCACCAACCGCATGAACAAATACACCGTTGGAATGGTTACCCAGGGGCTTGCAAATTATCTGAAAAAGATGTTTCCGGGAAATAGCCAGATCAGCGTAGCCGTGGCGTTCGACTCAAGGAATAACAGCAAATATTTTGCGCAGATCACGGCTGAAATACTTTCAGCTAACGATATCCACGTGTTTTTATTTGAGAACCTCAGGCCCACACCGGAACTTTCGTTCACCGTAAGGCACCTCAAATGCCAAAGTGGGATCGTCATCACAGCTTCCCATAACCCTAAAGAATACAATGGATATAAAGTTTACTGGGATGATGGCGGTCAACTGGTAAACCCGCACGACAAAAATGTCATTGAAGAAGTATTGAAAGTTACTTCGGCCGGCATGGTGAAATTTAATTCAAAACCGGAAAATATCAGTATTATTGGCGGCGATGTTGATGCTGTTTATCTTGCCGAAGTCGGGAAACTTTCATTAATTCCTGAACGTATTAAGAAACACAAAGATTTTCCGGTGGTGTATACGCCCCTGCATGGCACCGGCATTACGCTGGTTCCGAGGGCGCTGAAAAATTTTGGTTTTGAAAATATTCATGTGCTGGAGGCACAGGCAACCCCCGACGGGAACTTCCCGACCATCAAATCTCCGAATCCTGAAGAGCAGGCTGCCCTCAGCATGGCGATTGATAAAGCCAAAGAAACCGGCGCTGAGCTTGTCCTGGCTACCGACCCTGATGCCGACCGTGTGGGTATTGCCGTAAAAAATAATAAAGGCGAATTTGTGCTGCTCAATGGTAACCAAACAGGATCACTGCTGATATACTATTTGTTGAGCCAGTGGAAAAATTTTGGCAGGTTCACCGGAAACGAATTCATAGTAAAAACCATAGTTACCAGCGAGCTGTTATCAGAAATAGCAAAGAAATTTGAGGTGGAGTGTTTTGATGTGCTTACCGGTTTTAAGTTTATTGCCGAGATCATCAAAAAGTACGAGCATAAAAAACGTTTTATCGCGGGCGGTGAAGAAAGTTACGGTTACCTCGTGAGCGATTTTGTCCGTGATAAAGACGCGGTGATTTCCTGTTGTATGATTGCAGAAGCAGCGGTTTTTGCCAAAGAGCAGGGGATTTCACTGTACGATATGTTACTGGGCATTTATAAAGAGTTTGGTTTTTATTATGAGAGCCTGCTTTCTGTCACCAAAAAAGGTAAATCAGGCGCCGAAGAAATAAAACAGATGATGGAAAATTTCCGTCAGAACCCTCCGCAAAAAATTAATGATTCAGAGGTGGTAGTGATAAAAGACTATTTATTGCAACAGGAATATTCGTTGTCCACCTCGGCTATCACACCCATTGAACTTCCTAAGTCGGACGTGCTGCAGTTTTTCACCAAAGACGGCAGCAAAATCACCGTCAGGCCTTCGGGCACCGAGCCTAAAATAAAGTTTTACTTTGGAATAAAAAGCTCCCTCAGCAATAATGAGCACTTTGAGGAGGCAGAACAAAGCTGCAGGGAAAAGATCAATAAAATAAAATCCGACCTTGGCTTATAAATGGCAAAAAAAAACCGGCTGACCGCCGGTTTTTTTTGTTAAGATTTTAATGTTGGATCAGTATCTTCCGTGTAGTTATTCCTGATTCCCTTTTGATTTTCACCAGGTATAGCCCTTCTGTAAGAGCAGTGATGTCAATCTTAGAAAGTTGTTCCTCAAGAGTCCTGCTCAATACAAGGCTGCCGTTGGCATTGAAGATCTCTATCTGTGCGTCGCCGTTGTTCTCAATATACAGCATGTCATTTGCAGGATTCGGGTAAATGGATAACTGATCGGCTGAATTATCTGCTATGCCTGTACAGACGCCCACATTTTGGCTTACAGAGTCAATATCGGAGTCGTTCATCCAGCCAGTAAAGTAAAAATATAATTTACTCAGGTAATCTGATGCAGTTACATAAGTGTGAGTTTTATCCATGCCGAATTCCAGTGATGAACCATCGCCGAAGTCCCAGATAAACTGGACAAATGCACTGTCTTTCGCTGCATAATAGCTGTACATCCTGTCGGAATAAATGGCAGGTGATGTTATGGAGAAGGTTACGTCTGTATTATCGTTGATGCAGGAAGGCGTAAACGTATAGGACGGGTTTGCAATATCGCACTGTGTAATTGGGAGGAATGCCACATCAAGGTCCTTACTGCCACCTGAAAAAGTTTTGGTCTTTTTCCATGCACCGCTAGCTGATTGTTTGATACAGGTGAGCCATTCGCCTTGTCCGTCGTTAGCTGCAGGGTCTGATGCATAAAGAATAACGGCGTTGGCAACAGCAGTGCTGGTATTTGTAAGAGTAACAATATATGGAGCATTGACGGTAACCGGCGCGCTGAAAAGAACGGTTCTGTATGCATGCGCTGCAAAGGAATCGATAGTGTAACTCACCGTTGCCAGTGCGCTTCCTGTGGGTAATGAATCAACTCCTGCGAGATACAGATTGGCAGTTATGGATGTGGTTGGTGCAGTGTTCGTGTATCCATAAAAAACAAACCCCTTAACAGTGATTGATTGCGGACAGTTATAATACTGACCGGTGGAATAACTGTATGATGCATTGTTGAATAAGACCCACCCTGTAAAACCGGTAGCTTTTAAAACCGGATAATACAAAGTGTCAATAAATGCTGTGAAAGTCTTCGGTTCTGTCAGGTTGGGTTTTTGTATAAGTTTATTACTTAACAGTGCCGAATTTTTCAATGGGATGTTTTGGGCGAAGACTGTAGCAACCCCAAAAAACAACAGGAAAAGCGTAATTTTTTTCATAGGTGTATTTTTTAGCAAAAATAAATAAAAAATATAATTATGGTTAATGATTTATAAAAATATTTGAAATTTTAACAAACACACACGTGTTGAGTAATTAACAGTTCAAAATAATCCTTTTAGGGTCTATTCCGCTGGATTTGTTGCGGAAACATTTTCGGCCACGGGCTTGTTCATGGTGATTATAAACCACAGGACGAAAACACTGGCCAGGGCCCCGAAAAAGCACCAAACCGAAAGCACATTCCCCGAAAAATAGAGTATTGAGAAAAGGTAAGAAGCAAGGTTGACGATCCCTAAAATCCACATCTTTCTGGCGCTTGAAATGATCATGGATACCACCGTGGGCACCAGATATAATATTCCCCAGAGCCATTCTGCAGGCGGCGTATAGCTAAAAGTGTATTTTATATGAAGATTGGCGGCAGTTGCATCAGGATGCTGGAAAATCATGATATATAAGAAACACAGTATTAACAAAAAGCCAAGTCCAAGAAAACTCAACAGTATTTTCCTGCGTGCCGTGTTTTTTTCAAATAAGGCCATCGAAAATGGAATATAGACCGGCCATACCAGGTAGGCAAACACCAAAAAACCTATTATAAGCGGTGCTTTCCATTCAGCATAAACTGGATTTTTGAGAACGAGCCATAACAAGCCTTCGATACATTGCTGGACTGCAAAAAACAATGGGATTACAGCAAACACTTTTTGAGGGAATGTACTTGCTTTTTTAATGGATATAGCACCGGCAAAAGCTAACACAGCTGCCGCGCCAAAACTTGCTTCTGCAGAAAAACACATAACATTTTTTTTTACAAAGTAAAAGAATTTGTGGAAAAATAACACGTTGTTTCACAAAATTGTTTTTTTATATGGGCAAAAAAAAACCCCCCGGGTTGCGGAGGGTTTGATGATTTCAAAATGGATTTATACTAGGCTTTTTTTACATTTACCGCATTTAATCCTTTTTTACCTTCTTGAAGTTCAAAACTTACTTCATCGCCTTCTTTAATCTGGTCAACCAGACCTGATGCGTGTACGAAGTATTCTTTATCGGATTCACTGTCTTTAATAAATCCAAAACCTTTTA
>DAOQAT010000016.1:3537-49862 GCA_035354195.1 Bacteroidales bacterium | reverse complement strand
GGGTCAGGGTAAGTGTTCCAATACTTCTTCTATTTTCTTAATCACGTTTGTTATTGCAGAGAGGTCTTCATTTTTAAACCGTAAAACATAAAGCCCTTTTTCTCTTAAGTCCACAACTTTTGGACTTGATCCGTTTTCAAACCTAACCGAATAAAGAATATACGTGTAAAACATTTCCAAAATAAAAAAAGCGACACGTAACCGTATCGCTTTTATGAGTAGCGGGGCTAGGACTCGAACCTAGGACCTTCGGGTTATGAGCCCGACGAGCTACCACTGCTCCACCCCGCAATATGAGTGCAAAGGTACATAAACTTTGGATTATAGCAATTAATTTTTTAAATTTATTTTATTATTACAAGTTTTTTCACCTCCTTAAGGATTCCGGTTTCCATCTGAATAAAATAAACTCCTGTTCCAAGATCCGCATCAGAAGCCAGATCGAACACATGTTCGCCCTTTTCCTTCACCCCGGAAAAAATAGTTTTCACACACCGTCCGGTCATGTCGTAAACGTGGAGGCCGAACGTTGTTTTTTTATTCAGGATAATTTTTATGTTAGCATTTCCTGCTGACGGATTTGGAAAAACCAGAAAATCAGAAAGTTCCTGAACTTCCTGCCCCTCAATGCCTGCAGTAGTATAGCCGATGCGGAATGTGATGTTGTAATTGATGGCATCATACATATCGTTTGGAATGTCAACTTCAATATGCAGTATGGTTTTTCCCAGGTGTTGCTCTACTGCATGGATTACAAGATCGTATGGCGCCGAAGAATCGATAACCGCAAATTGGGAAACATCTGCACAATACGCTGGAAGCTCTACCGGCAGGTAGATGCGTGTATTGCCGAAATGAAATTTGTCCCAGGCTGGATAATACACATCCATGGCGTCGGGTTTTTTGTAAGTAAGATGTATGTCAAGGGTACTTGAGTTTATGGAATCAATGGTCGCTTTTGTAATCTTGAGTGAGTCGGAATGATTGAGGTGATAAGGATTGTAGAGCGGATCCCCGAAATAGATACGGTTTGCTTTTCCGCCCAACATGCCGCTGGCGCCCGACCAGTCGTTGGGATCGAAATTTCCCGACGGGTAAATGTCATCGGCATAGGTAGAAGAATTCAACTGGTAAATCCGGAGGTTGGGCCTGTTTCCGAGGAACCCCATCACCACGCCGTCGTTGCTGCGTTTGTGAATATCGCCCAGCGGCTCGTCATATAAAAAGGTGTTATACACATCTTCGCCCTGGTCGTTGGCATTGTTGGCGCCGCATGGGGCAAAATAACCGGTGATACCTGTTTTCAGGATCTGCAGTGCAAAACTGAAATCGTCACTCATGGAATAAAATTTTACCAGCCCTTGAGTATCGCCGAATGTAGCGGCTATATCGCTTTCTACCATAACTTTTTTGGGTTCGCCCGAATGGCAGGCTCCATTATATGCTACGGCGGGGTAAAGATCCAATGCACCAATGTCGGCGCTGGTCAGCCCCACACGCGCATAAGCGGTATCCTCAATTTTGGTGCTGTCGTAGTTCCACACAGGCGGATCGGGATTGGAGTTGCCACCCTCAAACAGCCAAAGCATATGCGGATCACCGTTATGGCCGATATCAAGCAGTTTGTTGCCCGCCATGTAATTGGAATTCGCTGTAAAAAAATCATGTCCGGCACCATTATCGTTAGTTTCCATGTAAATACAGGAATATTCCGACGGATTCAGATATTGCATATAATCACCGGTGCTGGTGTAAACAAAATTCAACGACGAAGCGGCATAGCCTCCGATGTACAGCGGATAGTTCTCAATATTGCCCGTGGTTTCTGCATAAATAATATTGTTCACAAAATCTATAGCATCTTGTGGTGTGGCTCCTGTAATGAAACCGTACGAAAAATCGCTGAAAGGATCGGCATCAAGATTTGTGCTCATCATCAGAAAACGTCTCACCAGATTAATGTTGAGTTCAACCGGTTTAAGCACAACGGCAACATAACGCGGCGAAAGACTTGTCAGCAAAGGAAGAAGCTCGTTGATGGAATCGGGGCTGAAATGTATTACCTGGGCTGAACGATAGCTCTCTATTAATTGCACTGCAGGATAATAAGGGTCGGCATTGCCGATGGTGGTGAGAACGATATACGATGAGCCCGATTGGGCATGCAGTGGTTTTGAAAAAACCAAGCAGCATATTATCAGGATGGGGAGGATAAATTTTTTCATGGATTTTTCTGAATTTGTAGATGTAAATATACTGCAAATTCAGGGATGTTGCAATTTTTTATTGGCCGCTTTGAAAAATTGTTTTATGAAACTTTTCTGTAGCGGAACACAGCAACCGTGATCACGGCAATACTGTAACATGATAAAATTATAAAATCTCTTAAAATATCCGAAAAACCTGAACCTTTCAACAATATCATCCTGATGATCCGCATAAAATACGCAACGGGGTTGGCATAGTTTATTATCTGAGCCCATTGGGGCATGCTGTCCGTTGGTGTAAAAATCCCACTCATCATGATAAAGATAAGGATAAAAAAGAAAATGGCGAACATCGCCTGTTGCTGTGTGGCTGCGGAGTTTGAGACCATGAGCCCAAAACCCTGCATCGCCAGCAGGTAAATACCGGCCACGGCAAACAAGAGTCCCAGGTTGCCTACGATGGGAATGTCGTATATGATTTTCCCGAGTAACAATCCAAACGCCAGCATCACTAGCGCAATAATCCAAAAGGGGAGCAATTTGCCGATGATAAAGTGGATTTTGCGGATGGGCGTAACATTAATCTGTTCAATGTTGCCCATTTCTTTTTCTCTTACGATGTTCAAAGCCGCCAGCATCATTCCGATGATGGTAACCAACAACACCAGGATAGCCGGCACCATAAAGATTTTGTAATTCATATCGGGATTATACCAAAAAGACGGGATGACATTTATCGCCCCGGCCCCGTCCTGCATTTTTGTTACGCCATACCATCGGCTGATGATCTCCCGGTTGCCTGCAGCCAGTATCTGTGAGGCGTAGGCATTGCTGATACCGGCAACCGTGCCGTTAATAGCATTAAACAACATTTGTATGTTTGATTTGTTTTCGCGGACCAGTGTGCGTTCAAACCCTGACGGGATATTCAGGATCATTTCCGCACGGCCGTTCTCTACCTGGCGTGTGGCGTCTTCCATATTGAAGGTGTTGCCTGTTACGGTAAAAAATTTCGAGTTGCTGAACTTTCCGGTCAGCAGGCGCGATGAACTGCTAAGGTCATTATCCACGATACAGATTTTGATGTGCTTCATTTCCATGTTGGCCGCATTGACCAGGATGAGCAGCTGCACCAGCGGAACAACAAAAATTATGGGAAGCATCATACGGTTGCGCCGTATCTGTGTGAATTCTTTCTGCAATATGAACAACAGGGTTCTCATCGTTTTACCTTATTATTATTTGAGCCGGACCTTGAATTTTTTTATACTAACCACCAACAAAAAAATCGTAATACCTGCCATACAGGCCGTTTCTTTCCAAACGCTCATAAATCCCAGCCCCTTGAGCATGATGTTTTTTAATATGATGATAAAATAGGTGGTAGGGTTGATATAGCATATCCATTGTATCCATCCCGGCATGTTGTCAATGGGGAAAATAAAACCTGAAAGTAAAATGGTGGGGAGCATCAGGCCCAGCATAGATCCAAACATGGCCATTTGCTGGCTGCTGGTAGATGACGAGATCAGTATGCCGAGCGATAATGCCAGTGTAATAAACAGCAGGCTCTCGGCCAGAAGCAATGCAATGCTGCCCTGAACCGGCAGTCCAAAAACAAATTGGCTCAGCAAAAGTATCGTGATCACATTTACAAAAGATAAAAAGATATATGGCGTTACCTTTCCAAACACGATCTGAGTCGGTTTGAGTGGCGATACCAGCAGGACTTCCATCGTCCCGAGTTCTTTTTCGCGCACGATGCTAACGGAAGTGAGCAAGGCACAAATAAGAACGAGGATCATGGCCATGGTGCCGGGAACAAACATATAAACGCCCTTGAGCTCGGGGTTGTATAGCATCCTTGGCTCGCTGATGATTTGCATTGGCAACACGGCCGACGAATTTTCCTTTGCCAAGAAATCGTTGATGATAGCACCGGTATAGTTTACGACAAGGTTGGCTGAATTAGCGTCTGAGGCATCCGCGATCAGGTGTACGGAGGCTGATTTTTCTTTATGTAATTTTTTTCCAAAATCCGGTTCAAAAACCACCACTTCTTTAACCTCGCCTTTACGGAAACAGTCCTCTATTTCCTGCTCATTATTCAGGTATTTTGTGATGAAAAAGTATCCTGATGAACCTAATTTATCGATGATCTTGAGGGTAGTTTCGTCGTTGGAATGATCCAGGATAGCGATGCGTGCGTCTTTAACCTCGGTTGTGATGATGTAACCAAAGAGCAACATTTGCACCACGGGCATACCAAACAGAATAACCAGCGTCCGCCGGTCGCGGAAGATATGATGAAATTCTTTTTTTACAAACCCGATGAAATGTTTCATGTTAGGAGGAATAGGTAGATGGTAAAAAGGTAAAAGGTAAAATGGTAGATGGTAAAAAGGTAAAAGGTAAAAAGGTAAAAGGTAAATGGTAAAAGGTAACGGGTGTATGGTAGCTAATTATATTGTTCATCAGGGGTTAGGTTTTATCTTGGTTTGTTTGTTGATCTGCGTAAGGCATATAACATTTTTTGAATGGAATGAATTTTATTGATTGTTGATATGCTTTTCTCTTCAGACAGATAACCGATATTTTGTGAGGCAATAATTAGAGTTTCCAATTCAAAACTTGAACCAAGAGAAATATCAAGAAAATGATTAAAATCATTAGTTGTATTTCTGCCACAACCTTCGGCAATATTAGCTGCTATTGAAACAGCACTTCTGTTTATCTGTGAAATCAATCCAAATTGTTCTTTTACGGGAAATGTGTCCGTGGATTTATAAATTTCAACTATAGTTTCCATCGACAATTTCCAAACTTCTAAATCTTTAAAAAAATGCATAATGTTATGTTTTAAATTAATAATTAGTGATTTTTATTATTTCCAAAGACCATTAATCATCTTATTTAAACCATCCAAAATTTTTCATCCCACCCTTTACCATCCTACCCTTTACCATATACTACTATAACTTCTCTGTCTTCTAAATCCTCTCAATTATCACTTCCTCCTCTTGCAAGCTTTAAAAACACTTCATTCATGGAGTCAGCACCAAATGCTTCTTTTAATTTTCCCGGTGTGTCCAGTGCTGCTATCCTACCGTCAACCATAATCGAAACCCGGTCGCAATACTCGGCTTCATCCATATAATGTGTCGTTAAAAAAATCGTCACGCCTTCGCTGGCCGCTTCATAGATCTGTGTCCAGAATTGTCTTCGGGTAATAGGATCTACACCGCTTGTAGGTTCATCTAAAAAAACAATATCAGGGTCGTGCACCATAGCTACCGAAAAAGCCAGCTTTTGTCTCCAGCCTAATGGCAAATCAGCGATCAACTTATCGGCGGCATCTGTCAACCCCAGCTTTTCTATCAGTTGCCGGCTTTTAATTTTTATTTTTTTTCGGTCCATTCCATAAATACCGCCGAAAAAGCGGATATTTTCAACGACCGTAAGATCTTCGTACAACGAAAATTTCTGGCTCATATAGCCGATACAGTTTTTTATTTTATTTGGCTCATGGTAAACATCATATCCGGCCACCTTAGCTTCGCCGGAAGTAGGGTGGGAAAGGCCGCACAGGATTTTCATCGCGGTGGTTTTGCCTGCCCCGTTGGCGCCCAGAAACCCGAATATCTCGCCCTTGTATACATCAAAATTCAGGTGGTCGTTGGCGGTGAAGCTGCCAAACTTTTTCACCAGGTTTTTTACGGTTATTATAGGTGCGGAGCCGTTCATTTTTTTTCTTTCATGAGGTTGATAAAACAATCTTCAATATCGGGTGTAACCCTAAGAACCTCGGCTTGCGGATGATGGGCGCGGAGTGCCATGGCCAGTTCTTCGGGCTTACTGTTTTTATTTTTTGGAATATAATGCAGGTATTGGCCGAAAGGATATACGCTTTCGCAATCCGGCAATTTCTCAAGGTCGTTGATCAGCTGGTGTGGATTTTCTGAACGTACGGCAAAAACAGGGCTGTCGAATCCATCGATGATTTGTTTGGGTGTGCCGATGTTCAGAATGGTTCCTGCCTGTATCAGTGCCACACGATCGCAGAGCGAGGCTTCGTCCATATAGGGCGTGGAAACAATGATCGTGATCCCGTTGCCTTTAAGTTTATGCAGCATCTCCCAGAATTCCTTACGCGAAACAGCATCCACGCCGGTGGTTGGTTCGTCTAAAAAAAGTATTTCAGGCTTGTGTATCATGGCACATGAAAGGGCCAGCTTTTGTTTCATACCTCCGGATAAGGCACCGGCACGCCGGTCTTTAAAAGGTTCTATCTGGCTGTAGATATCTTTTACAAGATGATAATTATCAGGAATGGTCGTTCCGAAGATGGTTGCAAAAAAAGCGAGGTTTTCTTCTACGGTCAGATCCTGGTAAAGCGAAAATTTGCCCGGCATATATCCACTGATGTTTCTGATTTTTTTATAATCTTTCACCACATCAAATCCGCAAACAGTAGCTTTTCCGGAATCGGGGAGCAGCAGGGAAACCAGAATCCGGAACAAGCTTGTCTTTCCTGCTCCGTCAGGGCCAATAAACCCAAAAAGTTCACCGCTATCCACCCGGAAAGACACGCTGTCAAGGGCTTGTATGCCGTCCCCGGCCGTATTCAACCCTTTTTTGCGAGCCCTGGCATTTTTGATTTTATCAATGGGGGTATTCCCCGAAGCCCCGGCTTTTTTATAACGTTTGCTAATATTTTCTACAACTACATTATTCATTCTGACTTCAAAAATCTAACTTCATAATTCTGACTTCATAATTCTGACTTCATAATTCTGACTTCTCACTTCTGACTTCCAACTCCCGACTTCTAACTTCTCACTTCCCGCTAAACCTCACCTCTCCCGGCATTCCAATTTTTATTGCTCCATCGTTCTTTACTTTTATTTTAATGGCATAAACCAGGTTGACACGTTCTTCTTTTGTTTGAATTATTTTGGGTGTAAACTCTGCCGCAGAGGATATCCAGGTAACGGTACCTTCATAGGTTGCCATGGTTTCGTTCCCTTTATCGATAAGCACTTGAACTTTTTGGCCGGTCTTTACATTGGCCAGCTGTGACTCGCTCACATAGGCACGAAGAAAAATGTTTTCCAGGTCGGCAATTTTGTAAAGTGTTTTACCGGGAACGACTAGTTCATTTGCCTCTATATATTTACCTAAAACTGTCCCGGATACCGGGCAGACGAGGTGACATTTTCTGATATTCTGGCTTACCTGGTCGATTTGTTTTATGACCGCCAGTATTTCATCGGCCACGCTGCCATTCTGAGTCTTTATGGATTGTATTTGTTTATCAACCAGGCTGATGCTTCCGTTGATGTCGTCAAGTTGTTTCTTGGTTGCTGCGCCGTCTTTATAAAGTTTTTCGATACGGGCTTTATCAACAAGCAAATTATTTTTTTGCTGCTGCTGAACTTCTATCTGCGACGCGATGTTTCCTGATCTGGACGAGATGGCGTTTTTCTGTGCGGTCAGTTGTTCTTTTTTTAACTGATAATCGGTGGTGTCGATAATTCCCACAAGTGCTCCTTCCTTCAGTTCCTGTCCTTCTTCAAGGTTCAGTTGCATGATCCTCCCGCTGACTTCTGAGGAGATGATAATTTCGTCGGCTTCAAAATTTCCGTAAGCATCCGCCTTATCTTTTTTCCCTGAACAGGCTGTTAACAAGGCCATGCTGATGATAAACACGTATTTTTTCATATAGGATATTTTTTATTTTTTAATTCTTTTTTCATAATTCTCCATTCAACCTCCCGATAGCTATCGGGATAACCTTCCAATTTTTCACTTCTGCATTCTTCATTCATAATTCTGCAATCATAATTCTTACTTCCTAAAGTTTTCCCATCGAATTCAAATAATTGATCTCAGCCATTTTTAATTGGATTTTATGTAATTCCATGTTGAGCCTTGCCACCATTTCAGCGTTCAGTTCCGTCACATATTCGGTTGCGGTGATCACCCCATTTTCCAGTTGGGTAGATGCTGTCCTGGTAATGTTTTGTCTCAAACTGATTATTTCATCATCTTTACTGATCAGTTGTTTGTATTTTGCGATATCGGCTGCGTCTTTCTGTGAGGCGATTTTCAGGTTTTTATCAAAAGTCTCTTTTTGTGTGTTCAATATGTTTTTCTGAATTTCGATGATGCGTTTTTCCCTGCCTGATTGGTAAAAACCGGAAATATTCCAGCTCATTTTGGCTCCCACGATATAGAAAAAATCAAAATCGTTCGATAACATATTGAATCCCGGCCGGCCATAGCCGCCTTGTCCGAACGCATAGAAACGCGGCATCACCTTCGTGTTGGTAAGGCTTTTCGAAATGTCGAGTTTGTTCATTTGCAAATCAAGAAGCTGCATTTCCAGTCGCTTGTTATCATAAACCGGTTCAATTACAGAGCCTTCAGGGGTGATAAATTCTGTTGTTTCAAAAAGTGCCCGGTTAATAAATTCAGACAACATTTTCAATGAAGCGCTTTTTGCATTTGAAAGTTCAATCAATGATTGCTCGGTTTTTATTATTTCAGCTTTAAGAATGTCGGCATTACTTTGCAGCACCACTTCATTTTTTATTCCGGCTTCGGTCTTTTTCAGTTTTGATTTTAATTCTTCCAGAACGTTCATGACCACTTTTTCATTTTGCTGGGCCAGCAGTATATTAAAATAGATTTGGTTTACCCGTTCTTTGATTTTTGCAATTTCAACATCAACATTCATTTGGTCTGCCAAAAGGTTGCTGTTTTCCAGTTTTTTTTGCGCCGAGGTGGTGCCTCCGTCCCAGATCGTCTGGTTTACATCAAGTGTAACCTTGTACTGGTCCTGGCTCATCGAAGGGAAATCAAACATAGGGCTGATCTTCGGAATTTCTGTAACAGCCGATTGGTAGGTTGCCTGGCCATTCAACGAAAGCTGTGGAAAATAATTCATATTAAGGTTTTTAATCCTCAGCCCTGCCGCTTCTGATAAAAGATCTTTTTGTTTGATCAGCGGGTAATTAGCAACAGCAAGTTGCCGGCAATAGTTCAGGCTGATGGTATCCGCCTGTTGGGCCAGCGCTTCGGCAAAAGGCAATACAAAAAACAGCAGGAGTATCTTTTTCATAACGATTATTTTTTTCTGATCGAATTAATAATGAAATCAGCAACCATCGTTTTCCGTTCTTCCAGAAAATGATCGTATGCTTTAGCATTTCCGTTAAAAATAAAACCTTCAAGGATGGGCCGGCCGATAAAAGGGAAAATACACATTCCTATCATGTTTACAATAAGATGCGGCATGGGTATCGGCATGATCTTTCCTTCGTCAATTTCACGCTGGAGTATGTGGGCGGTATTTTTCGGTTTTATTCCGGAACTCTTCATTATGTGCAATATTCTTTCTGGTTTTCTTTGCAGTTCGTGCAGCACAAAAACAGGCAAATGCGGATTTTGTATAAGCGTATCAATATAATGTGAAACAAACGACCTGATTTTTTGTTCGAAAGAAAGGTCTGACATCATAATTACCAACACGTTTGGGAAAAAACTTTTAAATGTTTCGTCAAAAATATAGTCGAATAATTTATCCTTACTTCTGAAATAGTAATGAAGTAAGGCTTTGTTAATACCTGCTTCATCAGCAATCTGCTGCATCCGGGCGCCATCAAAGCCGTATTCAATAAAAATTTTCTTTGCTGCTTCCAGGATGATATTTTCAGTTTTTTTTTCTTGTTCAGTCATAAATAAACTATTTGGTTTAATTAATCGGTTTAACCATTTGGCAAAATTAATACAAAAAATCCAAATCCGCCGCGGCGGACAAGAAAAAATTTTGTAAAATAAATAAGGCCATGGCTTCGTGATAAATAACTAATTTTGTATCGTATTATATTGTGATGCGGCTTCAGAAAAATTATTCATCCAGGCGTTATGTGATATCCGCTATTTTCCTAGTGTTTGGTGTCATTTTCCTGATACGTTTGTTCGTTATTCAGGTGATCGACGATACCTATGAATTATCGGCAAGGAATAACGCGTTCAGGTATATTACGGAATATCCTGCCCGTGGTATCGTTTACGATTGTAACGGAAAACCATTGCTTTTCAATGAGGCTACTTATGATCTTATGGTCATACCGCGTCAGATGAAAAAGGATTTTGATTCGTTAAAATTTTGCAGGCTGACCGGGATCGAACTGGTGGAATTACGCAAAAAGCTTTTGATGGCCAAGACCTATTCAAGCTACCTGCCCACCATTATTGAAGAAAAATTGCCAAGGGAAACATACGGAATGCTTCAGGAAAAACTGACTGAGTATCCGGGTTTTTATATACAGGCGCGGACTATCCGTAATTATCCTCAGCCATATGCTGCACAAATTCTCGGCTATATTGGCGAAGCCACCCCGGAACTGATAAAAGAGAATGAATATTACCGTCCCGGGGATTATGTGGGTATCAGCGGGCTGGAAAAATCCTATGAAACAGAACTCCGTGGAGAAAAAGGGTATCACATTATCATGGTTGATGTGCATGGCCGTGATATGGGTAGTTATATGGGTGGCAAATACGATATTGCAGCAAAAGCCGGGAAGGAACTGTATACCAGCCTGGACATTGAATTGCAGTCGTATGCTGAAAAACTGCTTCAGGATAAGCGTGGCAGTGTGGTGGCCATTGATCCGCAGACAGGCGGTATTATTGCCATTTCGTCCAGCCCGACCTATGATCCTAATCTGTTGGTAGGCCGCGACAGGACAAAAAATTATTTAACCTTAATTTCTGATAAAAACCTGCCGCTTTTCAACCGTGCCTTGTCGGGCCGGTATCCTCCGGGGTCTACATTTAAACCTCTTATCGGGCTGATTGGTTTGCAGGAAGGCGTAATAACTACAAGCACGTCTTTTCCCTGTTACGGTGGTTTTCCACTGGGCAACGGTAAAATGGTTAAATGCCATGGGCATTATTCTCCGATAGCGTTGCACGGAGCCATACAAACATCTTGTAATGCATATTTTTGCAGGGCATTTAAGGCGATACTTGATAATAAAAAATACGGAAACACGACCAGCAGGTTTAATGCCTGGCGTAAACAAGTGTTAAGTTTTGGCCTTGGAACCAAACTGGGCGTGGATTTGCCCAGCGAATCCTCAGGGAATATACCGACCAGCGACTATTACGATAAATATTTCGGGAAAAACCGTTGGCGGGCATTGACGGTTATTTCGTTGGGGATCGGTCAGGGCGAAATATTACTTACTCCGCTGCAACTGGCAAATTATGCTGCCATCATTGCCAACCGCGGATATTATTATACCCCGCATATCGTAAAGGCTATTGGGACAGAAACCAATCTTAATAAAAAGTACCTGCAGAAACATGTAACAACGGTGAACCCGCATTATTTTGATTACATTGTGGAAGGGATGTACGGTGTTGTTGAAGGCGGCACGGCGCATAATGTAAGGATGGACAGCATTAAAGTCTGCGGAAAAACCGGTACCGCTCAGAATGCAGGAAAAAACCACTCAATATTTATTGCTTTTGCACCCAAGGACAATCCAAAGATTGCCATAGCGGCCGTTGTGGAAAACTCAGGCTACGGGGCAACGTGGGCCGCGCCCGTGGTAAGTTTGATGATCGAAAAATACCTCACGCATAAAGTTAAACGGGTGGACCTGGAAAAAGAAATTATGGAATCAAAATTAATTGAAAGTAACTGATGGCCAAATCACGAAATACTTTTGCAAATATTGACTGGCCGTTGGTAGTCATTTATATTGTTTTTGTGGTTATCGGCTGGTTGAATATTTATGCTTCTGCTTATACCGAAATACACCCGAGTATTTTTGACTTCTCTCAGGAATATGGAAAACAGTTTATGTGGATTGGTATTGCACTGATTCTGGCTTTATGTATTTTGATTATCGAAGCACGTTTTTTTTCAACTTTTGCCTATGTGTTGTTTGGTTTGTCGCTGCTGATGTTGATTATTACCTTGTTTGCAGGCAATGAAGTTCACGGTTCTCGATCATGGATCGTTTTTTCTGAAACGGTGAGGTTTCAGCCGCTTGAGCTGGCAAAATTTGCCACCAACCTGGCGCTGGCAAAATTGTTGAGCCAGATAGGCATAAGAATCCAGGACTTGTCCACCCGTATAAAAGCCTTTGCGTTTATTGTCATTCCCGCTGTCATGATACTGTTGCAAAACGAAACAGGCTCAGCGCTGGTTTTTATTTCGTTTATTTTTGTGCTGTACCGCGAAGGTTTGTCAGGAAACATCCTGATCATCGGATTTGCATTGATCATTTTATTTATCTTTTCATTACTGATCGACAAGTTTATCGTGGCAGGCTTCATCCTTGGAGCAGCGTTGATCCTCTTCTTTTTTATCCGCAGAAGCAGAAAAAACATCCTGACCTATTTTTTAATCGTTGCCGGGATCATTGGTTTTGTATTTAGCGTGAACCTGATCTATCAGAAGGCCCTGCAACCGCATCAGCAAAAGCGTATTGATGTATTATTGGGAAAAATTTCTGATGTGAAAGATGCCGGATATAATGTGAACCAGTCAAAAATTGCTATTGGTTCCGGAGGTTTTATTGGTAAGGGGTTTTTGCATGGTACGCAAACAAAATATAAATTCGTTCCGGAACAGAATACCGACTTTATTTTTTGTACCATCGGTGAGGAATGGGGCTTTGTTGGGAGCAGTATCGTCGTGATACTCTTTTTTCTGTTTATTATGCGCATCCTTTTTGTAGCCGAGCGGCAGCGATCTTCGTTCGGCCGGATATACGGCTATGGGCTGGCATCGTTGATCTTTTTCCATGTTTTGATCAACATTGGAATGACCATCGGACTGGCCCCAGTTGTGGGGATACCCCTGCCGTTTATCAGTTACGGCGGCTCGTCTATGTTGTCGTTTACGGCATTACTGTTTGTTTTTATCAAACAGGATGCAAGCCGCCTGCAGGGATTGTAATAAAATACGAAATGTATTTTCCGGCCAACTGTAGGATGTTATTTTTTAGCATTTCTTTGTTGGGAAAAAATCAAGATGCTGTAAAAGGCACCCAACCTGAAATATAAATTTACGATGGTGGTTATTACGAAATGTATATAAAAAACTCACCCGAATCAAAGATCCGGGTGAGCAGTAGTCAAACAAAACAGTTAGAATTCCCGTACTAAAAGCTGTTCTGCTAATTTAACCAGGTTTTT
The DNA here is from genome assembly GCA_035354195.1 of Bacteroidales bacterium. Classification (GTDB taxonomy): domain Bacteria; phylum Bacteroidota; class Bacteroidia; order Bacteroidales; family CAIWKO01; genus CAIWKO01. Next base: position 36,432 of record DAOQAT010000016.1, on the reverse strand, counting down.
TTTATCGTTTTCGGGAACGCTGACTTTTTTCAGATGGGCCATGGCCTTTGCATAAAACACATCCATTTGTTTTTCAGCATGTTTCTTAACGCCTAACTTTTCATAAATCTCCGAAACGGCTTTTACCTTGGTATCATTATCAAACGTAGAGTTGGCAAAATAATAGATCAGCGAATTCAACATTTTATCTTTTGCCAGTTCGTGGGCTTTCAGGTACAGGTATGTTTTTTTCTTTGTGATGATGTCTCCGCCTTTTTTCTTTCCGAATTTTTTTTCATCCCCGAACACATCAAGGATGTCGTCTTTCATCTGAAAGGCCATACCCAGATTTTCTCCGAATTTGAATATTTCGCTGGCATCCTGTTTTGAAGCACCGGCCACTATGGCTCCGGCCATCAGGCTTGAACCAACCAATACGGCTGTTTTAAGCCTTATCATCGCCAGGTACTCAGCTATGGTAACTTTTTCGGTGTGTTCAAAATTCATGTCGAGTTGCTGGCCTTCACATACCTCAACAGCGACTTTTGAAAGCAATTGCACCAGTGGTTTTAGTGATTTTTCCTCTGATTCAGAAATGATCTCAAAAGCTTTGGCCAGCATGGCGTCACCAGAAAGTATCCCGATATTGGTGTCCCATTTTTTATACACAGTTACTTTTCCGCGCCGCAGGGGAGCAACATCCATGATGTCGTCGTGCACCAAGGTGAAATTGTGAAAAATTTCAACGGCAAGTGCAGCCGGTAATGCTTTCTGAATGTTGCCTTTAAACATTTCGCATGCCATCAGGCACAAGGTAGGGCGGATACGTTTTCCGCCCATGGTCAATGCGTAAGCAATAGGTTCGTATAACTCTTTCGGCTCCTTTTCAAGCGGCAGGTCACCGATCTTTTCATTTAAAAGCCGGAGGTACGATTCGGGTGTTTTCATGATATGTTTATTGTTTTTATTGCTTCCTGAGCAATGACAAGTTCTTCATTAGTAGTAATTACCATGACTTTCACTTTTGATTCCGGTTTGGTCAGCAGCACGTCTTTGCCACGGGAATTGTTATTAAGTTCAAAATCAAAATCGATTCCCAGAAACTCAAGGCCTTTCATGGTGCCTTCGCGAGTCGCTACAGCGTTTTCGCCTATTCCGCCTGTAAAAATGATGAGGTCGACACCACCCATTCCGGCCGCATAGGCTCCTATATATTTTTTCACACGGTAGTTATACATTTCCAGGGCCAGGTGTGCGCGTTTATTACCTTGAGAAGCGGCGTGTTCAATATCGCGCATGTCGGAAGAGACTCCGGAAATACCTATCATACCGCATTTTTTATTGATGAGAGCGTTGGTTTGTTTCAGGTCGAGGTTTTCTTTTTCCATCAGAAAAAGCATGGCGCCGAGGTCGAGATCACCGCAACGTGTTCCCATAATCAAACCTTCAACAGGGGTCAGGCCCATGGATGTGTCAAAAGATTTTCCTTTTTTTATGGCAGCGATGGAAGCACCGTTACCTAAGTGGCAGGTAATGATATTGATATCCTCTGTTTTTATACCGAGAATTTTGCAGGCCTTTTGTGCGACAAATCCGTGGCTTGTCCCATGAAATCCGTAACGGCGCACTTTATGTTTTTCATATAATTCGTAAGGCAGGGCATATAAAAATGTGTGTTCGGGCATGGTCTGGTGAAAAGCGGTGTCAAATACCCCGCACTGTTTGATATCAGGAAGCAGTTTCCGGATGGCATAAATTCCTTTTAAATTGGCAGGGTTATGCAAAGGGGCCAGGTCGGAACATTCTTCCATTTTGTCAATCACATCCTGCGTGATAAGTACGCTGCCGCTGAATTTTTCACCGCCGTGTACGACCCGGTGGCCAACCACATCAATCTCGTGTTTATCTTTTATAACGCCATGTTCGGGATGCAATAATGCTTCAAGTATCAGATTGATACCGACGGTATGGTCATGAACAGGCTGAATAGTAACGACTTTATCTTTGCCTTTCGGATGATGCGTGAGTTCGCTGTTATCCATTCCGACACGTTCCAATAATCCTTTTGCAAGAACATCAGCATCATCATTCATCCTGATAAGTTGATATTTGATAGAAGAGCTTCCGCAATTTAATACAAGTACTTTCATTTTTCTGTTTATTTTAAGTTGTTAATTAGTTTCATTATTCAGCCTGACAAGCAGTGATAGCGACCAGGTTCACAATATCCATTACCGAGCATCCCCGTGAGAGGTCGTTGATGGGTGCTCCCAATCCCTGTAAAACCGGCCCGACGGCTTCGGCATCACCCAAACGTTCTACCAGTTTGTACCCGATGTTTCCAGCCTGAAGATCAGGGAAGACAAGGACATTGGCGAAACCAGCTACCGGTGAGCCCGGAGATTTTTTTTGTCCGACAGCTTCGACCAGTGCGGCATCAGCCTGCATTTCTCCGTCAAAATTCATCTCCGGACGCATGGCTTTTGCCAGTTCCGTGGCTTTGATCACCTTATCAGCAAGCTCATGTTTGGCAGAGCCTTTAGTAGAAAAAGACAAAAGTGCAATACGGGGATTTTCTATGCCGGCAATCTGACGGGCGGTATCTCCGCTACACACCGCTATCTGGGCAAGTTCTTCTGCGGTTGGATTAGGCGTAATGGCCACATCGGCAAATATAAACACACCCTTCTCGCCAAGATTTTCTTTTTTGGTTACCATCACCATGGCGCCTGAAACAACAGATATTCCGGGTGCTGTTTTCACAATCTGTAATGCAGGCCTCACCGTATCGGCTGTTGTGTGTTCTGCTCCACTGACTTCACCATCGGCATCACCCATATAGATCATCATCGGCCCGTAATAAATGTCCTGTTCAATAAGCTTAACAGCGTCTTCGTAAGTAATCCCTTTGCTTTTTCGTAACTCCAACAATTTCTGAATGTACAGTTCTTTTTGCGGGGAGTTTTTTGGGTCAATCTTTTCTGCTTTGGAAAGATCAAGGCCGAATTTTTTCTCCAGGGCGTTTATTTCATCAATATTTCCGAGCAGGATCAATTTGGCAATACCCTCTTTCAGAATGATATCCGCAGCTTTCAGTGTTCGTTCTGAGGTTCCTTCAGGGAGGACAATGCGCTTGTTTATTTTTTTTGCCTTAGTGCTGATTTTTTCAAGTAAATTCATGTTTAATTAATTAAAATACAGTAACAATAAAATTTTTAACAAAAGAAAAAAAATTATTGATACAACAATAAAATTATTTTCATTTTTAATAAAAAATCCTTAGCCCCTGATTGTCCATATTTTGCTAATTTTGCACAAATTATGATTTCGGATAGCCTAAAACAGAATTCCAACTTTTTACCACAGGAGCACGCTTCGTTGTTTAAAACCCTTGTGAGGGCTCAGGATGAAGTACCTTCACCGTTAATAAAAACATTTTTTGTTGGTAACTCAAAAGATAATTACCCCCAATTTTATATTAAACAAACCGTAATCAGCGCAGACAAAAACTATTGCACTTCGGTTTTTCATACAGATAAAATGCAGTTTACCACTTTTGAGCAGAAAGAAATCATACACAGACAGTCGGATATAAATTTTTATCTGTTGTTGTTTTGCCTGATCGTGGGCGCTGTGATTTATTTTGTGAAATACAAACGCATTTCTCAGATTTTTAAAGCCTTTTATTTACCCCACTTTACCAATCAGCTGGTTAGGGAAGGGTTGGTTCAACGGGAATTTTTTGTATTGCCACTGTTGTTGATATATTATATTTCAATAGCAATGTTGATCGTCAGGTTTTTGAATTTTTTTGTGGGTATTGGCACTGATTTCAAATTCTTTCTGTTGATCCTTGGGGTATTGATAGCGTTGTCGCTGGTAAGAACCTTTATTATTAATCTGACAAAATGGACATTCAGAAGTTACAAGGAAACATCGGAATACAACACCAATCATGTTATTTTTTCCATCGTTACAGGGCTTTTTTTAGTTCCCAGTGTCTTTTTAGTCTATTATTTACAGCAACCTTATTCAGAGTTTTTACTTTATTTTGTGCTGATAATCATCGCATTATTGATGGTATACCGCACCGTCAGAAGTTTTTTAATCGGGATGACTTCTGAAGGTCATTTTTTATATTATTTTATTTTGTATCTTTGCACGATTGAAATTTTACCCCTGGTTGTTACAGTTAAATTATTGATTAACCTTTATTTTAAGGGAGTTTTGATCGTTTGAAAATTATTTATTAACTTTAAAATTTATAGCATTGAAAGTTAAAAACGTAATAATTTCGCAACCCCAGCCGCCAAATTACGAGAAGTCACCTTACTACGATTTGTCCAAAAAGCATAATCTCAACATTATTTTTAAAAAATTTATTACTATTGAACCGGTAACCGCACAGGAATTCCGGAAATCAAAAATCAATATTTTAGATCATACCGCTGTCATTTTTACATGCAACAATGCTGTTGATCATTTTTTCAGGCTTTCAAAAGAAATGCGACTGATGATCCCTGATTCTACCAAATATTTTTGTGTCTCCGAGAAAACAGCTTTTTACCTTCAGAAATATGTTCAGTTTCGCAAAAGAAAAATATTCAATGGCAAGGAAAAGCCTGAAGAGCTAATTAATATCATTAAAAAGCACGTACAGGAAAAATTTCTCCTCCCCTGTACAGAAGGAAACCGGCATGAAATAATAAGCCTGTTTACTGAAAATAAAATTCCGGTTCGTAAAGCCATAATTTACCGAACCATCTCTAACATGGACGTCCACAAAGAAATCAACATTGATACCGCGGACATGCTGGTGTTTTTCAGTCCTTTCGGTATAAAATCACTTTTTGAAAACTATCCGGGTTTTAAACAAAACAAAAAAATTATAGCCACTTGGGGTAATACCACATTCAACGCTGCAACAGAGGCCGGATTAAATGTAAACATTTCCGGGCCTTCAGAAACAGCCTCTTCTATGCCTATGGCCATTGACGCCTTTCTCGAAAAGGTGAAAAAGTAATCTGAATCTGCAAGTAAATGTATTCCTTTAGCAAAGACGAACGCTTATGCGCTAAAAAGAGCATTAGCCGGTTACTTGCCGAAGGAAATAAATATTTCCATCCCTCTTTTTCGGTTAAATGGATGGAACTGGAAACGACAGAAAGGCCTTCGATACAACTACTTGCCATTGTTCCTAAAAGGAATTTTAAAAAAGCCGTTGACCGCAACAAGATCAAACGTTTTATTAGAGAAAGTTTTCGTTTAAATAAAGAATTATTAGCTGTCCCGTTGAAAGAAAAAAACAAAAACATCGCCTTAATGTTGTTGTATAACAGCAGAAAAATAGAAAGTTATCAGGAAGTTGAATCAAAAATTACATTAATTTTACAGTTTTTAGCAAGCACTATATGAAGAAAGTATTGGGATATATTTTTATCGGATTGATAAAATTTTACCAGTATGTTATCTCTCCTTATCTGATGCCGTCATGCAGATATACGCCATCATGTTCGGCATACGGATTAGAAGCCATAAAAAAGTACGGACCATTTAAGGGCGGCTGGCTGACAATTAAAAGATTTATTTCGTGTAACCCGTGGGGTGGCAGTGGCTATGACCCTGTCCCGTAATTCAAAACTAAAGATGAGAAATTTAAGAACTTTGTTTTTTGCACTGGCATTAGTCTGTACAATCACTTTTGTTAGCAAAGCACAGGAAAGTACGCAAAACGATTTTGAGATATCTAAAAATATCGACATTTTTGTTTCCCTGTATAAACAACTCAATACCTATTATGTTGATAATATAAATCCCGGCCAGCTCATCAAAACTGCAATGGATGCCATGCTAAAATCACTGGATCCATACACGGTTTATATTCCGGAATCCGATATTGAGGATTATAAGTTTATGACCACCGGGCAATACGGTGGCATAGGCGCTTTGATACATAAGAGTGGAAACTATATTTTGATTTCAGAACCGTATGAGAATTTCCCTGCCGACAAAGCCGGATTAAAAGCCGGGGATAAAATCCTTGAGATCAACGGGAAATCTGCAAAAAATAAAACGGTTGAGGAAGTCAGCACCGCATTAAAAGGCCAGCCCGGAACCATAGTTACCTTACTGCTTGAACGGGATTCCACACAAAAACCCTTTCTGAAAGAGATTCCCCGTGAGGAAATAAAAATTGATAACGTCCCTTATTACGGGCTTGTTGGCGACAACATTGGTTATATCAACCTGAGCGAATTCAAGCAGGACGCCGGCAAAGATGTAAAAGACGCCTTTAACAAGCTAAATGAAAACAAAACCCTGAAAGGTGTCATCATTGACCTGAGAGGAAATGGGGGCGGATTACTTAATGAAGCGGTAAATATTGTAAATATTTTTGTCGACAAAGGCCAGGTAGTGGTAAAAACCAAAGGGAAGATCAAGGATCAGGATCATCTTCATAAAACGACATCCCCGGCGGTTGATACCGAAATTCCTTTGGTAATTCTCGTTAATGAAAACTCTGCGTCTGCCTCTGAAATCCTTGCAGGAGCCATTCAGGACCTGGACCGTGGCGTAATTATCGGACAACGAACCTTCGGAAAAGGGCTGGTGCAAAATATCATTCCATTGTCGTACAATTCAGAAATGAAGATTACGATTGCCAAATATTATATTCCAAGCGGCCGTTGTGTTCAGGCGCTTGACTATTTTAACAGGGATGAAGAAGGAAATGCCCCGCTAATGGCCGATTCGCTGAGAAAGGCATTTACCACGAAAAACGGACGGGTTGTTTATGAAGGCAGTGGGATAGAACCCGATATTAAAGTTGAAGTGCCGGAATTCAGCAATGTTACGTATGCGCTTCTCAACAAAAATCATTTTTTCGATTTTTCTGTCATTTATAACAGGAAAACATCGTCTATTGCCCCACCGTCACAATTTACAGTTACAGATGAACTTTATAATGAATTTTTAAATTATTTGAAAGGCAAGGATTATACTTACGAAACAGAAAGTGAGCTGGCCCTTGAAGATTTTAAAAAGACCGCTGAAATGGAAAAATATTTTGCAGCGGTAAAAAGTGATTATGAATCATTAAAAGAAAAAATATTAAAAGAAAAAGATAATGATCTTACTGCGAACAAAGACCAGATAAAACAGGTGCTGAAAATGTACATTGTGCCTTTGTATTACTACCAGAAAGGCCGGATTGAAGCCTCGCTCAGTGATGATCCGGATGTGTTAAAGGCCGTGGAAGTTTTAAAAAACAAGGAACGATACAAATCCATCCTTGATGGCACCAGTTGCGAAAAAGAAAACAAAAAGAAATAATTTTTTGGATGTTTCGGAGTTATTATTTTGTTTTCTGTGAACTATGCCGCTGCTAAGAAAAGAATATCATTCCTATATTTATGTACTTGCGCTTCTGGGACTGGCTGTTTCAGTTACATTGTCGTTGTATGTGATGAGCATTGCCCAGTTTGTACTGTTAGCCAACTGGCTGGCAGAAGGAAGCCTGGGTGAAAAATTCAGAAAATTCTTCAGGAACAAACCGGCTCTTTTTTTTACAGGCATCTATTTGCTTCACCTGATCGGATTATGTTGCACCCACGATCTGGCAAATGCGCTGGATGAGTTACGTATAAAGCTGCCATTGCTGGTTTTGCCACTGATCATCTCGACCAGCCCGCCATTATCCCGCAAAACCTTTCATCTGATCCTGTTGTTTCATGTTGCCGGGACATTAATATCAGGCGGTATCAGCTATTATCTGTTTCAAACCAGAAACGTTGCAGATATGCGCGACATTTTTATTTTTATTTCACATATAAGATATTCGCTTAATGTGTGTGCCGACATATTTATCCTGCTCTATTTTATTTTCAATAAAAATGGTTTTGCCATCTGGGTGAAGATTTTGTTTGCTTTGTTGGTGGGATGGTTTGTGTATTTTTTGCTTTTTATGGAATCATTTACGGGAATGACAATATTAATAATTACCTCAGCCGTTATTTTGATCTCATTTATCATAAAAAAAACCAGGCCCTTATATAAAATTTCCTTTTTAATATTTCTGCTTGCCGCCTTGTCCGGTGTTTTTTTGTATGTACAATCCATCTATAAAGATTTTAAAAACATTGAACCAATAAATCCTGAAAAGCTCGAACTATATACCAGCCATGGGAATCCATATGTGCACGATATTCATAATCATATGACCGACAATGGTAATTACACCTGGATGTATGTTTGTGATCCTGAACTTGAAGAAGCGTGGAACAAAAGGTCCAAGATCAATTACGACAGCACCGACCTTGCTAAATCGCCCGTCCGGTTCACACTGATCCGTTTTTTAACATCAAAAGGCCTGAAAAAAGATATGGATGGCGTCAACAGCCTTTCGAATGAAGAAGTGGCCCTTATTGAGAATGGTATAGCAAATATTGATTACACTAAAAAAGGCAGTTTCGAAAACCGCTTAAAAAATGCCTTCTGGGAGTATGAAAATTATAAGATAACCCGAGATCCGCGGGGGCAGTCGATGATGCAACGTGTTGAACTCTGGAAGGCATCTTTGGATCTGATGAAAAACCATTTCTGGTTTGGGCTGGGAACCGGCGATGTAAAAAAAGTGTTTGCCGCAGAACTTGTTCTTGAAGATTCATTATTAAAAGACACCGGGCTCCGGCCACACAACCAGTACCTGACCTTCATGCTCGAATTTGGGATTTTCGGATTTCTTTTTTTTATGTTTTGTTTGTTTTATCCGGCAATTAAACAGCGAAAAATTTCGGATTTTCTGTTCTTGTCCTTTTTTGTAATAGCATTAATTTCAATGATTACAGAAGATACTTTAGAAACTCAGGCCGGGGTGACATTTTTTGCTTATTTCAGTTGTTTGTACCTTTTTATATTTAAAAACTTTAAGTCTGAAAATAAAACCGTAATTTTGAAATAAATAAACCGGTATAACCAAATGGAAGAACACTCAATCAATATTATTTATTCGGAACTGGAGTCACTTTCGGAACTTGAGGCCACTGACAGAAATTTACTTGACCGTGCTGCAGAAGCCTGTGATAATGCTTATGCCCCCTATTCGTCATTTCAGGTTGGCGCGGCCCTGCTGCTTGACAATGGCGAAATTGTCTGTGGCAGCAACCAGGAAAATGCGGCTTATCCTTCGGGATTATGCGCCGAGCGGGTTGCTATGTTTGCCGCTTCTGCAAAGTATCCGGGTGTGGCCTTTAAATCTATTGCCATAACTGCAAAGTCGAAAAAATTTGCGGTTAATTATCCGGTTTCGCCTTGTGGCGCTTGCCGCCAGGTAATGGCCGAATACGAAAACCTTGGAAAAAAACCATTCAAAGTCCTGTTAAAAGGCGAACATGGAAAAATAGTTATCATTAAGAACATTTCCAGCCTGTTGCCCCTGGCCTTTAATTCATCCCATCTGAACCCTGACCAAAAATAAATCGTTAAGGGTTTCTTATTTTTTTATATTTTTGTTTCCGCTTTAATATTAATTTGTTATGATAAAACTGCGTACTCCCATAATTTTAATTTGTGTTTTATTGCTTTCGATGACGGTGGATAAACCGGCCTACCAGATTTATAATGTCACGGGGAAAAAGAGTACCTATCAGAAAATGCTGGATGATATCCTGAGCTGCGAAGTAGTGCTTTTCGGAGAATTGCACAACAACCCGATTTCGCATTGGCTTGAGCTGCAGATCACCAAAGATATTTTTAAAGCCAAAAAACAGAATCTGGTGCTGGGCGCCGAAATGTTTGAAGCCGATAACCAGGAAATACTCGAAAAATATTTGAAGGGGCAGGTGATTGAGGACACCCTGAGGTCGCAGGCGCGTCTGTGGCCGAATTATGAAACCGACTACCGGCCGTTGGTCGAATTTGCACGAAACACTAACCTTAAGTTCGTGGCCACCAACGTCCCGCGCAAATACGCTTCAAAAGTGATGAAAGAAGGCTTCGAAAGTTTAACTTCGTTGGGCGATGGTGAAAAAAAGTTTATTGCTCCGCTGCCTATTGAGTATGATGCCAGTTTGGACCAGTACAAAAAAATGCTGGAAATGAGCATGGGAGGTATGTCTTCTCAGAACCTTCCTAAGGCCCAGGCCTTGAAAGATGCCACCATGGCGCATTTTATCTTTACCAATGCTGCATCCGATAAGCTCTTTCTGCATTTCAACGGAAGTTATCATTCTGATTTTTTTGAAGGGATCATGTGGTATCTGAAACGTAAAAATGCCGATTTAAAAATACTGACCATCGCTACTGTCGAACAAAGCGATATATCCAAACTGTCACCCGACTATATTATGGCTGCTGATTATATTATTTGTGTGCCGGATGATATGACCAAAACCTATTGATATTGATAAAAAAAATTGTAACAGTTTTTTTTACTTTTTTATATTTTTTTAGTTACGGCCAAACTTTTGAGCAAACCGGAAAATGCTCGTATTATGCCGATAAGTTTAATGGACGCAAAACCGCCAGCGGCGAGCGTTATAACAAGAACCTGTTTACCGCTGCCCATCGTACTTTGCCATTTAACACTGTGGTGCAGGTTACTAATCTGAGAAATCAAAAGAAAGTGCTGGTAAAAATTAATGACCGCGGCCCTGGTTCCGGCAGCAGGATCATTGATATTTCAAAGGCTGCAGCCATAGAGCTTGAGATGCTCCTTTACGGTGTCGAAAAAGTGAAGATTGAAGTAGTGGATGTCCCACCCTTATATTTGATACAGGATACAGCAATTAAGGTGGTACCTGAACCTATTAAAAAAGTGGAAGAGAAAATTCCTGTTGCCAATGTAAAAACTGTTGAAACCGATGATCTTTCCTGCCCCGGTGAAGGCTATGGGGTTCAAATCGGATATTACAAGATCCTGAATAATTGCAAAAACCAGCTTGCAAAATTTCAAACCAAATACAAAGCAAAGGGATACATTTTTAAAGAACAAAAGACCAAAAATATTTATTACCGGCTGGTCATGGGCGCTTATCCCGATAAAAAACAGGCAGTCTTGTTGCAAAACAAGTTAAAAAGTGAAATCCCGGGATGTTTTATTGTCAATTGGGATAAGCTATAAATAAAACAGAAAATCAAAAACCATATGGATGTAATCGAAAATATCATTTCACGGCGCAGCATCAGGAAGTTTATTGATAAACCAGTAGATGGTGCCATGGTGGAAAAACTTTTGGAGGCAGCCATGTATGCGCCTTCAGCAAGAAATACACAAGCCTGGAATTTTGTTGTGGTGGACAAACGCAGTTTATTAGACGAATTAGCAGAAATACACCCGTACGCAAAAATGCTAAAACAGGCGCCATTGGCAATATTGGTCTGTGGCGATAAAAACATTGAGGAGAACGAGGCTTATCTGAGCCTTAATTGCGCGGCCGCCACCCAAAATATTTTACTGGCAGCGCACTCTTTTGGCCTGGGTAGCGTCTGGCTTGGGGTTTACCCGCGCTCCGAACGCATGGATCCAATACGTGATTTGTTAAAACTGCCCGGGGATAATATGCCGATTTCGCTGATCGCCATTGGCTGGCCTGATGAGATAAAACCGCATCCCCAACGATTTTTCAGAGAAAAGATTCATTTTAACGATAGCTGGTAAGCCTAATATTTTATCTCGTTCGGCGAAGGTTCTACCTTCGCCGAAACTATTTTAACAGGCTTTGCCTGTATAAAAATGCAATAACTTTGTTTCTTCAGAATAAAAAAATGTCAACAGCGAAAACAGGTTGATAAAACAGGCAGTAGCCTGTAAGAATAATTACGGCTTAGGCTTCAGCCTAAGCCGAACGTAAAAAATTTTCATTTTAACAATAGCTGGTAATTTTAATATTTAATCACAACACCATAGTCAAAATCGTAGTTCAGGAGTTCAAAAAGGGAATATTTCAGCACGACGCTTTTATCTTCATTTTCCTGAACGGCTTTGATATTAGAGACACTTTTTGTTTTGGAGGGCAGGTTAAACGTACTTTGGATTTTAATTAACTGATAGAGCATATCGCTCATCACGTTCGATTCTTCTTTAAGCACATATTTTTTGATCAGGGGCGCAAAATTCATTTGCCTGACTTTGTGTTTTGAAACTTTTATAAAGTCGGGCCGTAATGCTGTTTTTTTTTGCCGGAAAAGTTTGTATAGGGCCTCATTTAGTGATTTGGAGTTTTTAAAATCAAAACTTACAGAATAAACCCCGACATCTCCACCGGTGCTTGTTTTCAGGTTGCTGATTCCCTTGCACGATTTTAGCAGGGAATCGGCCTGTGCCGGGGTGTTTTGGATTTGTTTTACAAACGACATATTGATCTGCTGGTTTTGCTGGCCAAGGGATTTGCCGATTTTGCCCATGTCCACAACTAGGTTTATATTTCCGGAACCGTCTTTATTCATCGTCAGCGTCTCCCGGATTTCGATGCAGGAAGAAAGAAAAAGAAAAAATAAACAAGTGAGCAGTAAGGTGAGTTTTTTCATGACCAGTATTTACCGCAAAAATATAAATAATGGGCTTTGGTATTGGGAAAAATTAAAAAACCCGCATACAGCGGGTCTTTTGAAAATAGTTGAAAAAAGTTTTTAAGAGGTAGCAGGCAGGCTTAATTATTTTATGAGTTCAAAGTCGAACCGGTAATAATATGTTTTTCCGCTGTGAGTGGCAGGATTGCTAACCTGAATTTCTTTCAGCTTATTTTCCACATAAACCTGAAAATACACGGAATTGCTGTTGAGTTCGTTAAGGATGATTTTTCCGTTTTCGTCAATGTGGAATGATATTACCACAAAACCTGAAAGATTGTTTTCCTTGGCAAACTCAGGATAGGTCACCGAACTGGATATGATGGTTTTTAAATCGGTGGCTGATTTGCGTGGGCTGGCTGATGCAATGCTGATGGAAGCTGCAAAAATCAAAATCGCGAACAGGGAAATTGATTTCTTAATTAAATTTGTTTTCATGGTGCAGGGTTTTAAAATTTTATTTACCTATCTGACACCACAAAATAAAAAAGGTTACAACTTTTTTTGAAAAATTGTAACCTTAGTTTTTTTTACAGCAATTATTATTTTTTCTTAAACTGCAGGGAAACAGAGTTCACGCAATATCTTTTACCGGTTGGCTGCGGCCCGTCGTTGAACAAATGGCCCAGATGCCCGCCACATTTCGAGCATAATATTTCGGTGCGGATCATGTTGTGGCTTGTATCAATCACCGTATCAATTTTTCCTTCAGCGATGGCATCGTAAAAACTGGGCCAGCCACAACCGGCATCGAATTTTGTGTCCGATGAAAATAATTCGTTGCCGCAGGCTGCACAGCAGTATGTTCCTTTTTCATTTAATTTGTAATACTTGCCTGAGAAAGGCCTTTCCGTGGCTTTCAACCGCAATACATGGTATTGTTCTTCGGTCAGCTTTTCTTTCCACTCCGAATCGCTTAAATTGATTTTTTCAGATGGTTCCATAACGGTAGGTTTGTTGTGGGTTGCTGTGTTGCAGGCCTGAAATGATAAAAACAGCAGCCACCATATTATTCGCTGTAATAAACGTATACTCATCGTACCACAATTAGCACCTAAGGTAAATGAGATTATTCAAACGGGTACTTTACATGGCTGCCATCGCAAAACGGCCTGTTTTTGGTTTTGCCACAGCGGCATAATGCAAAAACATTTTTTGTTTCCGACACCTTGCCCGTTTTTTTATCAGTAATGATGCATTTGCCCGAAACAATTGCGGGGCCGTTTTCTGCTATTTCAATGCAAGTCTGGGTGTTTTGTTTTTCGTTGTCCATATCGTTTTGTTTTTCACATTGTTTATTATAATAATAGGTAAGTGCGCCTGAAGGGCATCTGTTGACCTGTTGAATAATTTTTTCAGTCGGTGCGCCCTGAGGATTTATCCAGGGCCTTTCTGAAGGATCAAAAACTTCAGGTAACTCTGTATAGCAGTATGTTACATGTGTGCAAAGATCCGGCTTCCATACGATGGTAACTTCTCCGTTGGTGTAATATTTTGTTACAGTTTTATTTTCCTCAATGACCTTCTTCAAAGGATCTACATATCCGAAGCTTAATTGCCAGAGTTTTTGAGCTGTTTTTTCGTTTAGCGCTTCTGCTGAAGGCGCCACTATTTTTTTCTTAATAAAATAGGATCCGGATACCCCTTCAACCTCAGGAGAGGATGCAAGATACACGGATGTTTCGGCACCTTTTTCCGGGCTTATCATAATAAGTTTGAACAAAGAAACAGCCATCCGGTTCATGGTCTTGAAAATATTGGTTTTTACAATTCCGGGGTGCAGGCAATTCACCGTGACGCCTGACCCCTCCAGGTTTTCCGCCAATTGCCTGGTGAAGAGAATATTAGCAAGTTTAGATTGTCCGTAGGTTGCCCTGCCTGAAAAGTTACTCTGGTGCCCGATATCATTAAAATTAATGACGGCATCCCGGTGAGATTCTGAAGCTACATTTATAATTCTGGCAGGAGCGCTTTTTTCTATAGTTTCAAGTAAAAGTGTGGTTAAAAGAAACGGCGCCAGATGGTTAACGGTAAAGTTCAGTTCATATCCGTCTTCTCCGGTTTTATAATTCGTTTCATAAATACCTGAATTATTGATCAATACATGGAGCCTTTCATGCTTCAGATGGAATTCTAAAACAAATTTTCTTATTGAATTGAAGGAAGAAAAATCACAAAAAAATGCTTCGATGTCCCTTCCTGTTTTTTTAAAAATATACTTTTTGGCAGCGATTGCTTTTTCATTATTCCGGTATGTAATAATTACATGTGCTCCCATTTCAGCTAAAGCGGCTGCAGTTTCTCGTCCGATTCCTGAAGTAGCTCCGGTTATAAGGCAGATTTTATCTTTTATATTCCACATTAGGGTTCGCTGATTAAATATTTACAAAGATAAATACAATTTAGAATAATTCCAAATTGTAAAAAAAATTATTTTTTCAATGTTTGCATTATGTATAATATTTAAAATTAATACTTTTGCAATAGAATGGTATAAATTAAGAACAGGCAACCTTTTTAAAATAGTTTTTGTCTTAAGTGGGTTGTCAGAAAATTTTAAAACAAATAAATTATGATGAAAAAATTAGCAGGTTTATTTATAGCGCTTTTTATTGCCGGAAATTTAAGTGCGCAGGGTTTATATAAAGCTGATCAGAGGCTTGCAGACTGTTTAAGTCAGGAATATATAACGCAATTGGAAAATTCAAGTTCGGAACTTATTCCTTATTACAATTATTATTTGGATAATTCATATTATGTTGTTGACCTAAAGTCTGTTGGCAAGGAAGTTACCGGGGCTGATATTCATACCGTGTTAGTTAGTGATAATTCCGGAGAAAAGAAATATTTCAGCGAGATGTCGTATAGTAAAGAAAAATTCAATCCGTTGAAATATAATTTCAACCTTTCTGCAAACAGTTTTACAACCTATGTGTGGAAAGAAGCCGGTATCGCAATAGTGTTCTATCCGCTAAGCCATATTTCTGCGGATTATAAAAAATATATGAAAACCAAATAATAACATAAGTTTTATTGCAAAAACCTCATCACATGAAAAAAATATTATTTCTCATCACCTTATTTTTTATCGCTTATTCAGCACAGTCCCAGAACTATGTTATCAGTGCCGGCGGGACGGTAAATGCTTGTGCCGAAAATTTTTACGACAGCGGTACCGGTGGTAATTATGGTCCAAATGAGAATTATACCATGACCTTTCATTCAAACAATCCAACCAACACGCATTTCCGGTTTGGGTTTAACTCTTTTGATGTGGAACCTGGTGATACTTTAATTGTTTATAATGGATCAACGACAGCGGCTCCGGTTATAGGTAAATTTAATAATAATAATTTGCCACCATCATATGTTTTTTCTACCATCGCAAACCCGACAGGTGATTTAACCTTTCAGTTTAAATCAAATGCAACCCTGAATAATGCAGGATGGTGGGCTTCTTTTGTTTGCACACCTGCCTGTCAGGAAATAAATGCGCTTTATCATCCCGGCCTGACAGTTCCTCAGCCTGATGATAGTAATTATATTGATATTTGTATCGGGAATCCGATCACTTTTGGCGCCAGGGGCAGCGGAGCAGCATTTCCCGAAGCCGGTATTTTATATCCGCAGGACAGCACCAATGTAACTTATTACTGGGATTTTGGCGATGGTGTATTGGATACCGGGCAAATTGTTACTCACACCTATACACTTGTCAGAGGCTATGATATCGGATTGTCAATTGTAGATTCAAGAGGTTGCGTTAATACAAATTATCTGGGTGGCAGAGTAAGAATTTCACAAAGCCCATTTGCCCAGATCAACCCGTTACCTGATTTATGTTCAAGTACGGATACTACGTATGTTACCATCGGGTATAATGCGGGCTCTGTAGTGGTCGTTGAACCTATTAATTCCGTACAATCTGCCAGTGAAAAATTCGACAGTACGCTGTTTATTCCTGACGGGCCTTCATGCCCGATTCAATGTTATAATACATTTGTTCAGTTTATGGCTTTTGCTCCCGGAGCAACAATTACCAGTGGGGCAGACATATTATCTATTTGTGTCAATATGGAACATTCTTATACCGGCGACCTTGGCTTCAGAATAATTTGCCCCAATGGACAATCTGTAACCCTTGATCCGAATACACACTCCGGAGGCGCCTATATGGGTGAGCCTTATGGCGGAGCCAGTCATGGTTCTTATGATAACGGATGTGATCAGACAAATAATCCCTATGGTGTTGGTTGGACTTACTGCTGGTCAGAGATTTATCCCCAGCATGGTACTCTGGATGCCTTATCTAATGGTGTCAGCCCAATCGATTCTACAAATACTATAAACCATACAAATTACATTACCTCTAATAATCCTTTAAATGGTCTGGTCGGGTGTCCGCTGAACGGAACCTGGAATATTGAAATTTGTGATGACTTTGGTATAGATAACGGATATATTTTCTGGTGGGAGTTGAACCTTGACCCTGCACTTTTGCCAGTTGGTTGGGGATATCAGGTCCCTATTGATACAGTTACCTGGGATGGATCATTTTTCAGTATTATCAACGACAGTACGATCATGGTTGTTCCTGATTCCGGTGGCACGTTCCAGTATACGGTTACGGTTACGGATATTTTCGGGTGCTCCTATGATACCACATTATCCATTCAGGTGGTTCAGACGCCCGTATTTAGTTTAGGCCCGGATACTGTTTTATGCGGAAATAATATCAATTATGTTCTGGATGCCGGTCCGGCAGATGCCTGGGCATGGTCTACCGGAAACACCACTCAGACACAACCCGTTTCTTCTACCGGGTATTATATTGTTCAGGTGGGGAATTACAATGCGGCGCATACGATGGCCTGTACTTCCTTCGATACGGTGTATATAAAAGTTCTTCAACAACCAGCCCCCGTCAACCTGGGGCCTGACATATGCAGTACTGTCCCCATACAATTAAATGCCGGAAATATTGGGTTCCAATACGAATGGTCTACCACTGCCACATCCCAATCTATAAATGTAGGCACCACAGGGACATACTCTGTAACGGTTGCCGAGGAATTTGGCTATAATTGCGATATGACAGATGAAATTAATGTTACCATCATTCCTGAACCTGTTATTACTATAGGTCCCGATACCGCCATGTGCAGTTTCAATCATATGATGATGACCGTTAAAGATCAGGACGGATTTCTCGATCAGTTCCCCTATACATATCTATGGTCAACCAATCCGGAAACACCTCTTAACGGCCAGACTACGCGTACCGTTGACTTTGGCTGTATAACACCAGGTGTCGATTATACTGTGAGCGTAGCTGTATCAGGTTGTACAACAGTTACTGATGACCGGATTGTTACAGCCAAAAACTGTGAACTCGAATTGTATAATATCATTACGCCTAACGGTGATTCACATAATGATAAATTTGAAGTTAAGGGCCTTGAAAATTTCCCCGGAAGCAATATGAAAATTTATAACCGCTGGGGAAAGAAAATATTTGAATCGGATAATTATGGTGCAGATGACGAAAATCTCTGGGGTGGAGAAAAAGATGCCGACGGCGTATATTTTTATGTGTTAACGGTTAATTATGGCGAGTCACTTGAATGTGTTGAAGTGGTTAACTATCATGGAACAGTGACAATTATCAGATAAATCTTTTTTTAAAAAAAAGAAACCACCCTTTTTACCGGGGGTGGTTTTTTTTTATTACTTTAGTCCATATTTTATGTTTATGAAAAAAATAGTTTTTCTTATTCTTCTATTGCCTGTAATTGTTTGTGCGCAGGTGACAGACGATTTTACTGACGGAGATTTTACCTCCAATCCTGCCTGGTCTGGCGATAGCATCTATTTTATGGTTACGGCCAATCAGCTCCAAAGCAACGGGCCTAATGTTGCCGGAAGTATCATTTACCTTTCGACTCCAAATACCCTTATCAACGAGACCGAATGGTCGTTTCTTGTGGATTTGAAATTCAATCCTACCGCTACCACTTTTGCAAGGGTTTACCTAACATCAACGTCAAACGGCCTCAATGGCTCATTAGATGGTTATTATATTCATATTGGCAACACGACCGCAGATTATATTAAATTCTACAAACAAACGGGGACTACACTCACAGAGCTGTTTACAGGCACCACATCGCTGGGAACGGGAAATATTAAAGTCCGGATAAAAGTCACCCGCGACAATGCAGGAAACTGGCAGATTTTTTCAGACAATACCGGCGGATATAATTATGTTCCTGAAGGAAACATTACAGATAATACCTTTACATCAACAGGTTACTTTGGCGTTTATGCCGAATACAGCACGGCGTCAAGATATAACCTGTATTATTTTGATGATTTTTATGTCGGCCCCATAATTTATGATACTATACCGCCTGAAATACAGGCTGTTACTGTGATTTCAGCCACACAACTTGACGTATTATTTACCGAAAATGTTGAACAAACTTCAGCTGAAAATGTGAACAATTACGTAGTTCCAGCCGTCGGAAATCCTTCGATGGCCAGCCAGGACCTGAGCAATAAGTCGTTGGTGCATGTAACATACCCCACAGCATTTTCCGATGGAGTGATTTATTCATTAGTAGTTTCTAATGTTCAGGATTTAGCGGGGAATAACAACACGCCGGATCCGGTCCCGTTTTCTTTTTATAATGGCGCCGCTTTCGATGTTGTTTTTAATGAAATCATGGCCGACCCTGACCCCCAGGTGGCATTGCCTGCATACGAATACCTGGAGTTGTATAATAAAACAATAATTCCGATTAATTTAGGCAACTGGACGTTAACCATTGGATCTACGGTGCATACATTGCCGGATATTACTATTTTACCAGATAGTTTTTTGATTATTTCCGGTAATACTGCGGTCCCATTTCTTTCAGCTTTTGGCCCATGTATCGGACTAACCTCCTTCGCGCTTACAAACGCGGGAACATCACTAATGCTGAAAAACAAAAACGGAGAGGTGATCCACTTCATTACATACAATGACAGTTGGTACCGTGATAGTGATAAAATGGACGGAGGCTGGTCGATAGAACAAATAGATCCTTCAAATCCTTGCGGAGAAGCCGGCAACTGGAAGGCATCTGTCGATCCATCAGGAGGGACGCCCGGAAGGAAAAATTCTGTATATTTTCCAAGCCCGGATACATTGTTGCCTTATATAAAAAATATCAGGGTAATTAATTTTAACACCCTGGAGGTTGTTTTTAATGAAACACTAATAAATACGGCAATTTCTGATACATCAAATTATTTTATTGATAATGGAATAGGGAAGCCATTGTCTGTTACAGTTATGGCCCCCGAAAATAAAAAAGCGGTTCTTGTCTTTTCGGGGACTATAATGCAAAATATTATTTACACGCTTACTTTTTCGGATACTATTACCGATTGTGCCGGGAATCACTCAATAAATATTTCAAAGAACTTCGCACTTTATAATGTAAAACCCTATGATATAGTGATCAATGAATTGATGGCGGACCCGGACCCCGCCGTTGGGCTGCCAAATGCCGAGTATCTGGAGTTGTTCAATAAATCGGCTTTTCCGATAAGCTTGTCGGGTTATAAAATCAGCCTATCCGGTTCAAATAAAGAGATCCCGGATGTTAGTATTGAACCCGGCGGGTATTTGATTATTACGGGAGAAGGAAATGCGCCGGCATTTAATACTTATGGCCAGGTGGCGGAAGTAAGTGGTTTCTCACTTTCAAATACAGGCCAGGTGGTGATGCTTCTGGATAGTTTATCCCATATGATTTCTTTTGTGAACTTCACCGACAAATGGTATCAGAACACTACAAAAGACGAAGGCGGATGGTCGCTTGAACAGATTGACCCCTTTAATCCTTGTGGTGAAAAAGCGAACTGGAGGGCTTCTTTAGACCCAAGCGGTGGCACACCCGGTAAAATAAATTCTGTATCCGCCAGTAATCCGGATCCAAACCCGCCTTTTCCTGTCAGGGCATCAGCAAGCCGCTACAATTTAAACCGCGTGAAAATATATTTTAATGAGGCCTTGGATAGTGTTTACATGAAAGACCTTACAAAATATAGTGTGGACAACAGCATCGGAAACCCATTCATGGTAAGGCTGGTATACCCCGACAATAAATGTGCGGAGTTGTACCTTGTCCAAAATTTTCAACAAAATATTATTTATACCCTAACAATTACCGACAGCATATTCGATTGCGCCGGTAATAAAATTGCAGCCGATCAAACCGTCAAATTTGCCATTCCCGAATTGCCCGATTCAGCGGATTTGGTTATCAATGAAATATTAGCCGACCCCAGAAATGGCGGTGCTGATTTTGTCGAGATTTATAACCGTTCCAATAAAGTGCTGGATTTTGCTGATCTGAACCTGTTATCCCTGACAGATTCGGCATGGATTACCTACGACAACTTTTTAAGTTTCCCGGGCAATTATACAGTACTGACCACAGATCCGGACGCGGTGAAAAGCCAGTATTATACGCCCAATCCCTATAATTTTATTGACATGGAATCTTTTCCGTCCATGAATAATGACGAGGGTACCATTATCTTAACAACAAAAGCAGATACCGTGATTGACGCCATGTCGTATACCTCAGATATGCACTTTCCATTGCTGAATTCTACGGATGGTGTTTCGCTCGAACGCGTCAGTTACGATCGTCCGGCAAGCGAAATTACGAACTGGCATTCGGCATCGGAACCTGTTGGTTATGCAACACCTGCCTATCTTAATTCGCAGTTTATGGCCGATGCCGAACAAGACGGAAATGTTACCATCGATCCTGAAATATTTTCTCCGGATAATGACGGGTACAACGACTTGCTTAATATCCGTTGCAAAACTGATGCTCCGGGAACCATGCTGAATATCACCATTTACGACTCAAAAGGCCGCCTGATAAAATACCTGGTAAAAAACCAGCTCATGTCTGAAGAAAATGTTTACACCTGGGACGGCATAAATGAAGACCGCCTGAAAGCCAATGTCGGGGTATACATCATTTATGTTGAAACACTCGACATGAGCGGGAAGGTGCATCATTACAAGAAAACAGCCGTATTGGCAACCAAATTGTAATCACCTGATCGCGCAGGCTATAGTTGCAATACTTATTTTTACTCCCGGAATGTTTAGAAGCATTGCTGCACAGGCGTCGAGTGTAGCGCCGGTGGTTACCACATCATCAACAAGCAGAATGTGCTTATTGATCAGATGCTGATGGCTTTTCAGGGCAAAGATTTCTTTTACATTTTCCCACCGCCTGAAACGTGATTTTTTTGTCTGTGTTTGTGAAGCATATGTCCTTATGAGGGTTTTGACATCAAAAGGTTTTGAAAGTGATTCAGACAGCCCGCGGGCAAACATTTCACTTTGATTATAGCCTCTTTTTCTTAGCCTTTTGGGATGAAGCGGAACCGGAATAATAACATCAACATCATTATAAAAAGGAGATTTTTGCAGGCTGTCGCCAAATAATTTTCCGAGATAAAGGCCGATTTCTTTTTTGCCTTTGTATTTCAATTGGTGCATCAGGTGCTGGACTTTACCACCCTTAGAAAAATAATACATAGAGGATGCGTGATTGATGTTTGCCCTTCCCCAGAATATCCTTACTACCGGATTGTCTTTATCCTCAGAAAAATTTGTTTTCGGAAGCTGATGCAGGCAATAACTGCAGAGAATTTCCTCATGTTTTAGCAGCGTATTCTCGCAAGAATAACAAATGCGTGGAAAGAATAATGAAAGAAAATCGTAAATATATGACACCTTTTATTATGTTATTTGAGCGGGTTATTTAAAGTTATTAATAAAAAGTCGTAATTTTGCCAAAAAAAATCAAGTGATGGATACCGCAGGCGAAAATAAACCTAAAACAACGAAATTTAAAATAATCATTGGCATTGAATCAGTTATCATTCTTGCACTGTTGATTTTATTAATTACAAGCCGTTCCAAAGTTAATACTTTTATCATTGAAAAAGAAACAGCCATTACGGAACGTAATCTTTTGCAAAACGAGTTGGACTCGTTGCTGGCCGAACATGAAAAAATCCGGACAGAATATGGCAACCTGACTGCAGATCTGACGCTAAAAGACAGCACCATTCAGGCACAGGCAGCAGAGATTCAGAAACTGATCGAAAGCAATGCCGGCAAACGCCAGATTCAGCGCAAGCTGGATTACTTGCGAGGCATAACTCAGGATTATGTGGCCCAGATTGACAAGCTTCTCAAAGAAAATGAAAACCTGAAAACTGAAGTCAAAGGTATGCAGGATAACATTTTAGCAGAACAGAATAAGAGCCAGTTGCTCGAAAAAGATAAGGAAGCATTAAAAGAACAGATAAATAGTGCGGCATACCTGCAGGCCCATACGTTGAGTGCGATCGGAATTAAATTAAAGCAGGGCGGAAAAAAAGAAGAATTGGAAGACAAAGCCAGGCGTGTGGATAAAATAAAGATCTCGTTTACCTTGTCCAAAAACCCCTTGGTTTCTGAAGGCCTGAAAAGGGTTTATGTTCGTATTGCCCGCCCCGATAATGAAATTTTGAACGAAGGAAATTCTTTCGAATATGAAGGCAAAGAGATCATGTATTCCATGGTGGAACAGGTGTATTATAAAGGAAGCCCAATAACTGTCAATTTGTATTATGAAAAAACCGACCGGATTGTACCGGGAACCTATCATATTGCTGTGTTTACCGAAGGAAAAGAAATAGGCCAGACACAGCTCACCCTTAAATAATTTATAATCATAATTAAAAAATTAAAGTATGGAAACAACTAGCGAAACAAAGAAAAAACCCAACCTTTTTCTGTACCTGTCAATTATTTTATTGGTTGTCTGCGCTATTTTGACCTGGCAGTTGATCAGCAGCCATAAAACCATTACTTTACAAAATGACACCATTGTTAACGTAACTGCAGAAAAAGATCAGATGATCTCGAAACTGGAAAACCTGAAAAAGGAATACGACCAGCTTTCTAAAGATAATGCACAGCTTTCGGAAATGTTTAACGAAGAAAAAGCTCATGTTGAAAAACTCCTGAATAAAATAAAAAATTCAGAAGGTTCTATTGCAAAATACAAAAATCAGGTGGCCTCTATGGAAAACCGGCTGAAAGAATACGAACAACAAATCACGGAGCTTAAAAAACAAAACAAAGACCTGATCGAAGAAAACTTTAACATTAAAACGGTTCTTGACTCAACAACCTCCGAAAATGTTCAGCTGACCGCAGAGAATAAGGACCTTACTGAAACAGTTAGCAAAGGTTCAGCCCTGACTTCCTATGATATCAACGCAGATGGAATCTTTATCAGAAATAAAGTGAAAGAAATCCCTACTCAGCGAACAAAAAGAGTTGAAAAAATCCGCGTGTGTTTTACCATCGGCGAAAATGCTATTGCTGCTGCCGGGAATAAAACAGTGTACCTCAGGGTAGCCAATCCAAACGGCGATATTTTAGCACAAGGCGAAGGCGATGAGTTCTCATTCGATTATAACGGTAAAAAACTGCAATATTCCGGCAAGGAACAAATTACTTATAACAATAAACCGGTAGATGTTTGTTTATACTGGAATAAAACAAAAGAGCTGACTCCGGGTACTTATACCGTTGATATTTTTGCCGATAACAACGTGATTGGAACTACCACTTTTAAACTTGAAAAATAACCAAACAAAAAAATATTTATGAAAAAACAAATTTTAAATCTTTTGGTGCTGGCGGTACTGTTTTGTTTTGCCGGCAGTGCTTATGGCCAAACTAAACAGGTCATTAAAGAAGAAAAAATCAAAACCGGCTTTCATTGTGTGAACGGTAAAGCACTTATCGAAAAAGAACTGATGAAAACTGATGGCGTTACAAGCGTTGTGGCTGATGTTGATACTAAAATAGTTACCATCCAATATGTAGAAGGTAAAACCGACAGGAAGCAACTGGTTAAAGCTATTGAAACTATAGGATATACCACGGAAGATACCAAATCGGATGCAACCATTAAAAAGGCTTGTACACACGAACAAACACCACAAAAATAAGTTGCTTTTACAGACTTTATTGAAGGCGCGAAAAGATTCGCGCCTTTTTTTTCAAAGATTTTGAGGTAATAATAATCAGAAAAGCATTGCGTTTAATTAAATAAAAATAAACTTTATGTTAATGAACAAACATACTTTTTTTATCTTTTTATTTCTGGTCCCTTTTTGTATCAAGGCTCAGCAATTGGAGCCCACCGAAACCAACGCCTTGCTGAACGTTGTGGTCAGCAGCCTGGATGACAAACCACGAGCCGGGGAACAAATTACCCTGACCGGGCAAACAAACAAGAAAACTTTTTCAGGCATTACAGATGCAAAAGGGAAATTCTCGGTGCTGATACCTGAAGGGGATACATATACCGTAAAATATAAAATCTTCGGAGGTGAGGAAAAGTATAAACAGGTATCAATACCCAGCCAGGAAGGAAGCCTTACTTACCAGCTCGATATAAAATATGACCCGCCAAAAGTGTTCACCCTTGAAAATGTGTTTTTTGATACCGGAAAATCCACGCTTCGCTCCGAATCATTTAAAGCCCTCAACGATCTGGCTGAAGTCATGAAACTTAAACCCTCCATGGTCATAGAAATTGCAGGGCATACCGATAATGTGGGCGCACCTGAATCCAACCTTAAACTTTCGCTTAACCGCGCCAATTCGGTTAAAAATTATCTGGTCAATCATGGTATTGCTGCCGGAAGAATTACAACACAAGGTTATGGCGATACACAACCCGTGGCTTCCAATGATACCGATGACGGCCGCCAGAAAAACCGCCGCACCGTTGTACATATTTTGAAAGAATGACATCATTTATTTCATTAGGGCCAATAAGAAAACTCGTGTTTGTACAAAGAAAACGCCAAGTTTGAGGCTTGCGAAGCGACAAAAAGCGGAGTTTACTTGTGTAAATGAGCATTTTTGTTGCAAGCGTAACGAAAAAATTGGCGTTTTCTTACAAACACTAATTAAAAATACGCCCTTATCTGAACACTTCCCATATGAACTATTTTGTTTGTACCGGTTTTGCGGCCGTCGTAAATAAGGTCAAGCTGCAGGTTGTTGCCCAGGTTCCGCTGAAATGTCAATCCCCAGGTTACATTTTGTCCATTCTTTAATCCGCCCAGCATTTCATATGCCAGCGATGTATTGTCGGATGCGTTAAAAGCGATGTTTATATAATTGACTTTTGCCTGTAAGGTTCCCTTGCCGGGGAAATTGTACTTGCTTTCGAGGCCGAGGTTGTGGTTCCGTGCGCGTTCATTAGGCGAAACCGCCGTATTCCGTTTGTCGGAATAGTTATAGGTAAGGCTGATGCGGAATTTGTTGCCCGGCTGATAAATGAATTTCGGCTGAATTTCCCAATAGGACAGATCATAATTTTTAGAGCTGAAGTATTCAGATTCATAAATTTTGATCCCTTGCAGGAACTCAATATTTGTATAAAATTTTCTGGTAATATTCCACCTCACTTTTATTCCGTACGATTGCTGAGAACGTGATTCAAACCCATTGAGCAGCAGCATTTTTGAATTGTTAAGCTGGTACGATGCTTCTGCGGCGATCTTTGGGTTGCTTTTATTGAAAAACAATACCGATTTAAAGGTAGTAGCGGTCGACATCAGCGAGGTGTCGTTCAGCCTGAACAAAAATGGGTTGTACGCCTGCAAAAGATTGGAGTTGGTGCTTTTGTGGCTCACGCTGTATGAAGATTGCAACGAAAAACGTGAAACGAATTTCCGAAACCCTTTTTTGTTTTTCCATACCGTGCCGGGGTCGATGGTTAATGCCTCACTGAACTGGTTGGAGTAAGTCTTGATATACTCATAAGTTGGAGTAAAAATACGGATGTAGTTTGCCTGGTCTTTAAAAACGGCTACATCAAACTCATTGAGCTGCTTTACCCCGTCATCATTGTAATCAGTCCAGACATAAACGCCCTGCCCGGGCGTAACTTCAAGATATGAATAATCTTTCTTTTCCTCCATACCCGAGCCGACTTCATAATAGGTGGTTGACAGGATCACATTTTTTAACAGCCGAGTATAATATTCTATTCTTCCTATAAGCATGTTGTCAGGCTTTACCTGGCTCAACAAGGTGTCTTTAACCTTCAGCATCCGGTATGTAGCGCTTATTTTCAGCGTGTTTTTAGGGTTTTTTGCCAGCTCAACACCCAGGTTGAAATCATCGGCATCGGTGGCAAGATCCAGCTCGTTATTCAATGGCAGGTAATCATATCGTTTTTTATAGCTGATTTTATATTTGTTCTTTGCCGAGTCGGGGCTGCTGAAAAATGCCTCGTAAATGTTGAAGGCAAAACTGCTGCCCAGCAGGGAATCTGAGGCTTTTAGGTTGAAAACATTATGTTCCTGTTCTTCGCGTACCCCGACAGAAAACCATTTGAACTTTTTTATCAATTGTGCCTTCTGCTTGTAGTAAACGGTTTTATATGAAGGGGTGTTGCTTGTCAGGTAACTGCCATTGAAGGTCAAAAAGAAGTTTTTAAAATCTTCTGCAATGTCAAGCTGGTTTTGAATGCCGGAATAACTGCTGCCATGAGCATAATATTTGAGTTGATACAAAGCCAGCTGGTTGATTTTGTTTTGCACTCCGATTTTCAACCCGCTGATATTTTCATCTGAAGGCTTGACGGAAGAGGCGTTCCAGTCACGCGTAAATTCCACCGGCCGGTATTGTTCAATGGGCGAAAAGTTTTTGCTTACCCATTCGTTACTCGCATCGGCAATAAACTTCCATTCGTTTTTGTTCTTTTTAGCAAAAGGGAATGCATTGGTAACAGTGGCTTTTACTGCGTAGCCATTGTCGTCTTTTTTGTCTGCGGTTGAAAACAGGTTTTTATTGTTATTGCTCAATGCCGTTTCAACTATGAGCTTTGTTGTTTTTCCGAAGGTGTAATCACCGCCCAGCGTAAACATTTGTACTTTTTTTGGCGCGATCAGCAGGGTTACCGGTTCGTAATCGCCTGATGGAACGCCGCTTTGAGGCGCCACCCATTTAAAAACCCTTCCATTGGCGGAGCTTTGAGTTAAAACATAGTTCCCTCTTCCTGCCCCCATAAACGAGAAACCCAGCCGGTAAAAAGCGCTGTCAGGGCTGGTGGAGTATACAAAAACAGAATCATACAAAACAGCATTTACGAGGGTGTCCACCATTTTGTACATGACATAAGTGCTTGAAAATTCAATACTGTCAACATTTGGAACTACCGCCAACTGGACACTGTCGCCGATATTCGAGAACAGGAGTTTTTCGCTTTCAGTCAGATCCTGCAACAGCGGCTGGTTTTTCAGGTCCTGTTCCGAATAATAGTTGAAACGGACATTCAGTTTTTTATATTCCATACCGGCTCCTGCATAAAACAAGGTGCGGGCATAATAGCGGTCGGTGTATTCAAACTCAACCACCACGCGCTTGTCCTTGGTCATGATGTTTTTAGGCATGAACGTAACTTCACCCAAATTATAATCAATTACGTAATCGTTCTCCTGTCCGCGTGTGAGTAGTACCCCGTCAATATAAACCCGTTCGGTGCCAGCCAGCACTATGATATAATTTTCGTTATTTACGCCAGTAAGTTTATAAGGGCCCTGATTTCCTTCGAGAACAGCAATGATGTTCCGGGCATACCTTCCTTTTGATAAAGCCCCGCAACCCTCCAGCCGCAGTTTCACCAGGTTCTCTTCTTTCTTTTTTGACGGGATGAAAATGTTGGATTCGATCAGTGCGCCCTGTGCTTTTTTATAAAAATTCATGAAATAGCTTTTCGGAGGCCCGGTTTCAAAATCACCCGCAATAAGTTTATTGTTTTTGTTGAAGAGCTGAATAAAAACTTTGTCAAACTCTTGCAGCTGCTGGGTGTTGCCATCGGGCTGTATGGGAATGTTGTTGTCGGTGATGGCGGCCAGCACCTGGATTTCATCCGAAAGATAACCTGAAA
The DNA here is from genome assembly GCA_035354195.1 of Bacteroidales bacterium. Classification (GTDB taxonomy): domain Bacteria; phylum Bacteroidota; class Bacteroidia; order Bacteroidales; family CAIWKO01; genus CAIWKO01. Next base: position 7,831 of record DAOQAT010000016.1, on the reverse strand, counting down.
GCTGAAGGTTCAGGCTCGAATTTACCACCAGGTCCTGATTATTTCCGAAAGAGACTCCCCTAGAGATATTGCCGCTCCGGTTCAGAGTTCCCCACTTAAACACATCTTCGGTGGTGGTTTCATATTTATATAAAAAAGGGTTGGTGATTTCCTGTACCGGGCTGTTGATAATGTTGGTTTTTTTATGCCGCTGTACCGCTGCGAATGAAATCGGGAACACCCGGTAAGAAATACTGAATGTTTTGTTTTTTATTAGCTGTTCAAAATAGTCCTTATCGGTAAAGATCAGCAAAGCTTTGGCGTAATCGACGACATATTTTGCAGTGTCGGGAACAAAATTTTCGGTGGTGGTAATTATAATGGTCCCCGGGATCAGACTCAACGAATCAAGCGTTAAGGTGTCGTTATCAGCGCTAATGGTTTTAATCCTGAAATTTGAAAAATCCTGGGCACACAGATTTATTCCCGAAAGACAGAACCATAAAAATATGTAAAGTGATTTTTTCAAACGTTGAGCAAATGGTAGTGCTAATTTACCAATAAAACAGGATATTTTAAAAACTCAAATTTAGGATAAAAATTGTAATTCAATGTTATACGGCTAATGCCTGCGCATAAAGATAGGTTTCATTAATAGCCCCGGCCTTAAGGCCGGGGCTATTAATGATTTTCCCTTCCGAAGCGTTAACCTTGAAAAAACAATAAAAAACATTCCCGGATATTTCCTACATTTGTATGAATAAAAATTCTGTTTATGAAATCAATGACTGGCTACGGCAAAGCTACCTGTGAGCTGCCGGACAAAAAAGTTACCATAGAGGTTAAATCGGTAAACAGCAAGCAACTCGACCTGAATATCAAACTGCCGGCTATGTTCAGGGAGAAAGAAACGGAGGTGCGGTCGTTGATCTCGAAACAACTGGAACGCGGAAAAATTGACTGTTATATAAACCTCGAACAGACTGTTAAATCCGGGAATTTTTCATTGAACAAAGAACAGGCAGCAAGGTACCACGAGGAGATCAAACAATTGTCTGAGGAACTTGTTTTACCGATGCCCGAAGATATAGTTCCGTTGCTGGTGCGCCTGCCCGATGTGGTAAAAACACCCGTTGAAGAACTGAATGATGCAGAATGGGACGTCATCTATAAGGACATTGAAAAAGCAGTACGCCTGATGGATGAGTTTCGCCTGAACGAAGGAATGGTGTTGAAAAATGATATGGTGCAGCGTGTGTCTTTTATCCAGCAGGGGATCCAGCGTATTGAGCCTTTTGAAAAAGACCGCATCCGGCAAATCCGGCAACGTATAAAAAGCAACCTGTCTGAGTTTTTTGATCCTGAAAAGATTGATAAAAACCGCTTTGAACAGGAGTTGATTTATTACCTGGAAAAGATCGATTTTACCGAAGAAAAGGTTCGTTTGCATAAGCACTGCACCTATTTTCTTGAAACTATAAAGGAAGAAACCTCCAACGGACGCAAACTCGGGTTTATCACACAGGAGATCGGGCGGGAAATCAACACGCTTGGCTCAAAAGCCAACGACTCAGATATCCAGAAAATCGTGATCGAGATGAAAGATGAACTGGAGAAGATCAGGGAACAGCTGTTGAATGTGCTGTAGCAGAAATCACATGTAAGTACCTAAAAAATCAGATAGTGTCTTAATTTTTTGCCTTTTTCCTAAATGTTCCACATGCCCAGGATTCACCTTTTAGCGTATTCCTGTCAATTATCTTTAGTGTCAAATTTCCCAATTCCCCTCCAGCTTCGATATAAACATAATCATCCTCTACTTCATATTTTCCACCCATTTTAAGACCAAAATATATAAAATTACAATGCCTCTTTTTAAAAGAAAATTCTAAAAATAATCCGCAAAGTACACCATGTGGTACGCTTTCGTCAAATACATAGGTACCTTGGACTTTGGAATATTTTTTACATAAATTCTTTTCAGGCTCAGGGAGGGCACTATATTCAAATAAGTATTTATTTATATCCTTTGATAACTCTGATAAATCATGCAGATCGTACTTGTCATCAACATAGTACATAAATGGTGATAGTTTTTCGTCAAAGGCTTCTTGATATTTATCGTAATTTAAGGACGTGTCAACAACAATACTTTTGAGTTTTTTATCAATAAACTTATACGTTTTTTTTTGTATTTCTTTTGGGCTTACCTGTAATATCGAATCAATAATATTTGTTATTTCTTCTTCAGTTTTAACAATACTATCAAAATCCTGCATTTCAATTATTTTTTCCTGATAGCCATAATTTTTTAAGGAATCAATTTTTTTTAAATAATCATTTTTATTTAGTGATTTTCCATCCTTATCGACATATGTAAAATTATCATCGAGCACTTTAGCAATTTCCTCTTTATTAAATTCATTAACACTGGATAATAAATCCTTTATTATGCCCTTCTTATTTGGTTGACATGAAATACAAAACAATATTAGAAATATAGCCAGACTAATATTTATAAGTTTTTTCATTTTATAAATAATTTATTATTACTGTGTTATCTTTCAATGATAAGTGTTTTATTTCCCTAAAAAATATATAATTACAGTAAAAAAGATAAAAATAATCGTAACATAATAAAACCCTCTGAACTTAATTTTCTTTGTAAATGGTAATCGAAATAAATCAATTATCAAAATAATAACTGATATTATCAGAAATATTGCTGTTATCCCGCCAATTATTAATAGTATTAAAGCTAATATTCCATTCATATTTTTTTCTCCTTTTATTTAAATAGTTTACACTAATATGCCCTAAATACTGTATTGCTAAAATAAATTCATTGTTGTTTTTTTATTCATTTTTTTTCTAAGCATTTCCGGTATTGCTTATACTTATCTTTGCTATAATATTGCAAATAAAACCAATAATGATTGCAACGCCAAAACCGGCAATAGCGCCCCAATACCCATACCTTATTTGTACCTCAATAACATTAAAAAATTCACCCTGCTTTTCTTTTATTATATCAGCCAGCGTATAATGTAGCATGAATAATGACCCAATTCCAATAATTCCTAGAAATATTGATGTTCCGAATTTTTTTCTACTTCTCAATGAAATTGATAAAATAGCTCCTAAGATTGCTGTTGCAGCTGCAATAATAGCCCAATAATTTGGTTCTATTTTCGAGTTATCTTCCTTTGTTTCACTTTGTAATTCACTTTCGTTATTCGTTTCCTCATTAAATGAGTTTTTATCTTCTTTATTTTTTGCTTTCTTACTTGTCTTTTTATAATCTGGGTTTACTTCATTATTATTTTTATCCTTGTCTTTATTGAAGATTCCCGGATAGAATCCATTTTCAACTTTTTCATTTAGATCTATTCCAGTCACTAGTTCGTATCCTTTAATTGTTACAACTTCTTGTTTTGAACAGCTAATTGTAAAAAATGAACAGAAGAAAAATATGCAAACAAATATAAAGGCTGCAAATATTAAACTGTTTAAAGAACTTAATACGATTCCCGTTTTTTTATCAACTACCTGTTTTAGATTTTCGTTTCCCATCTCTTCAATGTTTTAATTATTAAATTGTCAAAAATATATTTTCTTATTAGAAATACAATATGGTTATTAACATAAAAACACCTGTTTTTTACCAAATATCACTTCCTTCTCCTGCAGCTCCCTTCGAAGTGTTTATAAATAAAAAAGCGTGGAACTGTAACTATATTCGCCTCCGAGGTACTGGTATACCTAACTGAACAAATAAGCACAGACCACGCCTGTCGGCGCGTTCTGCATCTTATTCTCGTTCAGTTTGAAAATTACCAGTTTTCGGAAGCAAGAATAAAAGCTAACGCTTTATTTTAATTTTGTAAAAAAAGAACGCTTGTAAAACATAATTTAACAACACAAATATATGCAATAAATTGAAAAACAAAAAAAAGTATGTATTTTTTCTTTTATACCTTCCAGTGATAAACAAAACTGAAAAAATCAGCGTTAATCAGCGAGATCAGCGGGAAAATAAAACGGAGAGTCTCCCGCAGATAGCGCAGATTGCCGCAGAGAAGATAAGAGAGCAGTTTTTAAGTGTTCTTTAGTCAGCAGTCCTCAGTCAATAGTCGACAGTCGGTGAAATAGAAATTTTTTGAGTACTTTGCGTGTTTTTACTTTGCGACCTTTGCGGTTATAAAATCAGCGTAAATCAGCGTAATCAGCGGGAAAATAGAAAAAGGAGAGTCTCCCGCCGATAGCGCAGATTGCCGCAGAGAAGATAAGAGAGCAGTTTTTAAGTGTTCTTTAG
>DAOQAT010000016.1:0-3437 GCA_035354195.1 Bacteroidales bacterium | reverse complement strand
AATCAGCGTAAATCAGCGTAATCAGCGGGAAAATAGAAAAAGGAGAGTCTCCCGCAGATAGCGCAGATTGCCGCAGAGAAGATCAGGGAACAGCTGTTAAATGTGCTTTAATCAGTTTTTTCAGGTTTTCGAAGACGATAAAATAAAAACATCATCAGCGTAACAACAAGCGCGCTGCCCACAATTACATATACGTTTTCAGAACTGCCGAAAGTCTCAAAATCAACAGTTGTCAAGCCTCTTGCGGATAAAAAAGCTACCACCACAGTACTGGCATTATTCAGAAAATGTATTATTATCGGTAGCCACAAAGTTCCCGACCAGTAAAATGCATAACCAAGAAACAACCCCAGCATAAAACGCGGAATGAATCCATAGAACTGCATGTGGATGGCGCTAAAAATAAAAGCCGTAACAATGATGGCTATATGAGCATTTTTAAACCATTCCGAAAATAGGCGTTGCAACACACCCCTGAAAAAAAACTCTTCGCCTAGGGCCGGCAAAATGGCGATCATCAAAATGTTTATGAGAAATCCGCCCCAGTGGGCTGTACCTAAAAAAGCGCCGGTCAGCGTGGCAGCTTCGTTTTCGGAAGTTCGCATCCACTCCTCAATTCCGCCAAGTTTTTGAGGCAGGTTCAGATTCCCGTTAACTTCACCGAGCCAGTTGATGAAAGGCATGCAGGCGGCAATGATACTTATTCCGATGATAAGCGGCAACATGTTTATCTTACGGTTCAGCTTCAGGTAATCCGGGATGCTGTTTCCTGCAAACACGGCAAATATCAGGACCGGAACAATAAACAGTGCGAGTTGGTTGACGATCTGCAGGTATTTTAATTTTGAAATAACCAGCGGGTCGGAATAATCATAAACCCCTGTCAGGCTTTCTGTAAATGACTTTCCATAAAATGGCACTGCCAGCAACAGACCGATCATATTGATCAGGAACAGGCTGCAAACTACGATCAGGATGAAATAAAACAACTTTACGAAAGGTTTCTTTTTCTGCAGAAAAGGTTGAAATATCATATTATTAACTGTTTTGAAGCACAAAAATGCAATAATTTTATTGAAATCTAATAATTTTTTTTGTTCATCTTTGTTTCTTGTGTTAGTGCCAAAAATCATTTATATTTACTAAAAAAATTATATGGACCAGCGCCTTCAGGAATACCTGGATTATTACAAAATCCGGATGGATAAATACAAAGACCATCCCCTTTACCAGCACAGTTATGAATCGGAAAAAAAGATGTATGACGCGCTTAACAGCTGCGAAAACCTCGAAGAGTTCCGTTCAAAACTGGCTGACGAAAACCTGCCTTTAAAAAACGCTGTGGCGTTGACAAAAGATAAATCCCTGGCACGTAAAGAGCTGTATGAAAACATCAAAGAAGTGGTCCGTAAAAAAGCGCCGGAGCAAATCCTTGCCATGATACAAACCGTACAATCGGTGAATGAACTGACTAAAAGGGCCAACGAAATTGAAGTCGCCATAGCTATAGAAATTTCTATTGACCTGTTGACCTCTTATTTTTATAGTGATTTTATGGCTCTCGAAAATATTGAAGTATGGCAAAATGCCGAAATACCCGACGAGTGGAAAAAAGAGATCCACGAGGAATGGGTGAATGAAACTATCGCCGAAGGGAAAAAACTATGGAAGGAGGTTATGGTCCCTGAATCACAGAAATGGCAGCCTGATTGGAAATTTGATGTTGATCTGATCTGGGAAGACCGCCACCGGCGGCTTATCCCGGTTCCTGATGAAATTGTAGAAAAGAGGATTCAACAATTTAAAACGTACAGGGGGATTTGATATGCCGGTAGAAAAACAATACGCAGATTCGATGCTGGGAACATTCCGGAATATGTACCAGGATTTAGTTGACAGGAAAGCCGGGGGCGAGGCTTTCAATAAATTAAAAACAACGCTCGACCGTATGGAACAGCTTGCCCTGGAGTTGGATGACCTGAGTTCTTTTTCAGCAAAACTCACCACCGAAGGGCTTTTTGTGAATTTCAGCAATTTATATGCGGAGGTTGCCGGTGAAATGGCCGCAAAACAATATGCAAAAATCAGCAGCGATGAAGAATTGCTGGAGCAGACACTGGCCGCTTATGAAAGTTCTTTAAAAAATTACGAAAATGAGCCAAAGCAAAAATCATTGTATGATACAATGAAACAGATAATCGATCTCGGCAGGTCGGGCATTTCGTACCCCGTCTTTCTCAGGATCTGCGAGGAAAAGGGCTTGTATAAATTGTTGGAAGGCGGCGCCATCACCCGTGAAGGCCTGGTCGAGGAAAAAACATTCAACGACATATTTTCATTGCCGGTTCAATTTCAAAAAATGGAAGAACTGGTCACAATCTATGATAAGCTGGCCGAACAATCAGCGTTTAATACGCCGGATACCTTCCTTTTTGAATTGGAACGCGTCCGGCTTGACTGGCAGTATGCTCCGGTTCAAAACCGCTGGGATGCAGTATGCCGTGGCTGGGACAGGCTGCTCGAACTGATCCACGACTGGCTTGATTCCTTTGGCGATTTTGCCCCGCATGATTTTCGCTGGGTAGCCATGGGAGATCCTCAGAAAACCCTGTGCAACATCAAACGTACCAACGACTGCAACCCCGGCTTTCTCAAAGAACGGGAACGGATATTTTATGAATATTTTCAGCTGAAATGGGACGATATTTTTTCACACGAAACCTTCCTGAATGAATTCAATGCGGGCCGGATCTGGTATTCCGATGAAACACTGGAACTTATAAAAGAGACGTATCCGCATTGTACTCCTTTTAATAAACCTCCCAAAGAACTGATAAAACATGCCGAAGATATTTATCACAACAAGCGATATCGGCGTGTCAATTCTTTTCAGCTTTCAGAAAAAGATGAAAAACGCCTGCAGGATCTGATTGGAAAAGAAAAATTTGAGAAAATTTACGGGATCAAACAGTCCTGATCCACTGGTATTATGTTTAACTCTGGCCTTAGGCGCCCGCTGACGTCATTTTTATAACTTTGATTGCTATCGGGTTCAACTCGCGAGGCGTTGTGCAAAAACTATTTCAATCCAATCCGCATGACCTCAAATCCGGTAGGACGATAAATCACGGCATCAGCGCCTGAAGTGGAGAAATTGATTTTCAGTTCCTGTCCGGGTTTCAGCTGAATGATTTCAATCCGCGTTTCACCAGCCAGCAGATAATAATTGTTGACAGTGTAAGATGGAATACCTGTATTCCCAACCAATGTCATTGAAACATCATTGCCTTTTACTGTCACATCTTTCACGATGATGGGTGAACTGATGTCTTTCATCACATAATACGATGGCTTTGGATTCAGCTTTACATCGCATATTCCATGAATCCGTTGCGGATAGTGATAGGTCGAGTCTTCGCCGAAATGCGTGCGGTAAT
>DAOQAT010000015.1:0-51809 GCA_035354195.1 Bacteroidales bacterium | reverse complement strand
CGCTAAAAAATTCATCATAAATCTTATTCAACATAAAATCCAAACAGTTTCTAAATCTGAGGATTTATAAAATGGCCGGGACCAACCACGATAGCAAAATGTCTTGGGCTGCAGTGGTGCTTGCTGCAGGAAACTCCACACGCATGCGTCAGCACAAGGCTTTGCTGGAATTCGATTCGCAGCAAACTTTTGTTCAAAAAATTGTACGTGAATACATCAGCGCCGGATGCAGCCATATTGTCGTTGTTGCCAACGAACAAAATATGGATCTTATATCCGGGCAATTTGCGAATCCTGCTGGGCATAAACCTATCCTTGTATTAAACAAGCATCCCGAATACGAGCGTTTTTATTCGGTTCAGCTTGGCTTGAAAGCGTGCCATACCTTCACAAAGTGTTTTCTTCAGCCCTGCGACAATCCTTTTGTTAACGCTGATTTGCTTACCGGTATGCTGCAGATCCTGGAAGATGGAAGTTATGTCGCTCCCGTCTACAATGGGAAAAAAGGTCACCCGGTGTTGCTTGGCATCCAAATCATGTGTGAGTTATGTGCCTCTGATGAAATCAACGGTAATTTGAAGGATTTTCTCCGGACATTTAATTGTCTGGGTTTTGAAACAAGCGATCCGAATATTTTGGCCAATATAAATGACATGAATGATTATCAGGTTTATTTCAAAAGAGATAATTTGATTTGAAGAGGAAGATGAAAATAAAACTGTTCTTTGTACCTATTATCAGAATGGCTTTATCAAAATATAAAACAGAAAGATATGTTTTGCAAATGTGCTGTAAATATGCTATTTAGGTTTCTCAATAAAATAGTTTTTAAAAACCCAGTTAATTTACGGAAAAAGAGTTGTAATAAATAAGTGAAAAAAATCTTATTTTTTATTTGCAACCGAAGAGAATATTTTATATATTTATCAAAAAATACAAAATATGGACAGTCAAAATAAACCTACTATTTTGTTCCCTTATGATTTTTCGCCTGAATGTGATTTTGCTATAGAGCACCTTGTTGGCTTGGCGAAACTGTTTAATTTTTCGGTAGAAATATTGAATATATACGACAGCGGTACAAAAAAATTTATGCAGGACAACAAATTGAATAAAAATGACCTGGTGGATAGGATCCGTCAAATGTCAGAAGACTTGCATGAAAAGCATGGGATCATGTCCACCTACCTGATTAAAAATGCCCCCATCAAGCGCATACGCAATATATCACAGAAAGAGCATGTTTCGTTTACGTTGCTTGGGCTCAAAAAACCTGCAAAGCCATCTACCAAGATCATGAAAGTTGTTACCACATCTCCTGTTCCGGTGTATGTTGTACAGGAAGGCGTACCGTTTAAACCATTTAAGCACATACTTTTTCCATTGGACGATTCGATTGCCAGCAGGCAGAAAGCTAAATGGGCGGTGAAAATTGCAAATGTCTGTAAAGACGCCATTTTTCATATTTATACCATTAGTCCTGCAGCCTTAAAAAGCAAAGAAAGGGAATTCAAGCAGTATCATTACATAGAATCCGTCGAGCGTTTTTTTAACCAAAAAGGAGTAAATTTTGATACAGAAACATCGCAGGGAAGCTACAAAGATTATCCGCATGAAATTAAAAAATATGCAGAATCTATAAATGTTGATTTATATGTTATCATGATACGGCCCAGAAAACTTTTTTCAGTTATTGACGCTATTGATTTTCAGCTGATTTTCAATCAAAGGAAAACACCGCTGCTTTGCGTAAATCAACGGGATGTTTTTGTTGGCGGAGGCTTTAACTGATTTTTCAAACTGCTTTATACATTGCAGATTATCAGTTTTTTATTTGTAAAAAATAGTTGGACTGCCGGCAATATAATATTTAATTGTAGCTTTGCCAATAAATTTAAAATTTCATATCTATGAATAAGTTAGCTGTTGTTGCTTTTGGAGGCAATGCGTTGCTTCGCGGAGATCAAAAAGGGACCATTAACGAACAGGAACATAATGCACGTGAAACCTGTAAAAATCTTTTAGAGCTCGTCAAAAATGATTACAACATCGTTATTACTCATGGCAACGGGCCACAAGTGGGGAACATTATTCTTCAGAATATTGCCGGCGCCCGTTTGTTCGGGGTGCCGGAAATGCCCATGGATATTTGCGGTGCATATTCACAAGGCTTTATTGGCTATGTAATAGAACAGCAATTTCGCAACCTCCTTGAAGAGAACAACCTTAATAAGGATGTGATAACAATAGTTACGCAGGTATTGGTGGATAAAGACGACCCGGCCTTTAAAAACCCCACAAAACCTGTTGGGCCTTTTTATACCAAGGAAGAAGCAGATACCATGGCGGCGGAAAGCAACTCCGTTTTTGCACAGGATCCGCGCGGCCGTGGCTGGCGCAAGGTTGTTGCCTCACCGGTACCTCTGCAGATTGGAAACAGAAACACCATTGAAACCATAGCACGTAACGGGCAAATCGTTATAGCTGTTGGCGGTGGCGGAATCCCTGTCTATTACAAACACCCAAATTTCCTCGAGGGGATAGATGCTGTCATTGATAAAGACCTTGCCTCCTCATTATTAGCGTTGCAGATCCATGCCGATGAGTTTTATATTCTGACTGATGTTCCCAAGGTTTGCATCAATTTTCACAAACCGGATGAGAAGCATCTTGACGTATTGAGTGTCGAAGAAGCAAGGCATTACCTGGCCGAAGGGCATTTTGCAGAAGGAAGTATGGCCCCAAAAATAAGGGCAGCTATTAACTTCACCGAAAAAGGCAGGGGCGAGGCTATTATCACGGAAGCGTCACAACTTTCAAATAAAAATTGCGGAACCAAAATTGTCAAATCTAAATAAAAACGTATGAGCGAAATTATATGCCCACAATGCCAGGCTACCCTCAAAGAGGGTGCGAAATTCTGCCACGTTTGCGGTTATAAAATTCCGGAAGAAAATTCCCGGGCTTCAAAAGCGGACGATGTTGACATGAAAACTTTTACCGATGTTAACTCAGATGAAGTCATTTCCGGTATCAAAAGCGGCAATATTTTTAAAAGGGCAATCAACATCATGATCAAGCCTAGATTTGAATGGGATGTCGTGGCAAAAGAAAAACCTAAAATCCCGATGCTGGTTTTTGGTTATGTGTTAATTTTCACCATTATACCTGTCCTTTCACTGCTTATTGGTTACGGGCTTGTTGGAAGGCGCATCCACTTTTTTGATTATACACATTGGGAACGAAGTTTTGGAACGGGCATTCTCGAATCGTTTGTTTTTGTCATCGCTGCCTTCACCGCCATTATTGTGGGCGCTGTAATCATAAATGCGCTCGCACCGGCATTTAAATCAGAGAAAAATTTGGGCAGGGCGATGCAGCTGACCGTTTATTCTTTTACACCGGTGTTTTTTGCCGGCGTATTTTATACACTGCCTATGCTTTCGGCCTTTGCGCATCTGGCTGGTTTGTACGGGATTTTTATTTTGCTGATGGGGTTGCCTGTGGTGATGAAAACACCAAAGAATTATCAGATAGGATATTTTTTTGCTTCTGCAGGAATACTTTTCGGGATTTACTGGACGGTAAAATGGTCGTTCAGCTTTATTTTCTATGCTATTTACGCTGCCATAGCCCATTTTTAAAAGAATTGCACTGATCCTATGGCCTTACCTGAAATAAATGATATCGGTGAAAAAGTAAAAAACTGGCAGTCTGACGAGACCAGGTATTTTCGGTCGCTTCCTGTAAAAAATTATGTATTTTCTTTGATAGCGCTTTTAGGTATGATATTTACCTGCCTGACCTGGGCAGATGTAACGGTGGGATTTTATAACAAGGCCATGGCTGTAGGCCTGCATTTCTTTTTGGGGTGGCTTGCTTTTTTGACTTTTCTGGCCGTGTTTTGTATCATGTTGTTCAACAAACATCTGAAGATCAGGGAGCAATTTGCAGAAAAAGTGCCGCTGTATGGCGCTGTGGTTACCTGCACGCTCACGGTTATTTTTATTATTGGAAAGTTGTTCCATGTGCGTTATGGTGTATATTTGTGCTTTGCTGATTCGTTGGTGTTTTTATATTTTGTCTGGCATTTTAATTATAAAAACAAAGTGAAAAATCAATAAAAAACCGCAACGGAATATTGGGGTTATTATGTAACATTGAAAATTATTAACAAAAAAAATTATAGAAATATTAAAACGGAGGATTATTATGGCTTTTAACTTGAAAAACAGAAACTTTTTAAAAGAATTGGACTTCACACCCGAAGAGATGAAGTTTTTATTAAAACTTTCAGCCGATCTCAAAGCGGCGAAATATGCTGGAACGGAACAACAAAAGCTGAAAGGCAAGAATATCGTATTGCTTTTTGAAAAAGATTCCACACGTACACGTTGTGCTTTTGAAACTGCGGCGTTGGATCAGGGCGCTCATGTGACCTATCTGGGTCCAAGCGGTTCGCAGATGGGTAAAAAAGAATCCATGAAAGATACCGCCCGTGTTCTTGGCAGGATGTATGATGGTATTGAATACCGCGGCTATGGCCAAAATATTGTGGAAGAACTTGGTAAATATGCCGGTGTACCTGTTTGGAACGGCCTTACCAACGAATTTCACCCCACCCAGATCCTTGCTGATTTTCTTACCATGATGGAACATTGCGACAAGCCGCTTAACAAAATTTCTTTTGCTTTTGTGGGTGATGCCAAAAACAACGTTGGAAACTCACTGATGGTAGGCGCAGCCAAAATGGGTATGGATTTCAGGGCAGGAGCACCCAAGTCGTGCCAGCCGGATAAAAAACTCGTTGAGGAATGTTTGAAAATTGCAAAAGAAACCGGTGCAAAAATAACCATTACCGACGACCCCAAAGTGGCTGTGAAAGGTGTTGATTTTATTTACACCGATGTTTGGGTTTCTATGGGTGAACCTGATAATGTATGGATTGAACGCATCAAGTTGTTAAAACCATATCAGGTAAATGCAAAGCTGATGAAAGCTACAGGCAACCCGAATACAAAATTCCTGCATTGCCTGCCTGCATTTCATAACCGCGAGACCAAAGTAGGAGAGGAAATTTTCCAGAAATATGGCCTTGATGGAATGGAAGTTACCGAGGATGTGTTTGAATCTAAAAACTCAGTGGTTTTTGACGAAGCCGAAAACCGCCTGCACACCATCAAAGCTGTAATGGTGGCTACACTGGCGTAATCCTGTTATTGGAATTACGGTGGACGCACAACATTTTCTTTGCAGAACGCATGTTTAAGAACCTCTCAACGTACAAGTTCAAAAGGATTTGTAAGTATATATTGCTGTTTTTTTTGGTAATATATGTTTTCTGTAACGCTGTCATTTATTTCAGTGCCTCGAAATATATGACCAGTGATATTTCGAAAATTCCTTCATCATTTGTGGCGTTGGTTCCGGGCGCGAGCGTGTTTGCCAGCGGGGAACCATCGCCCATTCTTGCAGACAGGCTGGATAAAGCCTGCGAGCTTTATAAAACGGGTAAGGTGAAACGCATGTTGCTTAGCGGAGATCATGGCACACGCGCCTACGACGAAGTGAATGCGATGAAAGCATACCTGAATAAAAAAGGTGTCCCCGACAGCGTGATCTTTACCGACCATGCGGGATTTGATACATACAGCTCGATGGTGCGTGCGCAGAAAGTTTTTGAAGTGGACAGCCTGATCATTGTAACACAGGCATTTCATCTGAGAAGGGCGGTCTATATAGCCCGGAAACAAGGCCTAGTGGCCTATGGCTACAAATCGGACATGAGAAAATACTCAAGCATTAATTACCTGCAGATCCGCGAAAGTTTTGCCAACATCAAAGCTTTTTTTGAAGTGCTTTTTCATGTGAAACCCAGGTTTGAAGGAGAAAAGATACCTATAAAAGGCGACAGCAGAAAAAGCTATGATTGAATCTCAGGAAGCGGCCTGAAACACCTTAGCAGGTTATTCAACCGATTGCATTTTTTTGTGGTTCTGGATCAACCGCTGAATGATGGCTTTTTTTGCTTCAGCCTCGGTTAATTCCTGTTTTTTGTTGTCAATGGATACCTGAACCTGTTTGTAATAATCGGTTGAACTTTTACCTTCGGTTTTCAGTTGTTTTAGCTGGTTTTCATATTTGATACGTTCTGCATCGAGGAAATTTATCCTGGATTGTATTTCTGCAAGATCGTTATCCAGGTTGATTCCCAGGCGCTCATTACATTTTTGTAAAAGTTCTGTCAAGACTCCTTCACGTGCAACCAGTTTATTGTAGGTGAACGTTTTTTTATCCTCCATTGATTGTAATTTATCGTATTCTTCCTTTGTTTGTTTATAGATTTCTTTTTTTGTTTTGTTGTCTTTCTCAAGTTCAGCCAGTTTGTTTTTTAATTCGCTCATTTTGTCTTCATTGGCTTCCTGCCAGGTGATAAGCGTACGTTCGGCTTTTGGTATTTCGTAGCGCACCGCCAACAGGTCTTCTTTAATAATTTCAATCAATTTACTGGTCTCATCGGAGTTCCCAAGATTGTAAAGGTTGTTGTTATAAATTTCATTCAGGTTTTCTGCAGGCTCCTCAGTTTGAAGATTATCCATATAATATGAAAATTCCTTATTGGCTCTTTTCACTTCGGAAGGTGTGAAATTGGCCGTTCTTAAATACTCATCGAATTCTTCCAGGGCCACGTCTTCACCGCCGATATTGATGACAATTGATTTTCTTTTTACCAGCATATTATTTTTGTAATCATCTGTGGTTTCTATCCTCCAGGCAAAATTTATTTTTTCAGGGTAGAGCATCCCGGTATTTTCATTGTTCAATAAAATGTAATAATTATCTGTTGTTGATTTTTTTGGATTTTTACTGTTGGGTGTGGTAAGCGGGATGTTAATTTTCAATTTGGTTTTTCCCTTAATTCCGCTCTCTTTTTTTTCCAGGCTGCTGAGCTTGCTGATGACATCATTCATATTGTTAACAACCTCTTTATTAAAATCCATTTCTTTATAGAAAAACCAGTAATCAGAAAAGTCATAATTTTTTCTGAAACTTTCCACCTGGGCTACAAATGATTTTCCGGGTTTTCCACCCCTGATACCGGCATGTTTTCCACAATAAATATATGCCCAATACTCCCGGTCATCTTTCCACACATAAATCCTGTAAATACCGTCAACGGTTCCGTCATCGTTCAGGGGCATGATACCGGGTTCATAAGTATAACAAAAGAATCCTTTGTTTATCATCCGGCCATTAAGCGTATTTAGCTTGATATCGTCGGTATTTGAATAGGTAAGTTTTTCACAGCCTTCTTTCCAGATAATCACTCCTTCGAATTGCGAAAACGGCCTTAAATCATTAGGAAGTATGGTTGGCATATTTCTGCCTTTGGTGCCATAAGGGATCATCAGATAATTGACCAATCCTGTATTGGGGTCGCGTTCCCTGTCCTTATCATATTGAAAAGCACAATGCCAGACAGGGTTTTTTCTGTCGCCGGGCGTCCAGACATTCGAGTAGGACACAAGCTCGCCGAGCTCATTTCTGCCTGTTCCTTCCATAACTATTGTTTCATTAATATCACGCCAGTAAACATCATTAAAATACCTGAAGATTTCGTATTTCCCCATCCTCAATATTTTTTCATTTGGCTGATGGAGTAAATCAAAGGCTTCATATTTATAGTTATCAATTAGTTTGTATGGAATCTTATCGGCGGTGAGGTTGTTTTCTTCAAGGTATTTTTTGGTATTGAACCGCTGGAGGATGCATTGTTGAATATCTTCCGGTGTTTTTTTTGAAAATTGGCGTTTGGAAATATCAATGCTATCGCAATACTGTATGAAAAATGTTTCAAACCATTCGTAAGCCAGATCAAAGTTATTGGCATCCTTCCATGAACCTGTTCCTTCAATCTGAGGAAAGATGATCGTGTCGTAAAGGGTTTTTTTATTAAGTTTTTTCTTGGTATAAAAACCGGCAAGGTCTGCATTTACCTGTCCTGAATCTATTCCTAAACGGGGAATTGTTGATGTGTATGGTTTTTCAACGACCACATTCTTTCCAATGGTGGTATTGTATACTGAATCCACCCGGAATTTGTCCTGCGAAATGGAATAATGTGAGATGCACCCTAACGCATAAGGATGATGGTTCTTCACGTTTTTGCTTGAGAGAAAATTTATTTTATCGGCGGTATACCCCAGATTTACCAGTACCGACAGCATGCTGTTGCCAAATATCAGGTAATCATAGGCTGTGGTGTACGATCTGATCCCGTAATTGTCCTGATCGTTAGGCCCAATAAACCTGCCGTCGAACAAACCCAGGACATACCTGCTGCCATATTGGTTCTTTGAGAATTTGCCTCTGAGTTTTGATATCTCTTTCCATTCGTCAAGTTCTTTAGTTCCTTTATCATCTGTGTTCGCAGCCTTTTTGTTATCATTTATATTTTGGCTGGATGCACATATCGGCAGAAATACAGTAACAAACAAAAAAATGCTCAAGGCGGCAATAAGTTTTCTCAATGTTGATTTTACGCATAAGCATCCCGGAGGACAAAACGATACTATGCCCTTTTTGAGAACCGAAAAATGATTCAAAGAGAAAATATTTTTTACTATAAAGTACAAATCAGTTCTTTCAGTCCATATTTGTTTGTTAGTGATCTTTTATTTTGAGTTAAACAATTATGGCATAAGGGTTTCGAATTTGAAAAGATCAAATTCGCTTACAGCCAAAAAAGTAATAACTTTTTTAATATATCATTAATCATTTTATACAAAAATAAGAAAAAAAGGTTACATTATCAATAAGATAGGCCGGATAAACTGATGATTTTTTTTGGTCAGTATGCCAAAAATTTATGTATGCACGAAACCTGTAAAATAATATATTACCTGTTGTCGAAGCCTGAGTTTATGCTTTATTCTGTTTTTCGCATGTGGAGAGTATCAGCCGGAGCGAGGTGTTCTTGGTAATATATTTCCAGGCCCAGTTAATAAAAATGATCAGCTTGTTTTTCACACTGAGTATCAGCATCAGGTGTAAGAACATCCAGATCAGCCAGGCGATGTAACCTTTGAGTCTGATAAACGGGAAATCTACCACGGCTTTGTTGTTACCTATGGTGGCCATAGTGCCAAGATCCTTATATTCAAATTCTTTTAGAGCCCTGTTCAATTCAATGGCTTTCAGATTTTTTGCCAGGTTTTTTGCCTGGTTAATGGCAACATTGGCAACCTGGGGATGGCCATTGGGATATTTGGGGGTTTCCATCCAAGCATTATCGCCTAATACAAAGATGTTTTCGCAATCGTATGCTTTATTAAAACGGTCAACTTTAACTCTGTTCCCTTTGGTGAATGCTGATTCCGGGATGCCTTCCATCCTGTGGCAGCTTACACCGGCGGTCCAGATCACGGTCCGGGTTTTTATTTCATTTCCATTATTTAATACCGCGGTTTTTCCATCGTATTTTGTCAGTAATGCCTCAGAAATTATTGTCACGCCCATGTTTTTAAGATATTTCATGGAGGCGGCTTTGGCATGGCTGCTCATGTTATTTAGCGTGTATTTGGTACCTTCAACTAGTATTACCCTGAATTTTGTAAAATCAATACCCGGATAATCTTTTGGCAACACATGTTTTTTGATCTCGGCAAATGCGCCTGCCAGTTCCACACCTGTAGGCCCTGCACCGACAATGACCAGATTGAGCAACTCCTCTTTTTCCCCTTCCGTAGCAGAAATAACTTTCTCAAATATCTGAAGTATTCGATTACGGATTATTATCGCATCAAAGGTTGTCTTGAGTGTCAGCGCATGTTTTTCGATTTCAGTATTGCCAAAGAAATTTGTTTTGCTGCCAATAGCGATGACAAGATAATCGTAGTCAAAATTTCCTATTGTTGTAACTATCTGTTTATTATTTCTGTCCACTGATAACACTTCTGCCATTCTTATTTGAACATTTTTCTTGTTCTTGAAGATGTATCTTAGCGGAAATGAAATGCTGGCAGGCTCAATTTGTGAAGAGGCAACCTGATAAAAAAGTGGGGTGAACTGGTGGTAATTTAACCGGTCAATGAGCAGGATATCAAAAATTTTTTCATCTAAATTTTTTGCAAGTTGAATTCCTGCAAAGCCGCCACCGGCAATTATTACTTTCTTTTTTTGTTTCATATTCAAATACGTATTAAACGGACAGGTAAAAAATAGATTTTTACGTGCTGCTTTTTATAAATTATATTCAAAAATAATCATAATAAGCAATAAAAACGCGCTTGCGGCATTATTTAAATTAATTCAGTAAAAGGTGAAATTTTTTATTGGACTGTTGCGGATTTATCCCTGAAAAAGTCCGTTCTTTGCTGCCACAAATTTTTTTCCGGATGAAAGTAAATATCATTGGTGCAGGTGTTTCGGGTTTGGTCGTGGGGAGTTACCTGCAGATGTGCGGTTTTGAAACTGAAATATTTGAACAACATGCTGCTTCAGGCGGGCTTTGTACCAGCTGGAGAAGGGGCGAGTACACCTTTGACGGGTGTATACAGTGGTTGCTTGGCTCAAACAACAGCAATGCTTTTTACAAATTGTGGTCGGAGCTGATTGATATGGAGTCCGTTAAATTTATCAACCACGAAAGCCGTTTTCATATCGAATTAGAAAACAATACTGATAAATACGGAAGCAAAGTTTTTATTTTATACACCAATCTGGACCGCCTCGAAAAATACTTACTGGATATCGCACCGGAAGATGAAAAACACATCCGGAGTTTGATTTCGTTTTGCCGTAAGATGCAGCAATATGAACTGCCTCCTGTGGTGGATAAGGTTACCAAAATGCTGACCTGGAGTGATAAAATCAGCCTGGCAAAATACCTTCCTATTGGCGCGCTCCTGCTGAAATGGAAGAATGTTACCAACGTATCATTCGCGCGCAAACTGAAAAATCCATTTCTGAAAGAGGCGTTCATGCAGCTTTTTGACGGGGATGAACTTTCCTTATTGATCCTGACCGTTCCTTTGGCATCATACGACACTGATGGCGCCGGATACCCATTGGGAGGTTCATACAAGTTTGCGCAAAAGTTTGAAGAGAAGTACCTGGCCACCGGCGGAAAAATAAATTTTAACACGACCGTCTCAAAAATCCTGACGGAGAATGATACTGCCAAAGGTTTGTTGCTCGAGGATGGAAGCAAAGCCTTTTCAGACATTACCATTTCCGCTTCGGACTGGCATTATACCGTGTTTGATGCACTTGACGGAAGGTATACCGATGCTTCCGTGATTTCGCTAAAAAATCAAAAAAAACTGGGAATCTACTATTCTGTATTCATGGTGGCGATGGGCCTTTCGCGCACGTTTGAGGATTACCCGCATTATTCCCGCTTCCCTCTCAAAGAGAAGCTTATTTCGCCCGACGGCACCGTATATGAAAGGATGGAAGTACATATTTACAATTATGATCCCACGCTGGCCCCTGAAGGGAAAACCGTGGTGTCGGTGAGTTATTATACTCAGGAGGGTGATTACTGGATAAAACTGCGCGATGAAGATAATGGACGGTATGATACCATAAAGAATGAATTTGCAGCTCAAATCATCGATGCGCTGGAAGAGAAATTAGGCAACATAAAAAAATACATCGAAGTAACGGATGTGACTACACCTGCGACGTATCACCGCTACACCGGGAATTTCCAGGGCAGTGTGCAAGGCTGGTTGCCAGGAAAAAAACTGGCTGCTGGAACACCAATAAAAACCACTTTGCCGGGATTGAAAAATTTTTATTTCACCGGACACTGGTCACACCCGGGCGGCGGGCTTCCCATTGCAATAAAATCGGGACGGGATATTACACAGATTATTTGTAAAAAATATAAAGTTCCGTTTAAGGTTACGAGATAGTTAAGCGCATTTATCAAAAAGATGAGAAAGCTACTTATTTTAATGATTTTACTTTCTGGATCAATTTGTTATTCACAAACTTACATATGGGGAAAATATGTTTGTAACACAGACAAATTCCAATCGATAGAACTAAAGCCTGATTATAAATTTTTGTGGCATTCGGGTTTTTGTGGTCTTTTCCCGGGAAATGATACTGGCATTTTCAAAATAAATGCAGATACGATTTTATTATTTCATAATGACACTACTTTAACACCAAAAAAATTTTTATTTATCACGCATCAAATAAAGGAATCAAACAATGACTTTCGTTATTGGGTAGAGGGAGCATTGGCTGAAATATATAAGAGTGATACAATTTTATCCCCAAATTTAATTGGAAGGTTGTCAAGCTATGAAGCATTATTGGATGGAAGTTTTATTAAAACAGAAGAATATGATAATGATGGAAAATTATTATTTAAAATAAAGACATTCAATGAAACAATAATAATAACATATTACTACACATCAGGCCAAATAAAATTAATCAGTAAATTTTACAAGGGTAAAAAATCCGGAGATTGGTATTTCTTTGATACTATGGGGAATATTTTTAAAATTGAAACATATAAAAGAAACAAAATAAAAGAAAAAAAAAATTAAAAAAAAGTGCGCTATAACTTGTGTCTGCTTTCACGCGGCAGACAGGACACGTTTGATAGAATTGTGAAAATTGGAAATTAATATTGGTTTGACAAAATAGTTTTGTCCGCCAAGGCAGATGCGGTGCGGAAAGCATCAACTGGATCGTTATGTTGGCTTTCTTGATCTGAAATCTCTCAGAAAAAAAATCTAATCCAAAAACCCTTTCGCTTACGCTAAGATACCATCCCAGATTGCTTGCCGGTAATCACTGATTTCATGATGCGTACATTCTTCGACGCCATTGATAAGGGATGCAGCATCCATCATCTGGTACACAAAATCGGGTGCGCGCATTACGCCTTCGCCCAGATTTACCAATACAGTTTCGCCATTCTTAATCAGGTTTTTTTCCAGCGCTTTGAAAAAACCGGCCATGCATACCGCGGAAGCTGGCCCAAACAAGACTTTTCGTTCAAATGCCATGAGTTTTCCGAAATTTACCAGCTTGTTCTCATCAACGGTCACAAAGGTGCCGCCAGACTTTTTCACAAGACCGGCCAGCAGCGGATAAGTGGCAGGATTTCCCGTACCGAGCGTGGGAACACAAGTTTGCGGGTTGTCAATAATAGGATAATCCTTTTCGAAACCTTCGGGGAACCCGTTTTTCTCTGCTTTTTCCCAGGCCATTGTCATAGGCGCACAACGGTCGGGTTGCACCATGATAAAGCGGGGATTCTTAATGCCCTCAGAAAAGCCTTTGAGTTCTTTTACACCTTTGTCAATGGCAATGGGGCCGGTTCCTCCGCTGATCGCCTGAATATAAACATCGGGCAGTTTTTTAAGCTGGCGAAGCCATTCGAAGACCATCGTCTTTTTTGCTTCAACACGCATGGGATCTATGTTGCCGGAAGATATCAGAATATTATTATCGCGGGCATATTTTGCAGCCACGGATTTGGTAAAGGCATAATCGCCATTTACCCGGTACACGGTCTGTCCAAAAGCGCTGATGTAGGCTTCGGATGATTTTAACGTATTATCCGGGATAAAAACGGAACAGTGGATGCCTGCGAGCGCCAGATAGCGGGCAAATGCCGTGGCGGTGTTGCCCGTCGAGGCCACCACATACTGCTTGATGCCATGTTCTTTCAGGACAGCTGCAGCCAGCGCCGCTGCTACATCTTTAAAAGTACCCGTTCCTCCATTGAGGTCGTTTCTGTAAATTACAACCTCGCACTTTATGCCATATTTTTTTTCGGCAAAATCCTGAAGGAAATCCCATTTTTCTATAGGAACAGCGCCTTCATTGCAGGTAATTTTATTCCCGGCATCATCCAGCGGAAGAAATGAATGATAATGCCAGAAGCTTTCAGGTGAGCTGTTCCAAAGCGTGGAGAGTTCCTTGTAATCACTTTTATACCAGACTTCAGCGTGTTTGCCTTCACACTTTGGGCAGATTTGGTTTTGGTTGAACCATTGCCCGAAATCAGGTGTAATATGTCCGCAGGCCGCACATTTCAGATAATACTTTTCTTTCATAATAAAAACTGTAGGTAAAAGGCAAAAAGTCCGGTTTATTCGTTGATTTTCATGGTCTGGATCTGATCCGTATTGTAGACGCCTTTTCCCAGCTTTTCTTTTACCTCACCGAAAACTTTTATGGTCCGTTCTACATCTTCCAGAGTGTGCGCTGCTGTAGGGATTACCCTGAGCATGATGATACCTTTGGGGACAACAGGATAAATTACGATGGAACAGAAAATACTGTAATTTTCCCTCAGGTCAACTACGATGTTTGTACCTTCAATAATATCACCTTTAAAGATAATTGGTGTAACTGGTGACTCTGTATTTCCGATATTAAAGCCGTTTTTCTTCAGTCCGTCCTGGAGTGCATGAGCAATTTTCCAGAGATTTTCTTTAAGTTCAGGGCGGGTTTTAATGATCTCCAGACGTTTAAGAGCGCCCATAACCATAGGCATGGGAAGTGATTTGGCAAAAATCTGGGAGCGCATGTTGTATTTCAGGTGTGCGATGATTTCCTTGTCGGAAGCTATGAAGGCGCCTATGCCTGCCATGCTTTTGGCAAAAGTGGAGAAGTACAGGTCGATATCATCCTGGACACCGAAATGTTCGCCTGTCCCGGCGCCGGTTTTCCCCATGGTGCCAAAGCCGTGAGCGTCGTCAACCAGCAACCTGAAATTAAATTCTTTTTTCAGTTTAACAATTTCATCCAGTTTACCCAGATCGCCGGCCATGCCAAATACACCTTCGGTGATCACGAGTATGCCGCCCTTTTGGATTTCTGCAAGCCTGGTGGCGCTGGCAAGCTGTTTTTTAAGGCCTTCCATATTATTATGCGGGTAAACAAATCTTTTTCCGATGTGTAACCTTAACCCATCCATGATGCAGGCATGCGATTCTGAATCATACACCACCACATCTTTGCGGTCAAGCATGGAATCTATAATGGAAATCATGCCCTGGTAACCGTAATTAAGAAGGTAACAGGCCGGTTTATTTTCAAAAGCTGCGAGTTCCCTTTCGAGTTGTATGTGATATTTTGTCTGCCCCGACATCATTCTGGCTCCCATGGGTGCAGCCATGCCATATTGGGCACAGGCATCCGCATCGGCTTTTCTTACTTCGGGAAGGTTCGCCAAACCAAGATAGTTGTTCAGGCTCCAGTTGAGTACTTCTTTACCATGAAATTTCATGCGAGGGCCAATTTCACCTTCGAGTTCCGGGAACATAAAATATCCTTCTGCTTTTTCCTGGTATTGTCCCAGCGGGCCTCTTGCTTTTTTAATTTTATCAAAAATATCTTCCATGTTATTTAAAGAGTTAAAGTAATTAATAATTATTTATTTTATGCTGTTATAAGGTTCTGCGCGTTTGTCGTTTACCGGTTTCTTTTGTTTGTATGGCTTTCAGGTTGCTTTTCTCACGATATCTTTGCTGATATTTTCAATTACCAGTTCCGCAAAATCCATTATAACAATTTTGATTTTGCGGATAAAGTCATGACCTGCAAAATTAATAAAAATTCTATTGCAAGAATTTTTTTACTTTTGCGCAACTGTTTACTTGTAAACAAATGAAAAACAAACCTTTTCTGGACAAGGTTATTATAATAACCGGGGCTTCATCAGGGATAGGAAAAGCCATGTCGCTCGAATTGGCAACCCTGGGCGCTAAGGTAGTTATTGCTGCCCGGAATGCCGAAAATCTGAAAGTTACGGAAAATGAAATATTAGAAAAAAAAGGCACGGTTATGTCCGTGGTGACGGACATCAGCAAGATGGAAGATTGCCGTAACCTGATAGACAAGGCGGTTGCCGGATTCGGGAAAATTGACATACTGATCAACAATGCCGGTGTTTCGATGAGGGCGAAATTTGAGGATGTTAACCTGGATGTGATCAGGCACCTGATGAATGTGAATTTTTACGGAACGGTTTATTGTACCAAGTTTGCCATACCTTATATCTTGAAGCAGAAAGGTTCGGTGGTCGGCATTTCCTCACTGGCAGGTGTGTCACCGCTTCCGGGGCGCACCGGATACAGTTCCTCCAAACATGCCATGAATGGATTTTTGAACACGATACGGGTGGAACATCTTAAAGACGGCCTTCATGTGATGGTGGCGCATCCGGGTTTTACCGCCAGCAACGTGCGCTTATCAGCTCTCAATAAAGACGGACTTCCTCAAAAACATACCCCACGGAATGAAGATAAAATGATGAGCAGCGAAGATGCGGCGCATCACATTATTAAAGCCCTGTATAAACGCAAACGTGAAATTACACTCACTACCGAGGGGAAGCTTCTCGCGTGGCTTTATAAACGCATCCCGGGATTTACCGATAAAATGATCTATAAAGAAATGGCCGCAGAAGACCGGGAATCCCCGATGAGTTGATACCATGCCTTGAATTTCAGCTACCTGCAAAAATTTTTATCGTAGTTTTTTTGTTCTTAACCTTAAAGAATTCAGCACCACAACTATATCCGATAAGGCCATAGATGCGGCCGCTATCATAGGGTCTAATAAGCCGACAGCTGCTATCGGGATCGCAATAACGTTATAAAAAAATGCCCAGAAGAGGTTCTGTTTTATTACCGTCATGGTGTTTTTACTGATGAGGTACGCCTGTGTAAGCAGATTCAGTTTGCCGTTTAACAATACCACCTGGGCTGATTTTATGGCTATCTGTGTAGCATTGCTTAGCGAAATCCCTACCGTAGCTTTTGAGAGGGCAGGGGCGTCGTTGATGCCGTCGCCCACCATCGCCACACCGCCTGCTTTGTCAAGCTGTTCGATGATGGTGAGTTTTTCTGCCGGCATCTTTTCGGCAAACACCTGATCAATACCTAGTTTACCCGCCAGTTCGTCGCATTTTTGTTTTTTGTCTCCGCTTACCAACACGGTGCTGATCTGTTTCGATCGGAGAAAGGCAATGGCATCTTTGGCTTCCGGCCTGATTTCATCCTCTATGTCAACGGTGGCGATCAGCACATCGTTTTTTAAAAGGTAAACTTCATGAAAGCTTTCATCAGTATGTTTCTTTGCAATGCGCAGGGAGCCGGCAACAAAACTATTGCCCTGATTATCTTTGGCGCGGATACCAATACCTTTTTGTTCTTCGATGTCCGATAGTTCAATCACTGCCTCGTCCTTTAATTCATGGACAATGGAAACCGCAATGGGATGGGTGGAATACCGTTCGATGGAGAACAACAGCGACCGGGCTTCCTGCTGGCTTATACCGTATGTTTTAAGATCTTTGATGATAAACCTTCCTGTGGTAAGTGTGCCGGTCTTGTCAAAAGCAATATTTTTCACAGTGCTCAGCTTTTGCATGGTGCTGGCGCCTTTTATCAGTATTCCCTGTTTGGCTACCCTGCCGATACCGACCACCACCGCCGTGGGAATGGCAAGCCCTAATGCGCAAGGGCAGGCAATCACAAGTACCGCAATGCTTCTGAGCAGTGAATATTTAAATTCAAGATCAGCGACGAAAAAGTTAATAACAAATGTCAGCAGCGATAACCCGATCACGGTCGGTACAAACACGGCGCTTATTTTGTCGGCCAGCGTCTGCAGTTGCGGCTTGTCCTGCTGGGCATTTTTAACCAGCTCGATGATCTGTCCCAAAACAGATTGTTCACCAATGGCGGTGGTTCTTACTTTTATGTTTCCTGAAGTCAGCACAGAACCTCCAACAACAGCCTCGCCGCTGGTTTTACTGACCGGGATACTTTCACCGGTCACTACCGATTCATCAATGATGCCTTCACCCCAGATGATTTCACCGTCGGCGGCTATCTTATCTCCTGTGTTGACAAGCAGCACATCGCCTGTCCTGATTTTGGAAGCCTCGGTTTCGGTTATTTTTTCGGAGTTATTTTCATACGTAACTAATTTTGCTTTTACCTTCTGCATTTTTACCAGTTCATCAATCGCAGTGGTGGTTTTTTTCACTGAAAGGTGTTCGAGCATGTTGCCCAGAAAAATAAGGCTGATGATACTTGCAGAAGTTTCGTAAAACTGGTAGCCATGTCCAAGGCCGAGCAGGGTTCCGCTCAGGCTGTAAAAAAAAGCCGCCGATGAACCCAGCGCTATCAGCACATCCATGTTTGGCACCCCGGAACGTATCGAAAAATAAGCGCTTTTACCGAAATGCCAGATGCCTACCGCATATACCGGAATACAAAGGGCTAACTGAACATATGGATTATGCAGGAATTCAACTGGGATAAACATCGCGGAAAGCAGCGGAATGGTGAACAACAGCGAAAAATAAAATTTCCATTCAATGCTGCTGAGCACAATTTTACCTGTTGATTTTTTTTCTTCAGTATCTGTTACCACGGTATATCCCATGGCATTTATTTTATTGATTGCGGCTTTGGCCTGTTCTTCGGTAGCGTTGCTGAAATGCACTTCCGATGCGGTAAAATTCACATCCACCTGTTCCAGTCCCATTTTGTCCAGTTGTTTTTTTATTCCCAATGCACAGTTGGTGCAGTCCATTCCGTGCACAGTCAGCCTGATATCTTTTTGTTTTTTCATGGTACAGCCGGATGTTTAAAGTTGAGCTATTTTAATTACTTTTGTTGGTATACACAAATATACTAAATCATATGTTCACGGGAATGAATTATTAAGAATTAACCCTATTCGGATTCAAAACTTTTTTTATGCAACCCTTGAAATTCAAAGTAGTAGCCTGTAATCCCGGAAATCCAACCTGGAAAGATTGTATCCGGCGGGAACTGAAAATGTATAAAAAAACCGATGACATCCGCAGTGAGTTTTCACGCGATTACAATCGGATACTGCATAGTAAAGCCTACCGCCGCCTGAAACATAAAACCCAGGTTTTTTATGCCACACAGAACGACCATGTGTGTACGCGTATAGAACATGTTACCCATGTGGCTTCGGTAAGTTATTCCATTGCAAATTACTTGGGGTTAAATACCGAATTGACCAATGCCATTGCCATTGGCCACGACCTGGGACATGCACCCTTTGGCCATGAAGGCGAATACATCCTGCGTAAAATCGCGATGGATGAAATGGGCGAATCATTCTGGCACGAGAAAAACAGTCTCTTCTTTGTGGACCGCCTGGAAACACTTCCCGACCTTTCGAATAAAGAAAAAAACCTCAACCTTACGTATGCCGTGCGCGACGGAATTATTTCGCATTGCGGCGAAGTGAACGAAAATGCCATTTTCCCTAGAAATGAACTTATAAAGCTTGAAAATATTGAAAAACCAAATCAATATGCGCCTTATACCTGGGAAGCCTGTGTGGTAAAAATCGCTGATAAAATCTCCTACCTGGGCCGGGATATCGAAGATGCCCTGACGTTAAAGATCCTTGATAAAGGCCAGATCGCAGAACTTTCAGAAATTGTGGCTGAGATCAAAAAAGTAAAAATCTGGCAGATCAATAACACGATACTGATGAATGACTTTGTCATCAACCTTTGCAAAATGAGTACCCCGGAAAAAGGAATTTTATTTTCGGAGAAATACCTGAATATGATAAATTCGGTAAAGGCCTTTAATTATAAGCACATTTACAAGCATAAACGCCTGGAATACTATAGCCAGCTGGCATCCCTGGTGATCAATTCGCTGTATTCAGCCCTGGCAGCTTTATATGGGCCAAAAAATAAATTACTGGCGGCGCTCAACCAACAGGAAACTTTTTATCCCTCGGTAATAGGCGCATACAAATACTGGCTCATGAAATATTCTAATATAGACCCGGAGGAGCGTAAAACAACCAAATTCGGGAACGTGTTGGTGTACAATATTGAAAATGAGCAGGATTACAAAAGATCCATTTTGCATTATATTGCTTCGATGACCGATCAGTTTGCCATGAAACTATTCGGCGAACTGACAAGGTTCTGAAAGTTTGAAAAAAAACATATTTTTGTAGAAATAAAAAATAATGGCACGTAAAAAAGATAAGATCAACGATATTCTTGGATTGTTTAAATCCAAATCAGTGTTAAAGCAAACAGTATATCAAAATACCCTTCATGTATTTAATGAGCTAAAGGGTGTAGCTAAAGACTTTTCCATAGAAACTCAAAAACTCCTGAAAAAAAACAAACTGACTAAAATACCTGTTGAATTTAAAAGTAAAGGCGAGTTTGAGGCGGAACTTACATTTGCCGGCGACTCACTGATCTTTATCATGCATACCAATGTGTTTGAGTTTCCGCGTGAACATTCCATCATGCGCACGGCTTACGTAAAAGAAGATGAATCACGCGCCTACTGCGGGATTATTTATGTGTATAATTTTTTGGCTGATTCGTTGCGGTACAACCGTGAAAATGATATCGGATACCTGGTTGCGCGTATATTTGTCAATAAAGAATTCCATTTTGTGGTGGAAGGAAAGCGGCAAATGGAATTTTTAAGTAATTCTTTTGTTAATGAAAGGATAGACTATCCGACACTCAGGCGCATACTGGAGACAGCGGTTCAGTATTGCCTGGATTTTGACCTGTTGCTGCAGCCCTATGATACACAGAAGGAAGCGACGGTTTCGCAGATTCGCGAATATTCCTCTGCCATGAGGATCACCACCGGTAAACGCTTAGGTTTTCGTTTTCAGGCCGATCCGGAGGAACAACTTTGAAAATAAAATTAAATTATTACAAAAATATTTTTTGGATTTAAAAATAATCGTATCTTTGCACCCTCAAAAATAGAGGCGAATAATATGGCCCGTTCGTCTAGTCGGTTAGGACGCCAGGTTTTCATCCTGGAAATCAGGGGTTCGAGTCCCCTACGGGCTGCAAACAAAAATTAATAAAATGGCTAATCATATTTCATCAAAAAAGAGAATCAGGCAAACCGCTACCAAAAGAACGCATAACCGCTATTATGCCATCACCATGCGTAATGCACTTAAAGAATTCAGAAGCATCAAGGAAAAAGATAAAGCGCTGGCGGAAATGACTAAAATGATCTCGATGATTGATAAACTTGTTACCAAAGATATCATTCATAAAAATAAAGCTGCGAACCTGAAATCAGGTATGGCAAAGTTTTGCAGCACGATGCAATAGCAAGTTATTATTTATTTGATTATTACCCTTGCCACAAGCAAGGGTTTTTTTTTGTAAAAATTTTTACTTTTACATAAAAAAATAATCACATGACAGAACTTCGGAACATCAAACAATGGGCTGAGGACGACCGTCCGCGCGAGAAACTCGTCGCTAAAGGCAAATCGGCTCTGAGCAATGCAGAATTGCTCGCCATTCTTTTACGGTCGGGCTCTACAAAAGAAACTGCCGTAGATTTGTCGAAACGGATGTTGTCACATGTTTCGGATAATTTGCTGGAATTGTCGAAACTGTCACTGGCCGAATTCATGAAATTCAAAGGCATCGGCGAAGCCAAGGCATTGAGTATTATTGCGGCCCTCGAACTGGGGAAGCGTTGCAGGGTTTCAGAAATTGCCGTCAAAGAAAAGATTACCGGCAGCCGGGATGTGTTTGAATATTTTCAGAACAACCTGGCCGATAACCCATATGAAGAGTTCTGGGTACTGCTTTTGACCAGGGCAAATAAGATTATTAAGAAATCCAGCATCAGCCAGGGCGGCATTGCCGGGACTGTGGCAGACCCGAAAAAGATTTTTAAAACCGCGCTGGAAAATAATGCTTCGTCAATTATACTTTGTCATAACCATCCTTCGGGCAACATCAAACCCAGCGAAGCGGATATCAAACTGACCAAAAAACTCAAGGATGCCGGATTATTACTCGATATCAGCGTGCTGGACCATGTGATCGTGGGCGATAATGCCTATTTCAGTTTTGCGGATGAGAACCTGATGTGATCTGAACCGGCCAGTAAGCTTATTTATGTTTTTTCGTCAGCACGCTGAGGTTCATCAGGTGTTTTCTGGATGAGGTTTTAAATACCCCCTCATTTACCGAACGTATTTCTTCGATGGTATAAAAAGATTGGGTGTTCAGTTCGTTGATGATGGAAATAAAATTCTTTACGTCGCTGCGCTTTATGATGGAAAAAATCACCTTCACCTTGCCCACAGCTCCTTCGGCATCCAATATGGTAAGGCCGTAATTCGATTCTTTTAGCCGGGAAATAAGCTCGGGTGCCTGGCTTTTGAGGATCACCCTGATAATAACATTGCCAATAGAGAGCTTTTCGTCGAGCACCATGCCTACATAATTTCCCATGGCATAGCCCAGCGCATAGGCAATGTAACATAAGGGATTATCAAGGTGTTTAATGATCTCGCCAATGGCAAGCAGCCAGATGAGCGATTCGAAAAAGGCGAACACCGGCGCCCAGTTTTTTAATCCTTTGGCCACAAATATCAGGCGCAGCGTGCCCACGCTCTGGTCGAATATACGGGCGCAGAAAATCAAAAGCGGCAATACCACCCAAGTGAAAATTGGCGCATCGTTAGCAAGAAAATTTAAAATAGTCATATCCTGATTATAAATTTAGTCGTTCTAAAAAATCTTTTTATAGCACCTCCGGCGTTTGTGCTGTATATGTTCGTAGTTTTTCCACGTGGTGATCGCCTTCAGGTTTGTTTCAAAAATCCCTGTGGTTTCTGCAAAAGCAATTCCTGCCTTTGAAACGGGTTGATGAATCTCACTGATCAGCAGTGCCGGTATTCCCAGGCTTTGGAATCTGGGATCCACGCCGGTAAGAAAAAGATCCACGGTATCGTTGCGTTTCATGGCTTTCATCAAATGGATGAACCCAAACGGGAAAAGCCTGCCGCGGGCTTTTTGCATGGCTTTCGACAAGGAAGGGACACCCACAATAAACCCGGCAATCTCATCATCCTGGGTTTTTATGACTTTTACAAAATCATAGTTCAGAAAACCGAAATATTTTTTAATGTAATAGTTCTTCATTTTCTCGTCAAAAGGCACGACAAATGGCAGGTCTTCAAAAGATACATTCAACAGGTCAAGAATGGCCGGTGCATAGGCTGCAAGATCCTTTTTTGAATGGAAGTTGATAACCTTAAGTTTAAACCGTTGTTTCACAACTTCTGCCAGGCGCAACGCTTTTTCCGGAACACCATGCAAAATCAGCCGGAATTCGATCCAGTCTATCTCTTTGGAATACCCGTGTTTTTCGAAATGCCTTTGATAATAAGGCATGTGATAAATCGAACCGATGGATTGGAGGTAGTCAAATCCCTCTACCAGCAATCCTTGTGTGTCAAGGTTAGTGAAACCCAAAGGCCCGTAAACCCCTTCCACACCTTGTTGTTTGAGCCATGTTTCTGCCGTTTTGAAGAGTTCCGAACTGACTTCTTCATCGTCAAAAAACTCTGTGCGGGTTATCCTGCCAAAGTTCTCAGATTTTTTTTCATTGTACCGGTCATTGATAATTGCCCCTATACGGCCTACAGTTTCACCGTTTTTAACTGCAATCCAGAATTTTGCCCGACAAAAATCAAATGCCGGGTTGTGCTCAGGTGTCATACTTTTCAGTTCATCTTTGATCATGGGGGGCGCCCAACAATCATTACCTTTATAAATCCGGAACGGCAGTTTTACAAATGATTTTCTGAGCGGCAAATTCGTAACCTCTATGATGTTGACAGGCATAAGATTATTTTTGTGCAAAAATAAGAATATTAAAAATACCGGTTGTAAACCTGGTTTATGGACCAGGATAAAAATTAATAAGGAAATGCTTATTTAGAATTTCAAATTCAATCCCAACCCATTCTGCGTAACTCCAAAATCAAGGTGGTAGCTGTTTTGGGCCGTTTTTAAGGAATTCCTGTAAAGGTCAAAAGCGGTGTTCATTTTTTTGATGCTTTTTTCGTTTAACTGCAACCCGGTAAACAGCAAGACTGCGCCAATACCAGAATAAATAAAGCTTGCACCAATTTCGTTATTGTCGTATTTGCCATGTATCCCGTTATACATCAGGCAGACCGCACCGAATGCACATAGGCCGCCACCGGCTCCTATCAAACCCCTGCTTAAATTATGCATTTTATATCCATCACGGTACATTTTATATGCTTCGGGGTTATTGTTGACATCAATAAAATTCAATACATTTTTTGCCGTTTTATATTCGACTTTTTCCCGGTAAATATCACTTTTTCCATTTTCGTATTTGATCATGAAAACCTGATTTCTCGGCACGGATAAAACCTGTTCGTCAACCGGTAGGTGTTGTTTTTTGAATTTTTTTATTTTTTGGCTTACACTGCAAATTTGTTTGGCATTGGCATCAAATATCCGGAATTTTACCTGATCAGGTGTGGTTTCAACGATTTTAGCTTTTATTTCTTTACCATTCGTATTTACAATGACATCCTGGCTTTTTACAACATAAGAAAACAGGCATAATGTGATCAATATAATTATCTTCTTCATATGGTGATTGTTAAAAAAATAAAACGGATTATATTTTGACCAAATAAAAGTCAAATATACAACAAAAAAATTATTCACTGATCTTTTAATGTTTATCAGGATTTTTTTTAAAGTAATCCGGAAATTTCAGTTTTCTCAAATAAATATGTCGTTGGACTATTTTTCTAAAAAATACAAGTTGGAAAATTTTATATTAAATTTGTATGAACATTAAAATATTGCGTCATGAAAAAAATTTCATTGTTATTTTTCGCTGTGGTATTCAGCAGTTGTCTGTATGCACAGGAATATTATGCTTTGGTACGGCTGGGTAAAACCTGGGGGTACATAGATAAAAAGGGTTCTTACGTTATAAATCCTCAATATGCCGGTGCAAAAAGTTTTCATAACGGCCTGGCCAGGGTACTGCAATTTGGCAGCTGGGGTTTTATCGATACCAAGGGAACACTGGTCATTAATCCGCAATTTGATGCCGCTGAAGATTTCAGCGACGGCCTGGCGCGGGTCAGAAAATTCAAACAATGGGGTTATGTGGATAAAACAGGTGTATTTGCCATCAATCCGCAGTTTGATGATGCCGAAGATTTTTACGATGGATTGGCACGGGTTCGTAAAGGAATGCAATGGGGAATCATTGATAAAAAAGGCACTTATGTGATCAATCCCCAGTTTGATCTTGTCGGTGAATTCCATGAGGGACTGGCAAAGGCTTTCAAAGGAAAACAGTGGGGATATATTGATAAAACAGGTTCCTGGATCATTAACCCTCAATTTGATAATGCTGAAGATTTTTCCGGAGGTCTTGCCCGCGTGCGTAAAGGAATGGACTGGGGTTTTGTGGATAAAACGGGCACGTATATCATCAACCCGCAGTTTGAAGGAGTGGGGGACTTTTATGAAGGACTGGCAAAGGCAAAAAAAATGAAGCAATGGGGATACATTGATAAAAAAGGCACCTGGGTAGTTAACCCTCAGTTTGACTTTGCTGAAGACTTTAGCGGCGGATTGGCCCGCGTAAATAAATTTAAGGAATGGGGGTACATTGATAATAAAGGTTCCTATATCATCAACCCGCAATTTAGTGATGCTTCTGATTTTGTTGGTGAAATGGCTTTGGTCCGCAAAGGCCCGCAATGGGGTTATATCGACAAAAAAGGATCGTACCTCATCAACCCTCAGTTTGATGCTGCCAAACCTTTTGAAAATGGGTTGGCACGTGTGCGGAAAGGTCCGAAGTGGGGCTATATTGATAAAAAAGGCACCATCGTTATCAACATGCAATTTGATAATGCTGAAGACTTTTCCAATTAATAATTATTTGAACATGAATCAAAAAGAGCATGGATATTCCACGCTCTTTTTTTTATTTTACACTCTTACTGTATTGAGCTGGTGTCAGGGTTCTATGGCTGGTACGGTATCGATCCTTCCCATCACAGAATCAGCCAACCTCAGCAAAGAATCCGGAATGGAGGTCGTACAGTTATAGTCCTTTGTTATTTTCTGTTTTGGGCCCGGGAATTTTTGCCTGTACGCTTTAAGAGACTCATCATTCATAACTTTTTCCATGAACATCCCGAATACAGGCAAGGCTGCGTGGCCTCCTTCGCCGAGTCTGGTACCCGGCCGAAAGTGTATACAACGTTGTTCGCCTCCAACCCAGGCGCCGGCCACCAGTTTTGGTGATACGCCAACGAACCACATGTCGCTGTGGTTGGATGATGTGCCTGTTTTTCCGCCGAACTCGGTTCCGTCTTTAAACATATTGTACGACCAAAGGTTCTGGACCGTGGAACCACGTTCTTTAAGCCCTGCCTTGAGCAGTTCCTGCAACAGAAAGGCCGTTTCATAATCTATGGCTTGTTTCCGTTCAGGTTTGTATTCCCAGAGAACCTTACCATTATGATCTTCGATGCGGGTCACCAGCACCGGGGCTTCGTACATGCCGTCGGCAATGACAGAAGCATAGGAATTTACCAGGTCAAGCAAGGTCACCTCACCAGACCCAAGGCTTACCGAAGGTACCACATCCAGCCTTGTTCTTATGCCAAGGCGGTACGCATATTCTATCACTTTTTCGATACCGACTTCTTTTGCAAGTGTCACGGCAACACAGTTGATAGAATTGGTAAAGGCAGAACGCAGGCTTACCGGGATACCATAAAATATTCCGTTCACGTTGTGTGGGCGCCAAACCATGTCTTTACCTTTTTCTTTGTACCGCCATTCCACATATTGGTCTGTGCGCATGTCGCATGGGCCGATCCCGGAAGCAATAGCTGCGGCATAATCAAATAATTTGAACGTGGACCCGGGCTGCCGCACCGATTGTGAAACATGATCATACTTGAAAAAGCGATAATCGATATCGCCAACCCACGCCCTGACATAACGGTTTTCAGGCTCGATAGCTACGAAACCAATCCGGAGCAGTCGTTTGACATAACCTATGGAATCCATCGGGCTGAGCACGGTGTCAATAACGCCTTTTCTGTAATGGTATAGTTTCATTGGTATGGGTTTATTCATCAGCGCCATGGCGGAGTCTTCGTTTCCGGTTTGTTTTCTGAAAGTCTTGTAGCGATTGCATTCCAGGGCATTGCTCCGGATGAAACCCGGAATTTCCCTGTATTGCATGTCCCGCCAGGGATTTTCACGCCCCCATTGCCTGTTGAATTCAGATTGTAAAAATGTCATCTGTTTCTTTACCGATTCTTCAGCATATTTCTGCATGCGGGAATCAACAGTGGTATATATTTTCAGACCGGATGTGAAAATGTCCAGATTGTTGTCTTTACACCACGCTTCAATAGCATCAGCTACCGCCATTCTGAAGTACGGAGCCTGTCCATCAGAGAAATCCTCAACTTTATAATTAAGCCCCAAAGGCAAAGCCGAGAGTGAGTCGCGTTGGTTTTCGGTGATCAGTTTCTCCCGTTGCATGATCTTCAGCACCACATTTCTTCTTTTGGTGCAATTCTTTGGATTACGCAGGGGATTGTATGTGGATGGTGCTTTGAGCATCCCCACCAGCATGGCAATTTGTTCCGGTTTGAGTTTTGAAGGAGTGGTTCCGAAATAAACCCTTGAGGCGGTTTTAATGCCAAAGGTGTTATTGCCGAAATCAACGGTGTTAAGGTACATGACAAGGATTTCCTCTTTGGAATAGAAGACTTCAATTTTCAAAGCTCCGATCCATTCTTTTAGTTTCATGATCACCAGGCGCACATAAGGAATGTATCCCAACAAACCTTTTGAATAGGTGGTGCGCGATTTATACATGTTTTTTACCAGCTGCTGCGAAATGGTGCTGGCTCCCCGGTAATTGCCCGAAAACCAGTCATGGAATGCCGAAAACAGCCCTTTAAAGTCTATACCCATATGGGAATAAAACCGCTCATCTTCCGTTGCCACTAAGGTTTTCAGAAGCATGGGCGATAATTCTTTGAATTCAACAGGGGTCCTGTTTTCTTTATAGAAACGCCCGATCAGTTTACCGTCAGCGCTGTAAACTTCCGAGGCAATGCTCTGCTGTGGGTTCCGGATTTCGGATATACGGGGCGATTTACCGAACAACCACAGGAAATTGATGTTGATCAGAAAAAGAAAAAGAATAAAAAAGAGAAACGTGAACAGTACCCCGCGCAAAGCTTTTACGTACCAGCTGCGCTTTTTAGGCGGTTTCTTTTTTAAGGGCCACCAAGGCCACCATTGTTTTAGTTTTAATAACAAATCTTGGAACATGGGTGCAAAGGTATTTTAAAATGCAGGCAGGAAAAGATTTTTTTGCTATTTTTTTTGTAAAAAGATCGGGACACGATGGCCAGGAGCAATTTCATGGCCGGGACAGGCACATGTATACGCACAGACAATGGGTTTGGGGTTGCTTAATCGGTTATATCAATATCATATTTGTCCAGCAACCCGGCTAATCCGGCTGTTGAAAACCGGGTTTTTTTGATCCTGTTTATGTCGGGGTCGATGGAGTAATTATAGGACGTGCTGAAATCTGCTTTTTCCATGATGGAATGTTGAAAGGTTGCCTGTGTAAGATCGCAGTTTTCGAAGACGGAATTGCTCAGATCACTTTCGGTAAAATCTACCTCCTGGATTTGCGAGTCTTTGAATTTTGTATTTTTGATTTTGGTTTGATAAAAGGAGGAATGGTTGAGGTTACATTTGTCGAAACTGAAGGATAACCCGAATTTATTACAGTTTTCAAAAAGAAGGCCCAACATCTTGCATTCCCTGAATCTCACATCTCTAAAGGCTGTATTTGCCAGTTTTGCCAGGCTGAGGTTACACCCGGTGAATCCGCAGTCGGAAAATTTTATCTGGGCAAGGTCCGCATTTGAAAAGTCACAGTCGGTAAAGGTGCAATTTTCATAGGATGCTTTTTTCAAAGGATTTTGGGTGAAGTTCTCTTTATTGAAGATTTTCCCTTCTATATATTCTTGTTCCATTGATCAGTTCTTTTATTTCCGGCAATCCTTAAGTGGCCTTGTAACGGTTATTTTTTTCTATGCAGGGCTGTACGAATGATTTCTATTAATGTTTTATCATAATCCTTTCTCAGTAAATACAACTGTATTGCTGCCAGGCCCAGCCATGGAAGCTGTATGTATCCAAATGGTGTGATCAGGATTAAAAAGACAGTGGTCCCGATCAATCCAAACTTAACTTTTTTGTGTTTGTTGAGGATTAATAACCCCATCGTAATTTCAAACAGCGCAATAAGAATAATAAAAACAACGGGAGCCTTTGAAACAATTTCGGTGAAGATCGTCCTGTAAAAACCAATAAGCGAATTTTCTCCCATTTGTACGGTAGATTGTGGATCAATAAAGGCATTGACCAGGTTGATCCCTATGGCCATGATCAAATAAAAAATTCCAAGAAAAATTCGCCCGGCATTTGGCCGTAAAATGCATAGAACCATAACGATTACTACGAAAACAATGCTCCAGATAATTTTTACATCCATTTTTTTAATTTTTTAGTTAAAAAAAACGTTGTGCAGAGAGCCAATTTAAATTAGGTAACAATGATCCATGGCTGTTCAGTTGATTTATGTCCCGCGAAATAAACCATGGTGCTATTTGAAGAGATCGCTTCATTTCTATTTATAAAGCCTGTTTTCAATGCATTCCTTTTCTTTCATCATTATTTTTTTCCGAAAGTGACCTTCAAATCGTCAATATATGCGGACCTCTTGTCATTGTTCCAGATATAGACCGCGATTTTGTCCGTTGTCATAATGTTTGCAGGCAGATTGACCGTGGCCTTTATTTCCTGCCACTGGTTGGGTGTTTTTATGGAATCTTTTAATTCAATGCCGGACCAGAAAATGTTTTTTCCTATGGAATCAATGCTTACCACAAGATTTGTTTTGATGCCTGCCTGCGGGTATAATATCCAAAAATCAACATCAACCTTTTCGGGAAGGGTTTCGCTGATATTTTTAAACACATCGGCATATCCGAAACTGTATTGTAACACAGAATCGATGCGGCTGGAAAATTTTCCGGAATGTGCTGTTTCCCTGGTTAGGGTTTGCTGATTCATCCACCCGGCAGATTCCAGGTCGTTTGAAAAACTAACAACCCCTGCAGTATTTTCTTTTTTATCCTGGTTGTTACCGGAACATGCTACAAACAGGATGACTGCGCATAAAATGACGGCAAAAATGATAAGTTTTTTCATAAATTTTTTTTTGCAAAAGTATAATACATGCGGTAAAAATCCAACTGTATAAATACAATTGCCTCAGTCTAATATAGTTATAAATTATGAAATGATGAAAAAAATTTCAGGGTATCAAGGCTGTTAAGGTAATTGGTACCTGGTGTACGGAACGGAGTGCTGGTCTGCAAATTCATGGTTCAGGAACTTATAATAACCGGCAACAGCCACCATACCGGCATTGTCCGTGCAAAAAACCGGTTTGGGTAAAAATAATTCCCAGCCATGATCTTTTTCAATGGTTGTCAAATGGTTCCGCAAGGCTGAATTGGCTGAAACACCACCAGAAATCGCGATCCTTTTTATCCCTGTATGCGCTGAAGTTTTAATGAGCTTTTTTACAAGTATTGTTATTATCGCCTGCTGTATCGAGGCACAGAGGTCAGGCAGGTTCTTTACGATAAAATCAGGATCAATCCTCAGGTTGTCCCGGATAAAATATAAAAAAGATGTTTTTAATCCGCTAAAACTAAATTCATTATCTTTCACTCTTGGCTCAGGGAATTTATATTTATAAGGATCACCTTTTATGGCATTCTTATCGATCATCTGTCCGCCTGGATAGGGAAGGCCCAGTATCTTGGCGCTTTTGTCGAAGGCTTCGCCGGCCGCATCGTCTATCGTGTTTACAAGGGTTTCAAAAGAATAGAAACTTTTTACGTTGATGATTTGGGTATGTCCTCCTGAAATGAGAAGGCAGAGGTAGGGAAATTCCGGAGTTTTTTTTGAGATTTCAGGTTCTGAAATAAAATGTGCCAGCAGGTGCGCCTGTATGTGGTCAACTTCAACAAGCGGAATATCCAGCGCCAGGCCCATAGATTTTGCAACCGAGGTTCCGACAATAAGTGAACCCAGCAATCCGGGGCCTCTGGTATATGCAATTGCAGATAGCTCACTTTTTTGTATATTTGCTTCGTGAAGCGCTTGGTCGATAACCGGGATAATATTAATCTGGTGCGCTCTCGAAGCATATTCGGGAACCACACCACCGAAGGTCTTATGTATGGCCTGACTGGCAATAATATTGGAGAGAAGCACGTTTTTATTGACCACAGCTGCCGATGTGTCGTCGCAGGACGATTCGATGCCCAGAATGATAGTGTCCATAATAAAATAAAGTTTTCAAAGGTATAAAAAAAACTTTAAAAATATTAATCATAGTCTACGCAGTGGTCTTTGTGCTGCCGGCCGGGATATTCACGCTTGTGCAGAGTAACCTGGTCCAGACCTATATTGCCAAAAAATTATCCGGATACCTGTCCGGACAACTCAAAACTGAAGTCCGTATCGACAGGGTGGAGGTGCGTTTCTTTATGAATGTCATGCTGAAAGGCGTGTACGTGGAAGACCTGCATCAGAACGTGTTACTCAGGTCAGATAAGATAAATGTGAAACTCGGCGACTATGATTTCGGCGCTAATTTTTTCGAATTGAAAAAAGTGGTCTTGGAAAATACCAGCTTCAACCTTCGGAAATACAAAGGCGAAGAGAAGACCAACCTTCAGTTCATTATCAATTATTTTAAGACCGAAAAGAAAAAAAAGGAAGAAAAATACCCTGTAAAGCTCAAGATCACTGAGTTCAGGCTCTCCCATTCAGGCTTATCATTCGTCGATGACAATAAGCCCCATAATAATAATGATGTTATGGATTTTGACGATATCAATATTTCGAAGATCAACATCGAAATGGAAGATGTCTGCATCCTGGCAGATTCGGTTTGCGGGACCATCAATGCATTGTCGGCCCATGAGAAAAGCGGATTTATCATCAACAGTTTTTCAGCAAAAACCATTGTCTCTAAACATAACATCATCGTCAACAAGCTGCTGGCAAAAACACCAAATTCCGATCTTGACCTGGATCTGGCTTTTGTTTATGATGATTTTAAAAGTTTTAAAAAATTCGTAAACAACGTAAAAATTTTCTCTGAAGTGCGCCCGACCAGGCTCAACCTGATTGATATCGCCCATTATGTGAAGCAGATGCACGGCATGAACAACCTGATATTTTTCTCGTCGGGGGTCAAGGGTACGGTTAGCAACCTGAAGCTGAAGAAATTTATGATGAAGTATGGTTCAGATACCTACTTTGATGCAGACATCACCATGAACGGGCTGCCCAAAATCAAAGAAACTTACATCAACCTGAAAATAAGGGAACTTACCTCATCGGTCAACGACCTGAATAACATCGTGATCCCGGCCCCGAATATGGCCGTCCGGCATCTGAAACTGCCGCAAATGCTTCAACGGCTGGGTAATTTTCATGTTAAAGGTTCGTTTACAGGCTTCTACTCTAATTTTGTTTCTTTTGCGACCTTAGACTCAGACCTTGGAAGTATTTCAACGGATATCATTGTTAAGAATACCAATAAAATCATTTCATACGACGGGAACGTGGCCACGGAGAATTTTTACCTCGGCGAGTTATTAAATTCTTCCGGATTGCTTGGAAAAGTAAGCCTGGATGCGCAGATAAAAGGTTCCGGACTGAAAGCGAATGATGCGGTATTTACCGTAAAGGGGAACATTCAACAGCTTGAATTTAAAAATTATTCATATTCGGGTATTACGGTCAATGGTGACTTCGATAAAAAAATATTCACCGGCCTGATAAATATTGATGATCAAAACCTGGAACTGAAATTTGACGGGGGGATCAATTTTAATGACACGCTTCCGGATTATGATTTTAAAGCGGATGTAAAATATGCCAACCTGAAAAAGCTCAACCTGCTGCCCAAAGATACGATTTCCGAAATGCAGGGAAGGCTTACCATCGACATGCAGGGCAATAATATTGACAACCTTAGAGGTACCATCGCTGTTGAAAATGCCGCCTTCAGGCAAAATAAAAAATTCATCGACCTTGAATCATTAAAGCTATACACCGAAATAAGCAAAACGGGCTACCGCACCTTTGATCTGAAATCGGATTATGTGGACGCTGATATCAACGGCTACTTCGTATTTTCCGAACTGGGCAGTTCCTTCAAACGTTTTATCATGAATTATATTCCGAATTTTTATTTTCCACTTGACACAAATACTAAAACGATTGCACGGCAGGAATTTGATTTTGATATAAGGTTATATAATGCCACACCGGTGTTAACGTATTTTGTAACAGGGCTTGGAACCGCTGGTAATACTATTGTTAAGGGCAGTTTTAATGCCATTACGAATACGTCAAAAGTAGATGTGGTTTCTTCAGAACTTTCGTATAACCGATTTGGCTTACAAGGCTTGAAACTCAATTTTAATGCTTCCGACGGAGTGATAGACCTGGCACTGAATACCGATTCGTTGCAATTGTCAGACAGCGCCCATCTGGTGGATTTTGGATTGATTTCCCGGGCGGAGAACAACATCATCAACAGCAAACTGTTCTGGGATAATAAAAAGGAAAAAAACAGGAATGCTGCCAACCTTAATTTTTATAATTATTTTCTAAACAACCGCGAGTCCGTCATGGGATTTAAGCCTTCCGAACTTGTAATTGATGACGGGCAGTGGACGTTGAACGAACAGGGTACCATTGTATTTGATACGAACAGGATTGAGTTTAAAAACCTGATGGTATACCGTGGCCTGCAAGGCTTGCAGATTCACGGAATCATTTCAAAAAATCCCTCCGATACGCTGGCCGTCAATTTCAATTCGTTCGATATTTCAAATCTTGACGAGCTTACCAATGCTAAGAAATTTGACCTTGACGGCATTGTTTCCGGCAAGGTTTCTATTTCAGACCTGTACAACGCGCCAACCTATTATGCCAACCTGAAAATCAAAGATTTCGGGATCAACAACGACAAACTCGGCGATGCCTTAATAATCAGTAAATGGGATGATGAGAAAAAGGGGGTACAAATAAATGCAGAAATATACTATCTCGGCAATATTGGCAGGAGCACACCTGTTATCGCCAAAGGTTATTATTATCCCGGTGATAAGCCGCAGAATTTTGATGTGGATATCTTTGTTGAAAATCTCAGGCTGAAAGCCTTGAACCGTTATGTGGCCAGTTTCGGTACCATTGTCAACGGAACGGCCACGGGAAAGCTTTACCTGCGTGGCAAGAAAAAACCGGAATTAACTGGCTTGTTGAAAGTGATGCGCGGAGCGCTGAAAATCAATTACCTGAACACCATTTATGCGTTTTCTTTCGACAGCGTGAAAATCACTAAAAATGCCTTTACATTTAACGATATTATTGCTATTGACCAACCTGATAAAGATAAAACCAACCCAGACA
This sequence comes from Bacteroidales bacterium, assembly GCA_035354195.1. GTDB lineage: Bacteria > Bacteroidota > Bacteroidia > Bacteroidales > CAIWKO01 > CAIWKO01. The sequence continues at coordinate 17,326 of DAOQAT010000015.1, read as the reverse complement.
CCGTTTTGGTTTCCGGTAAGGTAACCCATGAGTATTTTAAAAAACTGGGTTTTGATATTTATGTGGATACCAAAAAAGCCTTGTGCCTGAACACCAATTCCACGCTGAATCAATATTTCTATGGCAAAGCATACGCAACAGGCAATGCACATATTTATGGCGATCAGAAAAAAGTTAACATTGAAGTTGCGGCCACCACAGAAAAAGGCACACAGCTATTCGTCCCCGTCGGTGGGACAACATCCTTACAGGCCAGCGATTACATCACATTTGTCAGGAAAGCACAGGATACCCTTGTTGTGAATGAAGTAGGTAAAGAAATACACGGGCTGAGCCTTGACATGTCGTACAATGTTACGGAAGATGCGGAAATTCAGTTGCTTTTCGATCCGCGCGTCGGCGACAGGATCCGTGGTGTCGGTAATGGCAATATCAGAATAACCTATGCCGACAATGAAATGAACATGTTTGGCACGTATGTCCTGACATCCGGCGACTACCTGTTTACGTTTCAAAACATTATCAATAAACGGTTTATTATAGATCCCGGTAGCACCGTTAAGTGGAACGGTGACGCGTATGACGCAGAAATGGATATTCGTGCCCGTTACAAAATCAGGGCAAACCTGGCCGGCCTGGGCATCGACACCAACAGCAGGTATGTTCCGGTTGAATGCATCATCAATATCACCAATGTACTCTCGAACCCTCAATTCACCTTCGAAGTTGATCTTCCTTCACTGCTTGAATATGAAAAAGACACATACCTGGCAGCCATTAATCAGAATATCAATAACAACTTTATTTCCCTGCTGATCATCAATAGTTTTGTAAATCCCAATACGGGCATAGGACAGGCCACCACGGCAGGAGCCAGTTTGTTGGGGAAGAGCGCCAGTGAAGTACTTTCCAATCAGCTGAGTAACTGGCTTTCTCAGATTAGCAAAAACGTTAATATCGGGATTAATTACCGGCCCGGCGACAATATTTCAGAAGAAGAAGTGGCCGTGGCTCTGTCGACCCAGCTTTTTAACGACAGGCTGACTGTTTCAAGCAATCTGGGTGTGGCTACCGGGCAAAATACGGGCAATGCGAAAAACTCAAACCAGATCGTGGGTGATGTGGACCTGGAGTTGAAAATTTCCAAAGCTTTAAAACTGAAAGTTTATAATCATACCAACCAGTATGATATTCTGCAATATACGTCTCCATACACACAAGGGCTGGGTATTATCTACCGTAAAGAATTCAACACTTATAAAGACCTTTTCCTGAAACGGAAAAAAGCCAAAAGCAAACCTTAAAACAGGCTGTGGTTTTTATTCGGCAGATTTCATTTGCTATTTCCCGGATTTAAAACGGTGTCACCTATACTGCAATGCAGGCATTTCCGCTGTGTGCAGTAATAGGAATATATTTGAATGAGCGCCTGTGATTGCATGGCATTTAAAGGTTTTATCCCATAACCGGTAAATTTGTCTGATATGTGGTTTTTTTCCGGTGGTAAGCAGGTCAGAAATTCCAGCGCTTTTTCTTTAAAATGCTCATCCTCTTTTATTTTTCCATAGGCAAATACAAACGGAACAATAGTGTTGATGATCAACAAGCCGATGGTGTTTTTGGAGGGTTTCTTAGACGAGGGGCGTGAAGCTTTATCAAAAACATAGTGGCTCTGCCAATAATCAGAACATTCCAGGTCAAACAAGCGATATAAATCGATATGAGACTGGCTTTCCATTACCCTTGAAAACAGGTTGCTGGATTTATGGATGAGGCCGGCAAATTGTGCCAGGCGAATGGTGGGGAAATTGTTCGGACGGATGCGTAAGAATTTCCATAAATGTTTTCCAATGGGTTTTAACCCGTACTTTTTTTGGAGGTAGTGGTACTCTGTTTTTAATTTTGCAGGATACTCATCGGTAAAATCATCAGTAAGCATTCCGGCTTGCCCGAAAAGCAGTGCCTCAATCTGGAACAGCTTGTCCTTGCTTTTTGCAATGTATTGCTGAGGAAGCGATTTTGCAAGAAGTTCAAACGGTTCGGCATTGACATTGAAGCCGAAATTCCTGGCAATTACCTCATAAAAAGTCTGTTCCCAGTCGTGTTTATTCAACTTCAGTTTGTTGAAGATAATGTCGGTTTTGGCCTGTAAACGTTCAATAGCAGCTTTTTCCAGCCAGTTCAGGACGATCAGTTCATTCACCTGGGAGATCAATCCTGAACATGCGATGGCGTTCTTGCTTTCAATAAAGTTTTTATAATTGGAAACCAATGAACTATCTATTGAGTCTTTGAGTTCAATGGTGGCAACTTTATTTCCCGTTTTATCAAAAATAGGTTTGTCATCTTCGTGCACCACGTGGAGGATGATGTTGTCATAAGCTTTATCAAGATGGTGCCTGTGCGAAAACCAGTCCGACGATTTTAAATGGATTTCCACATTTCCAGCCCATAACGTACTGTCAATCCTTATTTTAGCATTTGTGAAATCAGGGCCTGCATCCGTATTTTTCATGCCGGGGTTTTCAACGCTGACCGCCTTGCCATCGGTAGTGATTATATTTGTTTTAAAGCGCTGATACTTCCATAAATAGTGCAGTAAATCTTCGTTCATAATTCAATGTTTTTTAAAAATAAACGACCTGATAAAACTATCAAAAATTATTAAATAAAGAAAAAAAAGTTTGCATTTTTCCGTATTAAAGTATTACTTTTGTAAATAAAACCAATTGTTGAGCTATGGAAGATTTCTCGGGTTTAATGTCCGGTATTGAATTCAAAACTCATCAATTGATTAAACAAATAAAAGAAATCAAGCATGAAAATGCTGAAATGAAAAAAAAAATTGATCTATTAACAAAAAAAGAACAAGAGAATTTAACCAAAATAAAAAATTTAGAAGAAAAAAACAAAATATTACGAATAGCAAAATCAATTGAAGGAGAAGATAAAACAAAAGCTAAATTAAGAATTAATGAACTTTTGCGGGAAGTTGACAGATGTATTGCTCTATTAAACAAGTAATTATTATATGCCCTGAAACCAATGGAAGATTTTTCAATATCAGTAACGATAGCCGAAAGAAATTACAGATTGACCATTGGCCGACAGGAGGAAGAAATAGTAAGGAAAGCAGTGAAGTTAATCAATGATAAAATAAAAGAATTTGCGAGTAATTATGCTTTTAAGGATAAACAGGATTTATTGGCGATGATTGCCTTACAATATACTTCTAATGCATTGAATCTGGAACAAGCTAATGGATATAACAATTCGAAGTTGAAAGAAAAATTACTTGATCTTGATAAAGTTCTTGATCAGCATCTGGACAAAAACGTTCTTTGAAACAACATTTAAATTAACCCGCATTAAATCAAAAACATCGTTTGATAAACTCAACATTATCAAATTAGAGTAATCTCTGTTTTGGTAGAACAGGCTTCAGTTCGCTTCGGCGAAATTCCATCGGGAAACCGTTGGGACGGTAGAAGTTCAAACAAAACCGGTAGCTCTATCCATGTTTCCCAGGAGTTTATTCTAAACTCTGTTTGACTTTAATGCGGTTTTTTTATGGAATTATTTAATATTAACTAAATACATATATATCATGAGCCCTATTTTTATAATTATTGCTGCTGTTGGCGGTATACTCGTTGGAGTGCTTATTGCGATATTGATTATTCGCAAATCCATTGAGAAAAGATCGGAAAACATTATCAGAGAAGCTGAGAACGAAGCTGAAATGATAAAAAAAGATAAAATCCTGCAAGCCAAGGAAAAATACCTTCAGTTAAAAACCGAACACGAAAAGATTGTCAACGAGCGCAATAACAACTTACTAAAAAGTGAGAACCGTATAAAACAAAAAGAGACACTGGTTTCGCAGAAGATTGAAGAATTGAACCGCAAAGAAAAAGACCTTTCAGTAGTTCGCGATAATTTAAACAGCCAGTTGGATATCCTGAACAAAAAGCAATTGGAAGTCGAACAGATGCAATCACAACAAGTCCAGAAACTTGAAGTCATTGCCGGATTATCTGCCACCGAAGCTAAATCTCAACTGGTGGAAATGCTGAAAACAAAAGCCCAGGCTGAATCCGCAAACCATATCCGTGAAATCATTGATGAAGCACGTGATACGGCTAACCTTGAAGCCAAAAAGATCGTGATCAAAACACTGCAGCGCACTGCCGCAGAACATGCCATTGAAAACTCCGTATCGGTATTTAATATTGATAATGATGAGATCAAAGGCCGCATCATTGGCCGTGAAGGACGAAACATCAGGGCGCTGGAAGCCGCCATCGGTGTGGAGATCATCATCGACGACACGCCCGATGCCATTATCATTTCAGGTTTTGACCCGGTACGCCGCGAAATTGCCCGTTTGTCTTTGCATCAGCTGGTTACCGACGGAAGGATCCACCCGGCACGTATTGAAGAAATTGTTGCCAAAACGAAAAAACAAATTGAACAGGAGATCGTGGAAGTCGGGAAACGCACCACCATCGATATGGGGGTTCATGGGATCCACCACGAACTCATCCGCTTGATCGGAAAAATGAAATACCGTTCTTCCTACGGACAAAACCTGCTGCAGCACTCACGCGAAGTGGCCAACCTGTCTGCCGTGATGGCGTCGGAACTCGGGCTGAACCCCAAACTTGCCAAGAGGGCCGGTTTGCTGCACGATATCGGAAAAGTTCCTGATAACGAACCGGATTTGCCACACGCAATACTTGGGATGAACCTGGCAGAAAAATTCAAGGAAAAACCTGAAGTTTGCAATGCCATCGGAGCCCACCACGAAGAAGTGGAAATGACTTCCCTGATCTCACCCATCGTCCAGATTTGTGACGCCATTTCAGGCGCGCGCCCCGGTGCCCGCCGCGAAATCGTTGAATCATATATCAACAGGCTGAAAGATCTCGAGGAACTGGCGCTGGCCTATCCCGGTGTGGTGAAAACCTATGCCATACAGGCCGGTAGGGAACTCCGCGTCATTGTTGGTGCCGAAAAGGTTACGGATACCGAAGCCAATCAGCTGGCATTCGATATCTCAACAAAGATTCAAAATGAGATGACCTATCCCGGGCAGATCAAAATTACCGTCATACGGGAAACCCGGGCCATCAGCTATGCTAAATAGTTCCTGCCGGCAGGTTCCCGGCAGCAACTGTTTGATAACCTTGAATTAATCCATAATACCGGATGAAGGAACATTCGCCCAGACAATTTATTACGTTATCGTTGGGTATTACAAACTGCTTCCTGATCCCATGCGGAGATGACTATTTATTGGTAGACACATCAACAAAAAACCAGTACCGGAAATTTTTGCGGGAACTTTCGGTTCACTCTGTTAAGCTGTCGCAGATAAGGTGTATTTTTCTTACCCATCATCACACCGATCACACCGGTTTTTTGAAAGCGTTGCTGGACGCATCCAACGCTGTACTGATCGCCCATCAAAAAGCATTACCTTTTTTGGCAGCCGGAAAGGATAACCTTGAAATGACCGGCACCACCAGCCTGATTAGATTTTTGATGCGCCTGAAGCAAATTTTTCTGCGGGAACGTATTAATCCAACGGTAATTCCTGATAAAAGGGCAATCATCATTAATTCAGATAATAATGAGGTGCTGCGAACTTTCGGTCTTCCGGCAAAGATCATCTGTGTTCCCGGCCATACCGGCGATTCTATCGCGTTGATCTGTGATAACGGCGATGCTTTTGTCGGAGATGCCGCATTTAATATGCCCGGTTTTTTTAATCTCAGGAACAGGCCGCTGGTGGCTGAAGACCCTTCTGAAATTGAGGCCGGCTGGGAAAAAATACGATCCGAAAACGGGATATGGCTTTTTGTTTCTCACGGCAAAAGCCTGCCGGTTGACAAATTGATATCAAAATAAACTGCCATGCCATTCACCTATGAATATCCTATGCCAGCTGTTACTGTGGATGCTGTGATTTTCAGAAAAACGGAAGGTTCGTCCGAAGTGTTGCTGATCAGGCGTTTGAACGAACCTTTTAAAGGGCAGTGGGCCATCCCCGGCGGATTTATCAATATAGATGAAGAGCTTGATGATGCCGTGGTGCGTGAACTTCAGGAAGAAACCGGCATCTCGCATCATACACTGAAACAGTTGTTTACCGTGGGCACCGTGGGCCGCGATCCGCGTTACCGGACCATCAGCGTGATTTATTTCGGCTGGTTCGACGAAACAACGATGCGGGTGAAAGCAGGGGATGATGCGGCAGACGCCGCATGGTTTAATTTAAAAGAGCTGCCATCATTGGCTTTTGATCATCGGGATGTACTTAGAAAAGTGTTGGAAATACTAAAAAAAACGAACCATGTCTTTTAGAAATTCCATTATAACTATCGGAAAAGATTTCAGGTTTTGGGTTGTACTGTTCTTTATCCTAAGGATGTATGGAATCACCAACCCGCCGCTGGAAGCGGCCCACAACTGGCGGCAGACACTTACCTGTTCGATAGCCCGTAATTTTTATGAAGTTGACCCGAACATCTTTTACCCCAGGATTGATATTGACGGCGAGAAATCCGGCATTATTGCCTCCGAATTTCCAGTGTTCAATTACCTGATCTATCTTGTATCAGAAATTTTTGGATATACACATTGGTATGGAAGGCTGATCAACCTGATCATCTCTTCGCTGGGCATTTATTTCTTTTATCTTATCATACGGAAACATTTCAGTAGTGAACATGCGCTGTATTCTGGCATCCTGTTGTTGTGTTCATTATGGTTTATGTATTCACGAAAGATCATGCCCGATACCTTCAGTATTTCCTTGGTGATCATGGGCTTGTACTTTGCACTGGAATTTTTATATCGGCAGAAAATCTGGCACCTGCTGTTGTTTGTGATACTTTCCGCACTGGGCGGGTTAAGTAAGATCCCATCATTGTTGGTATTAAGTGTGTTAATAATTCCAATGTTTTCCGGTTCAGTGAAAAAAAATGCGAAGGCGGTTCTCGTAATTGCATCTGCCGCGGTGCTGAGCATTGTAGGGCTGTGGTATTATTATTGGGTGCCGTATTTGCAACATACCTTTGAGTTTCAGTTGTTTTTTGAAAAAGATTTAAAAACCGGCATGGCTGAGATTTCGAATTACTGGCGTGAAGCTTTGCAGAAGTTTTATTTCGGTGCGTTCCTCTCCTACATGGCCTTTGCGATGTTTTTGTTCGGTTTGTTTTATGCATTTAAATCACAATCTAAAACCGTACTGTTTGTGTTTATTGCAGGGTTGTTGACATTTATCTTTTTTGCGGCTAAAACAGGCGCTGTGTTCCCGACACATTCCTACTATATTTTGCCATTTGTCCCTTTTATGGCGTTTATTGCAGGTTACGGCCTGACAAAGATCCGTGTGCGCTGGCTGAAAGTATTGATCATTGCAACTATTATCATTGAAAGCCTGGCAAACCAGCAGCACGATTTCAGGATTAAAGACAAAGAATTGTACCTGCTCAGCCTTGAAAATCTTTGCGATAGAATTTCATCAAAAAATGATCTGATCGCATTTTCGGGCGGCCCGGGATACCAACAAATGTATTTTGCACACCGGCGGGGATGGTCGCTCGAGTATCGTGAATGGAACGATCCGGGCCGTATCAGCGCCATAAAACATAAGGGCTGCCGCTTGCTTTTTATAAATAAAAAGGATTCAACGGGAAAGTTAAACTATAAAATAATTTTTGAAAACGAAAATTATACGGTGTACAAATTATAATTTCGCAATGAAAAACTTAGCGTATTATGAATAAAAAATTTCAAAAAATATCGAACTTCAGGGTGGATTATGCGATGGAAGACCCCACCAGGCCTGACGAAACGGACTGGTACGAGAAAAATTCCTGGCTGACTTCGGTCGAAGAATTTGATATGAACGGAAACCTGGTGAAAACGATTTCATTCAACCCCGGCGGTGATATCAGTGAACATTATCAGTATAAATTCGATGAACGCAACAACATGACCGAAGAACTCATCTACTTTGATGAACAAACGGTTGTGGAGCATCATATTTTACTGTATGACGCGTCAGATAAACGAATCCAGGAAAAGATCATCTATGAAGAAGGTGGCGAGATCATCGTGGAATATACATATGATGAGCATGGAAACATGGTTCAGCGTATGCAAAAAGACAGCGATGGTGAAGTGGAGGAACTGGAAAAATTTGAGTACGATCATGGAAAAATTATTCGCACTTATTTGTACGACGGCGAGAACCTGGAGATGAACAGGAGGGAATACGCCTATAATGACCATGGTAAACTGATAAAATTCTCATTTTTTTCGGCTGATCCCGATACAAACTACGTGACTGAAAACTTCTATGATGAAAAAGGAGTGAGGGAAAAAACGTTGAAATACAATGCAAAGAATCAGCTGATCGAAAAAACCATTTACACTACTGATGATACCGACAAAGTGATTGAGATTTACGAGGAAGATGTCCGTTCGGTGAAAAAAACCTGTTTCACCCATGATGAAAAGAACAATATTGTGAAGCAGGAAGAATTCAATAAAGACGATGAATTGATTTTAAGTATTGAACGTACCTTTATTGATGATGGTGTGTTGGCTGAAGCCCTGGTATTTATGCAGGATCCGGCCGAAAACATCCGCAGCATGTACGCTTCGAAATACGAATACGAATTCTACGAAGAGTGAGGCAACCTATAATAGTTTGTCAATCCTGAGAAATTCATCCCAGTACATTTGCTTATCCATATTTTCGTAGTGTATCGCTCCATACCGGTATTGGTATACCTGTATCTGGTTTACCATTATCAATACGGCAATTATCCCGATAAATATCCCTTTGAGGATTTTTTTGCTGAAGCTTTCAAGTGTCGCAGCTAACAGTACCATGAACAACGGCAAATACTCGATCAGGACACGTGAAGAAAAACTTCCGCCATACCACCAGTTGCCCCATGATGATAAAATATAAAACAAAAACAGGATGAAGAACACGATGCTGAAAAACTGGTACCGGCTTGACTTCCAAAAATAATACAGGCCTGTAAGCGAAATGAAAATCAGGGGCGTGTAAAGGAAGGCGCCTTTTTTATAACTGAACAGAAAATCAATAAAATGAGGATGTAAAAAATCGAAAGATTCCTCGCTGTATGAATCGATAAAGAACGATCCGGTGCTTATCTTATATATCACAAGCTGTATGGAAACCAGTGCAAGAAAAATCAGTACACCTGTGAGAAGATGCCAGGGTTTATGAAAAACAGTAAATAAACCTCTTTTGAAACCGTACCAGGACGAAGTCAGAAAAGGCAGCATGAAAACTACAATGCCGTTAGCAGGCCTTACAAGGATTATTAATCCCAATAATACTGATAATAAAATGAAAAGAGCCGGTTTGTAATTGGAGAAAAACTTTTTTGAAAAATACATGAACGCCGCGATAAGCGAAAAGGAATAGATATGGGACATGGCGGCTTCCCGCACTATATAATAAAAAGCATTGGTGCCGAAGGTTACCGCAATCAGCACGGTCAGTACCGATGATGTCTTAAAATCATAAAGCTTTAACAGCTTTGACAAGAAGTACAGGCCCAGCAGAAAATAAAAAATGGTTGCGATCTGAACGAATATCAGGTACAACGCGGAGTATCCGTCCGCTGTTCCGCCTGTGAGCGTAATGATGCCGTGTGCTGCCAGGAAAAAAGGTAGTTGCATGATTGCTGTCCCGCAAAAGCATTTGTTGATGGCATGGCCGTTTGAATAAACGCGATAGTCATAGAATAATTTCGGGTCTGAAGAAGGACTCATTTCCTTTTCTTCAAAAAAACCAAAGTTCAGGTCGTGGTATATGAAAACAGCAGGTAAATAGGCATAGTATCCTTTGCCGTCAGCGAGTACGATCCACTTTGGCTTATCGCCGCCCCAGTTGATATTGGCTGAGATCCATAATAAGATTGTCCCAATGAATAAGACCGTGAAAATTATTTTTTTGTTTTTCATAACTGCTGTGGATAGGCCTTTTCAGAATGGGATGATCGTACCGCTCCCTGTGTTCTCGCCCTGGATCTGCGGAGGGTTTCCTGTATAATAAATGTTCCCGGTCCAGCTGATATGATAAATCAGCAGGTCACGGACATTGATATAGCAATTGCCTGTGCTTTTATGCGTGATATAGGTGTAATTGGTAGCAAAATTTTCGCAGTGTATCATGCCGGTACCGATATAATAAAGCTGAAGTTCGCTGGCCTGCCCTTTTACATTCACATCCAAAGGGCCGGTATTGATGATCAGATAGCATACTCTCATATTGAGATCAAGGTCAACCGTGCCTGAGCCGTTCTTCGTATCGAAATAAATGGAATCCCCGGTAAAAGTGTTCAGCATGCTGATATTTCCGCAGCCTGTGTATTCGATGTACAATAAGGACGGCATACTGACATAAACATTCACTTTGGGCTTGTAACTGCGCACCCAGTTGCATTTATTGTCGTTGCTGATGTGCATCGATCCGTCCTGTACTTCGGTTTTGATTAGTGGCAGCAGGTTTTTTCCGGCCACCACCTTTACCTTGAAAACACTGTCGCGGGTAAGGAATAAATTTACATTGTCACTCAGGTAAATGCTGCTGAACGGTTCGGCCGTCCTGTCCTCGGTGGTTATTTCACCGGTGCTTTTAAAGCAATCGCACATGTTCTCCTTTTTGCAGGATGAAATACAAAGAACTACCACAAGAATTGTTAAACCGACTTTTTTCATAACCGGGTAAAATTATTATTTTTTTTTGAGCAGGGTAGAAAAATTCCTTTTTTTAAATTATTATAAGATGAAAAATTATATAAATTTGTAGATTGCATAAAAAACGGTTTTTATGAAAAAAAATATAATTACTTCACTGATATTTTTGCTTTGTTTCTCAACCCTTGCTTTTTCACAGCGCGGCAAGAATGGGTCTAAAACTATCGCGGCTAGCGGCGTTGTTGTAAATGCATACACGTCACTGATCACTTCAGATGTAGCCGCTGGTGCTACCACCCTTACTGTTTTAAATAACACACTTTCCACCAATTTTGCTCAACCCCTTGCAGCCGGCGACTTGATACTCATTATCCAGATGCAGGGCGCTTCTATTGATGATGGTCAATGGTGGAGTGGATACGGATATATTAACAATTATGGAAATAGCGGAAAATATGAATTTGCACAGGTACTGTCCGTGGCCGGTACTCAAACTATTAACCTTACTTGTGGTTTGAAGCAGAATTATTCAGTTAGTGGTAAAACACAGATTGTCCGTGTACCAAGATATACAACGTTAAATATAAATGCCGGCGCAGAACTGACCTGTGATGCATGGAATGGCAGCACAGGCGGGGTTCTTGTGGTTGAGACCTTAGGCAGCGTTGTAAATAATGGTACCGTAAATGTCACCGGAAAAGGATTCCGGGGAGGTGCGGCCACAAATTCACCTACTCCTGTAGGATCTACATCAATTTTGGCCAGTACGGATCAAAATGCTGGGGCGCTTAAAGGCGAAGGTATTGCCGGTTATGGTTTTGCAGTTAGCGGATTATATTGCAACGGAGCGCCTGCCAATGGCGGTGGGGGGGGCAACTCGCATAATTGCGGCGGTGGCGGCGGCTCCAATGTGGGCAGCAGTGATGCCTATAATGGTTGCGGATTCCCTGATATTACGACAGATGTCAATTATATTACAGCCTGGAATTTAGAATCAGCACCTGCTTTAGGTTGGATTGGTACTCCAAACCAGTTTTCTACTAACGCATCTTATGGCGGTGGCCGCGGCGGCTATTCATTTTCGTCCAACGATCAGAATGCACTGACGATACCCCCGGGAAATACGGCTTGGAGCGGTACCAATAGAACTAATAACGGTGGATTTGGCGGACGCCCGCTCTATGAAAACGAAGGTGGATTCCCCCGCTTGTTTATGGGTGGCGGCGGTGGAGCCGGAAATGCCAATGATAACGAAGGCGGCGCCGGAGGTAATGGCGGCGGCATTATTTACTTTATGGTTTACGGAGGTATCTCGGGTGCTGGAACGGTCAGAGCGGACGGAAACGTTGGAGGTAATGCAGAGGGTCCTACCGCTACAATTGGTAATCCCGTTACCGGTAATGATGCTGCCGGCGGCGGTGGCGGCGGCGGCTCCATTGTCCTCAACGCGGTTTCTAATATCGTGAATATTTCTGCATTTGCTGACGGTGGCAAAGGCGGTGATCAGGTGATACAACGTTATATTACGAGTACCAATAAGGAGGCTGAAGGCCCCGGCGGTGGCGGTGGCGGCGGTTATATTGCCATATCAATAGGTACAATTTCAAGATCAACCAACGGCGGAGCAAATGGCACCACCAACTCTCAGAGCATGTTGGAATTTCCACCCAACGGCGCTACCAAAGGCGGCCCGGGGAAAAATAACGGCGCAGTAACCAATTTCACATTAAGCGCTTCCAATGTTATGGCCTGCCAGGGACAACCTGTAACCCTCACCGCTAATATTACCGGCACATTCCCCTGGGATATTTCGTATGGCTGGTATACATCGGAATTAGGCGGTACATTATTATCGTCAAACCTTACATACACCGTAAACAATCCTCAGGTTCAGGACACCTTCTATTTCCGCTCCTGTCCCGGAACATACAGTGTGCCGGTTATTATGTACATTTCGCCGTTTGTACCGGATGCCGGCAACAATGTGAGCCTTTGCAACGGAAACTCTGTACCCTTGCAAGCCACAGGTGGTGTGAGCTTTTCCTGGACCCCGTCAACCGGACTGAACAGCTCTGTTGTTCCCAATCCGGTGTGTTCGGCCACGACAACCACTTTGTATAGCGTAACCATCACTAATGGCGACGGATGCATTGGTACAGATACCGTCAGGGTTACGGTAAACCCGATCCCTACAGTCGTGGTTCCGTCTAATATTGCCGTTTGCAATGGCGGAACGGTGCCGGCGGCTGCGTTCACCGGTGCAGTGCCGGGTACAACTTTTTCGTGGACAAATAATGATCCGACTATTGGACTGGCCGCCAGCGGAACTGGTAATATCGCATCTTTTACAGCAGTGAATACGACACCAAACCCGGTTACAGCTACTGTTTCAGTAAGCCCCTCTGCCAATAGCTGTACGGGAACCACACAGCAATATACCATTACCGTTAACCCGACACCGACAGTCTCGGTTCCAACTGACATAGTTGTTTGTAACGGTGCAATCATTCCGGCAACCACATTCACCAGTCCTACATCCGGGACTACCTATACCTGGGCAAATTCTAATACAGCTATAGGTATCAGTGCCAGCGGTTCCGGTGACATTGGAAGTTTTACGGCTACCAACACGGGATCCGATCCCATTATGGCAACCATTACTGTGACTCCATCCGCCAATACTTGTACCGGCATTGCCTCAACCTATACCATAACGGTTAATCCTTCACCTGCAGTTGCTGTCCCCTCTGATATTACCGTGTGTAATGGTGTGACCGTTCCTGCAACCGCATTTACAAGCCTTACGGCCGGTTCAATATTTAACTGGACAAATACTGATAATTCCATTGGTATTGGTGCCGGCGGAACAGGGGATATTCCTGCCTTCACCGCAACAAATACCGGAACAGCCCCGGTAACAGCCACTATTTCGGTAACGGCTACAGCGAATACCTGTACCGGTGTTCCGTCTGTTTATACCATCACAGTGAACCCGACACCAACGGTGAATGTCCCTGCAGACTTTTCGGTGTGTAATGGAGCTTCTATATCGGCAACCAATTTTACAAGCCTGGTTTCAGGCGCAACGTTTAGCTGGGCCAATTCAAATACAGCCATTGGTTTGGGAGCTGGCGGCTCGGGCGATATTTCGGGATTTACCGCAACAAATACAAGCCCTGACCCGATATCGGCAACCATTACCGTGACTCCGTCCGCCAATACCTGTCCCGGAATCCCTTCTGCATATAGCATTACCGTAAACCCGTCTCCGGCAGTCAGCGTTCCGTCTGATATTACGGTGTGTAATGGAGCGACTGTCCCGGCAACTTCATTTTCAAGCCTTACAGCCGGTGCTGTATTCAACTGGACAAATACTAACGCAGGTATTGGAATAGGTGCAAGCGGAGCAGGCGATATTCCTGCATTTACTGCCATAAATACCGGCACAACCCCGGTAACAGCAACCATTACAGTGACTGCTACTGCCAATACCTGTATCGGTAGTTCATCAAACTATACCATAACGGTTAATCCAATACCAACGGCCAATGTCCCGGCAGATTTTACAGTTTGTAACGGCGCTGCTGTTGCTGCCATGGGTTTCACAAGCTCTGTTTCTGGTACTGCCTTTGCCTGGACGAATTCAAATACAGCCATTGGCCTGGCGGCCAGCGGAACAGGAAATATCGCAGGGTTCAACGCTATCAATACAGGGTCGGTGCCGATAACAGCCACCATCACGGTTACTCCATCGGCCAATTCCTGTTCGGGGATACCATCATCATACGTAATAACTGTAAACCCGACGGATAATCCTTCATTCAATTATTCACCAGCCATCTTATGCCAGGCCGGTTCCGATCCTTTTGCCAACATAACGGGCGGGAGCACAGGCGTGTTTACGTCATCTCCTTCAGGTTTGATTTTCCTGGATACCCTGACCGGTTTAATTGATGTCAGTGCCAGTGGTGTGAACACATACACCGTCACGTTCACCACTGACGGGAGTTGTCCTTCTTCGGCCACGGCTGTTGTTTCAATAATTATCAGCCCTTCTGCAGCATTCAACTATTCCGGCCCTTATTGTCATGATGCGGCCAATCCTTCTCCGGTGCTTGGAGCAGGAGCCATTGCCGGCACATTCACGGCAAACCCGACAGGCCTGGTATTCGTTAATTCAGGTACCGGCCAGGTGGATCTGGCAGCAAGCAATGCAGGCACCTATACTGTCACCAACACGATTGCTGCCACGGGAAGTTGTCCGGCTGTCAGCGATACTGCGGTTATAACTATACATCCTGTACCATCAGCAAACGTTCCTGCAAACATGAACATTTGTAATAACGGGGTGGTGCCTTCTACTAACTTTACCAGTAATCCGGCTGGTAGCACGTTTACCTGGACAAATTCCAACTCAACTATAGGACTGGGAGCAAGCGGGTCCGGGGATATTGCATCTTTTACGGCAATAAATACTGGTACAGCGCCGGTTACAGCTACTATTTCGGTTACACCTACCGCCAATGGCTGCACAGGCACATCTTCGGTTTATACTATTACGGTGAATCCGACGACAACCGTTGTTGTCCCTGCAAATAGTACCGTGTGCAGTGGGGATGCTTTTCCGGCAACTACATTTACAAGCCCGACTACAGGCGCCACCTTTGCATGGACCAATTCAAACACCGGCATTGGTTTGCCAGCCAGCGGCAGCGGGAATATTCCGGGTTTTACAGCCACCAACACAGGAACAACGCCGATAACAGCCACCATCACGGTAACACCGTCCATCAGCGGATGTGCGGGCACTCCGTCCATTTATACCATAACGGTAAATCCGTTGCCTGCGGTTACGCTGCCGGCGGACATTTCCGCCTGCACCGGAGCAACGATCGGCCCTGAAACATTTACAGGTTCCGTAACAGGTACGGCCTTTACCTGGACAAATTCCAATACGGCTATTGGCCTTGCGGCAAGCGGTACAGGTGATATACCTGCCTTTACAGCGACAAATACCGGTACCGGTGCTATTTCCGCCACCATAACAGTTACTCCATCAGCAAACGCTTGCACCGGTGTGCCGGTTTCATACACCATCACTGTGAATCCTCTGCCGGAAATAGCAATAGATTCAACCATACCGGGATGCCCAAGCATGAATAATGGAACTATCATTGTGCTGGCTTCAGGAGGTACTCCACCTTATACATATATTTGGAACACCGGCGGTAATGAAGCTCAGCTTACAAATCTTGCAAATGGCAGTTATTCGGTCACTGTTTCGGATTCGAGGAATTGTTCTGATACCTGGACCGTACTTTTTGATGCCATAGAAGATTGTCTCGACCCCGTGGTTTATATCCCGAATATTTTCTCGCCTAATGGTGATAATCAGAATGATGTGTTTTATGTAAGAGGCCAGCTGATTAGTTCGTTGCACCTGATGGTTTTCGACCGTTGGGGAGAAAAAATCTTCGAAACGGAAGATGTTTCCGAAGGTTGGGATGGCACCTATAAAGGCAAAGAAATGCCGTCAGACGTTTATATTTACCAGGCAGTTATAACCATGGCTGATGGCACTGAAATGAAAAAGAAAGGTAATATTTCATTAGTAAGGTAACCCGGTAATCACTAAACTGATTATTATTTGAGAACCTATAGATTCTCAGTTTTTTCCTTTCAAAGCTCCGTTTTAATACAAGTTGAACGGCGGATAAGCTTATTCGTTGATCTCCAGCCTTATGATTTTATCATAAGCCCCTGATTTTATTTAATATTATGATTTTTAACAGGCAATTAAATGAAAAACACAGGTAACCGTACGATTTTAACATATGTACGTCATGTTCAGGATTTTTTCAGGGATCATGCAGACCCTGCATTAGTGAAAAAGTACAGCCGGTATTTCCGTGAAGGTTATGATGCATGGGGTATTGACCAGAAAACCATGGAAACACAAAGAAGTATCTGGTACGAACGGTGGAAAATGGACCTGAGCAGGGAGCAACTGTTTACACTTGGCGATCAGCTGATGATAAGTGGAAAGTACGAAGAAAGTATTCTGGCCATATGGATACTCATTAATTTACAGAAAGAAAGCGGTGAGGGAATATTGGAAAAGGCGGGGGAGTGGCTTGAAAACAATATTTCAAACTGGGCACAGACCGATTACCTTTCCGGGGAAGTGATATCCATTCAATTAAATAGAGAACCGTTGCTGCTAAAAGAACTGGAAAAATGGAGAAAATCCGGATCAAAGTGGCGCAGGCGTTCAATTCCCGTTTCCCTGATCAAAGTGATGAAGCAAGGTTACGACCCTGAAAAATTGCTCAGGATGATCGACCCGATGATGAACGATAAAATAAGGGAAGTTCACCAGGGCCTCGGATGGTTTCTCCGTGAAACACGGAAGAGGCATCAGAATATGACTGATAGATTCCTTTTGGACTGGAAAGATACATGTGCCCGGTTGATCATTCAGTATGCCACTGAGAAAATGGATAAAGACCAAAAAGGAAACTATAAACGTATAAAATAGAAAGTTAAATAAGTCCTTTATTTAAATTAAAAA
>DAOQAT010000014.1:0-54128 GCA_035354195.1 Bacteroidales bacterium | reverse complement strand
CAAAATTAAACCATTGCTGCTTTAGAAAAAAGATGTACTTTGCCGGTGGCTTACATTTTAAATATATTTACTTGTTGTCCCTGAATAAGTGATAAAAAATAAATTCCGTTTTTGATTCTGGATACATCAATTTCCACTAATGTATTTATGTTCTGAAAGTTGTTTTCAAAAACTATTTCACCAACAATATTATGTAATTGTACTATAGTATTTCTTAAAAATATTTTCGAAGCTATAATTAGTTTGTCATTGGCTGGATTGGGGCTAATATTAAAAAGATTATCGGAAAATTCGCTTTCGTTTATTTCTACAATTACAGATGATGAAACTTTATGGCAATTAAAATAATAAAAACAACCTAAAGGAGATAGGCAATTATAATTATAATAGAGTGAATCCGGGGCATAAAATTTACCATCACTAATAGCATTAGTTGCCGTAAAAACCGAATCATTAATTAAAACCATATGTAAATCCCAACAACAATATTTACCATCATCAATTGTAAATGCAATAGTGTCTGCTGGATCTAAAAAAGGATTAATTGTATCGGTATCATAAGTTGTATTCTGGTTAAAATAAAAAGTTACATGGCAGAAATACTTACCTATAATACTGTCCCTGATTGATTGATTTTGTGAGTATCCAATAATACTCACAAATAAAGTCAATATTAAAGCTAGTTGTTTCATAAAATTGTTATTTATATCCGTATTTTCTTAACCATGAAGCAGGAAGTATTTCATACAAATATAAATAATAAAAATGTTAAACAGAAATCTTTACAATTATTTTTTCTGAGAAATCATTTTTTTTTATTAATTACAACTTTTATATAAAAACTTAGTTATCATAATGCCTTCGCTTTATTAACTGTTTTTTCTATAATTTTACTTTTTGAAATGGCAAAAATCCTCCTCGCATCGGTACCTTTATCAGGACATGTCAATCCTGCAATTCCTTTGGTGAAACAACTGGTTTCCCGAGGACATGAGGTGCGGTGGTATTGTGGGAAAAAATACCGGGATGTTATAACAGTTGCCGGAGCAAGCTTTTACCCATATGTCAATGCTAAGGATTTTCACGATAGTACCATAAAAAAAGAGTTTCCCAAACTTCCCGAAAAAATGCTGTTCAGGCATGCGTCGTTTTACATCAAGCATGTTTTTTATGATAATATGCTTGGCCAATACCTCGATCTGCACGAGATACTCAAGGAATTTCATGCAGATGTTTTGGTAACAGATGAGTGGTTCACCGGCGCTATCCCTTATGCCGAAAGTAAAAAACTTCCCTGGGTGGTTTACTGCAATTCACCTTTGTTTTTTTATGATGATGAGGTGCCATTTCCCGGCGCCGGCATTTATCCCAGGACTGATAGTTTTGGTGTACATCGCAACAGAATCGTTAACTGGATGACGACCAAAATATTTTTTGGCGGCGTGCAGCGCTATATCGACTGCTTACGCAAGGAAATCGGGCTGCGGCCCATGAAACATTTTTTCCTGATAAACAATATTTTTATCAGCCGGCTTTTTATTAAATTCAACACCCAGGCCTTTGAATTCAGCTGGAAAAAGCTTCCCGAACAGATACGTTTTGTCGGTCCGGTAGTTCCCGAATATTCAAATCATAAGGTTTATAAATGGCTGGATAAATTGGATGCCGGCAAGCCCATTATTTTTATCACTCAGGGCTCGGTAAATATTGATAATTACGATAAGCTGATAATCCCCGCACTTAAAGCGGTGCAGCATCTTGATGCCACGATACTGGTTGTCACAGGAAAAGAGTTTGTTGAAGATCTGAACTCTCAATTTCCGCAGGAAAATATTATTATCGAAGAATTCATGCCTTATGCCTTGATCTTACCAAAGGTTAGCCTCATGATCACCAATGGCGGTTATGGGGGTGTGATTACAGCATTGAATTATGGTGTTCCTCTTATTGTTGCCAGTGATTCGGAAGATAAGCCTGAAATAGCTGCACGTATAAAATATTTCAAAGTGGGTATTAACCTGGGTACCGGGCATCCTAATCCCGGAAAAATACGTAAAGCTGTGAATGAGATTTTTTCCAATCCGGAATATAAAGAAAATGCCAGCCGGATCAGCCGTGATTTTCAAAAGCATGATGCACCTGCAGAAACGGCAAAGCTTATTGAAGAAATTGTAATGAATAACAATAGGAAGTCTGGGAAATAAATAACCAAATCACAAATAACAAATAACAAACAAATTCCAAATCCTTAGCTGCCTAAAGGACAAATTTTTAAAATTTAAACGGTTTTTTGTGGATTTGGAAATTGGATGTTTTGATATTGTTTGTCCGCGGCGGATTTGATATTTGTTTTTTGGAAATTATTGCATAATGATTATTCTCTCCAAGGAAATTATTTTCCTTTACACCCAAAAAAGAGTAAATTTGCACACTATTTTAATGCACTATGCCGCCTTTGATCCGAATCTCCAACCTGAAAAAAACCTATAAAGGAAACCCCGACCAAATACTTAAAGGTGTTGACCTGGAAATACATCAGGGCGAATTTTTCGGACTGCTCGGACCGAATGCCGCCGGAAAAACCACCCTGATCTCCATCATTTGCGGTTTGCTGAAATTTGATGAAGGCAGTGTGGTCGTCAACAATGTCGATATTGCCAAGCATTACCGCAAGATAAACGGTTTTATAGGCCTGATCCCGCAAGAAATAGCGTTATACCCGACGCTTACGGTGAAAGAGAACCTGGCGTTTTTTGGAGAAATGCACGGGCTGTACGGCCAAAAATTAAAAAACACCATCGATGAATATATCAGCGTGGTACAACTTGAACATCATGCAGGGAAGCGGATCTCAAACTGTTCCGGTGGAATAAAACGGCGCGCCAACCTTGTCGCCGGGCTTATGCATGACCCCGAGATCATTTTTCTCGACGAACCCACATTAGGCGTGGATGCACAATCCATGAACCTGATCTATGAGTACCTGGTGAAACTCAACGGATCGGGCAAGACCATTATTTATACGACACATTATATGAAAGAGGCCGAAAACCTTTGCAACCGGATCACCATTATTGATGACGGGCAGGTTATTGCCAATGGAACGCCTTCAGATCTAATTAAAAATAACCCGGGCTGCACAGACCTCGGGCAGGTGTTTATTAAACTCACCGGAAGGGAATTAAGGGATTAATTATGAGGCACCTCTGGGCAATAGTAACCAAAGAGTTTATTCAGGTAATACGGGACATACCCGGCCTGATCATTCTGTTCCTCATGCCGATGGTGTTGATACTTGCCGTTACCGGAACCCAGGAAAATGCTTTTAAAGAGTTGTACGATAATAAATCGGACATGCTTTTTATTGATAACGACCATGAGTACCTGAGCAAAACGATTGAAGACGGCCTCAACAAATCAGGGTATTTTCATGTTATCAAAGAAATTAACGGTAAACCACTGGATATCAATACGGCACAAAACCAGATCGCCAACGGAAATTACCAGATCGGGATAGTGATCAACAAAGGGGCGACAGAATTTGCCAAAGAGAAAGCCAGAAAACGGATTCGTAAAAGCTTTGTCACCGACAGTACTGAAGATAACAGCAAAACACAGGATGAAAATGTGAAAACCGTAAGCGTTTTTTACGACCCTACCATACGGGATTCTTATAAAAATGCCGTCACCAGTTCTCTCGAACGGCTGATACTTTCTGTGGAGATAAAAATTATTCTCAATACTTTTTTTGAGGCCCTGCCAAAGGAATTAAATGCTCAGTTACAGCAACCTATAAAGACATACCTTTTGCAGCAGCTTGAAGTGATGGAAGGCGTTTTTACCGACGAACTCAAAACCAGAATGGGAGAGTACCTGCCTGCTGATTTTAAAATTGATGCGAAACCGCGCGATGTGAAATTCGATATGACAGAAGACATCAGGAAAGGCATTAAATTTAATGATGACCTTGAAAACGACAACCTGATTTCCATCGATGAGAACTATGCGCAGGGGCAGAATGCGGTGATCAAACCAACGCTGGTTCAGAACAATGTCCCGGTTTTTGCCTTATTTGCGATGTTTTTTATCGTGATCCCTCTGGCTGGCAGCATGCTCACCGAACGCACCGAAGGTACTTACAACCGTATCAGGACGCTTCCGGTCAAGTATATTACCATTCTCTGGGGAAAAATTGTCGTATATGCTTCGATATGCCTTCTTCAGCTGGTATTGATGATCATCACCGGCATGTATCTGCTACCGTTGATCTATGGCATGCCTCCGCTCGACATTGGCAGTAATTTCCCTGCTTTGTTATGCGCCGCATTTTCCTCAGCTTTTGCGGCCATCGGTTTTGGGCTGCTTGTTGGTACGTTCGCTTCAACGCAAAGCCAGGCGGGGATCTTCGGTTCCTTCATGGTGCTGATCCTGGCTATTTTAGGCGGAATTTTCCTCCCGGTTTATATGATGCCGGAACCCTTACAGGTGGCAAGCAACATCTCGCCGGTACGTTGGGGCATCGATAGCTTTCTCGATATTTTTGTCCGCGAAGCCGGCCTTAAAACCATAGGCCCGAACCTGATCAGGTTGAACGTGTTTTTTATTTTATCCCTCTTGATTGCACTGATGACATTTATCAGAAGGAAATAGATTGTTGCAGGTTGAGATAAACCGGCGCCCAAAAAACTGATTTAAAAAAATGGTATTATTCATAATAATTATTTTTCTTTTTGGCTATCTGGCTATTGCTACTGAACATTCTATTAAAATCAATAAAGCTGCAACTGCTTTGTTGACGGGTGTCCTATGCTGGACTGTTTATATTCTTTTTGCGCCTGATAAGGATGTTGTTTCAGAAGAACTTACCGCACACCTTGGCGAACTCTCCGGCATTTTATTTTTCCTGCTTGGTGCCATGACAATTGTTGAATTGGTGGATGCCCACGATGGGTTTGAAATAATTACGAGCCGAATAACCACCACCAACAAGCGTAAACTTCTTTGGATCATTGCTTTTATTACTTTTTTTCTGTCCGCTATCCTTGACAACCTTACGACAACCATAGTTATTGTTTCGCTTCTTCGTAAACTCATCCGTGATGATAAAGACCGCTTGCTTTTTGCAGGTATCGTTGTCATTGCGGCCAATGCAGGCGGAGCCTGGTCTCCGATTGGTGACGTAACCACTACCATGCTTTGGATTGGAGGGCAAATCACCGCGTTTAATATAATTGCCAAATTAATTATCCCGAGTTTGATTTGCATCATCATTCCATTGATTTTCCTGACTTTTAAAATGAAAGGTACTATCGAAACACCGGTAAGGGGAGCCAGCTTTAATAAATCAGGGCTTACTTCAACACAAAAATCCATAGTGTTCTTTTCTGGGATTTCCATTCTGATACTTGTTCCGGTATTTAAGACGGTGACTCATTTGCCCCCGTACATGGGGATTCTTATCGGGCTTGGCATTTTGTGGGTAATTACAGAGGTAATTCACGGCAGGAAAGAGGAGGAAGACAAACATATTTATTCTGTGGTTCATGCCCTTCGCAAAATTGATTCGCCGAGCATCCTGTTCTTTCTGGGAATCTTGTTGAGTATTGCGGCACTTCAATCCTTAGGGGTGCTCACACAACTATCCTCATGGATGACAGTGAATCTACGGAATGAAAACATTATTGTAATGGCCATCGGGTTATTATCCTCCATCGTTGACAATGTGCCGTTGGTTGCTGCATCTCAAGGTATGTATACATTAAGCCAGTATCCTGTTGATCATTATTTTTGGGAATTTCTTGCGTATTGTACCGGTACCGGCGGCAGCGTATTAATAATTGGTTCGGCAGCGGGAATTGCCGCAATGGGGATTGAAAAAATAAAATTCTTTTGGTATTTACGTAATATCAGTTTATTAGCCTTAGCTGGTTACTTCGCCGGGGCCCTGGCTTATATACTTCAACATCAGGTATTTGGACTGTAACTTTTTCAACGTTACTGTTGGGTTTTTTGTACAAATATTTACAAATGAAAACCCAAAGTGACCATTATTTTACCGGGATTATGTATTTTTGAAAAAAAATTCACATGAAGGAAAAAGATGTCATAAAGGATTATAAAGAAAAGAAATACATTTTTTACGCGGAGAAAAACGATGGTACTTATGGTACTGTTGAAGGCGGTTCTTACATGATGGAAAATGAAATCGACGATTTCTGGTTCAAGAAGAGCCACATGGAAAAAATGTTGCGGGAGCGCTTATTGAAAGCAGAAATCAGCCCCTTATATTATTATATGGTGCTCCAGGAAATGACGGTAGCCGAACTGGCTGACCGTTCCGGCATCTGCAAAAGAAAGGTAAAAGGCCACCTGAAACCGGAACATTTTAAAAAAGCACATGTCAGCGACCTGCAGAAATATGCCAAAGCTTTTAATGTACAATTGGCAAATTTTTTCCAGATCGTGGAAACATCAACAGGACTAAACCCCAATTATCATTTTTATTTTGAAGAGGAAGCAAAAAAAGATGCACATCTTATTGTTCAGCATCCGGCTCAAAACCCGATAATGGTGGTAACTAAAATTGAGGAGAGAATTAAATGAATGTAACTATTCCTTTCGAACACCGCATGTCGGCGCATTGCGAGACAGGCACACTGAGTTCACAACTGGCATACCACGGGTTGGATATTAGCGAATCCATGGTTTTTGGTATCGGCAGCGGCATATTTTTCGGATATTTTAATAATTCAAGGTTTGCCTTTCCAACGTTTATTGTAAGGAATCAACCGGGAAAAATCCGCGAAAACCTGAGCAAACGTTTGGGTATTAAGTTCCACTGCGAATCTTTTAAAACTCCGGAACAGGCACAGGCCGGCCTGGACAAGCTCTTAGAAAAAGGCATTCCCGTTGCCACACAAGTCGATTTCTTTTTTATGGATTATCTGCCGGAGTATTT
The DNA here is from genome assembly GCA_035354195.1 of Bacteroidales bacterium. Lineage (GTDB taxonomy): Bacteria > Bacteroidota > Bacteroidia > Bacteroidales > CAIWKO01 > CAIWKO01. Next base: position 47,170 of record DAOQAT010000014.1, on the reverse strand, counting down.
AAGGGTGCACATTAACGTGCATTTTATCAATGTGGTTGGCAAAAATGGCGACAAATACCTCGTGAGCGATTGTTACCACCCGCGTATTGTTGAAATTTCTGAAGAGTCGCTCCTGAAAGGCCGCTTTGCAGGCGGCAGCATGGCGCCAAAAGGATTTTTATTTTACCCGGAATATATTCCCAAAGATTTTGATTACCAGAAAGCCGTGCAAAAAGGAATTAAAAAAGCTTGTTTTTATATGCTGAAAATTCCTATTCCTTTTTTGGGGATCAAGGGCATGCGTAAATTCGGGAAACATATTGTGGAATGGCCCAAACTTGCCATCGACACGGAAGACTTATCGCATCAGCTTTCTAAAATCAATGTATTGCTCGAAGACCAGGGGACAGGCGGCGCGGGTTTCCGTTTTATGTATGCAACTTTTCTGAAACAGGCTGCTGAAATAATGAATAAACCTGCTTTGAATGACTTATCGAAGCAAATGATGGAAATAGGCGACTATTGGCGGGAAGTATCTTTACAGGCTGCCCGTCTGGGACGTAACCGAGATTTTGAAAAAGAGCACCTGCTCGATCTGGGGAAACTGATCGATAAACAAGCTGACAGGGAAGAAGCTTTTTTTAAAACGCTTGCGAAAACAATTTAGATTAAGTCGGGGCGCGACTTTAAGTCGCAGCCCGACTGTGCATATCTTAGTAATTCTCTTCTTTTATCTGCATGAAAGCTTTCGGATGCAGGCATGCCGGGCAGGTTTCGAGGGCTTTGGCTGATTCATAAACAAAACCGCAGTTCAGGCATTTCCACCATACTTTTCCATCTTTCATAAAGACTTTATCTTCCGACAAATTCTGTAATAATTTCAGGTAACGTTTTTCGTGCTGTTCTTCCACTTTGGCGATCATCTTGAATGCCGTGGAAATTTCGGTAAACCCTTCTTCAGCAGCTACTTCAGCAAAGTTTTGGTACAGCAATGTCCATTCTTCATGTTCACCTTCGGCCGCAGCTTTAAGGTTTTCCATGGTGGTGCCGATTTTGCCGGCGGGATAAGCGGCCGTAATTTCTACAGCGCCGCCTTCCAGAAATTTAAAGAACCGTTTGGCATGTTCTTTTTCCTGCAAAGCTGTCTCAGCAAAAATGTTTGCAATTTGTTCATAGCCTTCTTTGCGGGCTGCACTTGCAAAAAAATCATAACGGTTGCGGGCTTGTGATTCACCTGCAAATGATTTTAACAGGTTCTGTTCGGTTTTTGTTCCTTTAAGTGATTTTGACATAGTATATGTTTTTTGTGGTTAAACTTCTTCGAATTCTGATTTTGGCGCTCCACACAACGGGCATTGCCAGTCGTCCGGAAGGTCGGAAAATTTGATTTTTTCTAAGGCTTCATCATAAATATATCCGCAGACAGTACAACGGAATTTTTTTAAACCGGAAGCGTCTTTCTTGTTTTCTGAGGTTGAATTATTCATAAATGTAGCTTTTTTGGAGATAGTCCTTTTTTTTGGTTTGTAGTTATATTTTGATTAGTCATCGGTTCTTTTTGCTACTGAAGGGTTCGGGTGACAAGTTTCCGATAATTTTTTAAATCAAATCTTCTGATTTTTGGTGCAAGTTACATAAATTTTTAATAACGAAAACATGCCTTTTTTCTTAAAAAAGAATAATTTTGCAAAAATAACGAACTGTACTAAAACATTATATATGGAAGTAACTGAAGACCTGAAATTAAAAATAAAACACCTGGTTGTGGATACATTGAAGCTTAAAGATGTAAACGCGCCGGATATTCTTAACGACCAATCTCTTTTTACCGGGGAAAATATCATTACATTGGATTCGATTGACGGTATTGAACTGATCATGGCGATCCAGAGACAGTTTGGAGTACGCCTTGACGATCAGAACCTTGCACGTAATATTTTAAACACGGTGGACAGTATGGCAGATTTTATTGCCAAGGACAAAGAATAGGGCCGTTTTCCACGTTGCGATACCGACATTGCTGATTTTTTCTTCACTACTATATATTTGCAAGCTTTAGCCATGAATCTTACTAAAATACCTGCCATTGAACGCAAACCGCTTTCTGATATCATAAAGTTTCAGGAAAAACAATTGCGGTCCGAGTTGGTGTATTTGCAGGCATATTCGAAGTATTACAAGCGCCTGTTCAAAAAACACCATATAGATATCCGCAAAATTAAAACACTGGATGACCTGCAACATATTCCGGTAACTACCAAAGATGACCTTCAGCGGTACAACGATGATTTTATCTGTGTCCCCCCAAAGGATGTTATTGACTATATGACAACCTCCGGGACCCTGGGCAATCCTATTACGCTGGCCGCCACAGATCACGACCTGGAACGGCTTGCCTACAATGAAGCTATTTCTTTTGCTTGTGCTGGTGCTACTTCCAGGGATATATTTCAACTGATGACCACCATCGACCGCCGTTTTATGGCCGGCCTGGCCTATTTTATAGGCCTTCGTAAGCTTGGGGCCGGCATCGTGCGTGTCGGGTCCGGAATGCCCGAACTTCACTGGGAAACCATTCAAAGGTTTCATCCCTCATACATCGTGGTGGTGCCGTCTTTTATTCTTAAACTGGTTGAATTTGCCGAAGCCAATCATATTGATTACAAAAACAGTTCTGTAAAAAATGCCGTTTGCATCGGCGAGCCCTTGCGTAATCCGGATTTTTCGCTGAACACACTGGGCGCACGTATCCATGAAAAATGGCCGATCCATCTTTATTCAACCTATGCTTCCACCGAAATGAGCGCTGCTTTTACCGAATGCCCTTATGGTAAGGGCGGACACCTTCATCCCGAGCTGATCATAACCGAATTTCTGGATGAAAATAATGAGCATGTCCCTGAACATGAAGCCGGAGAAATTACCATCACCACGCTCGGAGTGGAAGGCATGCCGTTGCTTCGGTACAAAACCGGTGACGTGTGTTTCCATCATAATGAACCTTGTGAATGCGGCAGGAATACCATCCGCCTGGGGCCGGTGGTCGGTCGTAAACAACATATGATCAAATATAAGGGAACCACCTTGTATCCCGCCTCCCTCTATAGTATCCTTGATGATTACGAACAGATAGAAAATTATGTGGTCGAAGTTTCAACCAACGAAATAGATACCGACCGGATCTGCATTTATATAGGCTGCTGTAAAAAGACCGATGGTTTTGACCTGAAAATAAAAGAGCGGTTCAGGGCCAAACTACGCGTGGTTCCTGAGATCATCTTCCGCCCGGTGGAGGAAATAAATCGTTTAGCCTTTCCAGCTATGAGCCGTAAGCCGGTAAAATTTATCGACAAGCGCAAATAATTGCCGGTAAAATTTTTGGAAATCCTTTGCAAATAACTTAACTTTACAACATAATTCAATGACGCAAGTGGACTCAGTGAGCGAAACTTTACCCATAAAACCAGGTGGTAAATTTATTGAGGTGGAAAAGGTGATCGGTAACAAAAAACCGGGACTGCTAAAGGTTTTACCTGGCTTCATTATCAATTACCTCAAGCGGATTATCCACCAGGATGAAATCAATGATTTTATTGAGCGTAATAAAAGTGTTTACGGGCTTGAATTTGTGGAACGTATCGTCAATGAATTTATCCGGCAACTCAACGCGAAAGGCGTTGAAAATATTCCAACCGGCAAACGCATCCTTATTGCTTCAAACCACCCGCTGGGCGGCCTCGACGGCGTTGTCCTGATGCATGTGGCAGGGAAAATACGCCCCGACATCCTTTTTCCGGTCAACGACCTGCTCATGAACCTTGAAAATATCAAGAACCTTTTTATTCCGATCAACAAGCACGGCAGCAACTCGCAGAACCTGAAAATCATCAACGATACCTTTGCCTCAGAAGTCAGTGTATTGTATTTTCCTGCCGGCTTGTGTTCACGTAAACAAAAACATGGAATCATCGAAGACCTCGAATGGAAAAAGACATTTATTTCTTATGCCCGTAAATATCAGCGTGATATTGTCCCAACATTCATCGATGGCCGGAATTCGGATTTTTTCTATAATTTAGCGCGCTTCAGAAAAATGATCGGGATCAAGCAAAATATTGAGATGCTTTATCTCGTTGATGAGATGTACAAACAAAAATATAAAACTATTAACATCATTGTGGGAAAGCCTATACCGTTTGAAACTTTTGATAAAAGGTTCTCAGACAACCAATGGGCTCAAAAGGTCAAGGAGCATGTTTACCGTCTGAGTGTAGATAATCAGGCTGAATTTATCATTTAATAATAAAACTATGGAAACAATCATACCCCCGATATCAAAATCCGTTTTGGAAAAAGAGTTGTCAGACAAATTCTTTTTCCGGAAAACCAATTATGGAAACAACAGGATTTACATTTTTAAAGCCCAGGATGCCCCGAATGTAATGCAGGAGATCGGACGCCTGCGGGAAATAACCTTTCGTGATGGCGGAGGGGGCACCGGCAAATCGGTTGATATTGATGAATACGATATCTGTGAAAAACCATACGAGCAGATGATCGTCTGGGACCCGATAGATATGGAGATTGTCGGAGGTTACCGCTACATTGAGTGCAACAAGGCACAATACGATGAAAAGGGTATTCCTTTTATCGCAACAACCGAACTCTTTAATTTTTCAGAACATTTCCTGAAAGATTACCTTCCTTATACCATTGAACTGGGGCGTTCCTTTGTTCAGCCCGATTACCAGCCAACCGTCAACAGCCGTAAAGGCATGTTTTCGCTGGACAACCTTTGGGATGGCTTGGGAGCTTTGGTGATTGAATCTCCGCATATCAAGTATTTTTTTGGTAAGGTGACCATGTACCCGCATTTTAATCAAAAAGCCCGGGACATCATCTTGTATTTCCTTTTAAAATACTTCCCCGACAAAGATAACCTCGTAAAACCTATAACACCGCTGGAAATAAAAACGGATGTCCGGGAATTGGAACTGCTGTTTAATGGCGGCAATTACGGTGCAGATTACAAACTGTTGATGCAAACCATGCGTGAACTCAACGAAAACATCCCCCCACTGGTCAATGCATACATGAAGTTAACTTCTACCATGAGAAACTTCGGAACAGCCATTAACCCGGGTTTTGGCAATGTTCAGGAAACCGGTATTCTTGTTACGGTGGAGGATATTTACGACAGTAAAAAAGAGCGGCACATATCCTCATACAGGAAAGAGTAAGCTATGGTGATAAAATCCGCCAAATATATTTCCAGTTGTGTTGAACTGAAAAAATGCCCGAAGCCTGAATTCCCTGAATATGCGTTTATCGGCAGGTCGAACGTAGGCAAATCCTCTCTGCTGAACATGCTTACCAATGTGAAGGGCCTTGCAAAGGTTTCTGCAAGCCCCGGAAAGACACGGGTGATCAACCATTTCCTGATTAATGATGAATGGTACCTCGTAGATCTTCCCGGATACGGTTTTGCCAGAATTTCAAAAGACCTTAAAAAGGATTGGGAAAAAATGATTTCTACGTACCTGCTGCGCCGAAGAAGCCTGCTGTGCACCTTTGTCCTTGTGGATGTCCGTGTTCCGGTTCAAAAAAACGATAAGGATTTTATAAACAACATGGGCGAATCGCAATTGCCTTTTGTTATTGTGATGACCAAGTGCGACAAGGTTTCAAAACAGGAAATGGTGACTACAGTTAATAACTGGAGAAAAGAACTTGCTGAGAGCTGGGAAGAGTGTCCGCAAATCATTCTTTCTTCAGCAGAAACAGGGCAGGGGCGTGATGAGATTTTAAGCTATATCAGCAAGAATAACAAGGTGTTTACGAATCTGAAGTAAGCAAGCGGGATTTTGGATTGTGGCGTTTTATTGCAGGCAGTAACAGCCTAATTTGGCCTGTTACGGATTGGTTTTAGGATTTTTTGGTTTGGTGTCGGTTTTGGGATTATTCTTTTTATTCTTCGGTTCCATCTTAAATCCACCTACGACTTTTTCATTGGTTTTCGGAGTTTTCACTTCTTCAGGGGCCTGCCCTTTAATATATTTTTTTACTTCTGCCACTGTGCCGTCGGCATTGTAGTAGGTCCAATCCCCTTCACGCAAACCTGCTATATATTCTCCCTGTGCTTTTATTTTTCCTTTCGAACTGTAATAGGCCCAAACACCTTCGCGCTTACCCGCTACATAATCCCCTTCGCTTTTTTTCTCTCCGTTCACAGGGAAATAGGTGATCCATTTGCCCGTTTTTCTGTTACCGGTATACGAGCCTTCAGAAGTGAGGATGCCTTTCTGGCTGTAACGGCGGTACTCGCCATCACGCTTGCCGTTGAAATAATTGGATTCTTCGATGATAACACCCGTAGCCGTGGAGCGCCTGGTACATGGCCCGTGTTTTACATCATTTAAAAAAGTAATTTCATAATATAAAATTTGCTCACGAGTGTAATATTTCCAGAGACCCTGCTTACGGCCCAGTTCATCCATCTTATTGCGATGGTCCTCAGAGCGCGGCTGATATTGAGGCCTGATCAGAATTTCCCCGACACCTTCTTCTTCTTGTGAAAAAAGGGAAAATGGAAAAATCAGGAGTAAAAATATTAAGTATGTAAAAATTTTTTTATGCACCCAATCTCAATTTACCTCAAAGATAATAAATTATAATAAACAAAAATTTATTTAAACTTTAATACGAAATTTATTTAAAAAAGTTTAGTTTTCAATAAAATAAAAACGTAAAAAAGCCTGAAAGTATTGGGCTTTTGAGTATGATGTTGCTAAACAGGCTCTTACAATTCGGCTTATTTTTTAATCGGATATTTTTCATCCAGATAGACCCAGAACAATGGTTTATAACCCAAAATTTCCGAACTGTCGCTATATGAAGTAATGGCGGGGGCAATCCCAACCACTTTCTTTTCCATTTTAAAGTTTTCTTCGTCGAAATACCATTCTTCTAAAAAAGTGATACGGTGTATCAACCTTCGATCCAGCCTGGTGTTTATTACGGTATCGTATTCGTCATACGGAGGTTTGGTGCGGGTGAGCATGAGCGTGTCCGACCTGTTAAAAATTCCTTCAATCTGGGCTTTGGTCAACAGGTCATCGGTAATGTAATCATAGGCTTTGACCTTTCCGGACAAGGCAGCATCAAGTATGATGTCTACAAATTTTTCACGTTTCGGGCCTTCCATATTTTCGCGCCACCAGTCTGTTTCTTCATCATAGGGGCTTTTAATAAACACAGGATATTGAATACGTTCGGTAAGTACGAGCTTATTTTCATTATCCTTTTTTTCTTTGCAGGAAGTTATGGAGAAGAATAAGCTAAAAACGATAATTAACAGTACTGGACGTTTCATAATATTTTTTTTCGCAAATTTATGAATTATTGGATAGTTATCTTATAAATCATTTCCTTCGAAAAGTTTACTGATGATATCTTTATATTTTTCTTTGATATAATTGCGTTTTAGTTTTAATGTCGGAGTAAGTTCCCCTGAAAAAACCGACCATTCGGAGTCCATGATTTCCCAGCGTCTTATCTGTTCAGGTTCTCCAAAAAACGAGTTATAATATTTTATTTCTTTTGTAAACTTCTTTTTAACATCAGGATGACCGATCATTTCGGGGTTGGTTGTATAGCCAATGCCTTTATTTTCGCACCATGATTTAAGGTCGTTGAAGTCAGGGACTATCAGTGCCGCGGCATATTTCTGATTTTCGCCCAGTACAATCATCGTGTCGATCATGGGAGACTCTGTGAATTTAGCTTCTATCTGGCCGGGATTGACATACTTTCCAAACGATGTTTTAAAAATTTCTTTTTTTCGGCCCGTGATGCGTAATTGGCCTTCAGGCTCTATTACGCCTATGTCGCCGGTATGAAACCATCCTTCATTATCAATTACTTCTTTGGTCAGCGCATCGTCTTTATAATACCCTTTCATTAAACCGGGGCCTTTGCTTAAGATCTCTCCGTCCTCAGCAATTTTCACCTGTACACCTCTCAGCGGAGGGCCGACAGTTCCGAACTTCGTACCGTCCTCAAAAAAATGGCTGACAGCAATAACCGGAGAAGTTTCGGTTAATCCATAACCTTCGAGCACATGTATGCGGGCTGCCCAGTAAATCCTGGCAAGCCTCGGTTGCAAAGCGGCCCCGCCTGAAACAGCCAGTTTTAAGTTGCCACCAAAAACGTCCCTCCATTTGTTGAAAACGAGCATATTGGCAATTTTAAGTTTAAACTCATACCACCAGCCGTTAGCTTTATTTAGTTCGTAGTTTAATCCCAGGTTGATAGCCCAGAAGAACAATTTCTTTTTTACCGGTGACAGTTTACGCCCCGTTTTAATAATCTTGTCGTAGATTTTTTCGAGCAGGCGCGGCACACATGTGATGATGGCGGGTTTGACCTCTTTCATGTTGTCAGCAACAGTTCCGAGGTTTTCTGCATAATAGATGGATACGCCCAAATACTGGTACAAATAATTCAGCATCCGTTCATAGACATGGCACAGTGGCAGAAAGCTTAACGCTCTGTCTTCGGCCGTCAATGGAGGGATGTTTGAAACAGCGATAAAATTGCTGACGATATTTGCATGGGTTAACATGACACCTTTCGGCGTTCCTGTCGTACCAGACGTATATATCATGGTGGCAACATCATCTTTTGAAATAGAATCTTTAATGTTTTTTAGTTTTTCTTTTGCGGGATGCTCAAACCCGATTTTAATCAGTTCATTAAGATGTTTAAAACCATGCAGGTTTTTAAAAGTATAAATATCTTTCAGCGAAGGGACATCCGGAAGGATATTTGAAATCTTACGGAACAAATCTTCACCGGCAAGAAAAACATATTTTATTTCAGCATGATTAAAGATGAATTTATAATCGACCTCACTGATATTCGGGTAAATAGGAACATGAATGGCCCCGACCTGCTGTATGCCCATATCCAGAAAATTCCATTCAGGCCGGTTATGCGTGATGGTGGCAATGGTATCGCCTTTTTGAACACCAAGATGCAAAAACGCATAACTTATGTAATTTGAAATTTCGATATACTGTTTGGTACTGTATTTTACCCACTCGCCTTCTTCTTTCCCGGCCAAGGCATCGTCTTTCGGAAAATTCTCATTGTAACGGTCAAGTAAATCAAAAATACGGGCTACTTCCATAGGATTTAAATTTTTATTTTTAAAAAAGAGAGGCAAAAGTATAAAAAAATTAAACACGTGTTTAATTTTTTATTTTCATATATGAGTCTTTTAAAAAGGTGTTTTTAAAATCCTGCTGTGAAGGGTATTTGAACTAAATAAAAACCTACTTTCGTTTATAATGCACGGTGTTTGCCTGTGCCGTTGGTGTAATGATGATATCGTTGATATTGACGTGGGGCGGCAGGGTGGCGGAAAAATATATGATGGATGCAATATCACTTCCTTTTAGCGGCTGGTAGCCATTATAAACCTTTTTTGCAGCCTCTTCGTCACCTTTAAGCCGGACCACTGAAAACTCCGTTTCGGTCGCGCCCGGAGCAATCTGAGTGACTTTAATGTTGTGTTCCACTAAGTCAATTCGCATTGACTTTGTGAGTGAATCGACGGCGGCTTTGGTAGCACAATATACATTACCCTTTATATATGCTTCTTTCCCGGCAATAGAGCCGATATTGATGATGTGTCCTCCATTTCTTTCGATCATCAGCGGTATGATGTATTTAGAAACATAGAGAAGCCCTTTTACATTGGTGTCGATCATGGCATCCCAGTCGCTGATGTTCCCGTCCTGGATAAGGTCAATACCCAAAGCCTTACCGGCATTATTTATCAGGATGTCAATCTTTTTCCATTTTTCCGGTAGGTTTCCAAGTGCTTTTTCCGTTTCATTCCGCTTGCTTACATCAAAGCAAAGCGTAAGAATTTCAACCTTGCATTCGGACGCTATATTTTTACTAATTTGCAATAAGCGGTCATTTCTTCGTCCTGTGATGATCAGGTTATACCCGTTCTTTGCGAATACCTCTGCACAGGCCAGCCCGATGCCGCTGGTGGCACCTGTAATTAACACGATTTTATTTTTCTGATTCATTTTTATATTTTTTTAAAATTAAAAGTATAGCTCAACCCGCCCGTAACCCATATCCCGGGCATCTGGATATTGCCGAAATCATAGTAAGTGGCGTTCAGTATATTATTGCAGGAAAGATAAATGTCGAAGTTCAGCGGGCGCCAGTATATTTTTGCATCCAACACAGCATAAGGCTTGTAATCTATTTCATTACCTGAAGAGTATTCGGTATAGGTGCCATTTCTGTCTGAAATATTGACTACGATAGCCATACCCGTTTTTTTATAAATTTTGGCATTTATATCCAAAATGAATTTGTGTTTTAAATAATCCAGCAAATAATAAGAAATCATTTCACCGCTATTTTTATCCGAATACAGGAATGTATAGGATATTTTGATGCTTTTCAGGGGATTGTTTCTGTGATTATATGCTGAGAAATCCACATCAAGGTTTAATTCAGCGCCCCAGGTATTCAGGCTGGTGATATTATCGCTCTGCCATTTCAATGAGTCCGGGGCTTTTACCCAGTCGATGATATTTTTTCCGTAGCGGTAAAAACCCGCAATATTAGAGCTAATTCCTTTATGGGTCATTTTAAACCCTGTTTCCAGGGTATACGCTTTTTCGGCTAGTAAATCAGGGTTGGCGCTATTCACAGGCCCTTGATAATACAAGTCGGTAAAGGTGGGTATTCTGAATGATTTGTTTGCCGCAAGGTACCAGGTAGCCCATGATGAGATTGGAAGGCTGAAATCAAGGCCCGGACAAAAATCGAAGCCAAAATGATCGTTATAGTTGGCAAGGACGCCGATCGAAAAACTGAACTTTTTACCTATTACCGACTGGCCGATGGCAATACTGAGGTTATTCCGGTGAGCGAAACGGGTGAAAAATCCGTCCCTGTCCATTGGATCTGATAATGTGTCGGAATTGAAATTTCCTAAGACATTGCTGCTGATTTTTTCATTATAAAATTCGGCCCTTAACGTGGTGTTCCCGATTTTGGGATGAAACTGAAGATTCATTACGGCGCCCTTCACATCGGTCAGGTGGTAGTTATGGCTTTTATACCAGGATGGAGGCTCATCCCTGAAAAGTTCAAAACGATCGTGGTGCCTTTGCCAATAACCTGCCAGAGAGAAATTTATTTTTTTTCCTGTTGAATATTTTAAACTGGTAAAACCTGATTTTGTTTGCTCATACTGGTCGGGATATTTTGAGGAATAAAAACTATTGGCGCCGAAACCTTTATCCGCATAACCTGCCTGAAAGTCAAAGCTGCCGAAGTTAAAACTGTACCTGCCGCTGTAAAAAGCTTTCCATGTATAATAATCGGTGTTTTGGGTATAGCCGGAACATTTTTTTCCTGAAACAGAAATGAAATTGTTTGTTTTCCGGGAATTGATATTTGCTGAAATACCTCCTGCGTAAAGCCCGAACATCCCGCCTCCGGCATCAAGGTGCACATAACTTTTTTTGGAATCTGTGGTGACAATATTTATTACACCGCAAAAGGCTCCAGCCCCAAACAGCCGTGCCCCCGGGCCTTGTAATATTTCGATACGATCCACCTGGTTGAGTTCTACCGGGATGTCCAGGTTATGGTGCCCGGTTTGCGGATTGTTGATCCTGATGCCGTTGAGCAGTATCAGGGTTTGTTCAAAAGACCCGCCACGGATGCTTACATCCGACTGGATGTCGGCTGCTCCGCGTTTTCTAATATCGGTGTTTGTCAAATATTCCAGCAGATCATTGATGTTGTTCACGGGAAGCTTGTCTATCTGGTCGCGGGAAATGATCTGTACCAGCCTGATGCCGTCAGGGTTTAAGGTAGATAAACGGTCGGAACTGATAACAACTTCGTTAATGAATACAGTGTCTTTTTGTCCGCTGGCGTGAAAGGAAATCAAGCCAAACACTATAAAAAAAAAACGGTAGCGTTTCATCCGGTTATTTTTCTTAAAAAAGGCAGGCGTTTCAACAATTTTTCCTTGTTCAGCATCATAAAGCAAAACACCAGCAGGAAAGGCATGGCCGGAACCTTGTACCGCACCATGGCTCCAAAAACCGGTGTGGTAAGCCCGGTGAGGGAAAATATGGCAACAAAGAACAGCAGGCAAAAGGTAAACATCGATTTGTCGGTTATTTTCCACGAAGAAAACAGCAGACAGATCACCAGTACCGCCAGAATTAAAATGTTTTCAAGGGCTGCGAAAAGAACAATAAAGGAGTCGGCTTCAAAAATATACGGCCTTACAAGGGTATTATAAAAAGAAACGGGCAAATGAATTAAAATGTCCGAGAGTGTGGGCTTTAATAATTCAGTACTGATCAGGCTTCCCGAGTTCATGGATTGGGCGAGTCCGACAAAATCATTTTGTTTCATCGCCAGTATCTTTAACATGTCAAAATCGGGCAGGAAGTAGTGGATGTTCAGCCCTGTTAAAACACAAATTAGTATGATCACCCCGTATTTCAGGTAAAAGTTTTTGGTTGAGGTGAGCCTGCACCACACATATGCAATGGTCAGCGGAACGATGATGATAAAAATGTAGTACTTGGTATAAATGAGCAGCACCAGTGAAAATAACAGCCAGAGCAGGTTTCGTAAAAAATTCTTTTTGTTCAGCAGTTCACTGGCGGAGTATAACATCATGCCCATGCCGAAAAGCAAAATGGCTTCTTTAAGCACGCCCGAACCCCAGAACACAACCGATGGGATAAGAAACACGGAAAAAAATAATAAACGTTTTTTTTCCTTCATATAAGGCGCTAAAAACTTATAAAGCGCCACCAAACCGGTGAGCGACAAGAAACACATAAAAACCGTATGCACGTTGAAATAGCCGAACGAGAAGATCCTCATCAAGGCATTGATGCGGATAATGGTGTGGCTGTCGTTGTATATGTTGCTTTCGTAAACCCGGTACCAGTGGTTCATCTGGTGATAATACTGGTCAAAATAAGGAGTATCGTTCTGTATGCTGAAGATCATTTTAAAAAAATCCACCGGTTTCGTCCACAGCGCATCGTACATCACTTTGCTGTCGTCGAAATACTTGAAAATATCAGCGGTGGCCCTGTCGCTGTAGTAGTAGGTGTAAATGAGATACATAAATACTCCCGCCAGTATTTTCAAAATAAATACGATGGCCACGGCCCGGATGGAGAATCCTTCAATACGGAAGAACTTGATCTTGTATATCAGAAAGATAAACAGCAGCGCATATAGTAATGTCAGGAGAATTTCCAAAATTTATTAATTTTTTGAAGTGAGCAAAGATAGAATTTTTTGGGAATCCGGAATTTTTAATGCTGAAATTGGGTGGGGAAAATCCGCTTGTTGATAACCAGGTTTTTTTCAGATTTTAAAACCCAGCATCAGCCTTAGATAACAGTTCGATATATGCTCATAGCCATAATGACCTTGATTAAAACCATATTTGTAATCTGTTTTAATGAACAATTCGTATTTTTTTACCGGGATGCGCAGGCCGAGGCCAAATGAAAAACCATAATTTAAAAAATTTGATCCTCCAAGGCCTTTGTATTCAGTTGTATCGATAGTATGTGAAAGCATATTCTGGCTGAAATTATATGAAATTCTTGTTCCTTTAGAATAGGCAAATATTGGAATATCGAGAAAAGTTCCCGGCTCAATAAAGAATTTTATTTTTTTACCAAAATTTATTCTTGCATCTAATGGCGCGGATACACAGCCGTAACTTATTTTTACATCATGATCTGATGAAAAATGTCCACCATATACATTATCCCAGAACTGGCTTGTATAGTTAAATTCAAGCCCCCAGACAATATTTACTCTTCTTTGTTTCATAAAACAACGGTAGGCACCGAGTCCAAAGCCAACCCCATCTTTTGCCCCGTCTTTTCTAAGAGTCGTATTATTGACAGATATACTGAATTCGTTTAGCGCCAGGGTGAAATTTTTTGGGATCAGGAAGCTGTCGAGTTGTGCAACAACCGGAAGGCAGAAAGAAAGCAGGCAACAAAAAGAAAAAAGTTTTTTCATAACATAGTTTCATTACAAACTTACATAAAATTTTCATATTTGCTAAATCCTTACAAATGGTATATTTTTGTTTACGCAGTTTTCTTAAAATAAAACCAGTAATTTGATTGATGGAATCTGAAAAAAATACCGTAAGCAAAGGTGTGGCATTGTTTGTTACCACGCTATCTTCTTTTCTGACCACGTTTATGGCTTCGTCCATTACCATTGCGCTGCCCACCATCGCCAAAGAATTTACCATCGATGCGGTAACGCTGAACTGGGTGGCCGCTTCGAACCTGTTGGCGTCGGCGGTGTTTCTGGTTCCTTTTGGAAAGCTTGCCGATATTTACGGAAGAAAAAAGATCTACATCAGCGGGATCATTGTGTTCAGCTTGTCATCATTGATCTCCGCACTGGCACCTAATGTTATTGTGCTCATCGCAGCCCGCGGCCTTCAGGGTTTGGGCGGCGCTATGATATTCGGCACCGCCGTGGCAATATTGACCTCAGTGTTCCCGTTCAACGAAAGGGGAAAAGCCCTGGGGTTTAATCTTGCTGCCACGTATATCGGTCTTTCTTCAGGCCCGGTGATTGGCGGCATCCTTACACATCAGCTTGGCTGGCGGTCGGTTTTTTTTATGAGCGCTTTCCTGAGCCTCCTCGTGATGGTGGTTGTTTTTGCAAAGCTCAAAGCCGAATGGGCCGATGCCAAAGGCGAGAAATTCGATATTAAAGGCTCCATTATTTACATGCTGGGACTTTTTGGTATCATCTATGGCTTTTCTTCGTTGCCGTCCATTGCGGGTTCGGCCATACTCGGTGCCGGCATTGTCATCATGGTGATCTTCATGAGATACGAAAAGCGCGCAACTTATCCCGTGCTGAACCTGAGCTATTTCAGGAAAAACCCGGTATTTATCTTTTCCAACACAGCGGCATTCATTAATTACAGCGCCACTTTTGCCGTTGGATACCTGATCAGCCTGTACCTTCAATACATCAAAGGCTTGAATCCGCAGGATGCCGGGCTTATCATGATCGCCCAGCCATTGACCATGGCGGTGTTCTCGCCGCTGGCAGGCAGGTTGTCCGACAAGATAGAACCACGCGTGGTTGCTTCCATAGGCATGGCGCTTACTGCAGTTGGGCTGATCCCGTTTATTTTTATCAATAACGAAACATCCGTTATCTATATCGTTGGCACGCTGGTGCTGATCGGAATCGGGTTCGGCTTGTTTTCGTCTCCGAACACCAACGCGATCATGAGTTCGGTAGAACGAAAGTTTTACGGGGTGGCCTCTGCTTCGCTCGGTACCATGCGGCTCACGGGCCAGGCCATCAGCATGGGCATCGCCACCATTATTTTTGCGCTTAATGTCGGCAAGATTAAAATCACCCCCGAATATTACCCCGAATTCCTGAAAAGTACCCACATCGCATTTATCATTTTTACCATCCTTTGTACGCTGGGGGTGTTCGCTTCGCTGGCGAGAGGGAAATTGAGGCAACCGTAGTTTTACCTGGTGTTATTCCCTTGGCAACTTTTTCATCATGTGATCACCAGATTATTTCGATTCTTTTCACCATGGGCAAACCACAATTTTCCTTACTTTTGATTCCGGATTTTCACCATCAAAAAAAAGAAACAAACTTATGTTCGATCAACTCGTAACCAACCAGATAGCAGTTCATTTTATTGGAAACAAATCAGAAGAAGAAGGCGTGAGGTTTTCAAATGAAAAACTTACTATTGACAATGACCTGAAAGATCTGTTTTCAGCTTATTTCACCGGTTCATTCAAATCTTCTGAGTTTTACAACCTTTCGCACCCGGATGATCTGAAATTCAATGAAGTTTTTAACTATGTTTCAGAAATTTTTGAGAACCCCGGTAATTTGTTCAAACAAAGCCTGAATCTGGCCAAACATCTGTATGAACATTCCACCCATCCGAAAATCAAAGCCGGCGAGTTTTACACGGCCTATTTTTATAATTGCGACATCGAAGGTGAAACGATGGATGCCGTGGGGCTTTTTAAATCGGAGAACAAGGATACTTTTTTAAAAGTGTTGCAATCAAATGGCGATTTTGTGGCCAACATCGATGAAGGCATCAATATCAGCAAGCTGGATAAAGGCTGCCTGATCTTTAATACCGAAAAGGAAAAAGGGTACCTGGTGGCCATTGTGGACAATATGGGCCGAGGCACGGAAGCGCAGTACTGGAAAGATGATTTTTTGCAGTTGCGCCCCCGCCACGATGATTACCATCACACACAGAATTTGCTGAACATGTGTAAAAATTTTGTAGTGGAAAAATTACCAGAATCTTTTGAGGTGACCAAGGCCGATCAGGTGGATATGCTCAACAAATCGGTGAAGTTTTTCAAAGAAAAAGAAACCTTCAATATGGAAGATTTTGCTTCGGAGGTGATTCAGCAACCTGAGGTGGTTTCTGCCTTTCAGGATTATAAAAAGCAATTTTCCGATGAACGGGAGTTGGAAATTTCTGATGAATTCAGCATTTCAGGCTCCGCAGTAAAAAAGCAGCAGCGTATTTTTAAAAGCGTGATAAAACTCGATAAGAATTTTCATATTTACGTTCACGGCAATAAAGAGCTTATCGAACGCGGCTTCGACGATGTTACCGGCATGCATTATTATAAAGTTTTTTTCAAGGAAGAAAATTGAGTTAAACCAGTTCTTGTTATTTTGCCTGACCTCTAACAAGAGTTCAAAAATATTCAAGGCAAGAATTTTTTCAACATGATATTTTTTTACTTTTGTGCAATAACAATTACCCTACAATGAAAAAAGATAAATCCGAAAAAGAGGTCACCCTGGAAACAGCAATTTTGCTTGGCCTTAATGAAGAAGAATACGAAAAGATAAAAAAGATATTAGGGCGTACACCCAATTTCAACGAACTTAGCGTGTATTCGGTGATGTGGTCGGAACATTGTTCCTATAAAAATTCCATTTTCTGGTTGAAGAAACTCCCCAAGGATGGCCCTCAGATGCTTGCCAAAGCCGGGGAAGAGAATGCCGGGATGGTGGATATAGGCGAGGGGATAGCCTGTGTGTTTAAAATCGAATCGCACAACCACCCGTCCGCTGTGGAACCCTATCAGGGCGCTGCTACCGGTGTCGGCGGCATCAACCGCGATATCTTTACCATGGGCGCACGTCCTATCGCCCAGCTCAATTCACTTCGTTTCGGTGATTTGTCGCTCGACCGTACCAAACGTCTCGTGAAAGGTGTGGTAAAAGGCATAGGCGATTATGGCAACGCTTTCGGCGTGCCTGTGGTTGCCGGCGAAACCAACTTTGAAGATTGCTATAATCAGAATATCCTCGTAAATGCCATGTCGGTAGGTGTGGTAAAAACAGGCAATACGGTTTCTGCGACATCAAAAGGTGTTGGAAACCCTATTTTTATTGTGGGTTCTTCTACCGGCAAAGACGGCATCCACGGCGCCACCTTCGCTTCGGTGGAACTTACCGAAAACTCCGCCGAAGATTTGCCATCGGTTCAGGTGGGCGACCCGTTCCAGGAAAAACTTTTGCTTGAAGCATCCCTGGAGCTGATCAAATCGCGGTGCGTGGTGGGCATGCAGGACATGGGCGCCGCAGGTATCGTGTGTTCCACTTCCGAAATGTCGGCCAAAGGCGAACACGGCATGGATATTAACCTCGACAAAGTCCCGTTGCGCCAGAAAAATATGAAGGCATGGGAAATCCTGCTCTCTGAATCGCAGGAACGCATGCTCGTGGTCATTGAAAAGGGAAAGGAAGATATCGCACTCCAGATATTCGAAAAATGGGATCTGAATTGTGTCGAGATTGGTAAGGTGACCAAAGGCGGCATGCTTAAATTTTACCAGCATGGCGAACTGGTCGCGGAGATACCTGCCGAATCGCTGGTGCTGGGCGGCGGAGCGCCCGTATATGAGCGGGAGCAAAAAGAACCTGCCTATTATGCCAAAACAAAAAAATTCAATATCAACTCTGTTCCGGAACCGGCAGATATGAGACAGGTGGCCAAGCAACTGCTTGCCAATCCTAATATTTGCTCAAAACGTTGGGTTTTGGAACAATACGACAGTATGGTCGGGACCAAGAATATGACGACCAACAGCCCTTCCGATGCCGCCGTTGTGAACTTGAAAGGTACCAAAAAAGCGCTTGTGATGACTGTTGACTGTAACGCACGTTACGTTCATGCCGACCCCCGTATAGGAACAGAAATTGCCGTGGCTGAAGCCGCACGCAATATTGCCTGTGCCGGTGGCAAACCGCTGGCTATCACCAACTGCCTGAACTTTGGCAATCCATATAGCCCTGAGGTTTACTGGCAGTTTGTCCACGCTATTAAAGGCATGTCGAATGCCTGCAAAAAATTTGGGACTCCGGTTACCGGCGGTAATGTAAGCTTTTATAACCAGTCAAATATTGATGGCAACGTGGTCCCTATCTATCCAACCCCGGTAATTGGCATGCTGGGTGTCCTTAACGACAAGGACCACATGATGACCATGGACTTCAAGAGTAAAGGCGATCTGATCTATATGCTCGGCGAAGCCCGCAACGATATCAATTCATCTCAATACCTGGTCAATTATCATAAAGTGAAGTTGTCACCACCGCCGTATTTCAACCTGGATCACGAGTTTGTGACGCAGCATCTGTTGCTGGAACTGATCAACAGCAATCTCATCAATTCCGCACATGATATTTCTGAAGGCGGATTGTTTATTGCCCTGTTTGAATCATGCATGCATAGCAATCTGGGTTTTGATATCACCACCGACTGTGAGATACGTGAAGATGCATTTTTGTTTGGCGAAGCTCAGGGCCGCATCATCGTGAGTGTGAATGAGGACAACGAAGGCGATTTCATTGATTTTGTCAATGAGTCTAAAGCATCATTTACTCTTCTGGGCCATGTTACCAAAGGTGAGATGCGTGTCGATGATGTGTCATACGGCAATGTAAAGGATTTGAAATCGATCTATGAAAGTGCCCTGGAAGGTTATCTGAAATAGGTCAGCCTTCTTTTGTCATTCTGTGAACTGAATTTTTTTGTCTTAAAACAGGAACCTATGTTTGAGAAATTATTCAGCCTTAAGAAAAATCAAACCAACATCCGGACTGAGGTACTTGCGGGTATCACCACCTTTATTGCCGCCATGTACATCATTATTGTCAACCCGGCCATGGTTTCGGCCACGGGCATGCCATTCAGCGCGGTGCTCACCGGAACCGTGCTGCTGAGCGCTTTTTGTACCATCATGATGGGGCTATATGCCAACAACCCGATTTTGGTAGCTCCGAGCATGGGTCTGAATGCTTTTTTTACTTATTTTGTAGTTGTTGGACTCAAAGTTCCTTTTGAAGTAGCGCTTGGCGCCTTGTTCTGGGCGGGTGTACTTTTTTTTATACTTTCGATATTTAACGTCCGTACAAAGATTGTCAAGGCCATACCAAAACAGGTGAGGTTTGCCGTAGCCGGTGGTATCGGGCTGTTCATCGCGTTGCTGGGTTTTGTCAATGCCGGTTTTATTGTGGTGAAAGAGCCTTTTATCGGGCTGGGGCCAATGAATATGGTGACATTGATTTTCGCCGGTGGCATCCTGCTTACTTCGGTGCTGATGGTGAAAAAAGTAAAAGGCGCGATGATGATCAGCATTATCGTCGTTACGTTGTTTTGTATCCCGGTGGGCCGCTGGTTTGGTGATGCTTCATCGGTAACCAATGCCGTACCCACCTTGATAAACTGGCAGGGCTTTTATCAGGCGCCGGATTTTAGTTTATTCTTCAGGCTTGATTTGGTAAACTCCCTGAAACTGGCAGTGTGGCCGGTGATTTTTGCGGTGGTGTTTACGGATATGTTCGACAGCCTTTCCACTTTTGTGGGTGTTGCCGAAGCTGCCAACCTGAAAGACAAGAATGGCGAACCCCGTAACATAAAGCAGTCGTTGATCGTGGATGCCGTGGCTACCGGGTTGGCAGGCCTGATGGGAACCACATCGGGAACCGCCTATATCGAATCCGCCTCCGGTGTGGCACAGGGCGGGCGTACCGGGCTAACCGCCGTGGTTGCCGGATTGTTGTTCCTGCCTTTTATGTTTTTTTCGCCCTTGCTTTCTGTGATTCCAACTGTAGCGACAGCGCCGGTACTGGTGATTGTTGGTGTGTTTATGATGAAGCCGGTCATGAACATTGACTGGGAAAAGCTTGATGATGCCATTCCCTGTTTTCTTGCCATGATACTCATCCCGCTTACCTATTCCATTACGCAGGGAATCATCTGGGGGTTGCTTTCGTGGACACTGATAAAAATTATCACCGGAAAATTCAGGGAAGTCAGCCTCACGCTGGTCATCATCGATATTTTTTCCATCCTTTTGTTGATTTTTGAGTAATAAAATTCCACCATGAAAACATCCGGCACTTTTTACCGTTTCATTTTTTTTGTTTGTATTTCGTTTTTTTGTTTTCAGGGCTTTGCCCAATGGAGCAGGGCTGAGATCATGGACGACAACAGGAATTTCAGAAAAAACATGAACAAGGAGTTTGCTGATACGGCCGAAACGCCGCTTACCAAAGAAGGTTTGAAAAGTTTTAAGGAGATCAGTTTTTTTCCTGTTAAAGCCAAATACCGCGTTAAGGCAAAACTGACACGCACCCCGGATGAAACACCTTTTGAGATGCCGCGATCTAAAGGCAATACAGGCACATATCGAAAATACGGTGAAGCTACATTTACGCTCAATGGTAAAGTGTGTAAACTGAATGTTTATCAATATATGAAACTCATCAACGACGAAAAATATAAAAACGATCTGTTCCTTCCATTTAAAGACCTTACTAACGGCGAACAAACATATGGCGGTGGACGGTTTCTGGACCTGGTGATCCCGGAGGGTGACGAAATAATTATTGATTTCAACAAAGCCTATAACCCGCTGTGCTGTTATGGAAATCCCCAGTATTCATGCCCGATACCGCCGGCAGAGAATCATCTCGGAATAAAAATTTCGGCTGGAGAGAAGATGTACAAGGGGGATTGAAATAATCAACCTGTGATCACATAAAAAATTAAAAAGCCGATAAAAACTTTTGCCACAGGAGTTGCCAGTCCCATGTTCCGCCGTACCAGCAACCATCCCATACATAGGTGAGTTGGAAATTGTATAAGACAAAAATTAGAAGTACAAATATTGTAAAAAATTGTAACACCTTATAAGGTGATATTTTATTCCATAAAAAGATAGCCGGCATCATAAAAACCGCTAAATATTCCACATAAGCGCGGTGTCCGAAGCCGCAACCCAGCCACCACGACCACCAGGATGCCGACATGTAACTCAGCACCAGAAAAAATATCAGATAAACCCATCCCCTGGGTTGCTTTGTAAAGATCATTACAAATATTCCGGCGATAATGAATAACCATGCAGGCGTGTATGTGAACAACCCGTTATTTGTGGAAAACCAAACTTTTAGTAGCTGTGGATTTGTCAGGAAGGTAAATGATTCACCTTTGTAAGGGTTCGTTATAAAATTTCCGGAAGAATAGTTCCAGTAAAAAAGTTGCAGAATCACAACCATAAATGCGGGAACCAGGGCAGCTGTTGCTCTTATTATTTTCACCGTCCTGAGTTCTGTGATCCAAATTTTTACCTTCTCTTTTTCCAATAATAACAGGAAGAAAATGAACAACATATTTACAGGCCTGACCACGAATATCAAGGCAAACAAAAGTGATAGTAAAAATAGGTGAGAGGCTTTTTTTATAGAAAAAATATCAACCAGCCAAATTGTTGCGGAGAAAAGAGCGAAAGAATAAATATGCGACATTCCTGTTTCATCAATGGCATAATAATACAGGTTTGTAGTTGTTATTAAAAAAAACAAGGCAAAAAAACTCAGAATTTTGCTGTTCCGTTTTTTTAAAAAGGTCCATAAAAAAAACAATCCCAGCATCAGGTAAAAAACTCCTGCAATATCAACGGCGCGGTTGTATGGTATCGTAAATCCGTTATTTTCGTAACCTAATGGAGAAGCAAGCCAGTGAGCAACCAGGAAAAACGGGGCCTGTAAAAGTGCAACCCCATATGGATATTTCGTTTTGACAATATTATTTTGTATATCGACACTGTATCCGCCTCCGGTTTTTGTGTCATTGGAATCGGGTAAAGAAGCCGCATCAAAATGATAAATAAATGTCAGGGGCAGGTAAATATAATAACCGGCTTTATCGCCCCAGATCTCGCTGTGGTAGTTAAAAATGCCCGAACGTGAATGCCTGTTTAAGGTGAGAAAGATAAAAAGCGAGCTTATCAGGAGAAATACAAAAACTGTTATATACCCGTTTTTTTTCATCTCGAAAATTTCATCTAAATTATTTAATAATTTGATTTTGTCAACAAAGACGGGTTAATTGTAATGATTTTTTTTTACTCAATGAAATTCCAGAATGCTGAAAACTGATCCGTCCTTGCGAACTATCTTTTGAATAAACATTGGTTTACCTGCTATGTTTTATGATTTTGAAACTGCCATTATTTTTTGCAGAAGAGATCATTAGGATATACATTCCATCAGCAACATTAGATAAATCTATTTTGTAATGATTTTGGTGCATTCCGGGATTTTCGCTGAATACTTCCTCTCCGAAAACATTAAATACCTTAATAGCGTATTTCTCTGATCCGGTGTTTTCTTTGAAAGTAATTAAATATTCCCCACATGAAATATTCGGAATTATTTCAAAATTATTTTTTTCATGTGAGTAGGGCGTATCATCAACATCGGTGATATGTTCATTTATAGTTGAATAACTGCAGTCATTACCGATCTTTACGACAAAAATATTTGTCATACCAATGCCCAGGTCTTCCGAATATCCAACAATGGCATACCCTTTATCAGCGGTTTGTATGGACTGGTATCCGACTTCATCGGACGATGAGCCACTTGTTAAACTACATTTAAAATTGACATTATCTCTCATGATAATCATCGATAAATCTTTGGACCCATCCACAAATGTGGAATAACCGCTGATTAAAAAATGCGCAGAATCTGTAAGATTTACATTATATGCAACCTGGTCGCCACTTAAAACATCCCAGAATTCAGGCAACCTCCAGATATAATTCCTGTCTTTATCAAATTTCATCAGCCAGGTTTCGTGTTCAATGGAGTTGTAACTCGTGGTAGAACCAACGAATACAAATCCTGAGTCGGGCGTTTGTTTAATCGAATAAATGATATCTTCTTTTTCCTCACCGTAATTTTTTGTCCAGATCGTATCACCGTTCAGGTCAAGGTTTAAAACATACCCATCGAAATTTCCGAAGCCGAAACTGTTGGTAGTAGCGCCGATCAGGTATGTGCTATCAAAACAAACATCCACGGATGTGGCATAATCGCTACTGTCGCCGCCAAACGTTTTTGTCCAGATGGTGTCGCCCAGATAATTGGTTTTTACAATATAGATATTTTCATTCGGGGCGCCATAGCTATAGGTTAGCCCTGCCATCAAATAAGCGCTGTCTTTGGTTTCTATTACAGCGTTGGCAATGTCCCAGTCTGCGCCGCCGTATTGGCGTTCCCATTCCACATTGATATTCGAATCGGTTTTGATCAGCAGCATGTCATATCCTTTTTCAGGAAGTTTGTCGGTCAATCCACAGATAAGGAACCCGTGATCTGCAGTGCGTATAAAATCGTTAGCCCAATAAATCGAACCGTCTCCCAGATTTTTTTCGTAACTGATTATTCCAAGCGAATCGGTCCTTATTATGTGAATGTTCGAGTTGCCGCTGTTAGCGCTTACGTTTCCCAAAATAAAAAATCCGCGGTCTCCTGCTTCAATGATGCGCCTGCCCTGATTGTACTGCCCTGACCCGTATGTGTGGTTAAATAAAACAGGTTGCGCGCTGGCATTGAAATCAAGGCACAATATGCTAAAAAGTACTATCAGGAATATGTGGTATCGGTTTTTCATTTACAATGTTTTGATAATGGAAATGAACCCGCCAAGGCCGGCTGATTTTTTTGGGAATATGTAAGAATTTAAATAGGCGGTTTGTATTTCAACATAAAACTTTTTGTTTATGGCAGCCGATAGGCCCAAACCGTAATTATATCGCCCGTATCCGCCCGCTTCAATGGAAGGCGAAATGCTGATCACCGAATTTTTTACCGGGATATTCACCGCGGGTACAAAACGGATCTGTGGCCTGTAAAGCGAGAAAAAATAATGGTTGAAACTGACCGACAAAGACAGCCACCTCTTGAAAAAATATCTTTTATAACTCAGGTAAAATTTCATGGGTATCGTTTCGGTGAAAGCTGCATTTTTTTTTGCGTAAGCAAATGCGTTTAATATAGTATCGGCAGAGCTTCCCGAGATTGTTTCCCCGCTGATATCGATAAGATTATTGATTTCAATGCCGTCAAAATAAACGATGGTGTCCTTGTCATAATGTTGTGAATTTTTTTTCCACCGGATAAATCCTATGTCTTCCAATTGGCATTGAAATAAATTTGATTCGTCCTGGTAAGTATAGCCAAGGTCGGCAGAAAATCCCCATCCGTTTTCGGCGCCAAACTTTGAGTTGAGCGTGTCAGAGCGTTTCATTCCAAGTTCCATTTGTAGGTTGATGAATTCAGCATCTTTCTGTGTGTAGATGGTGCCATAGGGTAATTCATACTGTTGCAGGCTCTGGCCGTTGTTAAAACCGATGCCGGCAGTCAGTACATGCCTGCTGTTATTTTTTTGCCAGGCCTTGTTGATACCCACCTTGATCTGTTGAAAATTCAGGTAATTCAATGAAAGATTTTTCAATATTAAAAACTGGTTTGTAAAATCTTTATTACCGAAAAAAAACAACTGAAAAAAATTCCTGTTAAAGCGTAATTCCATCATGTTATGGTTTTCAAGCCCCGCGTAATAATTTATCCGCCGCGGCGGATTGTTTTTTTTGCCGGGAATATTCACATAAAGATCGGTATTGAATAAAAAACCGAGCACATTATAGGTGGTATTTAAACCATTCAGGGCATCCGTTTTCATGGAATGGTCGAGGAACTCACCTTTATAGAAGGAACCGGCAAATTTGTTATTGAGTTTGTTTGAATTGAATCCCAGCTCTGAATTCAGCGAAAGATAATACCTGTTTTCATCAATGTTCCCGGAATAAAATAACTGCGAAAAACTTTGTTGTGACAAAACACTCATGATGAAAACCAAAAGCCAAAAGTGGTTATATGTTTTATTGATTTTAAATTTCATTACTTCACAGCTGTATCAGGTAATTAAAATCCCCGGTGAGTTTCAGGACCAGTTTGTAATAATCGTATATCTTCACATAATGCCCGGCGCCACTGGTGTTAAAACGTGCAACCAGCAACATTTTTTTTGTTTGGTACAGTAAGGGAATTTTGGATTCGGGCAACGGGATCGTTAATACCGAACGTTTCGGATGAACCACCGTGTAATAGGCGTTCATGTATGGAGCCGCAATGAGGTCCGGAAATAACAGGGAATCCGTAATTTGTTTGTTTTCGTTCAGCAGATACAACTGAACCTGCGCGCTGAACGGAAATCCGTTGTCAGCCAACAGGCTGAGCGTACCTGATTTTATGGTGTTGGGATTTTCTCCGAGGTCAAAATCAACGGTGTCGGTCAGTGTAAGGTCGTTGGCGATGAGCGACAGCGGGATCTCCATGTCTAATGATGCGTTCAGGTAATTGCCATAATAATAAAAATCATTACCGGACGAAATATTCCCAAGTGGATTTGCGCTGATTTTTATTTTATAAGAGATCATATCCGGAATGTTTTCAATCAGGTCAAGCACATTTGAACCGCTTAAGGCGTGGCTGTATTTTGAAGGATTCACAGGTTGTTCAGAGTTTCCTGTTTCAGTACCGCGCGTTATATTGATGGCCTGGCCAATGATAGGGTCATTAAGTGAAACTGAATGCCCGGTCTTGGTGTTGATGGTGGTGATATTGTTAAACACCACCTGTGCATCCACGCCGAAGCCGTTCTCCACATTAAGGTTCATGGTTATGTTCTCAAAATCAAAGGTCCCGGCAGTGATTTTGTGAAAAATATCAATACTTGTAGTGTCAGGCCCGAAAGAAAAATCAGCGCTGCCAAAATATCCCTTGGCGTACTGCATGGAAATCTCCTTAAAACGTACGTTAAAACGAAAGTCGTCCAGGCTGTCCAGCGTATAAGCATTTCCGGAAGGGTCAAGTTTTGCAGTAGTGGTGCTGGTCAGGATATTTGAACTAAGTCCCGTCGGGCCTCTTAGATCCAGGCTGTAACCCGAGATATCATAAAGTTTTTCAAAATGGAGCACCGTTCCCGGCATGGCGGCAGGTATGGTTTCGGTAACCTGGAACGGGCTGCCATACAAGGTCGCATAAGGTATTTTATAAGAAACGATGGTGGGCTCTGTAATGGAAGAAAAAATTTCCAGGGCCAGAAATCCCGAATGAAAATCAATTCTGGATATCTCTGCGTCCTGTACGGAAAGCTTGGTGTTTTCAGTAAAATTTAAAAATGTCTGCCCCGGATTAATCACAAACCCGGCTAAAGGCGGAAGGTATTTGTGCGAAAGGGTATCAGGCATATCGACCAGTGAATCCAGTGAAAAATTGTAAAATGAATATTTGTAAACCAGGCTCAACGAATTATCATTATTCACGGTAAGCAGAGAGTCAGGCAGGATATTTCCTAATCCCATGGTGGATTTCAGCAGCGGCGCGTTGATGTTTACCTCCCAGCTGGGGTCAATTTTTCGGCATGCCACCATGGAAAAGCAAAGGAAAAGCAGTATAAGGGTTTTTTTCGGATTCATGGTTTAGTACTTGTATTTGTCTTTCCACCTGGTTTTTAGAAAATTGCGATGCTCATTCTCACGTGCATTGGGTTGTGGGTCGTAAAGTTTTTTACCGGAAATTTTTTCAGGCAAATACTCCAGTTCGGTAAAATTGTTTTCAAAATCATGGGCATATTTATATCCCTGGTGGTAGCCGATTTCCTTCATCAGTTTGGTAGGAGCGTTTCTGATAGGCAGTGGGACAGGCAGGTCGCCGGTTTCCATGAACAGGGCATGAGCATTTTTTATGGCTTTGTAAGAGGCGTTGCTTTTGGGTGAACACGCAAGGTAAATGGCTGTTTGGGATAAAATGAGCTCACATTCGGGATAGCCGATCATCTGTACAGCCTGAAAACAATTGGTAGCTAGCAGCAGGGCATTAGGGTTGGCATTGCCGATATCTTCCGAAGCGAGGATCAGCATCCTGCGTGCAATAAATTTGGGGTCTTCGCCGCCTTCTACCATCCGGGCAAGCCAATAAACAGCGGCATTGGGATCGCTGCCGCGCATGGATTTTATGAATGCCGAAATGATATCGTAATGTTGTTCGCCAAGTTTGTCATACAACGCAATATTTTGTTGAATGATTTTCAGTACGATGTCGTCAGTGATTATTATTTTGTCATTGTTATTTTTCTCAGAAGTTACAACCAGTTCAAGCGCGTTGAGCAGTTTACGTGCATCACCGCCTGAAATACGCAACAAGGCTTCATTTTCTTTTATTTCAATTTTTTTTCCGATTTGTTCTGAAAGTAAACTCCCGCCTTTTTCAATTATTTGTAAAAGCTCATTTTTTTCAAGGTTTTTGAGTATGTATACCTGGCATCTGGATAATAGCGGAGAGATCACTTCAAAGGAAGGGTTTTCAGTGGTGGCGCCGATCAGGGTGATGACTCCCTTCTCTACAGCGCTGAGCAGAGAGTCCTGCTGCCCTTTATTGAACCGATGGATTTCATCGATAAACAGTATTGATTTTTCAGTGTTTTGAGTAGCTTTTTCAATGACGCTTCTCACATCTTTAACTCCGGAATGAACAGCGCTCAATGTAAAAAACGGACGGTTCAACTGTTTTGATATTATATAGGCCAGCGTGGTTTTACCAACACCGGGAGGCCCCCAGAGGATCATAGAAGGAATGTTGCCTGACTCAATGGCTTTGCGGAGAATGGCATTTTTGCCAACAAGGTGTTGCTGGCCAATGTAGTCCCCAATGGTTGCCGGGCGCATTTGTTCTGCAAGTGGTGCGGTGGTCTGCATGTTGTTTTAAAATACGAAAATACAAAAAAAGTAATAGTATACCATCAAAAATAAAGAGGCTGCCCTTTTGGGACAGCCTCTTTATGAAAGAATCTAAATTAAATTAGCGGACAATATTGATTTTTTGTGTAAATACCTTTGAATCGGTAATAACTTTTACAATATAGGTTCCGATTGAAAGATCAGAAGTGTTGATCATGCTTATATTTCCATAAGAAGCAACGGTTTCTCCAATCAGGTTGAAAATTTCAACGGATTCAATGTTGTTAGCAATAATGTTTAATTTATCATTTGCCGGATTTGGGTAGATAGAAACTAATTCTTCGTTGGTTTCATTTATTCCGGAAGCTGCTTCAATTGAAACATCATCAAGTTTCATCCAGAACATATCGGTACAATCAAAATGCCTGAAAGCGATATAGATGGATTGTCCGCTATAAGCTGCAAGGGATAAAACATTTTCTTTGTAAGATGAGTCAGCAGCGGTGAGGGTTTCGCTGAAAATTTCAGTAAAATCAGCAGGTGCAGTGCCGGTAGTTGAAACTAATACGGCATATTTTTCTGATGGCCATGCCGGATCTTGTGGTGCAGCCCAGAATTTGAGGTCATAATTACCTGCAGGAATGGTAAATTGAGGAGTAATTAAATAATTATCCGGAGTTAAAGCTGCACCGTCGTATGAAGCTGAAGCTGCAGAATTTACTCCGCTGTGAGATGCGTAACTGGGTGAAACAGCTAATTCCCAATTGTGAGAATCACCGTCAGCGTCGTTTAATGTCCAGCAGTCAGGAGGAAAATTAGCGCCTTCGAAACCTTCAGTATAAGGGAATGTGGTAATTGCCGGGCAATCGATTGCATTACCGGTAAGTGAAATATTGATGTCACCACCATTGGTTGCAATTACAGCTGTTTGGTTGGTTGTACCAGCTACAGTCGGAGCGTACGTAAAGGTAAAAGTTGCAGAAGCGCCAGCACCTAAATTAACTGATGCCGGTACTAATGTGGTGGTAAAAGGAGCGCTGATACCGCTGATTCCGCTGCATGTCAGAGGGCCGGTAGAGCCAATATTTGTTAATGTAAAGGTTCCTGAAGTTACACTGTTCGGTGCTATTAATGTACCGGCATCCCATGATAACGGTGAACAACCTGCAGTAGGTACAGCGGGTACGGTTCCGCACATGGCTCTGATATTCCAGTTATAAGCCAACCCAAAACTACTCAGGTGAGCCCAAGAATCCATCCAGATCCAATCTCCATTAGCATTTGTCGGGCCAGCATCACAACCTGCAGGGTAGCCAGCAGTAGTGGTTAAATGATATCCAATATAAAGATCTCCGGTAGCAGGAATTGGAAAAGGTGTTGTCAACAGCACGTTGTTCCAACCTTCAACTGGGGTAAAAGGCTGGCTATAAAGTAATGTGTTGGTATCAGAATAAATCCTTAATTCAATCGCTGTAAGATTTGTAGCAACACTAATAAACAATTTTTCTGAAAGAATTGAATGGCCAGCAGTGTAATGTGAAGCTAAGGTGGCTGCCGGGAAAAATGCATATACGCCAAAAGTTGCAGGACCGTTAACGCCAATGCTGGTATAATTTACGCCATCATAGTTTAATGAGTCAACCACTGCCTTTGGGTTGCCTGGAAGGCTGTGGATTCCCTTAATTTCTGAAGACGCCTGGAGCGCACCAACAGCGCCTTTGTGCACTTGTGCGAAGATCACTCCGCTGACAAGAAGCAAAGTCATGAACATGTAAATCTTTTTCATAATCTGGTTTTTTGGGTTAATATTTTTTGTGCAAATATATAAAAAAATAAACAACAAATGTATTTTTTCAAATATTTTTTACCAAGGGTTATCAACAATATTAATTGATAATCCACTTTGGTTAGTGCTTAGGGAGCAATGTATATTTTTGTTTTTGTGAATGTTAGAAATTTGTACAGATGTAAAAATTGTCGCTCAAAAAATATTTTAACATATCAAATATAATGAATCCGGTACGATTTTAACCTCTATGGATTTTCCCAGGTCAATCTCATCACCGTCGATATGTGCAACATTGTTTTTCGACTGAATGATTTTAACGTGTGTGGTTTTAATGATTTTTACGATGGGTGTTTTGTGCAATAAGCCCAAAAAGAAGTGAGGTATCAAAAAAATGACATAATAAATTCTTGGCTTTCTGACGATGCAGAAATCTATCAGGCCGTCATCAATTTTTGCGGTTGGTGCAATGCGTGCATTGAATCCAAACTGGTCGGAATTGCCGAAACTCAGCATAAAGGCACTTTTTTTCAGTACCTTCCCGTTCACATATATTTTAAATCGTTTTGGCTGGTAAGTAATATATTCCAGGAAAATGATTTTTGCATAAGACCAGAACCCACGGGTACGGCTGCCCGAAAATTTTTTGGCCACATAGGCATCAAATCCTATTCCTGCAATGCTTACAAAAACATGTCCGTTGATCAGTCCGGTATCAATAAGCTTTATGGAAAAACGGTTTATTATTTTTAACGCCTTTCTTGTATTTAGTGAAATGTTCAGAAAATGGGCAAGCCCGTTGCCTGAACCTGCGGGTATAATCCCTAAGGCCGTCTGAGTGCCAATGAGTCCGCGGGCAGCTTCATTTATAGAGCCATCGCCTCCGACAATAACTACCGCATCATACTTTTGTACCGCTGCCTCCTTGCTGAGTAGTACGGCATGTTCCCTGGCGTTGGTATAGCACACCTCATAGTCAAATTTTGAAGTATCGAGGTAATCACGAATCAACCCTTCAACTTTTTTTTGCCTGCCAATACCCGATTTGGGATTTATTATAAACCGTAATTTATTCTTTTGCTCATTCATTAGTATCTGTCAGTTTGTTTTTTATCATCCTGTAGTTGTAAGATTGTATATATGCTTTTATGAAATTTTCAAGAGCTGCCCGTTTTTTCGGACGTATATATACCAGATCATTTTTCAATAATTTATCATCGATAAAATTATACAAAGCACGGCTTTTATCACCGTCGAACTCAAGCAAAAAACTGTCTTTTAAAAGTTGATACGTACCGTTATAATAATTTATGGAAAAATGATCCGTCGTTGTATCAAACACACTGTTTCCAAAAGAAATAAAAGGCTCATTATAATTCAGGAAATCCAGAACGGAGGGCAGAATATCTGCCTGCTGGCAAATAACCTGGTTCCTGCCTTTCAGGTTGCTGTTATGCATATAAAAAATCAACGGTACCGAAAAAGAACCCGCATTGTTATGATAATAGGCAGAACCGGCCAGCGACGAATGATCAGATGTGATCACAAATAAGGTGCTGTCGAACCAGGGCGTTTTTGAGCAGGTGTTAAAAAATTGTTTTAATGAATAATCCGTGTACATAATACTTTCGTGAATCTCAAGGGAACCTTTTTTGAATTTGTTTTTATATTTTTTAGGTATCGAATAAGGATGATGAGAAGATAACGTATAAACGGAAGCAATAAAGGGCTGGCTGGTTTTATTTAAAACGTTAGCCGAATAATGCAAAAATTCTTCATCGTAAATGCCCCATTTTCCATCATAATCAGCGTCGTTGTTGTATTCATTTTTTCCAATATAGCTTTCAAAACCAGCCATTTTTGCATACGCGTCAAAATTCAGAGTTCCGTTTTTCCCTCCATGAAAAAATAACGATTGATAGCCGTATTTTTTTAGTAACAGCGGGAGCGAATTGATCTTGTTTCCTGAAAAGGCTGACGTGAGGTAAGAATCATCCATTAATGAAGGCAGCCCCGAAAGTATGGCGGGTATTCCTTCGATAGATCTTTTACTATTGGCAAACATTTGCTCGAAACAAAGACTATGTGGAATCAATGAGTCCAGAAATGGGGTATATCCTGTATATTTTTTTTCTTCAATATCCTGGTTTAAAGCGCCGATATATTCTTTTGAAAGGCTTTCAACTATGATTATTACAACATTCAATTTCCGTAACGGCAGGCCTTTTTTATGCCTGGTGGTTTTCACAGGGTTATAAATTTTTTCAGCTTTAGATTCATCAAAATACATTTTTTCTTTAAGATCTTGCTTTTTTGATGTGCTGTAAATGGAAAAAGGTGTATTAATGACCAATGGCACATTGTCGGCCGTGGTATATTCACCTGCCGTAACCAGACTTATTGGCCTTAACTGAAACCCGCCCCGGAAAAATATCACAGACAAACCCATGGCCACGACAAACCATGAAAATGCTAACAAATACTGAATAACTGACCGGTTGTGGATGGTGTAGGTTCGTTTTGTTTTCTTATACAGAAATATCATTAGTATGATCATCACGATCCATATAATAAGTATGTACCAGTAATCGGCCACATATTTCCAGAACATCGTTCTGAAATCATCACCAATAAAAATGGATTTAATGATATCGAAAGTGGTACGCCTGAATACATATCTGAAATAAACAACATCAACGCAGTTCAGAAATATAGCGATGCCATTGGTTACATAAAATATGATTTCAAGGGTTTTTTGGTATACTCTATTGCTGCGGAAATTAAATGGAATAGTTTGAAAAAAAATATAGATGATATTCACAACGACAATGGCCGAAATATCGAACTTTAGCCCAAACAGGAGGATGAAAAAGAATTCTTTCGGATCGGTGCTGAAATAATTTGAATTGAATAGGTAAAAAAGGATCCTTGTCAGGGTAAACAGGATAATAATTATTAGTATCCTGGATAACAATGCGAAATAAATATTGTTAAAACGGAAAAGTTTTTTCATGAATTCCAACCCGTCAAAAATTCATGCAAATATACATAAACCTGAAATTTAACTTTAAATTTTTGTAGTTCCTTAAAAATAACAGGGATGAAGATAAGTTGACGAGGTGCCTCAGATGAAAGCTTACCGGAAAAATGAGATCAGAAAATCTTAACTTCCACTTTCCGTTTTACCTCCACCGCATTATTTCCGGCATTGTCGCTAACATTATAGGTTACGTAATAGGTCCCGATCGTATTAATATCTACCGGATTATAAACAACAATCTTCGAAGTAATATCGCCGTCCGTTTCGTCAAGGGCTGTAGCTCCGGCATCTGTATAAGACGTTCCTTTCTCCGCATATACCTGTGATGAGCCAATCAGGGTGATAACAGGAGGCGTTTTGTCATCAGATTTGTCTTTTTTACATGAAAAAAAACAAGCCATGAACAGAAATAATAGTATAAAAAATGATTTTTTCATGATGTTATTTTTTAAATACCATAAATCCGTTGGTGATTACACCAGATACGGAGTCACTGAAATAGATCTCGAATACGGTGGTGTCGTTGATGTTTTTGATCAGTCCACTGCCTTCAAATTTGTGAGTTATGGCAGGGGCGCCGGCAAGTGAAGTCTGGGAAGGAAAACGGATGGTGTCATTTGAAATATCAGCAAAAACGGAAGCATTTTGGTAATGGGCGAAACCCGCCACCCAGATGCGTTTGTTCAGGATGGTCGAAACGGTTACTGTTGATAATTGGTTCGTTGTATCAGCAGGGGTATAAGAGGTCCTGGAGTATGGCCCGTTGTATGGTTCAGCTTCGTTCCGGACAACGACGGTACGGATGGCCTGCCCCGAATTACCCGCCGCATCCGATGCCGTGTATACAATATAATATGTGCCGGCAAAATCCGGGTTCACTTCACCTGAAATCTCAACAGTTAATGTTCCGTCTGTATTGTCAAAAGCGTCAGCGCCGGGATCTGTATATTCAGAATTCAGAATAATGGTAACAAAGGAATCACCCTTTAGGGTAACTACCGGGTTTTCTTCATCTTTTTTTTTGCAGGAAAACAATGAAAGACCCAGCAGAAGAAATAATAAATATTTGAACTTAAAATTCATTTTTTTTAATTATCCGGTTATTGTCTTGAATAAATACCATGCCCGGAGTATTCAACAATGCCATTGGTTACCGAGTAGTTTATCGTAAAAACAGAATCGGACGAGAATGTCCCTGAGCCTGAAAAAGTCTTGTTTTCCGGAACAGTACCGCAATAAATAGTTTGCGATGGGATAATGATACTGGTATTGATCAAAGTGGCATAAACTACTGCCTGTTCGATTCCTCCAAACTTTTTAAAATACAGGATGTTGTTTGAGGTGTCAGGGGCAGAAACCGTGTCATTATAGGTGATATCAGGTTCCACACCAATGAAGTTATCGACCTGGAAATTTCCGGCAAGAAAAGGACCGGCATCCACGATAACAGTGCGGGTTTCGCTGACAGCGTTTCCGGCCGCATCTTCACAGGAATATGTTATGGTGTATTCTCCTGCTGAAAGGGTGTCTACACTTCCCGTGATGGAAACGGTAAGGGTGCCATCAATATCATCTGTGGCTACAGCGCCGGCTTCGGAATAGGGCGTGCCAAAGATCACCACCTGAGGGTTGTTTCCCTGTAATGTAATGACGGGAAGGGTGGTGTCATCTTTTTTACATGAGCTGGCACACAACAAGGCAATAAAAAGTAATAAAGTGAATTTTTTCATTTAGTTGTAGTTTGAAACTAGTATTAATAATAATGTCAAAAGTACGATTTTATTTTTTTTCCGGATAAAAAAAATCCCGGCTGTGAAAACAGCCGGGATTTTCTGAAAACAAATATTGTTCTTAGTTCAGGGTATATACACCGTGACCTGTGATAGTATTTCCATTGGTGGTTTCGCTATAATTCAGTGTGAAATTTTGGTTGGCTGAGTTATAGGTAGCTGTACCTGTGAAGAGTCTGTCAGCAGCCGGGTTTCCGCAGGTTACGGTTTGTGCCGGGATGGTGATAGTGGTACCGGAAAGAGTTCCATAAACAGTACCGTTCACATAGAATGCAAATTTGGTAAAATTGATTCTGTTATAACTAACCGATGAAGCGGTGATGGTTTCCGGATAAGTGCCGTTAGATGTTGTACCTGTAAAATCTTCAACTAAAAAACTTCCTGCAAGATACAAACCACCGTCAACAGTAACAGTTCTGGTTTCTTCAGCAGAATTTCCGGCTTTATCAGTTGCTGTATAGGTAATTGTATATTCGCCGGCAGAATTCATGTTAACCGAACCGGAGGCAATGGCAACAAGGTCTTTGTCATTATCATCAACAACGGTTGCGCCCGGATCAGTGTAGTTGGCCACACTGAATTGTTCAACCCGGTTATGAGCTTCATCATCGTTTGTTAAAGTAATGACCGGAGTGCCAGTGTCAGTTTCTTGGCATCCTGAAAAGGTAATCATGCCAGCAACCAATACGATTGAAGCAAAAACTAAAGTAATCTTTTTCATGATTTTTTGTTTTGGTTAATAAAGTGTTATTTAAACTAATAATTGTTTAATCACTACAAAAGTATAAAAAATAATTATAAATCCGATTTTTTTTCAAAAAAACTTTTTTTTTAAAAATAATGTATTACTTTTGTAACCCAAAATCAATTATTTAAAACCAAAACAATGAAAAAATTATTCTCAGTATTAGTAGTCGCTGGTATGGTAGCTATCGTAGCTTGCGGACCTAGCGCAGAAGAAATCGCTGCAAAAGCAAAAGCAAAAGCTGATTCTATCGCTGCTGTAGTTACAGCTGATTCATTAAAAGCTGTTGCAACTGCTGATTCAATTGCTGCTGCTGAAAAACAGAAAGCTATTGATGATTCAATCGCAAAAGCAACTCCAGCAAAAAAGAAGTAAGCGATTACTTGTAATTTTAAAAGAGGCGGAAATTTTCCGCCTCTTTTATTTTATACCCATAGCAGGTAAAAAAGTAAAAAAAAAAGTTTTTTGTACATATTCCTGTTTTTTTTATTAATTTTGCTCTCGAATTAATAACCAAAAATTAAAAAAAATGAAAAAATTATTTTCAGTTTTAGTGCTCGCTGGTTTCACAGCTCTTGTAGCTTGTGGACCGAGCGCTGAAGAAATTGCTGCAAAAGAAAAAGCAAAAGCTGATTCTATCGCTGCTGCTCAGAAAGCCATTGACGATTCTATCGCTGCTGCTGAAGCTGCAAAAGCTGATTCTATCGCAGTTGCTGCTCAAAAAGTTGCTGATTCTCTGGCCGCTGTTGCAAAACAGAAAGGAACAAAACCTACAAAAACTACTCCGACTAACAATAAACCAATTCCAAAAGATAAGGTAAAGGCTGGTCAGGGTAAAGGTTAATTTTAAAATTACTGATGGTAAAAGGGCTGATATGAAAAATGTCAGCCCTTTTATTTTCCGCATACTTCCCGGCACAATGACAAAATGGTGTACATTTCCAGTGACGCCTCCTCTGGAAAAATAATGTGGGATTCATCATTCCCGCCTGATTTTGATATAATAAACAAACTGTATTTCTGTGAACTCATTTCCGGCAGTCGGATGATTTTTTCTTCCAACTGTTTTTTTTCTGCATAATACTCAGCTATCCTTTTTTTATCATTTTCAGTTTTAGGCGTGTATACAATACCTTCTTTTGAACTGAGTTTCAAATCTTTTAATCCTGAAATTTTATGTTTTTGTGCCAGATTGACTATTTCATTATCGATTTTCTGGTTTGAGATTGTGGCTTCCTGAATTTTAATAAAATCCCATTTCTTTTCATACTTAAGAATTATTTTGGCGATGGTTTTTTTACCTTCAGCCTGGATGCGCTTGTTTTTATCCGCTTTCTTTTCTCCGGTTACTTTGGATGCACTTTCTGCCAGTTCCCATATGGAATCTTTTCGCTGAAAAATAAAGTACCCATCTTCATCGGCAAAATTCCATCCATCAGGCAGGTGACTGATAATGATGTTCATAATGTCATCACTGATATAACCTTTTTTTTCTACTTCCTCCTCCGACCATTGAGCCTGTGATTCGAAAATAAAGAAAAACGAACAAACAAACAAACTTAAGAGCTTTAATAACGTGGGTCGCATGATTTTGATTTTTTTG
The DNA here is from genome assembly GCA_035354195.1 of Bacteroidales bacterium. GTDB lineage: Bacteria > Bacteroidota > Bacteroidia > Bacteroidales > CAIWKO01 > CAIWKO01. The sequence continues at coordinate 9,980 of DAOQAT010000014.1, read as the reverse complement.
GGGTGGTGCTTCCAAAAAACATACCATAAAAGTACTGTTTTTTTATGAAGTTCTTTCTAATAGTGTTAAAAAGTCCTTTAGCAACTATAAAAACAATTTCAAAAATTAATTCAATAATATTTAATGAATGACTAATTTTGTGAAGCTAATAAATAACAGAACTATGGAACAAACTAAAACAGTTACGATTGGAAATAAAGGCAAGGGTGTCCGGTCTGATTGCCAGATTAGCCTGGAACTGCTCAATTCCGGTGGGATTACTATTGAACTGGTCAGTAAAGTGAATGCACTTTATGGTAAATCAATCCGAAAGGGAGTTGAAGAAATCCTTGAGTTTTTTGAAATCAAAAATGCAAAGGTAGTAATTGATGATTCCGGAGCGCTTCCATTTGTGGTCGCAGCCCGCCTGGAAGCAGCAGTTAAAAAGCTTATAAAAACGGACAAAGAATTTCTTTTTCCTTTTTTAGGACAAAATAATTATCAGACCGAGAAGGATAAAAACAGAATATCCCGTTTGTACCTGCCGGGCAATACCCCCAGCCTGATGATCAATGCAGGGATACATCATCCGGATGGAATTATCCTTGACCTTGAAGATGCTGTGGCTCCCGATAAAAAATTTGAGGCTGGCTTCCTGGTTCGCAATGCATTGCGCAACCTCGATTTTTATGGCGCCGAACGTATGGTCCGTATCAATCAGGTGCCACAGGGTCTGAAAGACCTTGATTTTATTGTGCCGCATAATGTGAACCTGCTTTTGATACCGAAATGCGAAAGCGCTGAGCAGATACACCTTGTCAACAAAAGGATAGATGAGATAAAAGCAACATGTAAGATTACTGGAAATATATGGCTGATGCCGATAATCGAAAGCGCTTTGGGCGTTATTAAAGCATACGAGGTTGCCACCGCTGCTGAAAATGTTGTGGCGCTTGCTATCGGCCTCGAAGATTATACCGCCGACCTGGGAGTCAGGCGCACCGCTGAAGCTACCGAGTCGTTTTTTGCACGCAGCATGGTTGTCAATGCATGCAAAGCAGCCGGAATACAGGCCATAGATTCCGTATTCTCCGATGTGGCTGATATGGACGGGCTTAAACAAAATGTCCTCAGGTCGAAGGCTCTTGGATTTGACGGCATGGGTTGTATACATCCCCGACAGATCAAGGTGTTACATGACAATTTTGCACCCGATGATGTGGAAATAGCCAAGGCGAAAAAAATCGTCAATGCTTTTATGGAAGCAAAAGAAAAAGGCCTGGGCGTTGTTTCGTTAGGCACAAAAATGATCGATGCCCCCGTGGTAAAACGCGCGCAAAAGACCATTAACCTTGCCATTTCAACAGGAAAAATTTCAAAAAACTGGAGAGAAGAAGACAATGAAAAAATATGATAAACTTGTTGTGAATGCCATCGGCCGGACGGTACCGACCGTCATCAACGGAGAACCTGCTGTGCCTTTTATGGGCGTGGGAAAACACAGGCCCAACGGAGTAAAATATGCGCCGCCTATTCCTACTTGTATTGATTATCCCGATGACGGGAATAAAACCCTTGCATCGCTGAGCGAAGCCTTGAAAAAATGCGGACTGAAAGATGGTATGACCATCAGTACACATCATCATTTGCGCGACGGAGACCTTGTAAGTAATACCATTTTTGATATAGCCCACGAAATGGGTGTTAAGGATTTGGTCTGGTTTCCATCAGCATCATTTCCCTGCAACGAACCACTTATTAAATACCTTGAAGACGGTACCATAAACCGCATCGAAGGATCTATGAACGGTCCGCTGGGAAAATTCACCAGTAAAGGCGGAATGAAAGGTTGCGCCGTGTTACGCTCTCATGGAGGCCGTGTGCAAGCCATACAGGACGGGGAAGTACATGTCGACATTGCTGTGATAGCCGCCCCGGTGGCCGACCCTTTTGGCAATGCCAATGCGCTCAGCGGAAAGTCTGCCTGCGGCATCCTGGGCTATTCTCTGGCGGATTATATGTATGCCGACAAAGTGATTGTGGTTACCGATAACCTCATTCCTTTTCCATGCATGCCCATGCAGGTACAGGGTAATTATGTAGACTATGTGGTGGTGGTGGACCATATCGGTATTCCTGAAAAAATTGTTTCCGGTACTACCGAGGTAACGAAAAGCCCCGACCGTCTTCTGCTCGCTGAGTGGACTGCCCGTTTTTGTGATGAAGCAGGACTGCTGCATGAAGGATGCAGCATGCAGTCGGGTGCTGGCGGAACATCACTGGCTGTAGGTGTTTACCTGGACCAGATTCTGAAATCCCGTGGCGAAAAAGCGCGTTTTGCATTCGGTGGCAGTACCAAATATATGGTGCAGATGCTGGAAGGCGGCACGCTCGATTATATCCTTGATGCACAGGCTTTCGACCTCGAAGCGGTAAGGTCGGCAAGGGAAAACGACCGTCATATAGATTTGTCTGTTTTTCAGGCATACAATTTCCACAGCAAAGGCAATTACACCTCTATGACAGATATCATGATTCTGGGAGCTACCGAAATTGATGTAAATTTCAACGGTAACGTAGTAACACATTCCGATGGACTCCTACTCCATGGTATTGGCGGATGGCAAAACTGTCTGCATGCTAAAACCGTCATTGTACCCATTCCGCTCTTCCGCGACCGAATCCCGGTGCTGGTTGATCAAGTAACCACGGTATGCGGCCCAGGTGAAATGATTGACGTAATTGTTACCGAAAGAGGTATTGCTATCAATCCATTACGTACCGACCTCATTGAAAAGATGAAAAATTCTTCTTTGCCTATAAAGACAATCCAACAACTGAAAGCTGAAGCTGAAGCAATTTGCGGAGTTCCGGAAAAGGTTGAATTTGAAGATGAAATTGTAGCGGTGATCAAATGGGTTGACGGTACCATAATCGATTCTGTGCGAAAAGTAAAGTGACCGGTTTTAGTCAATGATTTATTCTGCGTAACATGTATAATTCACAGAAGCAAAAGGCTGTGCGTAGTAAGGAATATTTGTGCAAATGCTAAAATGTTTGTTAATTAGCAAATAATTATTATTTTTGGATAATAAAAAATATTTTGCTGAAGAAATTGAAAAAGTTCGCAAAACCTGTAACATACCTATTACGGTGGACAGGATTATAGTGTATTGAAAATCAGCTAGTATTATAAAATGAAGGGAAGAAGACTATGAAAAAATACGATAAATTAGTAGTAAATGCTATTGGACGAACAGTCCCGACTATAATCAACGGAAAACCTGCCGTTCCTTATATGGGTGTCGGAAAATACAAACCGACCGGGACCAAACACGCTCCGGCAATCGCCAGTTGTGCCGATTACCCGGCCGATGGAAATAAATCGCTGGATTCTTTGAAAGAGGCGCTGATAAAGTGCGGCATCAAAGACGGAATGACCATTTCGACACATCATCATTTTCGTAATGGCGACCTCATCGCACAACAAATTTTTGAAATTGCCTCAGAACTGGGCGTAAAAGACCTGGTGTGGTTCCCGTCGGCATCCTTTGAATGCCATTCCCCGTTGACAAAATATCTGGAGGACGGAACCATACACCATATTGAAGGCAGCATGAATGGCTCCCTCGGACGGTTTACATCAGAAGGGAAAATGAAAGGCCTGGGCGTACTGCGTTCGCACGGCGGCAGGTACCAGGCTGTGCAGGACGGTGATGTGCATATTGACATTGCGGTTATTGCTGCCCCTACAGCCGACGCCTTCGGAAATGCTACCGGCGACCGTGGACCTGCAGCCTGCGGACTGCTTGGCTTTGCCCTTGCCGACTCACAATATGCCGATAAAGTTGTTGTAGTAACAGATAACCTAGTCCCATTTCCATGCATTCCTTGGCAGATCCATGGCAACTATGTGGATTATGTGGTTGTGCTGGACAAAATTGGCATCCCTGAAAAGATTGTTTCCGGTACCACCGAAATAACCAAAAGCCCCGATCGTTTGCTCTTGGCTGAGTGGACCGCCCAGTTTTGCGATGAAGCGGGCATCATCCATGACGGGTTTTCATTTCAGGCCGGCGCCGGCGGTACCGCTCTTTCGATAGGGATTTATTTTGCTGATATCCTTCGCCAGCGTGGCATGAAAGCACGTTTTGCCCGCGGTGGCAGCAACAAGTACCTGGTTCAGATGCTGGAAGAAGGTTTGGTGGATTACATTCTCGACGGACAGACCTTCGACCTCGAAGGAGTCCGCTCCATGCGTGAAAACCCGGGGCATATCAATACCAGCCCTTTCACAAGTTATAACTACCACGGAAAAGGAAACTTTGCATCCATGATCGACGTGGTGATCTTAGGCGCCACCGAGGTTGATGTAAACTTTAACGCCAATGTGGTAACGCATTCAGACGGAACCTTACTGCACGGAATAGGCGGGTGGCAAAACTGCTTGTTCTCAAAATGTACCATACTTCCGGTTCCCCTGTTCCGCGACAGGATACCGGTAATCATTGATGAAGTTACCACCATCTGCGGGCCGGGAGAACTGATCGATGTGATCGTTACCGAACGCGGGATTGCGATCAATCCCTTACGCACGGATCTTATCGAAAAGATGAAGAACACTTCACTTCCGATAAAAACAATTCAGGAACTGAAGGCGGAAGCCGAAGCCATTTGCGGTGTACCTGAGAAGATTGAATACGAGGACGAAATTGTTGCCGTGATCAAGTGGGTCGACGGAACGGTGATCGATTCGGTGAAGAAGGTGAAGGTAGGGAAATAGCCATTAGCCACTAAGCCACGAGTCAATAGCCAATAGCCAATAGCCAATAGCCACTAAGCCACTAAGCCATTAGCCATGAGCCATTAGCCACTAAGCCACGAGCCATGAGCCACGAGCCATTAGCCACTAAGCCACGAGCCAATAGCCAATAGCCACTAAGCCACTAAGCCATTTGGCATTTGCCATTGGCCATGGGTAAAAAGAAGATGGAAATAAGGTCTTTATTATCTTATCAGCGTGACATTACCCTTTTTTATGTAAGTAAGTTTGTTGTGGCAGGTGGCGTCAAGGTAATACACAAAAACGCCGGGGTCACACATTTTTCCTATGTATTTCCCATCCCAACCGTTATTCACATCCCTGGTCTCGAATACTTTTTCGCCCCAGCGGTCGTAAACCAGAAAATTAAAATCTGACAACATCTTGCTGCGCACATAAAGCACGTCATTTTTTCCGTCGCTGTTAGGTGTAAATGCATTGGGGACGTAAATATACGTTTCGTTGCAAAACACTTCCAGCACAATGATTTTTAAGGTGTCCGTATAAATGCATCCATATTGGTCGGAAATGGTTAGATAATAGGTAGTTGTCTCATTAGGGCTGGCAATGGGGTTTTGAGAATTCGGGTTGTCCAGGCCGGTGGCAGGATACCAGGAATAGGTGCAATTCGGTATGTTGGTCGCATGCAGGCCGGTAGACTGCCCCTGATAAATGGTGTCTTTATCGGAATACACGCTTACATGCGCAAAAATGGAATCAACAATGATGGTAAAAGAATTTAAGATTTGACAAAGTTTGGAATCGCTTATAGTTACATCATATATGCCTGCACATAAATTCTCAAGCGGGTTTGAGGTTTCATTGTTGCTCCATAAAAAGGAATAGGGGGGCGTGCCTCCGGAAGGTATCAGGGTGATATTGCCCACGCAGGCTTCGTCGCACGGGAGGTTCATTATCTGTACCGTTGTATTAAGCGGATCCGGATCGGTAATGGTAACCGAAGAGATGGAAATACAACTTGAAGCATCTGTGACGGTTACTGAGTATGTGCCTGCGCAAAGGCCCGATATGGTATCGTTAGTCATACTATTGTTCCACAGAAATGAAAATGGCGGGTTTCCGGTGTTTACCAGCACCGAAGCGCTGCCATCGCAGGAATCATTGCAGGACGGAGTGGTATACCCAAGCGAATCCAGCACCACTACGAAACCGACGTAAATACTATCCACAACGGTACAATAGCCATTACTGACCTGTACGTAAAAATATCCGGGAGTTGTAATGGTTGTGGACAAGGTCGGGTTAGATGAAGGGCTGTTCAGCCAGTCGGTGAAATCATGGTTTGAGGACCAATGGAAAAAATTGGCGCCCTGATCATTTGGCACTGTAATCACAACGTCTCCGAAACATGTGGTGGTGTCGATGCTTGGAATCGCGTTAAGCATAAAAATGGCAACCGTCTGGCGCAGGGTATCGGTACAGACACCATTGGAGATCAGTAAGGTGTAAGTTGTTGTTGTAGGCGGATTGGCAATTGGATTGCAACTGTGCGGGTCGGAAAGGTAAGATGCCGGGATCCAGTCGTAAGTTAACGAAGTGTCTCCGGAAGTCAGGATTCCAATCTGGGTAAAATCCCCGGCGCATATGAATTTTGTCGGGATGGTATCGCTGGAATTTGATAAAATCAGGATTTGTTTAGCGATGGTGTCTGAAAAGTTGCAGGTTCCTGTGTCGGTTACGGCCAGCGTAATGGTATATAATCCTGAGTTTGGATAATAATGCACCGGGTTGGTGGCGGTCGAGGTAGTAGTATTATCGCCAAAATCCCAAACGTATGTCATGCCTACGCCGCCGGAATACGAGGTATTAATAAAATGTACGGAATCCGGAATACAGATGACCGGCGGCAGCAGAAAATCCGCAATGGTTACCGGCAGCATGAAATCGAATTTGAAGGTGCCGTTGTTGCAGTTGGTAGCACTATTGTTTGTGTTGGACCAGGCGCCGGGAGTAGTTGGGAAATCGTCATTGCCGCCACATCCTGCACAGACCGACTGGTAGATTTTTCCTTTCCTGTCGAATCTTGAAGTTCCGCCATCCACATGTTCGGCGCTGATAGGCCCGCCGAAATATGTCCCGTATTCCATGGCCGATGCGTCATCTTTGATGACAAGCAAATAAAAATCGTTGTTATCGGTGGTGGCCTGAAACGCATTGCTGGAAATGGGCAATCCACTGGTTCCGCCTGTCCCGTTGAGCGAACCTCCCCAGCCTGATAAGTATATTTTTGAGCACAAGTCGACCAGAAAAGCTGTTGGCGAAATATCGGGGCCGCCGTTGCCTGTTCCGAAGGCGGTTGACCAATTACGGCTTGCCAGGTCCGGAAAAAATTTTGTGATGAATTGCCCGCCGCCCGGGTGATTCCAGATGGCATTCTGAATATAGGAACTGCCGGGGTCGGAAGTCTGGCCGTAAACAAAAATATATCCCTGCTTGCTCCGGTCCATCAGGTAAGTCTGGTCGTAGTATGCGGATCCGTAATAGGTGGATGCCGTGATGGAGTTGCCGTTAGGGGATATTTTGGTGATGAAACCATCCGCAGTACCGCCGCCAAATGCGGGTTGGTAAACTCCGCTTGTTGTCGGGAAATTCAACGAGGTGGTTCCGCCACACACATAAACATTCATGGTGTCATCAATCACAATTCCGTAAACGGCATCAAGCAGCGATCCGCCAAGAAAAGAGGACCAGATAATACTATGAAGGCTGTTGTCCAGAACGGTGATACATCCGTCAAGGGCTCCACCGGCATAAGTTGGCTGAAATGCATTGGATGATACGGGAAAGTCATCCGAAGCCGTAGTAGAAACAATATATATGTTGTTGTTTTTGTCGATATTTATTTCGCCCCTGGCACCGTCCGCATAATTATTGGATAATGGCGCGAAAAAATTTATACCATCGTTACGCGCACCTCCAAGGAACGTTGATGAAAGTAACTGGTTGCCGCTTGAATTAAGTTTTGCGGCATACATATCCACACCCAGATTGAATGTAAGGACATTATCATACGTAATGTTAGTGCCTCCATTGAAGGTAGGATCAAAAGCGTTTGCAGTCACAGGAAAATTGGAAGATCCCGTAGTGCCGAATACCAGGAGGTTGCCGTTCAAATCCACAATGATACTGTGCGGTAAGTCATTACGGTCACCTCCAAGATATGTTGCATAAATGCGGTTGTGACCTAAGGAATCATATTTAATTATGGCAATATCGCATCCACCCCTGTATGATCCTTCCCCACCGGCAAAATTTACCTGATAGGCACCAGGGGAAACAGGAAAATCATAGGGCGCATCATCGAAGCAAATTCCTCCAGAGTAAGTATTTCCAAGTTCATCGTAGGTGGCCGTAAACCCCCAGTTGTCGGCTGTTGACCCGGTAAACGTGGAGAAGATCAGCACCGGATCAATGATCACTTCAAACTCCTTATCATACCCTTCCGGGAACTCAAAACTCACACGGTTTTTGCGCAACACAAACTTACAGGGAACCGGCTTTTTGCTGCCGTTGATCACCTGAAAAGCTACGGGTGCAAGCTCGGTAACCTGGTTAACGGTTGTTTTGATGATCAGGTTCCGATTCTGGATCGAAATGTCATTCACACCTTCATATTCAATGCTGATTTTGTCCGGATTTCCGTTCTGGTGAATGATAAACTGGTATTTCAACAATTGGTTATTCTCGAGCAACTCCATGTCAATATTGTCATACAGGTTGACGTAGGATATTTTTTTAAAATTGTGGACGTTCGATTTCCATTTGGATTTGTCGTTTCCGAGAAAATAATTTGAATAATCCGGGCCAATTTCTGAAGGTATTATTTCAACATTTTTGTTGGAATTGATGAAGTTGGCCGAATACGCATGGTAGTTGATAATAAATTCAGAAGGATCAACGGTCACCTGTTTGTTTGCCGGGGTTAATTTGTAGGATAAAAGCCTGTCGTATTGTGCCTGGTCGCGGAAAACAAACTGCAGGCTGTTTTGCAGGCACTGGAGGTACCCTTCGTTCAGGTCGGCTTTATATTTTATTTTCGGATCCCATTGCCCCTTGTTTTCAATAAAGCGCAAATGTTTAGAGGTAACCGAATCTTTTTCGTGAGAAATGGCTGAAAAACTAAATAGAATAAAGGCAATAAAAAGAAGAAACTTTTGCATTTATTTAATTTGAAAACAAATATAATCAAAAAAATCTGATTATGTAATTATAAAACAGAGAAAATATCACCACTTGTAAGTTGGTATATTTTTAAGGCTTTCGTCAAAATATTTCGAAAAGCGATTGTCCATTTCATGCAAATTATAATACTGAATTACTTTAATAATAAAATGTTACCACAGGCAAAGCAGGTTATTATGGAAACGACTATGGTGCAAACTTAGATGAATTGGGAGACTTGTGAATCGAAGTTTATTTTCATAAAAAAGGTTATTCCGGAATTTTATCCCATCCTTGTGGTGGTGCTTCTTTTATACTATCGGGAACCAGCCTATCTAAAAGGATTTCTGAGTTCTTTGGATTTGGTGGATAAAATTTTACATAGAAGCGATTACCCACAACGCTTTTATTACCATCTTGAACAATTTCGCCAACTACATATTCAGTATTTAGAACAAAAAATGAATAACCTACACTGAAACCACCCTTAACACCTTCAAAGCGTTGTACTGTGCATATTGAATACTTGTGATTCTTTTCTATAGTATTTTTGTTAAAACTGTATTTTGCAATTATTGTAATTATTATTAGGATAAACAATATTATTCCACCAATATTTAATATTTTTTTCATGATAATAGTGATAAGTTAATTTGTCATGGATAGATTTATTTTCGTCCTTTTCAAGAATATTTGTCGAAAGCAAAATGCTAATTTGTCGAAAGTTTTAGGCACTTACCTAAATGGTTATATTCTTTTAGCCATTTACACAAATAATTTCAAAGATAACTATTTTAGAACAGGCAAAGCCTATTTTGTGACGACGGTTAATGTCCCAACATAGCCGAATAGAGTTAAGAAAAGATTTTTATAAATATTCTGGAGAAATAGCAAAAAATTATAATTTTACCCTTCACTATCTGAATCAAAAAATACAACATAATTTTTTGTATCTTTACAGGACAATTTACAACTATGGACTTACAAACCCGAAAAT
>DAOQAT010000013.1:0-59772 GCA_035354195.1 Bacteroidales bacterium | reverse complement strand
AGCATTACCCAATCCGGCCAGTATTCGGTAACAGCTACCAATATTTTCGGGCAGCTTTCTCATGATGACGTGCTCGTTAATCTGCCATCATTTATGATTCAGGATACAGCTTTTTGTTTAGGTAGTTCATTGGCGCTTTCGGCCAACCTCGGCAGTTCTTACAATTATTTGTGGCTACCCGACAGTGTCACTTCAGAAACTTTTACCATTACCCAGCCGGGCAATTACTCCTTAAGCGTTTATGATACCATAGGCTGCCAGCGGACGATGGCTTTTACCGTTACCGCCGATTCTTTTGCTGTTCAGGCTTCGCTTGGACCGGATAAGAATGTCTGTCAGGGCGATATTTTAACCCTTGCTGTTGGAGCACAACAAGCCACGAGTTATCTATGGTCCAATAGCACCGGAAACAACTACCTTTCCATCACCGACGCGCCGGGCACCTCGCCGGATTATTCAGTCACCGTTACAGACGTTAACGGGTGCACCGCCACTGACACAATAAGCCTTCATATCATCGGCGCCATGCCCGTGGTGTCTTTCATCAGCGATTCGGTATGTTTTGGGAACGAGACGCATTTTACAGACCAGTCCACCGTGCCTCCTCCTTCCACTATCACCTCTTACTTTTGGGAGTTTGGAGATAACGATACGTCGGTGGTACAGGATCCTGTACATTTGTATGCGCACGCGGGGCCTTACCAGGTGCACCTCACCGTAACAACGGATTCGGGTTGCGTGAAAAAGTTTTCCAAAAACATCATCGTGTATTCCATGCCTGCGGTAAGTTTTCTTCCGTATAACGGCTGCAACGGCAAAGAAGTGCCTTTTACGGATCTCACGTTCTGCCCATTTGGCAACCTTAGCGAGTGGCATTGGGACTTTGGCGATACCTACGGCACCGGATACGACACCTCGTCGCTACCCAACCCGGTCTATATTTATGATTCTGCGGGCACCTACACGGTAAAACTCATTACGTCCTCGGTGGCAGGGTGCACGGATTCAACCGAGCATACCATAACAATTAACCAGTCGCCACAGGTAGCTTTTTCCAATTCCAGCTCCTGTGCCGGGCAGATCGTGTATTTCACGGATGAGACGTCCATCCCGCCATGGGAAACCATCACGGAACACCAGTGGCTCTTCGGGGACGGAACGGGCACCTCGGCAACAAACCCTTCACATGTTTATGACGCCCCCGGCACGTATGAAGTTTCACTGAATGTCAGTATCCTCAACGGATGCAGCGCCACCTATACCAAACAACTGGTGGTCGGTGCGATACCTGATGCCCGCTTCGGATATTCCGATAATTGTGCGAATACCACCACACAATTTACCGATTCCAGCACCAGCGCCCTGGGGGCCATAGATCAGTGGAGCTGGAAGTTCGGCAGCATCGGCGCTTCGGCAACTCAGAACCCGGGGGTTGCTTTTCCGGACACGGGAATATATAAGGTAACGCTTTCCGTTAATACAGAGCATAACTGCGTGGACAGCATCACCTTACCTGTGCGTGTCTATCCTTTACCCAAGGCGGCGTTTAGTTTCTCGCCCGAATACGGCATACCGCCGCTGCCTGTGAGCTTTACCAACCACAGCACCGGCGCGGCCACTTACCTGTGGGCTTTCGGCGACGGGGATAACGATGTTTCGCTCAACCCTGACCATACTTATTTGTTGCAGGGGATCTTTGATGTGCTGCTGACGGCTTATAACACCATCGGCTGTCCCGACACGATCTCACACAGAGTTTATGTGCTGCCTACCACGGTAGATATCCTGGTTTCAAACACCACGGCCACGCTGAACGGCAACATCCTGAATGTCTCGACGGACCTGATGAACAACGGCAGCCGCAAGATCGAACATATTGATATCGCGCTGCAGTTAGAAGGCGGGAATGTGATCCATGAGCATTGGTACGGCGCTTTGATGCAGGGAGAAATCATCCCTTACGCTTTCAATGCGCAGCCCGAGATTCCCGGCGGGCAGGCGGTAAATTATATTTGTGTTACGGCTTCGCTCCTGCCTGAGCTGCAGGAGGATGATGTGAGCAACAACCTCAGCTGCAAAGTGCTGAGCAGTGGGTTTAACTTGTCGGAGCCGTATCCCAACCCGGTGGTCAGCAAGCTGGTCATTGCCTACGTGTTGCCTTTTGATGGAGCTGTGAAGGTCGAATTATTCAATGAGATCGGGGAAAAGGTGATGGATGTATTTGACGGTGAAGGCCAGGAGGGCTACCATGCCCATACTGTAGATTTGTCGGCGCTTGGGGCGGGCGTATATTCGTACCGGGTTTTGTTTCATGAAAATTCGTTGAGGAAGAAGTTTGTGAAGATGTAGGCGGGGCAGTTTTTTTTAAAAATTTACGCGTTCATTTCTTTTGCTGTCCAAAAGAAACGAACCAAAGAAAAGGACAGCCCAGACAATGCTTCCACCCGCTCTCAGAAAATATTGAAAATCTATTCAAAGTAGTGCCGTCAGTCAGGAAATCTGACGGCAGACGCCGTTGGCGCCTTTGAAGATTTTCTAATATTCTCTGATTCACGCCGTTACTGGCCCGCCGTCTGGGCATGCCAACGCTCCGCCACCCTGGCGGCCCACTGCCGCAGTTTAACAATAAATAAAGGTTTGATATAGGTTCTTATAATTCAAAAAAATTTTATTTCTTGAAATCTTTTTGCTATAAATATTGAAGGAGTTTATTCTTACAGGGTTTTGTTTCATGAGAATTCGTTGAGGAAGAAGTTTGTGAAAATGTAGTGGGGAACAAAATATCAAATAACAAATATCAAAAATCAAACAATCTTCAATATTCAATATTCAAGCTCCAAAACGCAAACGGAGGAACAATCTGCCATGGCGGATCAAAAAAATAAAAATTTCAAAACGATTATAAACAATTGAATCCATAAGGATAGCCGTTTTTTGTTTTTAAAATTGTTCCGCCGCGGCGGATTTTTGTGTTTTGAGTTTTGTTTGAAATTTGGTTTTTGTGATTTGGTTCTTTGCTCTTCTTAAATCAAAAATCGTTAATCATTATTCTTAAATCGCTTTTATTCTTTTAATATCGAACAAGGATTAACGAATGATGATATATGATCTTTTTTGAACTTCTATAATCTATCCGCTGTGGCGGATCTATAAACAAATTTCAAACAATCTTCAATAAACAAACTCTAAACCGCAAACGGTGGAACAATCTGCCATGGCGGATCAAAAAAATAAAAATTCAAAACGATTATTAACAACTAAATCAAAAAGGATAGCCGTTTTTTGTTTTTAAAATTGTTCCGGCGGCGGATTTTTGTGTTTTGAGTTTTGTTTGAAATTTGGTTTTTGTGATTTGGTTTTTTGCTCTTCCTAATCGATCCGCTGCTGCGGATATTTTTTCAATAAACGAATAATATTTTCATCATACTTTTTTGCGTGCCTCCCGATGCGAAGGTTTTTAGTGGCAGCACGGGCTGCCAACACAAAGAGAACGTTCCGCTCCGATGGAGCGGGAGGTTTGTTCTGTACTTTTGTTTTACCAACATTAAGCTCCTAACGGAGCTACCACGTAAGGCGAACAATCCGCCAAGGTGGATCAATGGGCAATCCGCCAAAGGTTAATCAATAAATCCGCGGTGGCGGAACTATTTTCTACTAATCAAAAATATTTACACATACTTTGTTGCCTGGCTCGAATCTGAAGGTTTTTAGTGCTGCATGAACTGAGTTTTTAGTGGCAGCATGAACTGCCAACACAAGGGACCGTTCCGCTCCGATGGAGCGGGAGGTTGGTGCTGGGCGTAGGCTTTACCAACATTAAGCTCCTGACGGAGCTAAAAAATCTATCCGCCTGCAGCGGATCGCTGATGGAAATTGACCCGGTTGCGGATGCATTTTATTTCATGCCCGGTGTTCCTTTTCATCAGGATTCCACAAGACTATGTATCATACGCCAAAGCACTGATAAAATGGTTCCACCAGGATTTTTTTTCCTGAAACATTGAACGCATCCTGTTGCGAAGCTGTGATGATCTTTGCTGATTTAATCCCGAAATAATCCATCGCCAGGAGGAGGCCATTTAGTTCACGATCCATATTATCTTCATCAAGTTGCCAGCAAACCTGATAAAGCGAGGTGATCTTCCCATTCACAGCAAGGGCAAAATCACATTCTTTCCCCTCATTAAAATAGAAGATCTCTTTGTTGTTCCTTCGCAATTCAATAAAGACAAGGTTTTCAAGCATACGGCCATAATCGGCACTGAAAGAAACAGAGTTGGCACTGATAAATCCATTATCAATGCAATAAACTTTTTTGGGATTTACAACCTGCACTTTATTGGAGTAGCTAAATTTCGGTACGAAGAAAAAAAGATAGGCGTCTGTAAAATACGATAAATATTCCATTACCGTAGTAGCTGACTTAATGCCAAACATCTTTTTCAGGCTGTTGCCGCTAACCGGCTTTCCTGTATTGGTGATGAGCCATACAGCCATTTGCCGTAACAGTGTGGTGTTTCTGATATTGTACCGCACCGCGATATCACGTGTAATGATGTCATTAAATGCCTCCATCAGAATATCCGGTTGTGCGGTTTTAATAAATTCAGGAAAGCCGCCTCCTTCAAGGTATTTCAGCATAGAAGCTTTCCCTGTTTTCTGCTTGGTGTAAGCAAGAATTTCAGCATACGAAAACGGGAACAGCTCTTTGGAAACATGCCTTCCGGTCAGTTTGTTTCCCAACTCCTTGCTCAACATGGCCGCATTCGACCCGGTAATAAATATACGGTATCCTTCATCCAGCCGGAAGCGGACAAATTTTTCCCATTGGTCTACCAATTGAATTTCATCAAAGAAATAAGCCTTTACCTTTATTTCTTTGCCAATATCATGCAACCGGTTCATGTCATTAATGTCGAAGCCTGCCAGCCGCGGGTCTTCAAAGTTGAGATAGATGCTTTGTGCTTTTGTAGCCTCATGGATCTGCTGCAGCACCGTACTTTTACCACAACGCCTTATTCCACTAAGAATAAAGGCATGGCTGCTGAGTTTTTCATACCCGCTTACTTTTCTCAATAATCCGGTTTCAACCTTTGCCAGCCGTTCCTTCTGAGACTTTACAACTTGTTCTATAACGAGTTTGGATATCATTGGATAAATAGTTTACGTTTGCAAAGATAACTAATTTACGTTACCAATGCAAACTAATGTTTGTTATGGATGGAAACTTTGGTTAATATTGCAGGCGGTGACTTCACCTGAGCCTGGCGATTGTCAGTTGGCCCGGCACGCTCAGAGGCAAAACATTTTGTATTGCACCAAAACGTAATTGCTCAAAGAGAAGGTTCCGCTCCGATGGAGCGGGAGGTTGGTGCTGGGCGTAGGCTTTACCAACATTAAGCTCCTGACGGAGCTAATACTTAAGGCGAACAATCCGCCATGGCGGATAGCTGGTCACTATTTTAAATCGTATTTTAAATTCCGGACAATTTTTATCAAAAAAAATCCGGCATTTTTGTACTTTTTCCCTTAAAATGATTTTTTTCAAAACGGGGCAAATTCATTATAAGTTGTTTTTTATCATGGGTTACCTATTTTGTAATATGCTTATATTCTGATATGCAATATGCAAATTAAATGTTAAATTTCTTGACTTTTATATTTTGGTATTTTAATTTTAAGGTCATTAAAAACATATGTTAGTTATGAAAAATATTAAACCCAAACGGCTTTATTTTGCAGGAAAAGCAATGATTTTTGCATTTTTTCTGACCGGAACTATTTACAGTTTCGGACAAGATCCTGTCCTGACAACAGGTAGCATTACTCCAACACATTTTGATGATCCGGAACCAATTTCATGCGGCAACAAAGACACCATAATATTATGGGAACTTGGCGGCAATGCCTTGCAGCAATCCATACAAATTAACACGCTTGACTGGATAGGGACGTGTAATGAATACCCGTTTAAAATCCGGACCAATAATATAGAACGGTTCCGAATTAAAGAAAACGGGAATGTTGGTATCGGAACCCCTTATCCAAATTGTATATTTTCGGTAAAAGTGCGTGAAGATGCAAATGTTTTTGCGAAGGCGGCTTCGTTCGCCTCACATGGTAATGAGGTCTTTATTTGTCCAAATAATGTTGCCGGTGGCTACTCCTGGGAAACAAAAAAGGGGGATGCCTGCATCTTCTGGTCTGATGGCCTGGGAGATAACAATAGTAACCAAAGCGCCGGTTTGGTAATTGCGCCGGCGATTGGAAGCCATAACGGGATAAGGATTACGCCGAACGGGAATTTTTTAATCGGGAAACCGGACAATATTAATGAAGCCTTATTTAAACTTGATGTGGCCGGAAACATTCACAGCGATGGCTGCGTTGGCATCAACACCACCACATTTAATGTGAACGGCCTTGATTATAAGCTGGCTGTAAACGGTAAAATTTTAGCAAAAGAAATTGTGGTAGAAACAAATTGGTCGGATTTTGTCTTTGAAAAAGACTATTCGCTGATGCCACTTTCGGAGGTGGAGAAGTATATTGCCGCTCACAAACACCTTCCGGATGTTCCTTCTGCAGGTGAAGTCGAAAAAAATGGTGTTGCCCTGGGCCAAACACAATCATTACTTTTACAGAAAATTGAAGAGTTGACTCTTTATACCATTGAAATAAACAAGCAACTGGAACTATTGAAGGCTCAGAACAAGGATTTGCAAAATGAGGTTAATGAATTAAAGAAGGGGGAATAATGAGAAAATTAATTTTGATGCTAGTAGTTATTGCAGCTATACTAAGCGGTTGTGATAAATATGAGCAACAATGTGAAAAAATATATGGCCAATATACTCTTAAAACATATAGGGTTGATGGAATTGACTCTTTGAGTTTCTATAAAACAATACTTGGGGATCAATATTATTTCAATTATTTTGAGGATGAAGCCTTTCATTATTTAAGAATTGATGGCTACCGTACGGATGGCCAATGGGGTGGTGATATTAACTGTAGATGGCAATTAATAAATGATTATAAAATTTTCAAAATTTATGCTACTTATGGAATAAATGGAACGGGGCCATTTGGAAAAGATAAGATTTCGGAATGGGAAATAATTAGTTTAAAAAAGGATGAATTTTATTTGAAAACCATTTATGGAGGCAAAGAGTATTATATCGAATTAAATTAAACCGAAAATTAATCTCTACATAAATGAAAACATCAATTAGAAACATTAAAATTATTTTGGGGTTTTTATTAATTAGTTTTTCTTATTCTGCTTTTTCTCAAATACAAACCGATATGATGAAATATTGGTATTATAGAAACAGGTTACAATATTTTGTAGTACCGGGCTTAAAACAGGGCGAAAGTCAAATTATCTGTGTGAGAAACAAAATTAATGCAGTAAATGATAATAATCCGGACGATGCTTCAGTTTATTTCAAATCTAAAAATGCCGATTATGGGCAGCATGGCAAATATACCGGTATGTATATTGGTGTTTTAGCAACCGAGTATTATTTACTAAATAATAACGGTCAAAACAATGATGCTGCTACCACCTACAATGAATTGTTTTATGCGTTGAATGCAGTCAAAGAATTTTGGGATACCAAAGCAGAAGATTACTGGCCAGATTACGATGTGACAAATCCAGATTATAATGCAGATTTTGCCGATCCTTTTAATGGATTCTTTATTAGAGGGAGCGTGCCATGTGATTTTTATAGCCAGGACACTTTTCGCCCACATGGTTTTTCATTTTCTGGTGAATCTCATGTAAAATTATTAAATAAGGATCTTACACCTGAAGATACATGGGATGGAGTCGCTATGCAATTTGGTAATTCTACTACTGGATATTTGCCAGAGGGACACCCCGGATACACAGATCACAGGACATGTGACTATTGTGAAGGCAAAACAGAAAAATCCGGCATACCACTTCATACAGATGAAGATGCTGAGCACGTCCAGGATCATCCTCATTACGATGCCAACAGTACTTTCAAACACCCGGAAAGCATGAGCCAGGATGAGGCTATATGGATTTTACTGGGTTGCGAAATTACTATAAAACTTTGCCCCAACGGTTCTGCAGCACAAATTGCAACTGATATGAAATATAGAATTGCAGATTATTTAATTAATGTGCACCATATTTTTGGACTTGAGCCCAATCGCCTTTATGAACCGTGCGGTTATGCATTAAAATCATGGGAAGGCGGCAGCACATATGCCTTTGGAAGGCCATTGGCGGTGTTGGATGATAATTTACAATTTTCTGACATCGGGCAATGGATTTCATGGGCTGTCCAATCCGTTATCTCCATAAGTGATTATGATTTAGTGGCGGTTCTTGCCGCAATGACTGGCTCCTGGGCAAGTACTTCAACAGGAATCATAAACGCTACTGCAGTATTTGATGCAGAGACTTTTTATTTGCTTTTGTGGGAGGTTTTACAAAACAGACGCTTATCTATTCCTAAACAACAATTATTACTAACAGATGCACTATTAAAGCTTGAATCTGCGCCATGCGAAGGGCCATATTGTTACAGATCAGACTATGATGGTGATGGCAATTGGCAATATGGTGGTAATTATGCCGGCGGTGGCTGGGCTTCGACTTACAGGTGGTGTAAATATGTTGTAGATCAGCAGCATGGGGATGAAGGGAACAGGGGAAATTACAATGGATTGGACTATATGTTTTTATATAATCTGTTTCATATTATTAGCAATGATAATTGCCCGAATTACGTCAATTATGTAGATCGCGATATTGACATCTATCTCCCCATAAAGCACCATTCCGTAAACCTTGACCCATACTTAACTGAATGGGGTACAAATCATCATCCTGCAAAATTTGCTGCCCTTGATATTCTTACTTCAACATCGACAATTGGTTTGCAAACGGAGCCAGAAATATCGAATGATCCCGGCAATGTAACCTATGTTGCGGGAACATCCATCCATCTAAAACCAGGATTTCATGCCATGGAAGGTTGTTATTTTCATGCATATATCAGCGAGTTGCACTGTACTGAATATTTACAATTAAACGGAGGTAAAGCAGCCGAAAGTTATTCGGATTTCTATACCCCATATTATGATTCCATAATTTCACAGCCCAAAACACCTTATGAACTAAACCCTGAAGATACCGGGAGCAACACCCTTACGCTGGAATGCCCTATTGACACTATAAAGTTCAAAGGGATCAATGGGGATACCATTGATGATTTACACACTTATTTCTGGGATTTCGGCAATGGAATTACCTCCACGGAAGTTGATCCCCAGGTTTATTACGAACCCGGCACCTATAATTTTTCCCTTGCCCTTACTGATACTAATGGTGTTACGGGGTCCATAAATGTTTTAGTTATAGTGCCGGATTGCGGAACACAAACAGGGTTGGAAGAGCAAACCTCGTCATCATCCTCATCAACATCAAACGGCGGCTTTACTGTGGTTCCTAATCCCAACAATGGTCGGATGACACTGGTGTCGAAAAATATTATCAACTATGGCAGCAGTTTTATGATCTACGATATTACAGGCCGGGTGGTGTATAAAAAACAATTAAGCGAAAAGCAGGTGCGAATACAAATAAACACAGAGGATCTGGAAAATGGGGTCTATTTATATGCGGTAATATCAGAACAAGGGAAGCTTCTGGCAAAAGACAAATTAGTTATAATCAATCAATAATTTATTTTTCGCTTGTGGATCGGGTAATGATTATCCAGTGGCTCAGCGGACCAGCCTTTGCAGACGCAGGAAGTTTTAAAAAGCAGAGGAAATATAAAATAACTTATCCTGGCTTTGTAGAATTGGTATAATCAAAATTGAAAATCAAACTAACAAAAAGGAGGACCTATGAAATTTCAAATTTTACTAATGAGTTTGCTTTTAAATTGTTCTTTTGTTTTTGGCCAATGGCAGTCGTTGAACGGGCCCAATGATCTGGATATCTATAGTGTTGGCGCCAATGGCAGCACTATTTTTGCCGGCACCAATGGTGACGGGCTTTATGTTTCATACGACGACGGCCAGACTTGGTCCTTGGCTGCTGACATTCCGGATTATCATTACATTCATTCCATAGTAAAATCAGACCAGAACATTTTTGCAGGACAATACCGCTCTACCGATAATGGTATAAGCTGGGTTATCATGGAAAATGGATTTCTGCCTTGTTGTGTAACATCGATTGCATCCTCAGGTTCCAAAGTTTTCGCTGGCGCATACAATTATAAAGGCGTTCGGACATCAGATGACTATGGGCAGACCTGGGTTGCTCCTGCCAATGACTTACTTTCCCATAATGAGGTTTATGCAGTTGCAATTAACGGAAATAATTTATTTGCAGGCACAAGAACGAACGGCGTATTTCTGTCAACCGACAACGGGGCAAATTGGGACACTATTAATAATGGCTTGACAAGCATGGATATTCGCTACCTAACAGTATGCGGAACTAACATATTTGCCTCCACCTATAATGGAAGATTTTTATCCGCAGATAACGGGGCAAATTGGGTTAATGTGAATAATGGATTGTCTCATTATCCCGGAGCAGTTGCTTCCTATGGAGGTAATCTTATCGCAGTGGACAGCCTTAGAGTTTTTGTTTCATACGATTTAGGCCAGAGTTGGATTTCGGTGAACGAAGGCTTAGAATCAAAAATTGTATATTCCGTGGCAATAGACGAACCCTATATTTATGTAGGAACAATTTCCTCTGGTGTGTGGCGCCGCCCTTTATCTGAAGTAGGCCTGACCGAAAATACCAAAAACACCGATTTTAATATTTTCCCAAACCCAGCCATTGATAATATCACCATACAAAGCCAAAAGAAGGGTGCGATGTTATCCATTTATAATCTGCAGGGACAATTATTATTGAGTCAACAAATACAGCAAGAGAAAACGGAACTTAACATCAATAACCTTGTGGCAGGTGTGTATATTTTAAAACTTGTTTATAAAGACAAAACCGAGGGAATAAAATTAGTGAAAGAATAGCATGTAGGTAATAAAACGTGCATTCTGCCATGTGTATTTTTTCATTTTGAACGAAATTAATTCTTGAGCAGAGGAATATCATATTAAAAAATTGGTCATGAAAAAAATTATTCTGATAATAATTACACTTTCATTATCCTCCTGTTCTGTTTTATTTCAAAGAGGATACGTTGCCACCTCGCCTAATGTCAACTGCTTTGAGACAGAAAAAGAAAAGAATTTTAAAATATCACTTTTTGTAAATCATTATGAAGCACAGACAAACCTGGCCCTTTCGAATCACTTTGGGTTATCGGCTGCTGTAAATGGCGGTTTCAGAGGGCAGATCGGCGCTGATATCGCCGGAATATATTATAAAAAGTTCAACGATAAAAATTATTTTGAAGTTCAATGCGGTTATGGTTATTACAACAATTATGAAAAAATACATAATATGGCCTGGAGTTTATTTGCCGGAGAAAGGGGAACTTATTTCAGTAATAACAGCGCCACACGTTACCATAAAATTTTTGTTCAGCCAACATATTTTTTAACCTGGGAAAAGGTGAATCTTGGATTTGCAGCTAAATTAAGTGTAAACTATTTTGATAAATATCATTATTATTCTTGTGTAACTAAACAGAATTATGAATATCATGATTATTATTATACAGCCGATTTCAGATACAAATGGGGCCTTGTCTTCGAACCAAGTATTAAACTTGAAGTAAAGAGAATATTATTTTTTCAGTTAAGCGGTATTTTTTCAAGCAATATTCAAAGTTTTCAGGCATATAACGATTACACAAGCCATGAAGGCCATTTAATAAACCGGTATAATGATTACATGGTAAAAAGCCCACAACATATTAGTTTTGTCTTTACCATCGGCCATGAATTTAAATTTGGCAGGAAGAATAAAAAATAGCCAGGTTTTACTCCTTACATGACTCGTATAATCACATTTATCAATTTGCTTCAATGTTGATTAATCGGTATTTTTATTGAAAATAAATTAACTTTGTTTGGTGAAAACACACAAAATGAGGAATGAGCTGCTTGTATTCGGACAACCCCTGATCGAACAGGAAGAGGTGGATGAATTTCTGGAATCGGTCCGCTCCTGCTGGCTCGGGACGGGCAAAAAAGTGGCTTTGTTTGAACGGGATTTTGCGGCCTATAAAAAGGTGAAGTTCGCCGCCGCAGTAAACTCCTGCTCCGCAGCGCTACATTTATCTTGCCTGGCGCTGGACATCAAACCCGGCGACGAGGTCATCACCACCGCCATGACTTTCTGCGCTACGGTAAACGCCATCATACACGCGGGCGCTACGCCGGTGCTGGCCGACGTCAACCCGCTTACATTAAATATTGACCCGGCAGCTATTGAGAAAAAGATCACGCCCAGGACAAAAGCTATTATTGTGGTTCATTTCGCGGGCCGCCCATGTGAGATGGATGCCATCACGGCGATTGCCAAAAAGCACCGGCTGTTTATCATCGAAGATTGTGCGCATGCCATAGAATCCGAATACAGATCCAAACCCTGCGGCACCATGGGCGATATCGGGTGTTTTAGTTTTTACTCCAACAAAAACATCACCACCGGCGAAGGCGGCATGGTGATCAGCAACAACGAAAAGCTGATCTCAAAGATAAAAACCCTGGCTTTGCACGGGCTAAGCGCTGATGCGTGGAACCGGTTTTCAGACGAAGGGTATAAACATTATTTCGTTCAGGAGGCCGGGTTCAAATACAACATGATGGACCTGCAGGCAGCTTTTGGTATCCATCAATTAAAACGGATTGAAGATTATTGGGAAAGACGAAAAAAAACATGGGATTTTTATAATTCCGAACTCAAAGGGCTGCCAATAACTCTGCCCGTTGAAGATGATCCCAATATTAAAAATGCGTACCATCTTTTCACTATCCGCATAGACCAGCCGGTGTGTGGGCTTACGCGCGATGAGTTCCTCAACAAAATGCACCGGATGAATATTGGCTGCGGGGTGCATTATCAGGCTATTCCGTCACATCCTTATTATCAGAAAGCCTTTGGATTCAAAGAATCTGATTTCCCGGCAGCCGTAAAATACGGCCGTGAAACCGTCAGCATCCCGATCTCTCCCAAGCTCACGGAGCAGGATACCCGCGATGTAGTGGATGCTATTAAGGAAATTTTAGGTTGTTAGTTCCGCTTCTATGCCAACGGCATCACTTTGGGACAGAACGGGATTTTTTGGCTACTTTATAAATATATGCGCCGCGGCGGATCGTTAATGGGTGTTCTTAAATCTTTCTATTTTAATATCGAACATCCATTAACGAATGATGATGTATGATCCAATTGCCCATTATAAACTAAAAACCATTGATGACTGCCGCAGGCGCTAACGGTCATTCAGAGGCGTAAAGCGTCAGTCAGAGCCATTGTTCCTGTTGAAAATAAAATTGAAGGTTTATCCCCTGAACAATGTGTCGAAGACTGACCAATCCTGAATACGACACGAATTTCATTTGTTTTTTTCCATAGTAAATTTTACCAGGAAATCGGCTCTGCGTGACAATGGTGCTCATGGGCTGGAAGTGATTTACGAATGAAGATTACAGATTTTTTATGTCTTAAATCGATCAGCAGCGACGGATAATATTTCTATAAACAAAAAATATCTTCTCATACTTTTTTGCGTGCCCAAAAAAGTAACAAAAAAGGGCATCCTGTCGAACGCTTCATCCCGCCTGCCCGAATGAACATTCGTTCAGGCGGGCTCTGAAAAAACAAGAAAATCTAAAGAAGTAGTCCCGACGCCGCTATGCGGGTCGGGAAACGCAAGCGCCTTTTTTGATTTTCTAAGTTTTTTTCATTCACACTACCCACGCTGCACGACAGGATTAGCCCGCGCGCCAAAATTCTTTCTAACCATTCTAAAAAACAAAATCCTTGGTCAATAAGTTAGGCCTAAGAGATGCAAAACTTTTTTAAAAATGCTGATCACCTTTTCTTCCTGAAAAATTCTTCCATCAGCTCAGCAGCTTTTTCTTTCATCAGGCCGCATTCGGTTTTTGTTTTTGGGTGAAGGACCTCTTTCCCCAATAAGGTAAACCCGCGTTTGGGATCTTTTGCCGCATAAACCACCCGGCTGATCTGCGACCAGAACAACGCCCCTGCACACATCATGCATGGCTCGATGGTGACGTAGATCGTACAATCGGTGAGGTATTTGCTTCCCAGGAAATTTGCCGCCGCCGTGATCGCCTGCATCTCGGCATGAGCGGTGACATCATTCAAACGCTCGGTAAGGTTGTGCGCCCGTGCAATGACTTTGTTCTGACACACAATCACTGCCCCTATGGGGACCTCATCTTCGTCAAAAGCTTTCTGTGCCTCTTTCAGGGCTTCCTTCATAAAAGTTTCGTCGGAATAATATACAGACTCCATATTTTTCAATTTAGCTGTTGGCCGTATTCAATGGTTTTTGGTGAAAACATACTTCCGGATGATTATCTTTTGCTTAAAAAAAACAACAAAAACCTTTCAATTCAAACGATCAACATGAACAACAATTTACAAAAATAATGAAATGCACTTCAAAAGTTTAAGAAACTGTTTTGATTTTATGTTAAATAAGATTTATGATGGATTTTTTAGCGAAACAAGGCAGATTTTGCTGACATAGTTTACCCTATGTCGAAAAATCTAACGAAGTTGCAGCAAAAAAGACGCATAAAGATATTAAAAGATAAAATCAAAACAATTTCTAAAGTTTATTTAATTAATTTCGCTTTCAAATTCTATTCTTATGCTAAGAACTCATACCTGCGGGGAATTAACTATTCAGGACAAAGACAAAAAAGTCACCTTATGCGGCTGGGTGCAGCGCTCCCGGGACCTGGGCGGGCTGACATTTACCGATTTGCGCGATCGTTACGGTATCACACAGCTCGTTTTTAATATGGATGTAAACGCTCCTCTATGCGAACAAGCCCGCCAGCTCGGCCGTGAATTTGTTATTTCCATCAGCGGTACCGTTGCCGAACGCAGCAATAAAAACCCCAAGATGCCTACCGGCGATATCGAAATCATGGTGGAAGAACTCACCATCCTCAACACCTCGAAAATTCCGCCCTTCACCATTGAAGACAATACGGACGGAGGCGACGAACACCGCATGAAATACCGTTACCTCGACCTGAGGAGAAACAGCGTGAAAAAGAATCTTGAGCTGCGTCATCTCATGTCGGCAGAAACCAGAAAATATTTGAATGCACAGCAATTTATTGAAGTTGAAACTCCGTATCTCATTGGCTCAACGCCAGAAGGTGCGCGGGATTTTGTGGTCCCTTCTCGGATGAACCCGGGCGAGTTTTACGCCCTTCCACAATCGCCGCAAACCTATAAACAGCTGTTGATGATCGCGGGTTACGATCGTTATTACCAGATTGTACGCTGTTTCCGCGACGAAGACCTCCGGGCCGACCGCCAGCTTGAATTTACGCAAATTGATTGCGAAATGTCTTTCATAACACAGGAAGATATACTAACTACTTTTGAAGGGCTGGCAAAACATCTTTTCAAAAACGTCAAAGGCATTGATGTAAAAGATTTTCCGCGTATCAGCTACGCCGATGCCATGAAGTATTATGGTTCGGACAAACCTGATATTCGCTTTGACATGAAGTTTGTGGAACTGAACGAACTTGTAAAAGGTAAAAATTTCAACGTCTTTGATGCTGCCGAATTGGTGGTGGGGATTTGCGCCGAAGGTTGCGGTGAATACACGCGTAAGCAGCTGGATGAGCTCACCGAATTTGTGAAGCGCCCACAGATCGGAGCCACAGGGCTGGTATACCTGAAATACAACCAGGACGGCACCCTGAAATCTTCGGTGGATAAGTTTTATAATGAAGAAGAATTAAAAAAATGGGCTGCTGCTTTTCATGCGAAACCCGGCGACCTGATCCTGGTGATGGCTGGTAAAGAAGAAAAAACGCAAAAAGCCCTGTGCGAGCTTCGCCTTGAAATGGGCACCCGGCTTGGGTTCCGCGATTACAACAACTTCGCCCCGCTCTGGGTGGTTGATTTTCCCTTACTTGAATGGGATGAAGAGACCCAACGGTTTTACGCCAAACATCATCCGTTCACCTCACCAAAGCCGGAAGATATTCCCCTGCTCGACACAAACCCCGGCGCTGTCAGGGCAAACGCCTACGACCTAGTCATTAACGGCGTAGAGATCGGCGGAGGTTCCATCAGGATACACAACAAAGACCTGCAGAAAAAAATGTTTCAAACGCTTGGTTTTACTGACGAATTAGCACAATCGCAATTTGGGTTTCTGATGAATGCTTTTGAATATGGCGCGCCTCCTCACGGCGGTATTGCCTTTGGCTTTGACAGGTTCTGCGCTGTCTTTGGCGGTTCTGATTCGATCAGGGATTTTATCGCGTTCCCGAAAAACAATACCGGACGTGATATGATGAGTGGTTCACCTTCAGCAATATCGGAAGAACAATTAAAGGAATTGAATATCCGCCTGACCGTTTAGGCTGCAACCTTCTAACAGCAGGCAAATCACGCAGCGGTTTTATATTAGCGAAGCCAAAAAAAAAACAGGTTTTTTCATAAAAAAACCTGTTTTTTTTATAAGTGATCTGGTCTACAATTCTTTGACCTTATCTTCGATAGTTTTATCAATGAGGATCCTGCCGCAGTATTCACAAACGATGATCTTTTTGTGCACTTTAATATCGAGTTGGCGCTGAGGTGGGATTTTATTAAAACAACCACCGCAGGCATCACGTTCAACCACTACAACAGCCAGGCCATTGCGGGCATTTTTCTTAATGCGCTGGTAGGCATTAAACAGACGTTCTTCAATATTTTTTTGATTTTCCTGCAGTTTGTTTGTCAGTTTCTTTTCTTCTTTCTCGGTTTCGGATACGATTTCTTCCAGTTCGACTTTTTTCTGCTTCAGGTCGTCTTTACGTTCTTTAAGGATTTGTTTGGTATCGTCGATAACCTTATTTTTCAGTTCAAGGCTGTATGCTGTTTCCTTGATTTTCTTTTCACACAACTGGATCTCCAATGTCTGGAATTCGATCTCCTTTGTCAGGGAGTCGTATTCGCGGTTATTACGGACATTCATCTGCTGTGATTCATACTTTTTGATCTGAGCCTGATGTTCTTTGATGGCTGCCTTTTTTTCTTTTATATCGGCATCAAATTCCTTGATTTCAGCATTGAAATTTTCAAGGCGTGTTTCCAGTCCCTCAATTTCGTCTTCCAGGTCCTGGACTTCCAACGGTAATTCCCCGCGGATAATCCTGATTTTGTTAATCTCTGTATCGACCAATTGAAGGCCATACAACGAAACCAGTTTTCTTTCAATGGTAAGATCGCCTTTTTCTTCAGGTTCAACAATCACAACTTTTTTTTCAGTTGGTTCAGTTTGTACTTCTTTTTTCGTTTTTTCTTTAATCTGTTCTTTTACAGGAACATCTTTTGTCACAACCGGCTTTGCTTTTACTTCCTTTTCAGGAGCTGGTATAGATTTAGATTCAACCTTTGGTAACGGCTTTGAAGCGGTAGGCTTTTTAACTTCCGGTTTAGCAGATTTCGTAGGGGCAGTTTTTTTCATTTCAGGTTTTTTCTTTATCTGGTTTGGAGGCAAAGTTTTGGCTTTAATTTGCTGTTTGGGTTCAGTCTTTTTTGTAACTGTTTTTTTGGGTTCCGGTGTAGCCTTTGCTTTCACCGCTTCCTTTTTCACAACCACCTTTTTCGCAGGTTTTGCGGCAGCAGATTTTGAAGCTGTTTTTTGGGTTGTTGCTTTGGCAGCTTTCCCTTTTGTAATTGACTTTGCCATAGTTTATTAATTAAATATTATATGTAATGTACCGGGTTCGTATTCTTTTGTGAAAATAAAAATGCAAAAGTAGGAAATTTTTTTGTTATGATAGTGGCAATTAATTCAGTTGAAAAATATTCCGATTCAAAATGCCCGATATCAGCAATTATTATTTTTTCGTTGAAAAACTCATGATATTTAATATCGGAGGTGATTATTATGTCGGCCTTGTGTTTCATAGCGGTTTTTATCAGGAAACTCCCCGAACCTCCGCAAAACGCCACTTTTTGTATCGTTTGCCGGCTTGTTTTGTTATAACGGATACAAGCGGTTTTAAAGATCTGTTTTAATGAACCCAAAAAGTCCATAACGGCCGTGTCTTGCTGAAGTTCGCCAATAATACCGGAACCGGCATTCGCATAGTCATTATCCATTGGATAAATATCATAAGCCACTTCTTCATATGGATGAGCTTGCAACATGGCCTGAATCACCCGGGACCGTATATGATCAGGAAAAACAGTTTCTATACGGACTTCCGGCTCAAAATGCAGCTCGTTCAGTTGGCCGACAAAAGGTTTTGCCTGTTCATTGGCCCTGAAACTTCCTGCGCCGCTGGTATTAAAACTGCAGGAATCATAATTGCCGATATGGCCTGCCCCGGCAGAAAACAGGGCATTCCTCACATTTTCAGCATGTTCTACGGGGCAGAAAACCACCAGTTTTTTCAGGATATTTTTTGCAGGTTCGAGAATTTTAATATTTTGCAGGCCGAGTTTCCCTGCCATAAAGGTGTTCAGCCCGCTGAAATTATTGTCGAGACAGGTATGCGCACAATAAATGCATATGTCTGATTTCAGGGCTTTTTCCAAAATCCGTTCGGTGGGGTTGGATCCGGTGATCTTTTTTATTCCTTGAAAAATAAGCGGATGGTGCGAAATGATGAGGTTGCAATTATTTTCTAATGCCTCATCTATGACGCTTTCTGTGACATCGAGTGTTATCAGTGCTTTTGTAAGTTCATTACCGGCATTTCCAAGTTGTAAGCCACAATTATCATAAGTTTCCTGAAAATCAAGCGGGATGATCTGTTCAAAATAATTAATGATCTCAATAATTTTCATTCAGGCGCCCGATTATTCAACGGTTACAGATTTTGCAAGGTTTCGTGGCTGGTCGATATTACAACCGCGCATCACAGCGATATGGTATGAAAGCAACTGTAATGGTACTGTAGCCAGCAACGGAGACAATATTTCATCACATTCCGGTATTTCGATCACATAATCAGCAATTTTAGTAACGGTAACATCGCCTTCTGAAACGATGGCTATAATTTTTCCCTTGCGTGCTTTCACTTCTTCGATGTTTGAAACCACTTTTTCATAAACGCTTTGGTTGGTTGCTATTACAACAACAGGCATTTCAGCGTCGATGAGGGCGATCGGCCCGTGTTTCATTTCTGCAGCAGGGTACCCTTCGGCATGGATGTATGAAATTTCTTTTAATTTCAAGGCGCCTTCAAGGGCTACCGGGAAGTTATAGCCTCTGCCGAGGTACAGGAAATTCCGAACATCTTTGAATACTTTTGCTATTTCAATGATCTTATCATTTACTTTGAGTGTTTTTTCTATTTTCTCAGGGATCAGCTCCAGTTCGTGGATCAGCTGATGAAACCGGGATTTTGAGATACTGCCTTTTCTGTCGGCGATCATGAGCGCCATCAATGATAATATCGAAACCTGTGCAGTAAATGCTTTTGTAGATGCCACACCGATTTCAGGCCCTGCATGTGTGTATGTGCCACCATGAGTCATTCTGGGAATTGAGGAACCCACCACGTTACAAATTCCAATGATGGTGGCGCCTTTTGACTTTGCAAGTTTAATGGCTGCAAGGGTATCGGCTGTTTCGCCCGACTGTGAAATGGCAATAACCACATCATCTTCATAAATGACTGGGTTGCGGTACCTGAATTCGGAGGCGTATTCCACTTCAACGGGTATCCGCGCCAGGTCTTCAAACAAATATTCCCCGACAAGGGCCGCATGCCATGATGTTCCGCATGCGACAATAATGATCCGGTTGGCGCTGGTCATTTTTTCAATATAATCCAGTATGCCACCCAGCGAAACAATTCCTTTTTCGAGGTTTAACCGGCCCCTCATACAATCCCGGACCGAGCGGGGCTGTTCATAGATTTCCTTTAACATAAAATGATCAAAACCACCTTTTTCGATGGCGGTCAGGTTCATTTCAAGTTTTTGGATGTATGGTGTTTTATCAATGTTCTTGATTGTTTTGATCTTCAGATCTTCATTGCGGCGGATGATGGCAATTTCTTCGTCGTTGAGATATACCACTTTCTTGGTGTATTCAATAATTGGTGTGGCATCAGACGCTATAAAGGTTTCATTGACACCGATACCTATTACCAGCGGGCTGCCTTTTTTTGCTGCGATCAGCATGTCAGGATCTTCCTGAGAGATGATTACCAGCGCATATGCTCCGATTACCTGATTTAATGCCATCTGAACGGCTTCTACCAGGCCGACATTTTCGTTGGTGCGAATATCATCGATAAGGTGTATCAGCACTTCGGTGTCGGTATTGCTGTAAAATTTATATCCACGGCTGATGAGTTCTTCGCGGAGGGTAGCATAATTTTCAATAATGCCATTATGTATCAGCGCCAGCTTTTTAGAATTTGAAAAATGAGGATGTGCATTGGCGTCGCTTGGTTCTCCGTGTGTCGCCCAGCGTGTATGGGCAATGCCAATGGTGCCGGACAGGTCTTTATCTTTAATCAGGTTTTCAAGTTCAGCGACCTTACCTTTATTTTTGTAAAGTTTTATGTCATCATCCAGGATGGCAACGCCAGCACTGTCATAGCCTCTGTATTCTAAGCGGTAAAGGCCTTTTATCAATATCGGGTATGCTTGCCTGGGCCCTACATAAGCAACTATTCCACACATATATCAATCAATTTTAGTATAAATGATTTCCAATCGTAAATTATCCTGTGATGATTTGTTACCTTTAATCACAGCCCTGTTGGATTTGACGGCCGCGCCTGAGACCACCAGATACAAACCCTGGTCTTCAAAAGAGCCATTAAGCAACGCATCCTGGATATGTTTTGAAATATTGAAGCGGTACTCTTTGGTAGTGGATGAATAATAACCGCCATAATAGGCATCGCCGTATGCGTAATCAGCCAGGAAACTCACAGTTCCGTTGGCATTGATCTTCGACAATATCAGTTTTTCCGGCGGTGTATAGTCCCCAATCGAGTTTTCATCAACCTTCATTACCAGTTCTGCTTTGTTGATCGCAATTTTTCCAAGGGCATTCAAGCCTATAACATCGGGAAATTTAAGTTTGATTTTGGTTCCGGCCATAGCCTGAACAAACAAAATGCTGTCACCAAGCACCGTATCGCCAGCCAGTTGCTGCTTTAGTACCGGGGTTGCATTGGCAAATTTCTTATGATCAAAAGCAGTGAACCGCGCACAGTCGTCGCTGATAATAAAATTATAAGTCGTGGACGCTGTATCTCCAACATTGTGATAATAAAGCGACAACTTTGTTAATGAAGAAAGCAAATTTAAATAAAGTATGGCTCCGCCCGAGGAAACCGTATTGGCAGAAATATACAAGCCTTTAAAAAATTTCAGGAAATTGGTATTATCATTAAGGTCGGATGTGCCTGAAGCATTAATGAATTTCTGGCCCAGGGTTTTTTTCAATTTGATCCGAAAATGTGCAGGGTATTTTGTGGTACCCACTTGTATGCTGTCGGTAAAGTTGGGAACAAAATCAATGTTGGCTAAATTGGTTTTATAAGTTCCGAGTTTATCATTTGAATAATAATAGTTATCGTAATAAAAATCATCAGCAATCTCATTAACATTTATCCGCATTGTTGCGGCGGAATCGCCATACACTCCTGCATAAGCCATAGATAAAACCACAGAATCGCAGATCGGGCTGTCGCCAAAATCCACAGCGGTCGTCGTAAGTTTAAACTGGGTGTAAATTCCGGCATTGGTCTGGCCAAAAACCGGGTCGCAATAACTGCCTAACAGGTTATACGTTGTTTCATCCGATTTTATGGAATCTTCATAAACGGTATAGGCTGTTACCGGGATGCTTTGTATAAACGATACTCCCATCCTGTCATCGGATGGCTGGATATTTTCGCCCAATTCCTCGTTTTTATTACACGAAGTAAAAAAGGATATTGATAAAAATAAGAAAAGGGTTAGGCGGGCTTTGGTTCGGAAATTTTTCAAAAAGTGTAGTATTAAAATTATTTAACAGCATCTTCATTGATCAGTTCGTCAACCAGTTCATCATAAAAAACGCTGTATGCATTGATATATTTATCTTTAGGTTGATATGTCAACATGGGTTTGTTTGATTTTT
Source organism: Bacteroidales bacterium (assembly GCA_035354195.1). Taxonomy (GTDB): domain Bacteria; phylum Bacteroidota; class Bacteroidia; order Bacteroidales; family CAIWKO01; genus CAIWKO01. The sequence goes on along the minus strand of DAOQAT010000013.1, from coordinate 37,471 downwards.
TGGCATAGGCCAAAATTTCAGGATTGACCTTTTCTGAGCCTTGAATGATCCCATCGCTGAAGTCAATAGCGGCCTTCATCATGCCAACAAAATCGAGGCTTTTGTATTGTTTGATGTCTTTATCGGTGACACCTTCGTGCTTTAATTTTTTGATGGATTCTTTATTAAAGCATTTTTTAAAATCATCGTCGTAGATTGAACAGACAATCTTTGTATCAGAAAATAACGGGTTATTTTTAAACGCGGTTTTGATAAAAAACGGCACCATGCTGGAAAACCATCCGTGAACATGGATAATATCCGGTGACCATCCTAATTTTTTAACTGTTTCAATCACACCGCGGGCATAAAATATGGCACGTTCATCGTTGTCGCCAAAAAACTCCCCGCTTTTATCCGTAAAAATCGCTTTACGCTGAAAATAATCTTCATTATCAATGAAATAAACCTGTAAACGGGCCGACTGAATGGAGGCCACTTTGATGATCAGGGGGTGGTCGGTGTCGTCAATGATAAGATTCATACCTGAAAGGCGGATCACTTCGTGAAGCTGGTTGCGCCTTTCATTGATACAGCCAAAACGAGGCATAAATGTCCTGATTTCTCTTCCTTTTTCCTGAATTCCCTGCGGAAGGTCCCTGCAAATCTGCCCCATCGGGCTGTCAAATAGGTATGGAACAATCTCCTGTGCTACAAATAACACCTTATATTTCGACATAAATTAAATGTTTATTGAAACCAATATGCAAAATTACGAATAATTTACCAATTTATTGTTTTAAACTTAGCCTTTTTTAGTTTCGGGCTTATTTAAAAAAGTTCTTAATCAAGGGTATATACCATTAAAAAAACTTAAGGGAAAGAAGCGGGAATCGTAATGACAGGGCGATTCGTTAATGGGATGGGTGCGGTTAAGGGGCGGCGGCTTATGCCGCCGCCCCTTAACCGCACATCAATGCGGCAACAAACCTTTCATCCTGACTTGCACGCAATACAGCAAAGATTCTCAAAATTATTGATGTGTTTGCCCTAATAAAATGTTATTGAAAATTGAGCCCCCTGAATTAAGGAATAATTATCTTTGCGAAATTTTTTTATGAAGATCTATTCAACCATCCCTGAAATAAAGGCTTTTTTGACAACTCAGAAAATGCAGAACCTGACTGTCGGGTTTGTTCCAACCATGGGAGCTCTTCACAACGGGCATATTTCACTTATCGAAAGAGCCAAAAAAGAAAACGACCTGTGTGTCTGCAGCATTTTTGTCAACCCCATACAATTTAACAACCCTGACGATTTTAAACGCTATCCTGTGCGGACGGAAAAAGACATCGTAATGTTGAAAAATGCAGGCTGTGATGTGTTGTTCAACCCTGATAAGAGTGAAATGTATCCTGCGCCTGTTGATGCCAAATATGATTTCGGTGCCATAGAAAAGGTAATGGAAGGCGCCTTTCGTCCCGGACATTTTAACGGAGTCGCCATAGTGGTGAAAAGATTATTTGAAATCATAGAACCTGATAAGGCTTATTTCGGAGAAAAAGATTACCAGCAACTGCAAATTATCAAAATGCTGGTTAAAAAAGAAGAGATTCCGGTAACGATTGTTCCATGCCCGATCATAAGGGATGCTGACGGATTAGCCTTAAGTTCCAGAAATGCTTTATTGTCAGCGCATGAACGCTCAGTGGCTCCAAAAATTGCTGCCATACTTAACGAATGTTCTTCACTGGCTCACCAAATGAGTGTAGCGGAATTAAAATCTTTTGTACAATCAAAAATAATGGCTGTTCCTGAATTTAAAGTCGAATATTTTGAGATTGCAGATGGCACGACATTACAGCCTGTAAGCGCCTGGAGTGAAAGCGATCACATCCGGGCATTCATCGCGGTATACCTCCATAATGTGCGATTAATTGATAACGTCCGAATTTTTTTGTAATTTTGCAGCATGATGATGATTGAAGTACTAAAATCAAAAATTCACCGTGTAAAGGTAACCCATTCCGAGTTGAACTATATCGGAAGCATTTCGATTGATGAAGACCTGATGGATGCCGCTAATATCATAGAAAACGAACGGGTTTATATTTTTGATATTAATAATGGTGAGCGTTTCGACACTTATGTGATCAAAGGGAAAAGAGGTAGTGGGACCATCGGCATCAACGGTGCTGCAGCCCACAAAGTCACTATTGGCGACCTGATAATCATTGTTGCTTATGCCAGCATGAGTTTTGAAGAAGCCAAAACATTCTCTCCTGTTATAATCTTTCCCGATTCCAATACTAACAAACTTAAATAACCATTTTGAAAAAACATTTTTTTACTGCCCTCAAACTTCTTATATTCATTGGGATTGGCGTGTTTTTTATTTGGTTATCCGTGATTAAGCTGGGGCCTGAAGATAAAAAACAAATCCTTAATTCATTTTCCGAAGCAAACTACTGGTGGCTGTTGTTATGTATGTTTTTAGGACTGATAAGCCACATCATACGGACACTGCGCTGGGAAATGCTGATCCATACCGTTGGTTATAAACCGAGGTTTAAAAATACGTTTCTCAGTTTAATGATCGGGTATTTTGCGAACCTAGCCATTCCGCGCCTTGGTGAGATAACACGCTGCAGTATGTTGACCAAATATGAAAAGATCCCTTTCGAAAAATCTTTTGGGACCGTAATAGCCGAACGCGGGCTGGACCTTCTGACTTTCGTGGTTTTGTTTTTTCTGAATTTATTAATCCAATATAAAGCAATTTCCGGTTACGTTTACGAGAAAATTTACCATCCACTGTCAGAAAAATTTCAATTTATTGGAAAGGGATATTTTTTATATGGTGCAATTGCCATTTGCATATTATTCATACTTTTTATCATCATTTTTCACTCAAAATTAACCCGGTACAAATTTTACAATAAAATTATTAATGTGCTTAAAGGGTTCTGGGGCGGCATAAAATCCCTTGTAAAGGTAGAAAAGCCTGTGCTTTTTATTGTTTACACCCTGGCCATGTGGGTGGTTTATTTTATGATGACCTATGTGTGCTTTTATTGCCTCCCTGTCACCAGCAGCCCGGCTGTCAATGCAGTACTTACCGTTTTTACGATGGGAACCATTGCCATCATGATCTCTCCCGGAGGGATCGGGGCTTATCCGGCATTCATCGCAGCGACATTAACGCTTTACGGGATTCCCAACTTTGTTTCGCCAAACCCTATTGGGTTATCACTAGGATGGCTGATCTGGGGCACGCAGACCATAACCATCATTCTGGCTGGTATCATCTCACTGATTTTGTTACCGTTAATAAATAATAACAATGACAAACCTGGAAATAATTAAAAGCAAGGTTTTTAATTCCGCTTCTGAGTTTGAAAAACAACTGAACTTTTACCGTTTTAAAAAGCAAAAAATGGTTTTTACCAACGGTTGTTTCGATATTTTGCACCTGGGACATGTAGATTATCTCTCAAAAGCAGCAGATCTCGGTGATGTGCTCATTGTCGGATTAAACAGCGACTCTTCCGTAAGGGCTATCAAAGGTGAAAACCGGCCTATTAATGATCTTAATTCCCGTTCATTGTTGCTGGCATCCTTATCATTTGTTTCGGCGGTTGTGGTTTTTAATGAAGAAACACCTGCAGCATTAATCCGTCATATCCTACCCGACATATTGGTAAAGGGAAAGGATTATACCATTGAACAAATAGTAGGTGCTGATGAAGTGATAAAAAATGGGGGCCAAGTAATTACAATAGAATTAGTTAATGGGTATTCTACCTCGCTGATTGAAAAAAAAATATTATTAAATGCCAATAAAACAGGCACATAATTGAAAATAAATACCTATATTTGTAGAAAAAATAAAAAGATGAAAACTTTTTACAAAATTTTGTTTTTTTTAGGATTAATAGCAAGTATTATGTTTTTTAATTCCTGCTCTAAATCCTCTACTGAATCGAGACTTGAGGGAAAGTGGAAGTATGTAAATATTGCAAATATTAAAGATACCAATTATGTTGAAGACTGGGAATTCTTACCTAACGGAATATTAAGAATCCATTACAGAAGTTTCGAATGGAGCCAGCATGCAGATAGTATTGTGAGGATAGATACAGCAAAATACGAAATGAATTCTTACGATAAGTTCACAGTTTCAGATTATAAAAACGGACATTTGCCCGGTTATAACACTCAATGGCAAATTGTTCTCAGAAGTGATGATGCGTTGAGAATTGTTAACCATGCTGAAGGAGGATTGTATTCCCGGGAATTCGTCAAAGAATAAGGAGTCTTCCGTTCGCAAATGCCAAAAACTCAAACCGTTTTTTTCTGTCAGAATTGCGGGGCGCAATCTACTAAATGGATTGGCAGGTGTCCCACATGCAATGAATGGAACACGTATGTCGAAGAACTTATTTCAAAAGATTCTTCTTCAAAAATAAAATTATTAACGAAAAATCAGAGCAAGCCGAGGCTTATCCGTGATATCAATATCGACGAACACAAACGCCTCGATTCCGGCAGTAATGAATTAAACCGGGTACTTGGCGGGGGCATAGTACCGGGATCGTTGATTTTGATCGGCGGTGAGCCGGGAATAGGAAAATCCACCTTGATGCTGCAAGTGGCATTAAGCATAAAAGATATTGTGGTCCTCTATATTACCGGTGAGGAAAGCGAACAGCAGATAAAAATGCGAAGCGAACGCATCAACGCTCACAGCAAAAACTGTTACATACTTAACGAGACCAACACGCAAAACATTTTTCAACACATTGAGGCGCTGAATCCCGGCATGGTAATTATCGATTCTGTTCAGACCTTACAGACGGAACTGATAGAGTCTTCGGCCGGAAGTATTTCTCAGATTAGAGAATGTGCCTCAGAGTTCCAGAAATATTCAAAGCTTACCTCTACCCCTGTTTTTCTGATCGGCCACATCACTAAAGACGGCAACATAGCCGGCCCGAAAATACTGGAACACATGGTGGATACGGTGTTACAGTTTGAAGGCGACCGGAACAACATGTACCGCATCCTGCGTTCGGTGAAAAACCGTTTCGGTTCCACCTCTGAGCTGGGTATTTTCGAAATGCAGAGTTCCGGATTGCGCGAAGTATCAAACCCTTCAGAGATATTGCTTTCGCAGCGCGATGAGAACCATAGCGGCATTGCGGTGTCTTCAACAATTGAAGGCCTGAGGCCTTTGCTTATCGAGGTTCAGTCGCTGGTAAGTTCTGCGGCCTATGGAAACCCACAGCGCTCTTCCACGGGCTTTGACCTGAGGCGCCTGAACATGCTGTTAGCGGTTCTCGAAAAAAGATGCGGATTCAGGCTGGGTGCCAAAGATGTTTTTCTGAATATTGCAGGCGGCATCCGTGTGGATGATCCGGCTATTGACCTGGCTGTGATGGCCTCGGTATTATCTTCCAATGCGGATATTGCCGTGGATATGAAAAGCTGTTTTGCCGCTGAAGTAGGGCTTTCAGGCGAAATCCGCTCGATCAACCGCATCGAGCAACGTATCTCAGAAGCAGAAAAACTGGGGTTTGACGAAATCGTGATATCAAAATACAACGCCGTAAACCTGAATCCTGAAAATTACAAGATCAAAGTAGTAGCCATGCAGAAAATAGAAGATCTGCTGAAATATCTTTTTGGCTAATTAGTTTCTGTTGATCTGGTAAGGATAAAATTATATTTCTCGGAAAATTTTATCTGTACTGCCTGAAATTCTTTTAAGCCGCTATCCATTTTATTCAGCGCCTGAGTGTTCATGGTATCAAACTGTGTTTCGATTTCCGGGGTGATATCAACGGGGGACATTTTTAAAATATCAATCATGGTTTTTAATTCTTTCTGGATCACCGACTTATAGACAGAGAACAATTTCAACGCAGCCTCGCGCAAGTCAGATTTTCCGTCAAAATCAGGCAACTTGGAAACTTTCCCGGTACCTGAATCAACCTGCATTAACGCTTGCTTATAGGCCTCGTCCATATTTTCAGGATGATCCAGGTCGTCAATGCATTTATATAAGGTGTTAATTTTTTCCACGATCAGAGCCTGCTCGTCTATGATGGAATCGTTATATTTTATAGCTTCCTCCTTTGAAGGGCCGCAGCTCGCAAGCATAAACATCAGGAAACACGCTGCAAGGACTTTGTAGTGTTTGGTCATATGGATTTATTTTGGTTCATTTTTTTTCAAAGAGTCATTCTGAATCTCAAAGTTATAATTTTTTGCAAAAAGTTTGAGCTCTTTTGTTAAAACGCCAATTTTTTCCTGAAGTTTATTATCAATTATTTCTGTTAGTTCTAAAATCTTATCATCATCTTCAACCGAATAATTTCCGTCAGGGATTTTCGCGATTTTTAACAGTTCCGGATATTCATTGCTGCAAACTTTTGAGTATTCATCCAGCACATCTATGGCTGTTTTTTTCAGCTTGTCATTTTTATCAAAGTCAGGCATGGCCTCAAGCGTATTTTTTGAAACCGACACCTGTATCTGAAAATTATTGAATGCCATATCCATTTTTTTAAAATCGGCAGCAAGAGAACCTGTATCTATTTTTGTGATTATTGTTGAGGAATCGTTGACTGTTTTATCCATTTGGCTATTGAACAACACAATAAATTCTTCTTCCAGGTCAAACACTTTTTCCAGAGGCGAGATAATATCATCATAATAATTTTCTGCTTTCTGGGGGGATGGTTTACAGGATACTGCCATCATCAATGCCGTGATCAGGCTTAGTTTTAGTAAGTGCTTCATCATACATGAATGTTTTTGTAAAATTATAAAAACTTTCAATTTAATCATTTAAAAATAAAGCAGCCCGGCAAATTGGTTATAACTTAGTAACTTTGCAAAAAATCTTGTATGAGCCAAATTGAGCTTCTGGCACCGGTTGGGTCTTTTGAATCTCTTGCTGCTGCAATTCAGGGTGGTGCCGATGCCGTTTATTTTGGTGTGGGAAATTTAAATATGCGTTCCCGCTCCTCAGCGAATTTCACATTAAATGACCTCGGTGAAATAGCTTCTATTTGTCATAAAAACAACATAAAATCTTATCTGACGCTTAATACAATAATTTATGACGAAGAAATTCCGGAAGTAAATAATATTTTAGAAGCGGTCAAAAAAAACGGTGTAGATGGCATTATCGCATCCGATTTCAGTGTTATTGAGCGGGCCTTCAATGCCGGGATACCGGTACATATTTCCACACAGTGCAATATTACCAATTTTGAAGCGGTGAAGTTTTTTTCGAAATATGCCGATGTGATGGTAACCGCACGTGAATTACACTTACACCAGGTTGCTGCTATCGTCGGGCAAATTGAGAAGGAACAGGTTAAAGGCCCTTCCGGTGAGTTGGTCAAAATTGAAGTATTCGCCCATGGGGCCTTGTGTATGGCAGTTTCGGGCAAATGCTACCTGAGCCTTCACGATAATAATCATTCAGCAAACCGGGGTGCATGCTTTCAATTATGCCGGAGATCCTATATCGTAAAAGATAAAGAAAGCGGGACTGAACTCGAGATAGATAATGAATATATCATGTCGCCAAAGGATCTTTGCACCATCGGCTTTTTAGACAAAATCCTCAAAGCCGGGGTACAGGTCCTGAAAATTGAAGGCCGTGGGCGTTCAGCGGATTACGTGAAGACGGTTACCGCATGTTACAAAGAAGCTATAAACAGTTATTCCAACGGGACCTACACCCGGGAAAAAATTGAACTGTGGCGAAACAAACTGAAAACCGTTTATAACAGAGGTTTCTGGGATGGTTATTACCTTGGCCAGACACTCGGGGAATGGAATAATGTATACGGTTCACAGGCGGTAAAAGAAAAGATATACATCGGAAAAATCAATAATTATTATTCGAAAATAAAGGTGGCTGAAGTTAAAGTTGAGGCCATGGAATTGTCCGTTGGCGATGAAATAAATATTATTGGCAGCACCACCGGGGTTTATGAAGGTTCTGTAAGCGAAATAAGAATTGATGATCAGATTACGGACATTTCAGCAAAAGGAATTGTTTGCTCCATTCCGGTACAATCAGAAGTGCACCGGGGGGACAAGCTTTATATACTTAAGGACAAAGCCGAATTAGGGTAAAAAAAATACAGGCATTTATATTCATGCCTGTATTTGTCATAAAAGAACTTTCTAGTACTTTACAATCTTACTCCTTGTAACAGTATCTCTGGTTTTGCAAACTAACGTATAAATGCCGGCCGGTAATGCTGATAGATTAATTTCAATGGATTTTGAATCAGCTGACCTGGTATAAACCACTCTTGAGTTGATATCAAAAATCTCAATGTCGAATTCTGTGGTAAAGTTTGTGGTTATAATGATATTCCCGGAAAAAGGATTCGGATAAACAGCAACGTCGCTATTTTCAAATGATTCAACGCTCACCGGGCATACCTGGGAAAAGGTTGGTGTAAGTGAAACGGCAGAAATACCGGCGCCAGTTTCCACGACATTCATAGTATCTGTAGTAAGTGTTGTTATACCGAATTGGATAGAATCATTTATTGTATGGGATTGGGCGATGATGCCGGGGTTCCCGTCACAGGTTCCACTGGTCCCATCTGAATTAGCGACAATCAGAAATCCGTCATTATTGCTTCCACTCCAAAAGTTGGTGTACCCAACAACTATGTTCAGGTTGTTCGTTGTATCAATCATTATTCCCTGGAGGTTATCATCGCCAACTGTTCCTTCATTTTTCGACCAGATCACGGTGCCTGCGGTATCGATCTGAACCAACAGCCCTTCGGTGGCAGCGCCATAACTGCTAGTCAGGCCTCCTAAAAGGAAGCCCTGCTCGTTTAATTCAAATGCGGTTAGATTTTCATTGCCTGTTCCTCCATAAGTTTTAAACCATTTAACGGCAGGCATTCCCGGGCTTACTTTTAATTTTTGTACAAAAAAATCATTTCCACCTGCGCCATAACTCCCTGTAGTTCCGGCAATATAAACATAGCCGTCGCCTCCAAAATTAATGTTTAACACCCGGCCTTCTTCATCTCCGGCTCCACCAAAAAACATGTCTTCAACTATTTTTGCTGTAGAGTCGAGGATTGCAGCGCAGATATCATTCATACCAATAAGTCCTGCTCCGGAATAGCCCATGACCACTATGCCGTTTGTACCGCCAAGATCCTTAATGTCATATGGCGTATCGTTCGAATACTGAAATCCGGTTTTCGTCGCAAAGATCACGTGTCCGTCTGTATTGCTAACCTTAAGAACCATCATATCGGTTTTATTATTTCCGGTTACCGGCCCGGTAACAAGAATGTTTCCATCGGCTGAATTTATAGCTTTAAAACCGTATTCCGTACTGTCGGTTCCAATAGCTTTTGACCAGATCACACTACCATCGGATGGATTAATTTTAACAAGTAAAACATCAAAATCGTTTCCTCCGTTAAAACTGTTTGTTCTTCCTGTTATCAAAACATTTCCGTCATTCAGCATCGTCAGGTCTGTTCCATATTCGGTACCTGTTGATCCGTATGAGAAAGCGGATGTAAGAACGCCGTTGGTACGGATAAAGGATGCATCATAATTTCCGGATTGGCCAATAGTGCCCGCCATATAAAAACCGGTAGTTCCATCGGATTTCAATACATTGATATAATCATCGCCACCGACATTAATGGTATATTGTCCTGCAAACTGACAATAGGAGCTTAAGACAAACATTAAAGAAATAATAGTTGTAATTGTTTTTTTCATTTTATGAAGTATTAGGTTATTACTGAAATCTCATTCGTAAAATTAATAAATATATGATATCAAAATGCAAGGCCACAAAAAAAGACACATCTTTGTGCACTTACAAAAAAAACAATCTGTTTTTCGCAGAAACGCATTTGAATGTTTAATGCTTCGCAGAAGCCTCTTCGGGCAGAGACACAGAAAAACATTTCTCGCAAAGTCGCAGAGCCGCAAAGATTAAAACTGGGAAAAACATTTCTCGCAAAGTCGCAGAGCCGCAAAGATTACAATTGAGAAAAACATTTCTCGCAAAGACGCTCCGCCGCGGCGGAGACGCAGAGATCCAATAATATGTTTCCCGCTTCGTAGAAGCCTCTTAGGGCAGAGACGCCGAAAAACATTTCTCGCAAAGTCGCAGAGCCGCAAAGATTACAAATGGGAAAAACATTTCTCGCAGAGACGCTCCGCCGCGGCGGAGATGCAAAGATTACACTCCAGGCACTTCCTGCACTTTAGAAACTTTAGGCACTCCAGGCACTTTAGGCACTAATAATTCTTTACAATCTTGCTGGTATTTGAAAAATCATCAGAAATAAATTCTACCGAATATATACCTCCTGATAAGGAATGTAAATCCATAATTAGTTTTTGAGTTTCTGACTCATAGCTGTTCAGATTCATCCTGTATACTTCCTTTCCCAGCAGGTCGTAAATCTTTATCATGGCATTTTTATACATAATATTGTGCAAATCGACAACCACTTCCGACGTAAATGGGTTAGGATAATATGATATGCTTTGCCCGGCCTTTTCTTCTCCACAAATAACTGACACCGGGCTGAAAACCTCTGACTGGCCATTATAATCGGTTTGTTTAAGCCTGTAATAGGATGTACCATTAAGCGGATCCGTGTCTGTGGCTGAATAGTACAACGTGCTGTTGCTGTTGCCACCACCGGGGATGCTTTTTACAAACTCCCAGTCGGATGCATCAACACTACGCTGTATCGTGAAAAAATCGTTGTTAGTTTCCGTTGCTGTTGACCAGGTAATATCCACTTTATTGTTTTCACAAACCGCATTGAAGCTCAGCAGACTTATTGGTAATGGGTTACTGCTGGTCCTGGTACCAAATGTAATCGGGCTGTACGAGCTGAAAGGAATGGTACTGGTAACATATCCGCTTCCACCGACACCCAAAGTCCCTACAGCATTTGGATCGCCTCCTTTATAAGCCCATTTTACATTGGTTCCCGGGCCCGGGCCGTCGCAATCTTCGTAATGAGCAACACACAAATCGGCCAGGTTGGTTATCTGGCTTCGGTTGGCGTCTTTCCAATATAAGGTTACAGCGGGCTCTGAATTATCTGAGGTCAGTTTCCAGTATTCAACTCCGCTGACATGATGCAACTCAGCAGGATTGCACATCATCCAGGAATTGTAGTTTTCAATGATGTTACCTAAATCCTCAACAAAAATTAATTGGCAAGTATTTTTATTTATAGCTCCAGTTTTTTTGCTTTTAGTTGTAAGATTTCTCAGGTCAATATTTTTCTTAAAAACAAACCTAATCAATGATTTTTCAAACCATTTCTGGACGATTCATCCGGGCTCGGAAAATTACTTTACTTTTTGGGAACGACTGATTTTAGCTCCAAATTCTTTGCTGTATTATGTTTCACGGTTTTTTCTGTTAAGCCCACAGGATCCTATGGTTCCATATCCTGAGGGCCCCATTGGAGGGACCTTGCCGGCAAGTATGATAACTACAGGTATAATGGTATATATCGTTTTCATTGTAATAGGCTTTCTTTTGGTCCGGTATTTCAAAAAAAACAAGGTTGTCATTCTTGGTTGTTTATGGTTTTTTGCAAGCATAAGCATTGTAATGCATTTCATCCCCATCGAAGGCCGCGTACTTGTCGCCGACAGGTACGCTTATCCGGCCTATATCGGGCTTTTTATGATCCTGGGATCAACAACAGATTTCCTTCTGCAAAGGTTTAAAAAGACATACATCATAGCAGGAATGAGTATAATTACTCTTATTCTCAGCATAAAAACCTACACGGATCTTGATACATGGAAAAGCTCTAAAACATTATGGGAAAAAGCGCTTAAGGTAAATCCAAAAAACCACTATGCCATGTATAGTCTCAGCCTTGCAAATTTTGTTGAAGACAAAAACCCACAAAAAGCCCTGCAATATCTTGACAGTGCTATCAAATTAAAAGAAGATTTTCAATATTATAATAACAGAGGACGTATCAGATATAGCGTGAAGGACCTAAATGGAGCCCTCGAAGATTTCAATAAGTCCATTGCACTTGATAGTAATAATTTTGCTGCTTATAATAACCGGGGAGCCATTCAGCAACATATGGGAAATCTTAAAAAAGCACTGTCGGATTTTGACAAAGCGATATCCCTGAATCCGAATTTCGAAGACGCCATAAATAACCGAAAAAAAATTTCCCGGCTACTATTCATTGACAGTATTTTGATTAATAATGTAACCATTGCTTCTGAAATCCATCCTGAAGTCGTTGAATTTATTAATAACATGGCAGAGGCATTCATCAACAATAAAGAATTTGATACGGCAGCTTTCTATTTGCTAAAAGGGATTTATATTGAACCAACCCAACAGGCTTTTCATGAGAAACTGGCAGTAATGTACCAGTTAAACAAGGAATACGCAAAAGCTCTGGAGGCCTATAACAAAGGTTTGTCTTACCTTCCCTCCAACCCCACACTGCTATGTGGCAGAGGAATTCTGTTTCTTGAAAAAGGCGATACTTTAAATGCATGTAATGATTTTCAGCTGTCTGCATCACTAGGAAATCCTGATGCGGTCAATTTAAGTCAGCAATTTTGCAGGAATTAATTCAAAAAAATACTACCGCTATTGTACAAAAAACCGGAACCTGAAAATATTAAATTCTATTTCTAATTTAAGCAGTGATTGGAAAACAGAAACAGAAAAAATAAATCAGTTTTTTAGAAACCCGAATAATTCCCGGCTTTTGACCCAAATAAATTAGAAAAACATATGGCTGTTATTGATTGAGCGCTTCCAAATCAAAGGTTGAATGCACCAAAAAACTGCAGAGCCGTTGTTTTAACTGAACGGAGGATTCATTTTGTAAAACCTGAATCAGGACGTCTTTGTTCACCTTTTCAAGCACTTGTTTCTGATGATCGCTTAACATCATTTTTTCAGGCAAGGCTTTGACAGCATACGCAAGCTTTGCTTCAAAACGCGGATAGTCATCGGAAAGCTTGCTTTTAATTGTTGAAAGTAAACTTTGTTGTGTATATTCCCATTGGGGGAGCAACGATTGCTCTATATCACTTTTTAATTTATACCATACTTCCACCTGGTGCAGCAGATCATAAAAAAATCGCCTATTCCTTCTACTAATATATGATCGACCATTGATTTCAGCATTTTTATAATGCGTAATAATTTTTTTTAAGGTGCCGGCATCCAGTTCCTGCAAGCTGAAACCCTCATTATAAACGGTGTTAAAGTAAATGAAAACATTTTTACTGTTGCAGAAATTCACCATATCAGGTATTTCTTCCCAGTTTTGTTGCATCGGACAAACGGAGACATTAACAAAACCCCCACTCCTTTGTGTGTGTTTTATAAATTTTTCAAGGTTTTTCAGAACTTCGTTTAAATCTGCATTTTTACGGATTTCACTAAATCTTTTATGATGAAGCGAATCTATAGAAACTCCGATTTGAAACCTGCCGCGTTTAAGTAAGTCTTCAATATGCTGATTATAAACTGTTCCGTTTGTTTGAAGATTGATAAAACAATCCGGATTCTGTTCAATCAGCATTTCCCAAATTTCGTAATATCTTTTTATCAGAAAAGGTTCGCCACCCAGAAATTTTGCAAGCTGTAAATGTTTAAGATAGGGTTGCAGCTGGTTGATAAATTCAGATCCATAAGCCGAAGGGGAAGAAACAGCGTTTTCTCTGTTTTTTAAAATAGCACTCGAAAAAGTTCCGTTGCACATGGTGCATTCCAGATTACAAGTATGGTCCAGTTCAAAAATCATCTCGGCCGGAAATCCTGATTTGTTTTTTTTCAGCGTATCATACAGCCGGGCCTCTACCCCCTGAAAATTCCCGGCAAGGATCTGGCTGCGGCAATGGTTACAACCATGTGAGAAATCATTATTCTGAAGTCTCTGTTGAAGTTTTACCCTGGCATTACCCTGGATGATATCGTCAATGTTCTCGTCCGGATAATGGCCGTAACTATAATCCCGGTTAAAACAGCAGGGAACCACTTTTCCGCCAAATCCGAAATAAATACTTCTTTCAGGGGCATAACAAACGGCTTTTGCAGGGCCCAAAGGACGGGAACGGTTATATTTTTTAAGGGTTGAAAAAAGATTTATTTTTTCAGATTCTGATAAATCAGCATTTCCTTCAGTACCATTTTTATATGCATTAAAATGAATAATGAAACTCAACAGTTTTCTCATTTTCACATTGGAAAAATAGATGGCATATTGCAGGATGCTCTTCATTTTTCAGGTGTATGTTTTTTTTCCAATTCCTGTTTGACAAAAATAATTAAATCATCGAAACTTCTTTGCCGAACGATTTCATATAAAAAACCTGCATCTAAATGATCCAGAGCTTTTATCATTTCTTCTGTTTGCCCCAGCGTGTCAAAATAATTAATTAATAATTCCGTCTTTTTGATGATTTCAGGATCGTTCTGCAGTAATATCCTTTTATATAGTTTATCTACAGAACCTTCGCCCTGCTGCTTCGTTTCTTCCATTTTCTCCAGAACGCTCCAGCTTTCAAGCATTTTTATAAGATGCCGGTAATTTTCCGAATTGGTTTTTTCGTTTTTTGTTCTAGTCCTGAAATTAAATTTTCTGAGATGTGAAATCAGGTCATTCAAATATTCCGGGCTTTGGTATTTTAAAGAAAGATGTGGCGGTTTGACCACCGTATGAAAGTAAACACAAATATGGTGCGCATTCGCAAATTCAATCAATCCATCGAAATCACGGCTGTTAATAGTCATGGGACAAACAAGAAGGTTGCAGGTATTTTTATGCTTTCGGCAATAATTAATAAACCGTAGTGTGTTCTCCAGGGCGTGGTCATAGTTGGCATTAACATGTATTTGTTCATAATGGGCGCGGTCCAGGCTGTTTATCGAAATATTAAAATGAAGATTTGTGAATCGTTCCAGCATATTTTCAATGCGGGGTGTCATGGTGTTGGCGTTTGTGGTAATCAGTATCTGACATTTTGGATTTATTTCCCGTATCAGGTCCCATATTTCATAATAAACCGGAATCAGAAATGGATCTCCTCCGGTAAATTCTGCCATCTTTAAATATGGAATGAAAGGTTTCAACTCGCTTACAAAATGCTGATCATAAACTTCTTCCAATGTGTCCAGTTTTTCCCGGTTCCTGCGGATTGCCGTACTTAAGTTCCCATCGCACATGATACATTCCAGGGAACAGCGGTTGCTAAGCTCAAATTCCATGATTTGCGGGTACGCTGGCTTGCCGAAACTATACGGTTCATATTTGTTGATGAGCAGGCTTCCAAAATTCTGTGATAAAAAATAAGGTTTACAAAAGGTACAGGCATAATCCAGGTCATTATTTGCCATGTGCTCCCTGATCCTGCTCATTTCTCCATGAAACCAGGCGTCATGGATGCTTGTTTCCGGCCATTTGTCGGAATTTTCATGGTACGTGGCATAACAGGGCGACATATAACCGGCCCTGCTGAAAAACATACTTGTATAAGGTGCGTAGCACAATCTTTTGCGGGGGCCATACATACGTTGCAGGTTAAACGAATCAAATGCCTGCCGGCCAAGGGTCCCCGAAACAGATGTTTGTTTTGACAGATGTTTGTAAGAAAAAATATGAACATTCCTGAAAAAAGCAACTGTCAGTCTTTTCAAAGATTCCGGTAACACCTTGTACACATTGTAAAACATAAGCCTGCTAAATAAAAGTGCTGGTTTATTCATCAAAATTAATTAATCACACAATCCATAACACCTTGTATGTTGTATTTTTCTGCCAGATGTTTCACCGATTGCCATATATCCCAATCTGTATCATTCCAATGGTGATAGATATGAAGCATCGCCGGATAAAAGGAACTTTTATACCCGTTATTTGTATATCCCTTTTTCTGCGACCAACGAATATCGGCATTCCCGTATTCTGCAATAAAATTGAATTCTTCCGGCAGTGTTTTGATGTGTTCCAGTTTAAACTTCCAGGTAGTTACTGCAAGGGTTGCCTGATCGCGCGTTTTGGTAGCGGCATCTCCAAATTCTTTTATGGTAATAGAATGCCAGTAATCCAAAAAAGCGACAGATTTTTTATTGAAAAGAAAAACGCCTCCGTTCCAATGACGCCATAAGGGCGGAATGTTCATTCCAAATTTGGAATTTATATGCCTGCATAAATGCTCACAATATGGCGTTTGCGGAGTAACGATTTCATTATTTTTATTATACCAATTACCTGTATCAAAACGTATTTGCTGATGCTTCCACAATCGTGATTTATGATAGCGGTAATCAAAATTTACCATATGGCCACGTTCATCATACCAGCACCGGTTATTTTTATTGAATCTGAAGTTTTTCAGAAAAATATTTTTTTGTGGCGAAAGATACCGGTCAAACAAATATTTAATATTTATTGAAAGGTTTTTAATTGGCTCTTGTTTAAGCCTGGTAAATAACTCGTTCAGCTGTTTGTGCGTTTTTATCACATCCTCATTGCCTGGCATAAAATCGGGAAAATAGGCCTTCATCGCTGAAACAAATTCGTTTTTCTTTCTGTCAAAATCACTGAGGCAATGGCAGTTCATGGCATAGGGACTGAACTCCTGAAAAGAACAATGGTCTCTGGCGAATAATACAGGATCGGGAACAAAATCAAAAATATTGTTACAATTTTCACTAAGGGATACGATATCTGAATCCAGATAACAATACGTGTCGTTTTCAATATCTGGAACAAAACGATAAAGCCCGGTTTTCAGATAAATACTTGCCTGATGGTGATCAAATTCTTCCGGTGTTTTTATATCCACAATCCGGTCATGCGAGGGTTGTATTTCATTGCGGCTGCTATCGGTAATAACCAGTATGGGAAATTTACTGAAATACCGTAAAAAACAAAGGCTGAAATTCAAGGTTTCAATATGCTTTTTAGCGCCGCAAACTACAAAAACAAAGTAATTCATTTGTTCATAAAAAGATAAAATTACAAAAAATAACAAGACAGAAATTTTTAAGCAGATAATTGTTAGATTTGTATTAGTAAAATTATTTTATTGGATATCAGTGCCAAATGAGTTCAACAAAAAAATATCGTATCCCGCAGAAAATTGCAAAACAATTTAATAAAATCAGGAGTAATCACCGATACCTGTGCCATGCTCCATTTTCTGCAATATCCATTGGTTACGACGGCCAGGTTGGGCCCTGCTGTTACACACTAATGCCCGACACCATTACAGGCAATGCATTTTATTCACCAGCCTGCACCCTGAAACAAATCTGGGAGGGAGAAGTTTTCGCTAAATACAGAAAGCTTATTCGTCGAGACAAACTGCCACCTTCCTGCAGCTTATGCAGAGAGAAACTTTTACAAAACAATTTTGATTCTGTAAAAATCCAGGAATTCGACCAATTAATGCCACAAAAAAAGTTCCCGGCATTGATAGAACTAAACATTGATAATACCTGCAACCTCGAATGTGTTATGTGTAGCAGTGTAAATTCTTCAAAAATTGCAGCCAGGTCCGGCATAAAAACACGCCAGCCTGATTCCGGGGCCTTGTTCCGGCAGTTGCAGGGATTCCTGCCTCACACGAAGGAAGTAATATTTTCGGGCGGGGAGCCTTTTATGTCGGAAATTTATTTCCGGATATGGGAAGAACTGATTTCAGTAAACCCGGGCTGTATCATAACGCTGAACACCAACGCAAGTTTTATCAGTTCCAGGGCAAAAGAAATTATCGAGCAGGGAAATTTTAAGTTTAACATTTCGATTGACAGTATTGTAAAAGAAACCTACGAAAAGATCCGTGTTAATTCGAAATTCGAAACATTTTCCCAAAATTTCGACTATTTATGCGACTATTCGGCACGCCATAACGTACCTGTTTCAGCGCCGGTATGCCCATTGACACTAAACTATAAAGAAATTCCGGGTTTAATAAAATTTTGCAACGGACACAGCGCCTATATGGTTTTTTTACACGTTTTTGGGGCACATTCCGTTGCCCTTAATGCGGCATCGGTTGAAATTTTAGAAGATGCGTTGCACATTTTTAATCAAACACCATTACCGGAAAACAATTCCGTGGAAAAACATAATGCGCTTCGTTTTAGGTCATTTATTGCCGAAGTAAAAAACTGGATTGACCAGGCAAAAATGAGAGAAGCCTTTATTAAAAATCTGGATTTGAATGCCGGAACTTTTCAAAAAAAATATGATGAATGGCAAAACAGGCTTTGCGCTGGATTGCTTGAAAAAAGCGACAAAGAAGTAATTCTTGATAAAACAAAATATGTTTTTGAAGAATTACCGGCATATTTTAAAAGTGAAATTTTCATAGCAACCCTTGATGATTATCCTCCAGAAACTTTTGTCCCAATCCTTAGAAAACTCCCCGCCCATGAAGTCGCGGAATTGTTCCGGATAATTTTTAATCAAAGGATTAATCCATAATTTTCAGCCGTTGGCCCAGGCCGATCACCGACTGCCAGATATCCCAGCTTTCGTCGCCCCAATGATGATAAATGTGCAAAAAAGCAGGAGAAAAAATGGTTTTATAATCGTCATAAGTAAAACCCCTTTCGGAATCCCATCGTGTTGCCGGGTTGTTGTAATCAGCAATGAAATTAAACCTGACCGGTAAGGATGGGTTTTTCTCAGTACCAAATTTAAAATTGGTAAGTACAAGT
The DNA here is from genome assembly GCA_035354195.1 of Bacteroidales bacterium. Taxonomy (GTDB): domain Bacteria; phylum Bacteroidota; class Bacteroidia; order Bacteroidales; family CAIWKO01; genus CAIWKO01. The sequence goes on along the minus strand of DAOQAT010000013.1, from coordinate 18,720 downwards.
GTTCCCTGGTCATCATAATACTTGATGTTACCGTTGAAGGATTCATCCATGGTGGCCTGGTGCCAATAATCCATAAAATCTTTTGATCTCGGGCCAAAAAGGAAAACCCCTCCGTTCCAATGCCTGAAATTTTGTGGGATAGAGATGTTATACGTTTGATTCAGGTATTCCCGCAAATGCCCGCAATAAGGAAGTTCGGGTTTTATTACCTCCTTGTTTTTATTGATCCAATTATATCCATTATAATGCGCTCCTGTTTTTTTGAGGATTACTTTATTATAATAGTTGAAATCAAAACCAACGATATTTCCTGCTGAATCATACCAGCAATGTTCCGGACGTTTAAATGTGAAATTAAAGAAAGTAAATTCAGTTTTTCGGGAAAGATACCTTTGAAACAAATATTTTATGGCAGCAGGGCCGTTTGACAAAGGTTTCTTCTTTAATACTCGAAATTTATCTGACAGTTCATTTGCATTCCTGATGCAATCTTCAGAAGACCCCACTGTTGGCAGCATGTGAATTATTTCCCGATAAAGCGCTTTCTTCTTTTTAAAATTTTCAGCGCACCCACAATTCATTATCTGAGGGCTGAAAAAATCAATGCTGCAATGGTCTATGGCAAAAGTAACGGGTGCTTTAAAATGTTCAAAGACTTCATTAATACGTTCACTTACGGCAATGATATCGCTGTCCAGATAACAACAAACCTCGTTTTCCTTCAGGCCAAGGTATTTGGGAAGTTTTGTTTCAAGAAACAGATGGGCCTGATGGTTGTTTAAGTTTTCCGGAGTTTTAATATCGATCACTTTTTCATGCTCAATAACAGCTTCATTCCGGCTTTTATCCGTAACCACAAGTATCGGATACCTGCTGAAATACTTAAGGTAGCGAAGTGAAAAATTCAGTTGTTCTATATACTCAACCGCTCCACACACAACGTAAACAAAATAATTCATTGACCGGGTTTTGAAAAATTCTTTAGCAGTATTTTTATTTAATCTTTACTCTTTCTGAATTTTGATTTAAAAAAATCAAAAGTTTCATCTATAGCCTTTTCAGGCAATTCAACAATTATAATCATGATAATACTTCTGAAAAATGGAAATTTAAATTTGTTGAAAAACACATCCTCATTTAAATCAAGCCGTTTCAATACCATCAAGGTATGTTTCAGTTTGTTGTTAATACTGTCCGGAACCTTCTTGGTGTTATGTGTTTTTGAATAAAAATCAGTAAACGCCGATGTGAAATCTTTGGCAGAAATCATAGAAATGGTGTCGTTAAAAAATGGATCGGAAGAAGAGAGGATGTCTTTGTAATAAGGAGTTTTGAGTTCAAGTATTTTTTCATATTTTTTCAGCCAGACATAAGGGGCCTCTTTTTTGAGATTTGGTTTCGCAATTAATTGCAATCCGCTGCTTTTGTTACTATAAAGTATGATGGTTGAACTATCTCTTTTTTCGGGTAGTAAAAATGGGTTGATATAAAAATAAATATTGATACTATCCGCCATTACATAATAATTTCCGGGGGCACAAAACTCTTTAAAAGCCCCGGCTGTCGAGGGAACCGTATCTTGTAAGTTATACATAAACCCTCTGCCTTTTGTGCTTTGAATAACAAATGGAATATTTAATCTCCCCATAAAAGGGCTTTGCAGTTTAAGGCAGGCAAACAAATTAACCGTATTGCTATCCACGTTGGGATTATCAGCTGGAAATTCCAGCTCAGCACCCGGAGGCAATGTCATACAGCTTGTTTCCCAGTTTATATTTTCAACATCCCATGTTTCAACGATATTATTATCAGGGTCCGCGTAAAAGGAGGCGTATTTCTGAGGCATCAAGGTATTGAAAAAATTCATGGTGTTTTTTCCAAATACCGTTTTACAATTAGAATAATCTTGTTCAATCTCGCTTACCGATGCAATTTCATTTTTCCTTATGAAATAAATGTTGTTATCCGGGTCAAGCATTTTCCATTTATGGTTGTCAAAAACTTCACAAACCACATGTCCGCCCAGGTTTATGCACCGGCTTTCGAATCCCAGGCGAAGCAGGATGTTAGCCAGAACAGCGCTCCTGTTGCTGCAAATGCCGTATCCCAGTGAATTGATAAAAGTTCCGGGAGAAAACCCATTTTCATTTTTTAAAGAAATTTCATTACGATGGCTGCTATACATCACCACAAAATGAAAAGCATTGGATATAAATGTGTTGGTAAAAGGCAGGCTGTCAGTTTTCATGTCAATAATGTATGCCACCATCTCTGCCGGGGTAAACCAAAAACGATCATTTATGGAAAAACGAAAACTCAGGGATGTGTCAGATGTGTTAATCACGCGCATTCCCGGCATATGCAGACTATCCACAAAAAAACGTTGCTCAAATTGAAAACAATATTCCTCATTTTGTTTTTGAGATCTGGCCTGAAAAGAGGTAACAATAAAAAAAATTAAAAGCAATACCCTGACAACACCACGGAGAGAAGATTTGCCCTTCATTTTGCTAAGTTTTTCTTTAAATTTCTGATTCAAATGAGCAAAAGTTTTCATGAATGAAAAATATTTTTCAGGTAGGCGATATCCTTATTTTTTACAATTTTATTAATTAAAAAAATGCGTTCCTGCCGGGACAGTTGCTTAAAATGCGCCTGCAAATACGGGCTTACAGCCATATTCTTGTCAAACGGCGCCATTAGGTCTTCCAAGTCAGAAACCAGGCTTTTGTCTCCTGTCAGGATAACAAATTCGGCTAAAAACTTGTGTAATGCCATGGGTTGAAACTCCAGTTCAATCTTACCATTTTCCTCAGATAAAGCAAACAGTCCCCGGATGAAGTTTTGAAGATTTCTGAAATTTTCTGATTGATGAGGGTTGTCTGATCTTTGTAGTTTGAATCTTTCCAGTTCATTCGCAATTTTAGCAATAGCGGTAGAATGCAAATAACCGAAACTGAAATCAACAGGGTACATCACCGTATTAAAAAAAAGGATACACCTCAATGTATCGGCAAACTCAAAAATTGCAGGTATTTCCTGCCAATTCAATGGCATTGGGCAAAATGAAAGTGTCAGTGATTTCCCCTGCGATTGCATTACCTCATTGAATAGTCGTGTATGCTCCATGACTTTATTATAGTCGGCGCCTTTTCTGATTTTTTCATATAATGAAGGCGAAATTGCATCGATACTTACTCCCAAAAAAACATTTAGTTTATTCAACAGGCTTTCAATATTTCTGTTAAAAACTGTCCCATTGGTTTGTATGTGTACCTGACACTTCGGGTTGTTTTGAGCAAGGAACTCCCATATCCTGTAATAAGTGTTTATCAGAAAAGGTTCCCCGCCATAAAATCTCGATGTCAGCGTATCTGACAAATAAGGTTTAATATCTTCAAGAAATTTATCACCGTAAATTTCATTGTCTGCCTGCACATCAGTATGCAGATAACACATGATACAGTTCAAGTTGCAGAAATGCGATAATTCAAAATCTATTACTTCAGTATATTTTCCGGTGCTGCTTTTTTTGTATAAAGAAGAAATGCTTCCTCTGTAATTACCGCTGCTTATGTTATTAAGACAAGGCTGGCAACCAAATGCCAGGCTGTTGTTGTTCATGTGTTTTTGAAGCAGTTTCCTGTTGACAGATGTTAATGCATCATGAATGCTGACTTCCGGATAACATCCATAACTATATAGGTCAGCATGTGCACAACAGGGTTTTATCAATCCTTCCGGAGTAAAATACAGCCCTGTATATGGTGCATTACAGATTTTGCTATTCTTGAAAAGCCCGGTATTTTCAAAATACCCGCTCATCGTTTCAGGAGCAAAAGAAGGATGTATTTTATTCCGGAAAAGACTCATGTTCTATAATTATGGCTTGTTTTATAATAAATGGTTTAGCATCCGGCAGCATATTAAATTCAAAGTTAAGATATTTTATCTTATAGATTGTCTCGGGCTACATTGATTTGATATTTTTTTTAGTACTGGCATTAATTTTTATAACTTTGGATGTTATTGGTTGCATGATAACCGTGAAAAAATCCATACTGAATAAAGTTTTTCGGATCAATGAATGGCTGCTGGCCAAATTGTTGTTCAATCTTGCCATAGGATTGTTTTTATTATTAGTTGCAGACTCAGGAAGCAGGGCGATGTTTAAACCTGTAATGCTAATCATACTTTATATTACAAGCGTTGGCGCCTTCGGATATTTCATTAATGATTTATTTGATAGAAAAACAAACTTTAAATCAGGGCAGGATTGCAAAAAAGCAAAACTGCCATTAAGCGCCCGGATTTTAATTCCGGCAGCCTTGTTGGCAGCAGCCTCCTTCCCTTTTGTATTTTTATTAGAAAATCCCCGCAACTATCTTGTTTTTTTGTTCATTCATGTCATCCTGTTGTTTACATATTCGGTTCCTGGCATGAAAATAAAAAACAACGTGTTGGGCCTGTTTTGGGATGCCTTATATTCTTATGCGATGCCCGCTTTAATATGCTCGGAGATTGTTAGGCAATGTTACGTGATAAAGGATTTAACGATGGCTCAAACAATTTTTCCATTGGTTTGGTTACTGTTGCTTGGACTGCGAAGCATCATAAACCATCAGTTAAAAGACCTTTCCGTTGATACCCTGTCAGGCATAAAAACCTTTGTAATTGCTATCGGTAGTAAGGCCGCTTATAAAATGTCGCTAATAATTACCGCATTAGAAATTATTATTTTCGCCATAATAGTTGTTGCCGTCTTTGATGTTTTGTGGAAAATCGCCGCCCTTGCCCTGTTGTTTTTTACGATCATTGAGGCAATCTTCTTGCATACATCATTAAAAAAGATGTTCCATGATGGCAAGTTTTGGGCGGTACTCAACCATTTTTACGATTATTATCTTTTTATGGGGGTGATGTTCCTGATGGCTTGGCAATTAAATCCTTTGTACTTTCTCGTGCCTGTATTTTATTTTTTATACCGGCTGTCTTTTTTCAAATGGTTTTATTACCACGTAATTTTGTGGATTTATTATAAAACCCTCGGATTAATGGGCAGGTTCCGCAGATAAACCAGCGGTAAATAAATGACTTTATACAATAGGGGCATCTATATCGGCTGGTTTTTTAAAATACAGTTCCAACGGTTCCAGGATCTGAAAATGAAATCCTCCTTCAAAAATGTCGATGCCGTGGGTTTTTTCGAATGAAAGAACCGAGTCGTCGTTTGCCAGCGGAATTTTATTTCTGACGATATATTGTAATTCGAGGTCAAGGTTTCTGAGTATTTTTAGCGTACGGTTCAAATCGGGAAGATTGTAGGAATATGCCTTGTTCATGTTGGAAATAATTCGTTTCATCGCTCTTTTACGAACCGCATCCCCGGTTATTTCTTTGGCAAAATAATCTTTGATATAAAGATGCCCTTCCTTTTTTAATACGTTGTTGATGCCGGATAACACCAAAGCCGGGTTCAGGGCATGCCCAAAGGATTCCAGCATTATAACAAGGTCAAAACGTTCTTTTTCAAAATAACGGCCCAGCTCATGGTAGTCCACTTTAATAACTTCAATTTTATCGCTTAATGAATTCCTGATAATATTTTCTTTTGATATTTTTACCTGTTCTGAGGAATTGGTTATAGCTGTAATATGCACATCGAACTGGCGGGCGAAATATACTGCCGGCCCGCAAATGCCACAACCGGCATCAAGGATGTTCATGCCGTTTTTCAAATGGGCATTTTCAGCAATATGATTTAATAATTCCAATACATCTTTCGGGCGATGGGCCTGAATGATCTGTCCATAGCCCGATTGAAGATAATGTTCGGTCCACTCATCGTAGTATTTTTCGACCTTTGTTTTATTTTTATATGTTCTTACCATACAGCCTTTCGTAGAAATTTTAATACTGTTTTTTGTAGCGGCGTTTTTCATTCCAAATGCTTATTGCCGAAGCTTTTTTCCCGGTGACAGAGGCGGGGCCATTATAACAATCGGTACATTGTTTGGCAATGCAGGGCTTGAGTTTCTCACAAGCAGGGACACCGCCGGTAAAAAAGTTTCCGATTTTTTTCGGCAACGTAAAACACCTGCCTATGTCCCCATCTTGATCCAAACTGAAATACCTGCTCCCTGCTTCGCAATAATGACCGTAAAAATTCAGCTCATTGGTCGCAATTTTTAATTCTGTTTCATCAATGGCATATTTTTTTATCAAGGCAAGCTCGTTTTCCTGATAAGCATAAGGATACTGTTTATTATTATAAATCCCGCGGTATCCAAAAACCATGGTGTCGATGCCTTCTGATCCGAGCAGTGCAATATCGTTTTCGATGGTATCCAATAATGGCGGATAGGCAACAAGATTTGCTATGAGTTTGAAATTACGTTCCAGCAAATAGTGGCATTTCCTGATAAATTCCTTTTTTTCATGTTCATCATTCCTATAGTAATGGTGGTACGACGCGCTGATGTTAAACACTTTATCAGGCGGAATACTATCACCAAAACGATATAGTTCGCTGCTACTTAAATTGGTCGTTATTTGCAAAAAATGATGGGTACTCAATTCTTTGCAAACATCAACAAAATCAGGATATAAAAATGGTTCACCACCGGTGATTAAAATAAGCCATTGCTTCCCGGTACGCTCAAAAAACGAAGCTATTTCAGCTGGTGTATATACTTTTGGCGGGGTTGCTTTATTCACCGTTTCATAGTTGCTGCAATATGCACAACTAAAATTGCATTGCTGGGTTATTTCCCAGTTGATGCGATAAGAATATTGCTTTAAGTCAAAGGTATGTAGGTGTTTTTTGATCATTTACACTTTTCAGTTATGGCAATAATAATCCTTTAGTTTTCAAATACCTTTTTAGTAACGTATCCAGCATCCGGTTCTGAAAACCTATGAAATAATAATTATATGCGTAAAACAAGAGAAGGCCTTTGATGGACCTTGTTACAAACAAAGATTTAATCATTTTTACAACGCCTGGTTTTGAATAAATCCTAATATATTCTTCCAGTTTTTCTTTCGACAAATTAGGGTGTCGAAATGTGTTGGTAGCATGGTCGTACTTAATCCAGTCAGCAGGAAAATTTAAATATAACAACCGGTTTTCGTTTTTCAATGTTTCAAAAAGCCTTGTTCCCGGCAATGGTGTTAATATGGCATACGAAAACTCGTCAATATTCAGCTTCTTAAAAAAACGCAATCTTTTATTAATTATTTCTTCTGTATCTGTTTCAATTCCAATAATGCCTTTCCCCGACACTAATATCCCATATCGGTGTGATTGCTTTATTATCTGTTTATACTCCTCATAAATACTCTTGGTATTAGTAACATTTTTTTTGTTAAGTTGCTTTAAACCCAATTCCGAATCTGACTCAAATCCCACAAATACCATTCGTAATCCGCATTTAGCAGCAGCTTTAACCAGTTTTATGTTTTTATAAAATTCTACCGACACTGCAGCAAAAAACACTTTTTTAATTTTATGTTTCTGCAATTCTTTAAATAGGCACAACAAGTATTCATCATCATTGCCATAAAAATTATTGTCAATAATAAACACAAAAGGTTTTGGTGTTTTTTTTAATTCTTCAATAATAATTTTAATTGGCTTCCTTTTGTGTGGTTGAGGAAAGGGAACATGAATCCCACAAAAAGAACAATTATTATTACAGCCCCTTGAGGTTTCCAACGCATATGCAAAATATTTGTCAGCGAAGAACGATGTTGCAGGTTCAACAAATTCATACGTTTTATTATCGCCTATATAGAATTTCTCTAATGAATTGTTTTCAAAATCAGCCAAAACCTGCTGCCATACCGATTCAACATTGCCAATAACAACGCTGTCGCAAAATGCTGAGGCCTCCTCAGGCAGCGCAGAAACATGAATACCTCCCAGGATAACCGGCACTGATTTGTCTTTGAAAATAGTTGCAATTTCATAAGCGCGGTTCACATTATGGGTAGTGGTTATGCCCACAAGGTCGCAAACATATTCTTCAAGATTATCAACATTTTCGTCAATAAAAATAAGTTCATATTGAGGAGGTGTTAATCGGCCAATTATCGCAAAAATAAGCGGCGGAAAAAACCGAAATTCTGAACAAATGGTTTTAGAGCCAGGATTAATAATAAGAATTCGTTTTTTCATGGACAAGCCACACAATTTTCACAAATTTAGCAAGAATATATCAATTAACTAATAAGTTATAAGAACATTGGCTTAACAGACTTCTGATTTTGTAATCCAATATTAATTTTGTTTAGTAGCTTTGTCCGGAATAAAATTTTGTATGAAATATTTTTGGAGAAATAAAATCATATACTTCCTTCATATATATAAAACAGGGGGCACAACCTTGAACGATTTGCTATTTAAAAATTTTTCAAGCAATGAAATTGTAAACTTATATATTCCATACATCAGTACCGGACAACTTGGTGAAATATTTAAGGTTCGTGATAACCTGCAAATATCCGGAAAAACAAAGATTATATATGGGCATTATGCATACGGGATTCATTACAAATATTCGCACCTGCCTTACACATACATGTGTTATGTGCGCGATCCTTTCACAAGGTTGGTATCAACCTATTATCACCTTTTGCGTATGGACCCGGATTGGCAATTTCAAATACTTAGCCGCTTAAGCCCTAAATATCCGTCATTGGAGCATGTGATTGAAAATTTGCCGGGTTTTAATGAATATGCTGATTTTAAAGGTTTGCAGAATCAGCAATGCATGTTTATTACAGGCGAAACCCCTGCTGTTATTGAGAAAGATCAGGTTTATTATGCTAAAATGGCGATTGATAATTTGGATAGAGATTTTAGTTTTATTGGATTGCAGGAAGAATTTGAGGAATCGTTGCAAAGGATAAAAAAGATACTTAAACTCAAAACTACTGAATATGCTTATAAAAATCTTGGGACCAATAAACCTGAAAGCATTGAAAATCTAAAAAACCTCAAAGAAATAGTGTATGAAAAAAGCAGGGCAGACTGTTTGATTTACGAATATGCAAAAAAACGCTTTTATTCATAAATAGTCATCTGGCAATAGATACCCCTTTCCTGAATAAAATCTCTTAACATCAACATATTTTTTTGAGTAGTTTCAGCATCAATTTTTGGGGAAAGTTGATGGCTGTATGCGTCACCAGACTCATAATACCGCAATAAATTGATATGCCCAAAAAATTTTCTGTCAATTAGTTTTTTCAGAGCTTCGATATCTGCGTCGGTTTCTCCGGGGAACCCGATAATAAAATGAGTCGAAAGTCTTAATTCGCCTGACAGATCCTTAAGTTTCTCAAAAACAGGAACCACTTGCTCCATATGATGCTTTCGCCTCATAGCATCCAGCATGCCATTTGATGCGGCCTGCAAAGGAACGATTAACTCCACTATGCGCCCTGATCCAACTAATTTCAGAATGATAGTTTCATATTTAATGAGCCATTGAGGATGCAAATTATCAATTACCCATTTAATATTTTTGTTTTTTGGAGTTTTACTGTCCAGGTCGAGCAATAACATAGCAAAAGAACTTCCTGAATCGAAGCCATAAGCGCCGGTATCATCCCCGTTGAAAATAATCACGTTATTTCGCTTAGTCAAAGCATCGGTATAGTTTCGGATAATTTCTTCATGCGAATAGCTTTTTAAAGGGCCCAACGCTTTCCGCACAGAGCAATAGCTACATGCGTTGGGACAGCCTTTGCCGGTAATAATTATTTGTGGCAGATCGTTGCGAATAAAAAATTTGTGTTCCTGATGTAATCTGAATTCATCAAGATAAGGCTTCGCATAGTCCAGGCTTTTGTGGCTTTCTGTGGGCAAAAGTATTTGGTTGAATTTTACGTTAAAATCCGGAAACAATGTGTCAATAGTTTCAAGTGAGTGTGTAGCCAGCATTTCGCCCGTAAAAAATTCACTTATTTTATTTTTGCTTAATTCAGGTGAGCATCCCAGGATGATAATTCGCTGACGGTTGTTATTGATGCTTTTAATAAATTGAAGTGTTGTTTTGTCAGTTGCATAGATAATAGAGCAACCAAAAACACAAACCACATCAGCATTTTTAAGCTCTGAAGGCCGGGCTCCATTTGCTAAAAACCACCGGTGCAGCTTTTGAGCTTCAATGCCTCGCATGGTGCAACCAAATACTTTGATATAAAATTTATTCATGGTCTGCTACATATCAAAATGCAAAATATTCCAATTCCATTTTGGAAAAACAGGCCCGATAAATTTGGGCAGGCAGCCCGCGGCCTGTTTAAAAGAATCAAGCTCAGTTGTTGGTCTTACCAATTTGACATGTAGAAATTTCTTATAAGCAAATACCACTTCTTTAAAATTCTTAGTAATACTTACCCCTATCTCCAGGTTAATGTCATTGAAAAAATCAGCTGGGATCCTGGTTTTTGCGATATAATTACCTTTAGCAGTAAACTGCCTGATATCTTCAGACGAGTTCAAAGAATGAACATAAAGGATTATTGAGTTCAGGTAACTAAAGGTAAATCCAATATCGAAAAAGTCAATGTCTTTCTGCTTATAATATTCAAGAGATAATTCAATTTCATCGCTGGTCAGCATTTCCGCATCAGGATCTTTATTTACTGCGCATATTTGTATTTTTTTAATCCTGATGTCCTCACTGATAGAGGAATAGTCTGCAGCATCAAACTCCACTGTTTTTTTATCCGCATAATGAATAACCTGACTCGACATATTTTCATCAAACAAGGTATTGCTCACCATAGCATCTTTTAAATAGATATTCAGGCTCTCGGACTGGCTATCCGATTTCAACAATCCTTTTTCCAAATAAAGAACCCTGGTGCTGATCCTGATAATGTCATTAAGATTATGGCTAACCAATAAAACCGTTTTTCCTTTTCGTATCAGGTCGTCAATTCTTTCATAACATTTTTGCTGAAAGGCAATATCTCCTGTGCTTAAAGTTTCGTCGAACAACAAAATATCTGCATTAAGATTTGCAACGACTGAAAACGCTAATCTCAGATACATGCCGCTGGAATAATACTTTACAGGAGTGTCAATGAAATTACCAATACCGGAAAAATCATGTATGTCCCGTAAATTTTCATCTATCACCTTTTTTGAAATCCCGATCATGGCTCCGCTCAGATACACATTTTCACGTCCGGTAAGTTCAGGGTGGAATCCCATGCCGATCTCAAGCACAGAGGCAACGGTTCCATTGATCTCTACTTTTCCTTCGGAAGGTTCAACCACCTCGGCAAGAATCTTTAACAATGTACTTTTTCCCGCTCCGTTTCGGCCAATAATACCAACAGATTCACCTTTATGTATAGTTAGGCTGATATTTTTCAAGGCATAGAAATCCTCACTTTTACCAGGATGTTTGCGCGTAAAAATATCTTTGATCCGCTCCCCTATGCTTAAACCAAACTTCTTCTGAGACAAATTATATTTTTTGCTCAGGCCGGTTATTCGTATGGCAATGTGGTCTTCCATTCTTGACTATATTATATCAGCCATAATTCCTTCAACCCTGCGGAAATAATATAAGCCGGAAATAAAAAGTAAGCCGGCAGGAACGATCCCGAATAAATAGTTTATAGAGAGAGGCATATCGAAAAGGCACCAACGATACAAAGCGATCACGCCGGCCATCGGATTAAAAAAAATAAAATAATGGTAAGCGGGTGGTATCATGGCCGTTTCGAAAAACACAGGTGTCACAAATACCCCAAAACCGATCAAATAAGGAATGAAATGTGAAACATCGCGATAGCGAATGGTAAGTGCACTCAGCCAAATGGCAACACTCAATCCTGTGATAATATTTAAAAGAATGCAGACAGGAAGCAGTAAAACATTTATGGAAAAAGGGCATGCGAAGAATATCATTAAAAAGATGAATACAACGAACCAAATCAGATGATCAATCAGGCCTACTAAGGTTTTGTAAAAAGGTAAAATCAATTTGGGGAAATATACTTTTTTAATAATGTTTTGAGATTGTATCAAGGCTGTACCTGCATTATTAACAATGTATGAAAAATAATACCAGGCCATCATACCCGGGAACGCATAAATAATATAAGGGATGCCGGGCACCTGCATCTTCATGATTTTTCCGAAAAAAAGATTTATTATCAATGCCGCAGTTACTGCCTGTATGAAACTCCAGACGACACCAAGCTTTGTCTGGGCATACTGTGTGCGTATATCTCTGCCGGCAAATGCCACCATAAGCGTTCGATATTTCCAGAGCTTTCTAAAATTCAGCTTATGCTTGTTAGCGGAATAAGCCGTTATTATCTTTGTTTCAGGCAATAATATATATTTTACAGGCAAAGTTAAAAAAAAACAGAAAGGTTTACTATTAAATCATCCACTTTCTGAACCATAATTCAAAAACTGTAATCTTCCAAAGCCGCCAATGATCTTTTTGCTCAAAAAGAGTTTGAAGGTATTTGGCATTAATTAGTTGCTGAGTCACCAACTGCCCGTTTAACAAGTACTTTTTATAAAAATCCAGGTTTTGATAATAGGAATCAGGCCCGGTAAATCCCTGCTTTGGGCGGTTCAGGATGGCACGCGGAATACCGCTTTTTTTCAGGATCAAATATAAAAGGACCTTTTGCTTTTTTGCATCAAAATACATCGAGGGATCAAGGCTGAGCATAAATTCTGAAACATCTTTTGATAAAAATGGCACACGCACCTCGAGGGAATTAGCCATGCCGGCACGATCCATTTTTGTCAAAACAAGTTCTCCCATAAAGGTTTTCAGGTCGAGCAGCTGGAAACGTTTGGGGACGGGAATTTGTTCGTTAAAATAGTGCTTATAAAACCACGCAGCATCTTCCGGGATGGATTTGTGCAAGTCCTTGTTTAAAAGCAATCCCAGTTGGGTTTTATCAAACAAACCCATGGCCATGGCACGGGAATAGCTCTCAACATCAAAATGATTTTCGGGTAATTCCCATCCGTATTTTTTTGAATTTCTGATTTGTTTTTTTGTAACCGGCCACAGAAAATCCCGATGCCAGGTATATCCGGCAAAAAGTTCGTCGGCGCCTTCGCCCGATAAAACGGCTTTATTTTGCTCCGCAGCAAACTTGCTGACAAAATAGGCCGGGATAATTGAAATGTCAGCAACAGGCTCATCATAGAAATACAATAATTCAGGGAGAATGTTCAATGAATCGCTGTCCAGGATTGTGTTATGATGCCGTGTTTTGAATTTATCCGCAACGACCTGTGCATAGTGGTGTTCGCTTTCATCCCAATTTTTGAATCCAACAGAAAATGTATTTAAACCTTGTTCCACTTCCGAAAAATATTTGACCATGGTGGAAGAATCGTATCCTCCACTGAGCAATGAACCAACCGGGACATCGCTTCGTACATGAGTTTTTACCGAATTGTGCAAAAGTCCATCTATGCGGGCGAGGACATCCTTTTGTTTCATTTTTACACTTCCTGTTTGCAGTTTATAATAGCAGTAACTTTTATAATCCGAAGGAGATGAAAATTCGATGAAATGCGCCGGAGGCACTTTGTAAATATTTTTAAATATGGTACCTGGCGACGGCACATAACGATAAATAAAGAAATTGCACATGGCGGTGTGATCAAGTTCCCTGCTTACCTTTTTATCTTCAATGATGGCTTTTATTTCAGATGCCACTATCAAATCGCCATCCGGGCCGGTATAATAATAAAGTGGTTTAATTCCAAACCTGTCGCGCGCAAGGATAAGTTTGTTTTTACGCTTGTCCCATAAGGCAAAGGCAAACATACCGTCGACCTGCTCCAGCATATGCATGCCCCATTCTTCGTAGGCATGAATAAGTACTTCCGAATCGGTAGCGGATAAAAAACGGTGTCCTTTCTGCACCAGTTGATGGCGTATTTCAAGATAGTTATAAATTTCTCCGTTGACCGTTAACCAGACATTTTTTTCTTCATTACACATGGGCTGAGCGCCGGTTTCCGACAGATCGAGAAAAGACAGCCTGCGGTGCCCAAGGGCCAGATTTATGTCCGGGTCGAAAAAAGAACCAAAACCATCGGGGCCGCGGTGTATGAGCGTATCACGCATCCGAAGGAAAAGTTCCCTGTCGATTTTCTGGTTACTGCTCCAGCGTCCAATGATTCCGCACATGGTTTGGCAATTATTTTATGGTTTAGCTGTTTTTAAATGTTGGATATGATTGAATTCGGCGAACCATTGTAAGAAGTCTTTGACACCATCGTACAAGGTGATTTTTGGATGAAAATTTAAAAGATTTTTTGCTTTTGTATTGTCGGCCCAGGTGATGTCCGACTCTCCCCGAATGGCATTACTGAATTCAAGTTTGATTTTTTCGCCTGTGATATTTTCGAAGATGCTTATAACATCCATGATAGATGCCGGGCTTCCGTATCCAAGATTAAACAGGTCATAGTTCCTGCCTGAATAACTCAGTGCGTTTATTATTCCATCGGCAATATCGCTTACATGAGTAAAATCGCGCACCGCCGAACCGTTTCCAAATATTTTCAGCGGCTGTCCGCTATATAAGCTTTTGGCAATGCTAGTCATCATAAGATCAGGGCGCAACCTGGGGCCATACACCGAGAAAAGCCGCAAGGAAATAAAAGTCAGATCATGCTTTTCTGAACATTTTTTTCCGATGTATTCTGACTGCATCTTAGATATGGCATAAGGATTCAAAGGCGCTAATCCGGTCTGATCTTCCCGGAACGGGACCTGCTTAGAATTCCCGTAAATGCTGGATGAAGAAGTGAATATAAATCTGGATATTTTCAGCTGAACAGCAAGTTCAATAGCTTTTGTCAAACTACGGGTGTTATTCTCTTCATATCCTGCAGGATATAATATTGAATTTCGCACACCGGCTTTAGCTGCCAAATGTATAATGGCAAAGATGCCAGCAGGTAAAACCTTTAACAGAAAATCCGTATTGCACACATCCGATTCAATAAAAGTATAACCGGGACGTGCTAACGCCCGGGAAATATTACTTCGTTTTATTGCCGGTTCGTAAAAATCATCAAAATTATCGACAGCAATTACATGATACCCTTTGTCAAGAAGCGTATCCGCCAAATTACTCCCGATAAAACCGGCCCCGCCTGTTACAAGTATCGTTTCCATAAAATTTGTATAAAAATAGAAAATAAAAACAGAAAATGAAAAAGATAGCTATAATTTATTAATTTTAAGTTTTAGTATTAACCGGGTTACATAATAAGAACATTGTCGACAGAACATAATATAAGAATCAACGGCTTATGGATAGGTAAAAACTTATCGGCCATGGAGCTTTTGTGTATAAAATCATTTCTGGCCAACGGCCACGAATTTCACTTATGGGTTTATGAACCTCTTGAAACCCCGTTACCTGAAAAAGTAATTATAGAAGATGCCTCAAAAATAATTCCGCGCGATCAGGTTTTTTGTTATAAATATTCCAATCAGTTTGGGCATGGGAAAGGAAGTTATGCGGGTTTTTCCGATATTTTTCGTTACAAGTTGCTTTATGAGCAAGGCGGCTGGTGGGTGGATATGGACGTAACCTGTTTAAAACATTTTGATTTTGAGAGCCCTTATGTTTTCAGGGTTCATCACGATTTGCCCGTGGTGGGAAATATCATGAAATGCCCTGCCGGCTCTGAATTAATGAAACGCTGTTACGAACAGGCGTCATCACAAATTGATGAAAACAATACCGACTGGCATAAACCCATCCAGATCCTTAATGATCATATTAAAGAGTTAGGATTATCAGGTTATGTAAGGCAGTTTTCAAATCACGACAAATGGAATGATGTGAGGAAGATGCTTTACAGGAATGTCCAAATACCTGATGAATGGTATGCGATTCATTGGATCAATGAAGAGTGGCGAAGAAACAACATGAGTAAAAATGAATTTTACAAAGGCTCGGCCCTCGCCATGTTGTATGAAAAATATATGGGAAATGATAACGGGGTTATCGTCCGCATGCCTTTTTTCAATAAGCTAAAACTAACATTTATCGGCGCGGCATTTATTCAGGTAAAAGCACGTATTAAAGGCTTTTTATCGTAGCGGTTAATTTCTTAAACGCATTTTCATACTGCTGGACAATATTCGACCAGTCGTATGATAATTGGAATTCTTTGGTTGTGTTTGGATCAACTTTGAATTGTTTCAGGAACTTATCAAAATAAAATGCTTCAAGCTTTTCGGCAAGGATGACAGGGTTAGAAACAGGGATAATTTCGCCGTTCACGCCATCAATAATTAAATCTGTGTTCATTCCTACGGGCGTACAAAAAACATAAGTACCAGATGCCAGCGCCTCCATAATGGAAATAGACATGGCCTCATGGATAGAGGTTTGAACAAATGCCGCCGAAGAGCGGTATTCTTCAGCGAGTTTTTGCTTGCTCGCCCAGCCTGCAAACCTTACAAATCGTGAAAGTTGGCATTTAAGGACAAACTCCTCCATACTTTTTCGCAACGGGCCATCCCCAAAAATAGTCACGCTAAAGTTGATATTCTTTTCTGACAATATTTTTAATGCGTTTAAAAAAATGAACGGATCTTTCTGTTTTACCAGCCTTCCCGAAAAAATAATTTTAAATTGTGTAAAAATTCCATCAGTAGCCGGAAAAAAAAGTTTGGTGTCACAACCGTTCGGAATAACAATGTTTTTTAACACCTGGCCGGATCCAAGGAAGCGATCTATATTGGTTTTCATTTCCCCGGTCTGAACAAAATTCAGTTCGGATTTTTTACAGATATTTTTAATAACAGGAAATAAAAACAAATGATACCATAACATCTCTTTTTTGCAAAACCAGGGTATATCATGCCCGTGAGAAATGATGGTATACGGTAAATTAAATTGATTTTTTATGTAACGAGCAACCAATCCGCCTGGCACGGCAAAATTTGCAAAACACAGATCAAAAGAATTTTCAGTCAGGTTTTTTTTGAGAAAATGCTTGCTGAAATTCACCCATGAAAGCATTTCAAAAACGTTGGAACGGTATGTGAATTTTCGTTTTGATTTGAGCCTGATAATTTTAAGGTTATTGATTATTTCTGTTTCGGGCAGGTTTTCATACCATGTAGTTACAACGGTTATCTCATGCCCCAAACGTGCAAGGCCCTCTGAAATCTGCTGAGTAATAACACCTGCACCTCCACCCAATGGCGGATATTCATAATTAAGAACCAGTATTTTCATTCGGGTATGTCAATATTACCTGCATCGTTTATTAAATAAATCGGGCGGTTTTTTGTTTCATTAAATATTTTCCCGATATACTCCCCGATGATCCAGATAAGTATGAACAGAAAACCGATCAGCGTATAGTTGATGACGGCCATCCATTCAAGTAATTTATAAAACTGGTCGTTTATCAAAAAATTCAATAGCAGATAAAAAAAGAATATGATACCGGTGAAAATAATGAAAATACCCAGGATAAGCCCCAGCCGTAAAGGAGCAAGAGAAAATCCAAGAATTCCATTCATGCCTAACCGAACCATTTTAAGCATGCTGAACCCGGTTTTACCACGCAAACGCAAAGGCCGCTCATAATCAATTATCGCATATTCATACCCAAGCCAGGGGACCATTCCTCTCAGGTACCTTGATTTCTCGCGCATGTTTTTCAAAACTTTATGGACTTTTTTGTCAAGCAGCCTGAAATCGCCGATATTTCCATGAATTTTAAACTCGGAGAATTTGTAAAGGAGTTTATAATAAATTTTTGCGGAGATTCTTTTAAAGAATCCATCCCGCCTTTCTTTGCGGCGTGTGTATACAATCTGGTTCCCTTCCTGCCATTTTTTTATCATCTCAGGAATAAGTTCCGGGGGGTCCTGCAAATCAGCATCCATGGTAATTACAACATCCCCATCGGCATAATCAAGGCCGGCAGTCATCGCAACCTGATGCCCAAAATTCCGGGTCAGGTTGATATATTTTACCCGCTTGTCTTTTGCAGCAAGGTCTTTCAATATCTTATAGGATTGATCATTACTACCGTCATTGACAAATAAAAATTCAAGATCAAAATCAAATTCTTTTAGTTGTACAAGTATCTTTTCATAAACAGGGATGATATTATCCTGTTCATTATATACCGGTAAAACAATTGAGATTTTCATTTATGATTTTTATCTTATAATTCTTAATTCAAAAATAGTTAAAAAAATGAGTTTATAAAAAAAAATTGCCCCCACATTCGTCTCAATTCGATTTATTAACCAACATGTTACTTATTTGATTTTGCCCAGTTCAGGTTGTTTTTTGCCAACTCATAGTCCGGCCTTATTTTCAATGCTTTTTCGCAAGCCTCTACACCCTTATCCCACATTTTCAGGGCATTGTATGCCGAACAGATGTTATTATAAGCCTCGGCGTAATCAGGCTTCAGTTTTAACGCTTCATTACAGGCATCTATGCATTGCTGGTATTCACCCCGGTTATAAAACTGCAAACTCAGGTCCAGAAAATTTTCCGGAGTGGGGTGCTGACGGGCGTATATGACCGCTTTATCTATATTTGAAATTCTTGTTTTGCTTAAATCCAAATATTTTAATGCAACCGAATCGTTGGGAACAATGGTCAGGGTATGTTGTGAGATAGAATCCAGTTTATCCCATTGTTCCAAAGCAT
>DAOQAT010000012.1:0-60063 GCA_035354195.1 Bacteroidales bacterium | reverse complement strand
TAATGATGGCCCAACAGTATTATTCTTTTCCAACCCAGGATGCAATTTGGAGAGAGTTTCAAGTGCGCGTATACGGGTCCAGTAATACAGAACATTTCAATTATCAAAATTTTATTAGTGGGGATACTTTGATTTCGGGGAAAACCTGTCATAAAATTTATAAAACAGGTTATAATGATGGTTATAATTATGAGGGAGATTTTTTATACGATTATGAAAATGTATACGTTGGCGCTATCAGGGAAGATTCTACAAAACGGGTATATTTGTGCGGGAGTCCTGAAAGATTGTTATATGACTTTAACCTGCAGGTCGGAGACACCTTACCCAGGGTAGATTTTGACAGCGTTCATGGAATGTATGGTACATACTTTTCAGATTATTTTTATACTGTTGGTGAAGTTGATTCCGTGTTGGTTGCTGGTAATTATCATAAGCGATTCAAAATCAGCTATCATGAAGGGCAATGTGTTTTTTATTTAATTGAAGGAATAGGGGCTTCTACGGGTTTAATAAGCTGGTTTTTAGGGAGTTGTTCCTGGGGCTATCAATCTGAATTAATTTGCTTCATGCAAGACAGTATAAATGCATACCCGGATGGGCAAGAGTGTGAACTAATTTACCTTGGCGTTGATGAACCAAAAACAAAACAGCATATAGAAATTTTTCCTAACCCGGGGCCAGGGGTGATAAATTTGTCCGGCTTACCTGATAATCCTTTAACTATACAAGCCTTTAACCTTTTTGGCCAAAAGGTTTATGAAACTTCTTATGTAAGGGGCGTTTCAAAAATTGACTTAAGCCGCCTGCCGAAAGGAATGTTTTTATTAAAAGTATGGATGAATGGCGAACCAGTAAAAACTGAGAAAATAGTACTTCAATAGATTATCTTATAATCTGGTAATAGAGAAGTAAATAAAAATGAAAAAAATCTTTTTTTTGATAATAACAGTTAGTTTATCTAACATAATGATGGCCCAACAGTATTATTCTTTTCCAACCCAGGATGCAATTTGGAGAGAATATAATGTGCGCCTTATTGGATCAAGTAATACAGATTACTACAATTATCAAAATTTTATTAGTGGAGATACTATGATTTCGGGGGAAACCTGTCATAAAATTTATAAAACAGGTTATGTTCATAATTATAATAATGGGAATCCTTACACAAACAATTTCGAAAATGAATATGTTGGAGCTATCAGGGAAGATTCTTCAAAACGGGTATATTTGTGCGGGAGCCCTGAAGTATTATTATACGACTTTAACCTGCAGGCTGGAGACACTTTGCCCGTGATAAATGTTGATAGTGTTCCTGCTATGTATGGAACATACAATACAGCTGGTTTTACCTATATTGTTAGTGAGATTGATTCGGTTATCGTTGCTGGTAATTTTCATAAGCGATTCAAAATTAATTATTATGAAGAGCAGGGCGTTGTTTATTTAATAGAAGGAATAGGGGCTTCTACAGGTTTAATAAGCTGGTTTTTAGGGAGCTATTCTTTTGGCTATTTTTCTGAATTAGTTTGTTTCATGCAAGACAGCATTAATGCATATCCGTATGGGCATGAGTGTGAACTTGTTTACCTGGGTGTGGATGAAACAAAAACAAAACAGCAACTAGAAATTTTTCCTAACCCGGCGCCAGGGCTGATAAATTTGTCCGGCTTACCTGATAATCCTGTAACGATACAAGCCTTTAACCTTTTTGGCCAAAAGGTTTATGAAACTTTTTATATTACGGGTGATTCAAAAATTGACTTAAGCCACCTGCCGAAAGGAATGTATTTATTAAAAGTATGGATGAATGGCGAACCCGTTAAAACTGAAAAAATAATACTTCCATAGGTCATCGAATAAAAGGTAAAAGAGGGGTAAATAAAAATGAGAAAGTTATTGACTAAATTTTTGATGGTTTTATTTCTCCTTCCTGTAACGGGTTTTTCCCAAACGCTCGAATGGGCATATAGGATCGGTGGTTCATACCAGGACCAGGCGCTGGATATTGTTAAGGATTCTTTGGGAAATATTTACCTGACCGGTGGGTTCTGCAATTCGGTTGATTTTAATCCTCATGGTTTGCCATACATAGTCAATGCAACCGGCACAGATAAGAGTGATGTTTTTGTGGCCAAATATAATAAGGATTTTGAGTTGTTATGGGCTTTTGCTATCGGCAGTGACTCCTGGGAAGTTGGCGCCGTATTAATGGTTGACGATTCACTGAATGTTTTTGTTATTGGTGAGGGATATGGCGCCATTGATTTTGACCCGACAAGCGGAACTCACATTTTTGATTGTTCCTCAACCAATTCATTCATCGCAAAATATAGCAAAGACGGAGTTTTTGTGGCGGTGAATACGATTCCGGAAATTCCTATGTATCCTCCGAATGTTAACATATACAAGGATGTTGAAAAGAATATTTTTGTTTATTCAAACGACACGCTGTCCAAATTTGACCCGGCCCTGCAACTCATATGGAAAAACAGGATTGCCGGGAATCCTGAGCTTTTTAAGGCAAAAGAATTCTATTCGGTTCGGAATTTTACCACTCCTTTTTATTCCTCTTATTCAGGCCCTGATTCATTAATACTTGATAAGCACGAAATAAATAGCGGAAACCTGATCTGTTCGAAACTTTATGCATTCAGCAGCGGCTTTATTAACGGCGGATACATTAAAAAAACCAAGTCAGACAAATTAATGATTTCGGGAAGTTTTTGGGGCGATATGTCCTTCTTTGGTAACAACGATACCATAACGGTCCATAACGCAGATATGGGCACCAGCCCATACGGCACATATCCGCTGCAGCGGGAATTCATTGCCATGTATGATACCATGGATAATGTTATCTGGGCCAAAGCCTATGATGGTAGCAGCCCGGAACCTTATATTATGGAAACCGCCGCCGACGGCTATATTTATACCTTGGGCTTTCTGAATTTTGACGCCAACTTTGATCCTGATGGTTCTCAAATACTGACCAATGGCGGGTATGGTAACTATATTGCCAAATACGACAATAATTTTGTTTACAAGGCTGCTGCCCAGTTTTTAGGCGGCAGTTATAACGATTTTATCGGGGAACTCAAATTATATGATGATACCGCTGTGATGTGCGGCCATTTTTTTAACACCATAGATCTTGACCTGACAGCCTCAAATTTTTCTTTATCTGCCGCACCTCCGGAAGACATTTTCGTGGCGAAATATTCAGAGTTTGATATAGAAACAAACACGGTTGGGGTACCTGATTTACAAGTGAATGAAGCCGGCGCCAGCGTTTTCCCAAATCCCTCAGAGGGCAAGTTTTATGTACATTTGAGTGCGGTCAAAGCCACCGCTGAAATCATTGTTACTGATTTAAACGGCGCTGTCATTCACAACGAAACACCCGATAAGGCTGATGTTTGTATTGATTTATCCGAATACCCGGCATCGGTTTATTTTTTACGAATTGTTTCAGGCAATGCAATTACTACAAAGAAGATCGTGAAAATAAACTGAGCAGGCAGCTTACGCAAATTTAAAAGGCCAGGTAAAAGGAGACATCATTTTTTTCAATTTAACAGCCCATTGTTTATTATTTAATTTTTCTTGTTTATTCAGCATTGATAAATAAAATATATTTGATGTGTCAAAGTTGGATTATGAAGCCTGTTATCAAAGCGGTTGTATTGGTGGTGCTTGTGCTGTGTTTTTTTTCCTGCGGCAAAACCATTGATAAGAAAGAAACCCGGACGGTTTTTCGTTATAACGAGTCCTCAGGCATAGCTACGCTGGATCCTGCCTTTGCCAAGGACCAGGCGCACATATGGGCGTGCAACCAGATATACAATTGCCTTGTTCAGCCCGACGATTCCATGCATATAAAACCTTGTATTGCAAAATCGTGGGTGGTTTCAGACGACGGGCTTACCTATACGTTTATACTGCGTAACAATGTTTTTTTTCATGATGATGCGGCTTTCCCGTCTGGCAAAGGACGCAGGGTAGTGGCTGCTGATTTTGTGTACAGCTATGGACGCATCCTTGATGACAAGATCGCCTCGCCGGGAGTTTGGATATTTAATGACGTGGCAAAGGATTCACTGGGTAAAGGGTGTTTCACGGCACCGGATGACACTACTTTTATCATTAAACTCAAACAGGCATTTCCGCCGTTTTTAAGTTTGCTTGAAATGTTATACTGTGCAGTGGTTCCGCATGAAGCGGTGGAGTTTTACGGGAAGGATTTTCGCGCTCATCCTGTCGGGACAGGCCCGTTTATGCTGAAAATGTGGAAAGAAAACCAGCGCCTGATACTAGTTAAAAACAAAAATTATTTTGAAACTGAAAACGGCCGGAAGTTGCCCTACCTTGATGCTGTATCGGTTTCGTTTGTGGTAGACAAACAGTCGGCTTTTTTAGAATTTATCCGTGGCAACCTTGATTTTATGTCGGGGGTGGCTCCAAGTTACATTGATGAGCTGATCACCAAAAAAGGTGTGTTGAATGAAAAATACAAAGACCGCATCAATCTTTCGGTGCAACCTTACCTTAACACCGAATATTTAGGTTTCCTGGTCGATGAAAATCTTTCAGAAAATAAAGGGAATCCTTTATTGAAAAAGGAAGTCCGCCAGGCGATCAACTATGGTTTCGACCGGAATAAGATGATAAAATATTTACGGAACAGCCTGGGGACTCCCGGTATATACGGCATAGTTCCGGTTGGTATGCCTTACCATGACACAGCCGTTTTAAAACAATATTCCTACAATCCGGATAAAGCCCGTGCATTGCTTACGGAGGCGGGTTATCCCGGCGGTGCCGGTTTGCCTGAGATTACCTTATCGACAACCTCTACGTATCTTGATCTGTGCGAATACCTGCAGCACCAGCTCGGTGAAATAGGAATTAAAATAAAAGTGGATGTGAATCCTCCTGCTACGTTGCGTGAGTTGGTGGCAAAATCAAAAGTAAGCTTTTTCAGGGCTTCGTGGATAGCTGATTACCCGGATATGGAAAACTACCTGGCGTTGTTTTATTCAAAAAACTTTTGTCCCAAAGGCCCAAATTACACGCATTTTTCAAATCAAAAATTTGACGGACTTTTTGAAAAAGCAAGGCAGACCACCAACGACAGCCTGAGAAAAGTGTTGTATGCCGAAATGGACAACATCCTTATTGATGAAGCTCCTTTTGTGATTTTGTATTATGATATGGTATTGCGGTTTACACAGAAAAACATCTCGGGATTGGGAAGCAATCCCATGAATCTGCTTTCGCTAAAGCGCGTGAAGAAAATAGATTAGCCCGAATTCATGTTAAGAATATTCTGCTAATACTCAGTCAGAAGTTTAACCTGATTAATGCACATTCTGGACTAAAGTCCATATTATTAGTTTGTTTAATTAACCCCGCCCTTAAGGGCGGGGTTAATTAAACCCTAGCCAACAAAGGGCCTGCCTGGCTCGGCAGACAGGCTTCAGCCCTGAAAGTTTCGTTGTGAATTAATAGCCTTCAGCAAATATTAATAGATTGATGATAAGTATTTTGACTAATAGGCAATTTTTGATTCGAACTCAGATAATTCGGTTTTAGCCTGATCAGATTTCGTAATCAATGGCTTTTTCAGCTATCTGAATATTTTCAAACCGGTTTTCTTTCAGAATTTTCTTATAATCAACAATCACTTGTTCTTCACCATGGATAAGGAACATTTTTTTGATCTGTTTTTTATCCTGGCAGCTTAGGTAAACGATCATTTCAGCATAATCACCATGGGCGCTGAATTCCTCCAGTGTCTGGACATCCGCTTTTACTTCATATTTAGTACCATGAATCGAAACTTCCTTATCACCACGTTTTATCCTTGCTCCCAGGGTGGATGGTTCGCAATATCCGACCACTAATATGGTATTGTTTGGGTTTGAGATGTTGTTGGCCAGATGATGTTTAATACGTCCGGCTTCCATCATGCCCGAGGAAGAAATAATAATGCAGGGTTCTTTTATTTCGTTCAGTTTTTTTGAATCTTCAACCGCCTGAATGTATATTAAATTATTGAACCCGAAAGGATCAGGGTCTTTTTCCATCGTCTGCAGGATCTCTGCATTGAAACATTCGGGATGCATGCGGTAGATATTTGTCGCATTGACCGATAGCGGGCTGTCAACATAGATCTTTACTTTTGGCAATCTGCCTTCGTTTTCAAGTTGGTTAAGTGCGTAAACTACTTCCTGTGTACGTCCCACGCTAAAAGCCGGAATGATGAGCTTGCCACGTTTATGAACGCAGGTGTTCACAACAATTTTCTGTAATTTGTTTTGTGCTTCTTTTTTTATTTCATGAAGCCGGTTCCCATAAGTGGATTCAGCGACAATTACATCTGCCTGCGGGAAGGGCTGCGGATTTCTTAAAATACTGTTTGTCTGCCTGCCAATATCTGCGGTATAACAAAAATTTATCACCTTGCCGTCTTCCTTGATCTTAAGGTTGATAGCGGCGCTGCCCAGAATATGTCCAGAGTCTGTAAATGTCAATGTGACATTGTCTGTTACGCGAAATTTTTGTTCGTATGTAATACTTACAAATTGCTGAAGGCTTTTTAGTGCATCGGCAGCGGTATAGATCGGCTCCTGAGGAGGCAATCCTTTTTTTGCAAGTTTTTTATTATTTGTCCTGGTGTCTGATTCCTGTATCCTGCCTGAATCCTGAAGCATGATGGCACAAAGGTCACGGGTGGCGTGCGTGCAGATGATCATACCTTCAAAACCGTTCTTCACAAAATATGGAATGAGGCCCGAATGGTCGATGTGGGCATGGGAAAGGATGAGGTAATCAATTTCTTTAGGGTCAAATCCAAAGTTGCGGTTAGCTTTGTCTGTCTCTTCTCCCTTGCCTTGAAACATACCGCAATCAAGCAGGATTTTTTTTCCATCGTTTGTAGTTATCAAATGTTTACTACCTGTTACTTCTTTAGCGGCTCCGTAAAATGCAATTTTCATATATGTAATTTTGGCAAAGTTAGGCAAAAAAAAACCCGATCCACCAGCGGACCGGGTTTTTTTATTGATTAATAAGAGTTATTTAATAATAACTTTTTTGGTAATTCTTTCATTTCCTGATTGAACGGTATAGAAATATATACCTGAATTCAGGTTGTTAACATTTACAGTTAACATATGATTACCTGCAGATAGTTGTCCGTATTCTTTATTGAAAACTTCCTGGCCAACAAGGTTTGTAATAGTTACATTGACTTTAGAAGCTTTTTGTAAGTTCAGGTCAATATAAGAATATTCACTGGTTGGGTTCGGATAGATGTTCATGTTAGCAGCAGCTTCGTTTTCGTTCACACCGGTTTCGATTTTGTCAACGGCAACATAATAAATAAAGTTGTCGCCATAAGCTGTTTCGTCACCTCTTACTGCGAGACCTGGGGTATCATCAGCCTGATAAATAATGTGGATTTTGTCATTGCTTGTCTGTGACATAGATCCAAATACGCATTCGTCATAATCATGAATGATGTCGGCTGTTAAGTCAGTATTGGTAACGTCTCCGGCAACATCTTTATAAAGGAATAAGTGTCTGTAAAGTTTTGTTCCGTTGGCATCAATTTTATCTTCGCGGCACTGTGAATATGAGATGAACAGATTGTCGTCAGCATCAACATGGATTTGTGGGAAGCTGGATAATGAATTGAAATATTTACCAACTGCCAGTTCGTCTGCAGAAGCCGGAGTCGGGAAATTAATGGTGGAGTCACCATTATAATCTTCCATATATCCGATTAATTGACCTGCTGTGTTTAATGCGTCTAAGTCACCAAGTTTGGTGGTATCCAAAGCTGGCATATCTGCGTTCCAATAAACCAAACCGTCGGTATACGGATAATAAAATGAAGAGTCGGTAGTAGCTGCACTCATATAAACTCTTGTTCTTCCGAAAGCAATGTGTGCTTTTCCGTTTTTATCCAGCGCGATTGCCTGGTATCCGTCAGTTGTGCAGAATTTTGCTGTTGGGAAAGTAGTTGGAAAAGGAACATCCAGAACAGTGTTTTTTGTCCAGGTTGTACCGCCATCAGTAGATTTCATATAAAACAAACCTTGCCAGCTGTCACCAACAACGAAAGCAACGGTGTCGCCTACCGGGTTTGCCCATCCATAAGAATCACCACCGAAACCAGCATTATAAGCGGTAACAATAGAAGCTGAATCCATACCCGGGAGAATCCTCGGAGCATCCCATGTGGCGCCGCCATCAGTTGACCTGATATAAACTATTGCTAATGCAAGTCCTTCATAAGTCCATACGGCAGGAGCAGTAGCCTGGTCAGTACAAGCAATAATATGAACCGTATTTCCGCTGGTGATCATACGTGGCCATAACAAGGCTGTGGTTCCATTTGAGCAGGCAGGCCCAACGAGAACAGACTGTGACCAGGTGCCGGTTCCTTTAACATCACGTTTGTTAACCAGGAGGCCTGTGCTTCCGTTATGAGAAACAACAATTTCTCCGGCTCCCAGAGGTGCATATGAAGGCCAGCCAGATCTGTTCAATTCGATTTTTGCAGTTGGGTTTGGGCCCCATGCAGAACCATCAAAATAATTGTATCCGGTTCCTCTGTCTGCAAATGCAGTTTCAGTAAGACCAAATGTGAAAGTGGCTCCAACAGTTCCATCGTCATACAGGTAAATTCTGTTTTGAACACTGCCATTCGATTGCAAATCATAACGGGTATTTCCGATCTGTACTTCGCTCATCGCTTTTGAAGGTGCAGGAGCTACAGAATAATTGGCAACAGTGCTGAAATTCATTGTTTCCTGAACAGCGTGAGCCGGTTTGATTGCTTTGACATTTCTGAACTGTTCGGAAACTTTTGCAGGTTTAAATTGAGCAAAAGTTGATAAACCGAACACCAGAGCAGCAGATAAAAATAAAACTTTTTTCATTGTTGTGGGTTTTGGTTAATAATTAATATTGGTTGACTAATTAAATTTTGTTACAAATTTATAAAATTTTTAATAAGTAGTTAAAAAAAATCATTTTAAATCGATAAAAATGACAGGATCATTGATAATCCTTATTTATAAAATGTTTTTAATCCTGAAAAATCTGTCTTTTTTGGCCTGACTTTAAATTTCTCTGTTAATTACCCAATGTAGCTGTATAATGCTGCAAATAAAGAATTTTAACAACAATTAATCGGCAATGGGTTGATTATCTCAGTTTTTAGCAGGAAGAAATGAATAGTTTTTCGAATAATACATCATTTGACCTGCAAAGTCTGTTGGGTATGAAAGTTTTACATCGATAATTTCATTCCCTTTCATCACCGGCTCAAGAACAGGGTTTATAAAACCTGCATAAGGGGCAAGTTTCAGTTTTTCATAACGCCCTTTCACTTCTTTGTGGAGCACCGGATCAATTTTGATGGCATATTTTTCAATCATGGATTTCCCTGTATTGAAATCCCCTTCAGATTTTATACGCTGCATTTCTTTTAATAATTCGCCAAAAAGTGCGCGGAGCTTGTTATAGTCGTTTACCACAAAGAAGGTTTTCCCGTCTTTGGTTTTCTTTTCAATAACCTTGTCCTTGTTACCTTTTTCGTAAACCCATTTCGCAATGAGCTGACGGTTACGCATGTGTGCCTGTTCTATATCTTTCCCCAATTCAATCCTGGTGAGCTGGGTCATCAGCCCGTTACGGATGTAACTGTCATATTCAGCTTTGGCCGCCTCCAGGTCCGGTATGAGCCCAAGGTCAACCATTTTCTGGTCCATGATGAAATACAGCGCGAAAAGATCGGCACGGGCTTCTTCCAGTGCCGAATGATAATTTTTAAGCGCTTCGGAACTGACACCCGGAAGCAATTGCCCGGAACCATGACCGACACATTCGTGAAGGTCGGTGGTGAGGTTTCCGGCTAAATAACCATATTTTTTGGCGCGTTCAATTTCATCATTTGAATAACAGAATTCCTGCAGCATCCCGCTTCCAAGTGATGATTGATCGTAAGAATACGTGATGTTGTCCATCGTTACCGACTTGGAACCATGTTGTTTTCTGATCCAGTTGGCATTGGGAAGGTTAATACCAATCGGGGTGCTGGGATGACAATCGCCTCCAAGCTGAACGACCGTGATCACTTTAGCCGTAACGCCTTTCACTTCTTTCTTTTTAAACCTTGGATCTACCGGCGAATTATCTTCAAACCACTGGGCATTTTTACTGATGGTCTCAGCACGTTTGGTGGCTTCCACGTCTTTAAAATTCACAACAGATTCCCATGTGGCTTTCATAGCAAGAGGATCACCATAAACTTCTATGAATCCGTTCACATAATCAACAGATGATTGCAGGTCTTCCACCCAAAGCACATTGTAATCATCCCATGTTTTAAGGTCTCCTGTTTTGTAATATTCAATCAGTTTTAAGAGGCCGGCTTTCTGATTTTCATTTTCTGCTACAGTGGCCGCTTGTTCAAACCAGTACACGATTTTTTCAATCGCAGCAGCATACATGCCGCCGATCTTATAAACTTTTTCGGAGATTTTTCCATTTTCTTTAACCAGCTTTGAGTTTAATCCGTAAGAAACCGGTGTTGCAGATTTTTCATCGATGATCCCTTTATAATAATTTTCGGCTTCCTGTTGGGTGATGTTTTCATAGAAATTACAGGCTGAATTGGTGATCAGGTCTTTGGAAGGGTCAAGGCTGATTTTTTTTGGGAATAATTTTGCATCGAACATGATGGGGATTATTTTTTCCAGTAATTGATCCACAGTTTCGCCCTTATCGAGCGGGAATGCTCCGCCGGGAGAGTTTTTTGCCAACTCTTTAAAATATTCCTTTGAAAATTCCGGTAAGAATTTGTCACTCGAATAATGGTGGTGTATCCCATTGCAAAACCACACCCGTTTTGTGTACGTCATAAATTTTGCGAAATCATCGGATTTACGGTCGCCGGTGTATTTATCAACAATGGCTTCCAGCGTGCGGCGGATGGTAAGGTTGTATTTGAAATTCTGGTCGTAAATGATGTCGCGGCCCGACAGCGCAGCCTGGCTGAGAAAGTACAAAAGTTTTTTCTGGTTCAGCGATAGTTTTTCAAAACCGGGAACCTGATAGCGTAATATCTTGACATCGGCAAATTGTTCTGTTTTGTATTTAAAAGTGTCTTTCACTTCACCGTTCTGTGCTTCTTTTTTATTGCCACAAGAAGCAAAAAATACCATAATCATACCCATAAATAAGAGGTTCGTAAATTTCATTTTTTAATTATTAAGGTTAGTAAGGCAAACATATGGAAATTATTCTGTACAGACAAGCCTGAAAATGCTTTTAACAATAATTTAGGATAGGAGGGGGAGAAAAGTATTTTGCAAGATTCGCTGGCGAGTATAATTCCAAATAACAAATTTCAAATTCCAAAGTACAAACAATATTAAAGTATTAAAATTCAAATCATAAAACCTCATATTTTGTTGGCTTCTTTGTTTAATATCCAGTTTCCAATCCTTAATAATTGGATATTGTGATTTGATCCGCCACAGCGAATATAAAAACAAATTTAAACATCCAAATTCCAATAATATAAATCTCAATTTTAGCCTGCTGCGTCAGATAAAAATCCAATTATAAATGTTTATAAAATTGAATATTTAGAATTTAGTTATTGTTTGTTTATTGATATTTGTTATTTGGTTTTATATTCTCGTAAGAAAAATCTCAATTACCGATTATTAAAACATTGGATTTTAGGATTTGATTGTTATTTGTTATTTGTTATTTGTATTTTGTATTTTGTGAAGCTACAGTCCTTGTAATTAATTTTCAATATCATTCCGGGTTTGGCCGCCCGACAGGCTTACCGGTTTCCCACATTTTGTTAATCTCTTCTAATTCTTTTTTATGTTCTTTGGAGATTTCTTTGTCTTCGAGGCGGCTCAGGTCGGGCTGGCCGGCATTTACCCAGGCAGAGTACCAAAGGCAGGCAACAGCCTTTACAGCTCTTTGCATCCGGCGTTCCACCATATTGTTCGACCTGAGGTTAAACTCATCGCAATATTTTTGTGAAAACTGTTTTTTTATGACCGTACCTTTCTCATCATAGACATACTGGGCATCGGCCGGAAAGTTTAACCTGAGGTAGGTTTCGATTTCAAAAACGCTATCGACTTCCGCATGGCTTTCTGTCACTAATTGCCAGATATATTCATAAGGCTTATCGATAAACTCTGCACCACCTACGAGGTAATTATACTTATCGGCATAGAGTTCCGGAATACGTGTTTCCCAAAAAGCATGGATGCCTTTCTGTTCAGAGGTTTTACCATCGTAATACTTGGAAGTGTGCAGCGGGGTGCAGCCATCAGCAATATAATGGCCGATATTTGCTGCCGCATAAAGTATTTTATCAAGGTCTTCATCTTTAAAAGCCTGTGTTAACGAAAAAAACATTTTGTTCGTCCACCACGGATTGATGCCGTTTGCCTGAAGTGTGTCTTCCGTATATTTCTCAACAGCGGCTTTCCAGAATTTTGGAAGGTTGTAAAAGGCGCTGTCGCCATAATATTCAATATCAATGTAATGTTTTACATCTTCACCCACCACGCCACGCGACCGTTTGTCAGGATCAATGGCATGTTCGGTG
This sequence comes from Bacteroidales bacterium, assembly GCA_035354195.1. Lineage (GTDB taxonomy): Bacteria > Bacteroidota > Bacteroidia > Bacteroidales > CAIWKO01 > CAIWKO01. The sequence continues at coordinate 47,402 of DAOQAT010000012.1, read as the reverse complement.
ATATAGTCGATATGCTTTTTAAAAAAACTTATCATTTGCGGGGGAAGCGCAAAAACGGCCATACGGTTGATTTTCTTATGGGCAAAAAAACCAAAAGAATATGCTTCATGGTTTAAGGCCAACATGAACAATACAGTGAGCAGCAACACGCTTTTTTTATAAGACTTCATAAGAATCAATTATGGAATTACCTTTTAAAATAGGAAGTTTTTCGGTTTTGTCAAAAGTGTGGCAATATTCAATAACATCGTCGAGGCCTAAATTTTTCAAGCGTTTGCGATGATCGCTTTTATCAATATATGCCAGCAGGTCGTTTTTTGCCAAATTCCACAAATCAACAGACACTATTGCTGCATCACCGCCGGTAATAAAATTCCCTCCTGCAAGCAGTTTGTCACAAACAGCCCCGGCAAAAAGTGTGTCTTCAATGTCGAATTTGTTTTTCCAGCCCGAACACAACATCAGCACGTCATGATCATCGGCTTCCAGAAATTTTATCACCGCCGAAAAATTCAGGTAGGAACCCACCACCAGATGTAAAGCCTGTTTTGCTGAAAAAATTGCTTTAGTGCCATTGGTAGTGCAATACGCGATTGATTTCCCTTTGATATCGCTGTCCATGAAATTAAAGGGAGAATTGCCAAAATCTGCGAAACTCAATACTTTTCCGTCACGTTCGCCGGCAACAATAAATCCTTTGTTTTTATATGCCAGGGCTTCGGTTTCTGATGCCACGGGGATGATCTCTCTGACACCCAGATCGAATGCCGTGCAAATAGTGGATGTCGCCCTGAGTATGTCGATCAGTACAACATTTTTATTTGCGATGTCGTAGTATTCAATCAGGGCGGGAGTGAAGCAGACGTCTATATTTCTTTTTGTGGTGCCGGTTGCCATGGTTTGTCTTTATGGTAAAGCAAAAATATAAATAAATACCGGATTAGTGAATGAAAAAAATACCGGCTGAGTTTCCGCGTAAAATTGTAATTTTGTATAAAATTTATTCGACAGGAAATTACCATGAAAGAAACTAATTTCGGCGGAATACCAAAAAAATATACCGATCTTCAAAAAGCTGAAATCGTAGTGATGCCCATCCCTTATGATGGTACCAGCACCTGGATCAAAGGCGCTGACAAAGGCCCGGCTGCCATACTGGAGGCTTCGGCCAATATGGAGCTTTACGATATCGAGACCGACAGCGAAGTATATAAAATGGGGATCCACACCACCAAACCGGTTACTGAAAAGTCCAGCCCGGAAAAAATGACCGAAGCCGTTTACAAAAACGCCATGAAATATGTGGCGGACGATAAGTTTTTGGTATGCATCGGTGGGGAACATTCCGTAAGTGTCGGCGCTATTCAGGCTTACGCTGAAACCTACGAAAAACTTACCGTCCTTCAATTCGATGCACATTCCGACATGCGGCCCGAATACGAAGGCAGCCGTTATAACCATGCCTGCGCCATGTCGCGTGCCGTTGAATTCTGCCCTTTGGTACAGGTTGGCATCAGAAGCATGGATGTCGAAGAGAAAAAATACATTACCAAAAAACGGGTTTTCTTTGCCGAAGAGCGGATGCAGGACCCAGCCTGGATGGACAAAGCGGTGAAACTCCTTTCAGAAAATGTCTATATCACCATCGACCTTGATGTGTTTGACCCGTCCATCATGCCGTCCACCGGGACTCCCGAACCGGGCGGGCTATACTGGTACGAAGTGCTTGAGATGATCCGTAAGGTGAATAAAAAATGCAATATCGTTGGCTTTGATGTGGTGGAACTGTGCCCGAACAACATCGATAAAGCCCCTGATTTCCTTGCTTCAAAGCTTATTTATAAAATCCTGAGTTATAAATTCAATAAAAAATAATAATCATGAAATTAAAAAAGAAAGACCTGTTAAAAGAAACCATCAAACATTTTGATATTAAAAAAGTTGACACTACAGCCGTCGTCAACGCCATGCGCACTATGTCGTTTACATCCCGCGATACTGCTGTGGCAGCAGATATTTTCGACCGGATGATCAAGGACAAAGATTGCACCATCATGCTGACACTTGCAGGCAGCACCAGCGCCGCCGGATGTATGCAGGTTTATGTGGACATGGTAAAGAATAAAATGATCGATGTGGTTGTTGCTACAGGCGCCTCCATCGTGGATATGGACTTTTTCGAAGCGCTCGGGTATAAACATTACAGAGGCACGCCGTGGATAGACGACAGCATGCTGCGTGGCCTATACATCGACCGTATTTATGATACGTTTATCGATGAAGAACAATTACAGGCATGCGATAATGCGGTTTATGAAATCGCCAGTACGCTGGAACACCGCCCGTATTCCTCACGGGAATTTATTTGGGAAATGGGAAAATACCTTACCAAACACGGGAAGAAAAAAGATTCGCTGGTTCAGGCCTGTTACGAAAATAATGTTCCAATTTTCTGCCCGGCATTCAGCGACAGCAGCGCCGGTTTCGGGCTGGGCAAACACCAGTGGGAAAACCCTGACAGCCATGTAAGCATCGACTCGGTGAAAGATTTTATTGAGCTGACAAAAATAAAAATGGCGGCAAAGACCAGCGGTTTATTCATGGTCGGCGGCGGCGTTCCTAAAAATTTTACGCAGGATACCGTGGTTTGTGCCGAAGTTCTTGGCTTTGATGTCCCGATGCATAAATATGCCGTACAGATCACCGTTGCAGATGTGCGTGATGGCGCCTGCTCCAGTTCAACGCTGAAGGAAGCTTCATCGTGGGGCAAGGTTGATACGGTTTACGAACAAATGGTCTATGCCGAAGCTACCACCGTTGTTCCGCTGATCGCCAGCTACCTCTACCATAAAGGCGACTGGAGCAAACGTAAAAAATACGAATGGACAAAACTGTTTGAAAAGAAGGCAGCCGGCAAGGCTAAAGCGAAGAAAAAATAGTTGCTAAGCTCGAATTATAAGATGGGCTAAAGCCCGGAATAGATTTCTGCAATCAGCCCCGGCCTTAAGGCCGGGGCTGTTTTGTTTTTTTTATAAAAGGACTTTAGTCCTGAAAGAATTTACCTGTCTGTTATTCGCAGACAATAACTTTCCTTTTGTAAGTGGTATTGTCCGTATTCACAATGACAAAATAAATCCCGTTTTCATACAAGGCAACATTCATAAGCGATTGGATGTTGCCTTCCATTTTTTCAACGAGTTGCCCTGTGGCGTTATAGATGGCTACGTGCGTGGTGTTTTGCGGCAGTGATAGCGTGAAATTTCCGGTATTGGGATTCGGATAAACTTCCAGTGAGTTGGTCATTTCATGTTCTGCAAGCCCGACAGGCGTTACAGCAAACTGAAGTGTATCGGACCAGTCGCTCCATCGTAAATTTTTATCGCGGTAGCGCATGCGCCACATGTACGTCTGGCCAACAGTAAGCACGCCGGGTTGAAGCGTATAAGTCCCCAGGTCTAATCCGGCATTGAGGTTGACAGGATTATAAAAGGGTGAGCCGGAATCACCGTAAAAGTTATCCACATCGGCAACTACATCAATTAACGGGCTGCTGAAACTTCCTGAAGATAACACCAGTTGAAATTCTGAGGTCATCAGGGTGTCAAGGCCGGAGAATGCGGAAGCCGTTAGTGTGGGCTGAGGTGAAGAGTATAATTCAGGAGAAATTGCATCCGGTTTATCCGGTGCCGGTTGGTTCAAAATGCGGTGCCATTTGTCCAGTACTTCCAGATTGCGTGGTTTGTCGGTGTTTCCGAGGCTGTATGTTTTTGCAAACACGGTCTGGGCGCTCATATCGACATCCACCAGCATAAAATTATAATGATCTAAGGACTTTTGAATTTCGGGGTAGTTGGTCTGGTTGCCATACATTCCCCAACGATCAAGAGCACCGCCGGCTCCGCCGGACAGCACTTCCCAGAAATCACAGTTCCCGCTGTGTGTGCCGCGTATGGCGCCGCGTTCGTAATTATGCGAATGTCCATGTGTGGTCAAAACCATTTTAGGGCAGGCTGCTTCTATTGGATAAAGATTGTCTTCCACATAAGCCATGTTGCCATCGGGCCATAATTCCGTGTGGCCGGGCTGGTGGTTATAAACAAAAACAAAATCAGTAGAGGCATCGGCATTGGCCTCATTCAGGCGATCCTGCAGAAAATTGGTCTGAGTGAAAAAGTTATAGGTTCCGCTGGTATTAAGCGCAATGAATTTACAGTTCCCAAGATTGAAACTGTAATATCGTTCGGAGAACCCGCCAAGGTCTTCGTATTTCATAAAAGAATAAAAATAATTGCTTTCCCCTTCATGGTTACCAATGGATACCATAGAAGAAATATAAGGCGATAAACTTGAATAAGAATTGAAATACTCATTCATATATCTTCCCAGATCAGAGCCGCTTTCGCAGATATCCCCGGAATGCATGATGAAATTTACCGAATCGGACCATTCAGGGCCGTATAACTGTTTATAAACATACACGATAGTATCAATAATGGCGGTGCTCGTGAGCGTGTTGGTCTGTGAATCGCCGATTTTTGCAAAACGGATGTGTTTGCCCGGAGTGCCCGGAGCAGGCGGGGTGCGGAAATGAAATACGTCCGAAGTATCTTCGCCGCTGATACAGCGGTAGTAATACCGTGTGTCCGCTGATAATCCTGTGAGTTTAACGGTATGCCAGCGGTTGATGGTGGGGGTTACTCCGATGTCTTCATACGTGCCTGTTGCTGAATTACCAAACGCCGGAGTGGTTCCGTACTGCACCATGGTGGAGCCTGTATAATAAGAATTCCAGCTGATATAATTAGAACTGACCGTTGGTGATTGCAGGTAAGGGGTTATGTTGGAAGTGTGGAAACCTCCCAGCCCGCGGACTTCTGCGGCTGTAAGGGTCGTATTAAATAATGCCACCTGTGCCACATAGATCATGTTATCTTCACCGTTTTCATCGGCAAAGAAGAGCACGGTGGGATCCAGCGAGTACGTGCCGTCAACAGCCTGGCTGACGCCGTTAAGGACAAGCTTGCCATCAATATAATAGCGTAAACTGCTTCCAAGATCAGCCGTCACAACAACCCTGTACCAGTTGAATGCTTTTACTGAAAAGCCCGTGTATCCTGTGGCTGAAATGCCAAGTTGGCTGTTTGGGTTAAAAAATACATCGCCGTCGTTGCTGTTGCTTTGATTGGTCTGGTAAAAGCAATGGTATTCCTTTGGGTTGTCGATCATGACATCGAACATGATGGAATATTCATTGACATAGGATCCGCCGCCATTGGCAGGTATTCCGTGAGTACAGGTATAATAACTGCCCACATCAACGGCCACAGCGCCGTCACCGGTTACAGGCCCGGGAACTGCTAGATGGGTGCCGGTGAGTGCGAGGTCATTGCCAATGGTTGCATTTAATAAATCGGATGGATTGTCGAAAGTCCAACGCCCCACCGTACTTGCAGGCCATATTTGGGCAAAAGAGCTTGTTGTTATTAATAGTATGATCGAAAGGAGGTAAAATTTTTTCATAAGAATTGAAAATAAGTTTGTACAAAAATAACGTTAATAATGTATTGAATTTATTTGGATGGAAATTTATGCAGTTAAACACTTAGAAAATACTATTCGCTCCCTGTTTGTTGCAGAAGCTGGTGGTACTGAGCCACACTTCCCGGGAATAATAACAGTATCGCCGACATAAACTTGCGTTCATCAGGTTGCCGGTTTGCTTCGCCGTTCAGCAAATCTATACTCAGGACATCGCTAAGCCGGACACAGAGGTTCTCTTTCTGTAATTCAAAATCGATCGCATCCATTTTCCGGGCGTCAATTATAACCTGTTCAGCTTTATCGATCATTTGTTTCTTGTCGCCTTTTTTTATCCCCGGTAATTTCGCTTCGACAAGATCCCTGAGCGGTATCAGGTAAAGGTCTTTGTAATCGTTCCATTGGTTATCGGTGAGGTTGCGGGCGCTTCTGAAATATTCTATCCATTCGTTGGTGACAAACGACTGCCCAAAGATCCCGGGGTCGGCAACATTTTGCTGGGGTATCAGGCAGCAGCGGAAACTATTGAAAACATAACGCTGATCGTTGTTGAGGATGCTGTCCACTTTGTCGCGCAAATTCCATAACAGCATGGTGCCTTCTTCGCCGAACAAACCTTTGATGTGGGCCAGGTCAATTTCTTTGCGGTCTGAAGCTGAAATCGGTTTGGTGTCTTTTCCGGTAATGCTTCCCACGGGAAACAGGGCAGGAGGGGCATGGCATTCCAGGCAGCCTTCGGCATTGTATCCGGGTCTCTGAGCGGCCAGCAAACTGCGCTTGATGATTTCAGACTCCAACTCACGAACGGTATTTACCTCATTTTTCAAGGTGTCGCTGAGGGCGCTGTTTTTCAGAAGTTGTGAAATCAGTTGCTGGTAAGTATCGCTGATGTTTTTCAGCTCAGCGGTGGAATAGTGTGAATTGTCAGGAATGTCAAGCTTCAGGGCCTCAACCTGCTGCGCCAGCGGCAACAATTTCTGCACCTGCTCTTTGCTTAGATAGAAGCCGTTTATCAGGTTGATGGATGAGGTCCGCATCACCAAATAATTCATGCTGTTGAGCTCTTCTTCCCAATTATCTATGGCCTTTAAAAACTTTTGATCGTCATTTGGTTTGAACGAAAAGGAAAGGCAAAGTATCAGCACAAGAACAGGCAGGGCCAAAAGAAAATAGGTGCGGTGTTTTATTTCCATACACCATTGATTTTAGTATCGCAGAAGCTGCATTTGCCGTCTTTCATATTTTTGGAAATGATAGTGTATCCCTTACGTTCTAAAATCTTTTTCTTGCATTTCGGGCAATAGGTGTCGTCGTACTCGGTACCCGGGACATTGCCGATATACACATGTTTTATGCCTGCCGCCAGAGCTATGTCATGGGCTTTATTTAGCACATCAATCGGTGTGGCCGGGAGCTGTGTCAGTTTGTACATCGGGAAAAAACGGCTGAAATGCAGTGGACAGTCAGAAAAACCTTCATTATACAGCCAGTCGCACATTTCTTTGATCATATCCAGATCGTCGGTCCAACTTGGCACAATAAGGTTGGTAATCTCAAGCCACACGCCTTCTTCTTTGAAGATCTTCAGGGACTTTTTAACGCTTGACAGTTTTCCCCCGTTAAGCTTACGGTAAATGTCTTCTTTAAAACTTTTCAGGTTGATGTTGGCCGCGTCAAGGTATTTGCATAACTTGCGCAAAGGCGCTTCGTTGATATAACCGTTTGAGATAAACAGGTTTTTGAGCCCTGCTTCATGCGCCAGCACTGACGTATCGTAGACATACTCATAAAAAACTACCGGTTCGGTGTAGGTGTATGCAATGCTTTTGCACTTGTTTTTCAGCGCATAAGCCACCACATCCTTAGGAAACAGATCGTAGTTTTGCGTGTCGAAGGGCGAAACCTGTGATATCTGCCAGTTCTGGCAGTTCAGGCAGGTGAAATTGCAGCCCGCGGTTGCCAGAGACAACGCGGTGGTCTGCGGCAGAAAATGATACAGCGGCTTCTTTTCCACCGGGTCGATATTGAGGGAACAAGGGTTTCCGTAGTTGATGGCGTATAAATCTCCCTTATAATTGACCCGTGTCTTGCAAATCCCTTTATCATTGAGTTTTATCAGGCACGCATTCGGACAAAGGCCGCAGACAACACCTTTATCCGTTTTGGTGTAGTAATGGGCAAGGGTTTTCCATTTCCAGATATCGTCGGTTGGTTCCATGGGAAATAATTTTTTATGGTCTGCAAAAGCATCCAGGCCCGAAATAGTCAATGCAGCAATGCCTGCATATTGCGCACAGGCCCGGATGAATTCACGCCGGTTCATTTTTTTATTTTCGCTCATTGAACTGTAAAATTAAGAAAAATCAGGCGAACAGACAAAAATTAAACGCAGAGTTATAGCACAATATTTTGAAATATGAACTTTGAATTCAGAAGTCAGATTGCAGAATTCAGAATTCTGAACTAAACAACAGCTTTCTGCTCTTCAATGACGTCCAGTTCGACTTTCAGGTTTTCAATGATAAATTCCTGCCGTTCGGGCGTGTTTTTTCCCATGTAAAAGGTCAGCAGATCCGTGATGGGAGAGTCTTTTGTTAACATGACCGGTTCAAGCCGTATATTGGGGCCGATAAAATGTTTGAATTCATCGGGTGATATTTCGCCGAGGCCTTTAAAACGTGTGATCTCGGGGTTGGTGCCCAGCTCGGCAATGGCTTTTACCCTTTCGGCATCGCTATAACAATAAACGGTTTTTTTCTTGTTCCGCACCCTGAAGAGTGGCGTTTGTAAGATGTACAAATGCCCGGAACGTATGACTTCCGGATAAAACTGAAGGAAAAAAGTCAGCAGCAGCAGGCGTATATGCATACCGTCCACATCGGCATCGGTGGCGATCACAATTTTGTTGTAGCGCAGGTTGTCCACGTCTTCTTCGATGTTCAGTGAGGACTGCAACAGGTTAAACTCTTCGTTTTCGTAACATACCTTTTTCGTCATGCCGTAACAGTTCAGCGGCTTGCCTCTAAGGCTGAATACGGCTTGTGTATTTACATCGCGCGATTTTGTGATCGAGCCGCTGGCGGAGTCGCCTTCGGTGATGAAGAGGGTGGTTTCGTAGCGCTTTTCATCGTTGGTATTATAGTGGCTCCGGCAGTCGCGGAGTTTCTTGTTGTGAAGGCTCACCTTTTTTATGCTGTCTTTGGCCAGTTTTTTTATGGTGGCCAGCTCTTTGCGTTCTTTTTCTGACTGCAGGATCTTCCGGAGCAGCGTTTCTGAAGTATCCGGATTCATGTGGAGGTAATCGTCGAGGTGCTTTTTAATGATGTCCTGAACATAGTTTCTTATCGTTGGTCCTTCAGGTTCAATATATTGCGAGCCAAGTTTTGTTTTTGTCTGTGATTCAAAAACAGGTTCCTGTACTTTGATGCTGATGGCGGCAACTATGGATTCGCGTATGTCGCTGGGTTCGAAATCTTTTTTGTAAAACTCACGGATCGTCTTCACTACAGCTTCACGGAATGCCTGCTGGTGGGTGCCGCCCTGCGTGGTATGCTGCCCGTTGACAAAGGAATAATATTCTTCGTTGTACTTGGTGGCGCTGTGCGTGATGGCACATTCAAAACCGTTTTCTTTGATGTGGATTATCGGATAAATGACAGGCCCGTCTATGTAGTTGTTCAGCAGGTCCAGCAAGCCGTTTTTTGCCACAAACTTCTGTCCATTAAAATAAATCGTAAGCCCGTTATTCAGGAAGGCGTAGTTCCACAACATTTTTTCGACATATTCGGAAATAAAATGATAGTTGCCGAATATCTTTTCGTCGGGTGTAAACTTAATGGCAGTGCCGTTTTCCTGGTCGGTATTGGTTATAGAATGGTCTTTAATGAGGACACCTTCCTGGAACTCCACCGTCTTGATTTTTTTTTCGCGGATGGATTGTGCCACAAAGTAGGAAGACAGGGCATTGACAGCTTTGGATCCCACCCCGTTCAGCCCGACAGTCTTTACAAAGACTTTAGAATCATATTTTGCGCCGGTATTGATCTTCGAGACGCAATCGGCCAGCTTGGTCAGCGGGATGCCGCGTCCATAGTCACGCACGGAAACAGTCTGGTCTTTGATGGTTATATCAATGGTTCTTCCGGTCCCCATGATGAACTCGTCGATGGCATTGTCCAGGGTTTCTTTCAGAAGCACATAAATTCCGTCATCGGGCGAAGTGCCGTCGCCAAGTTTTCCAATGTACATGCCCGGGCGCTGCCTGATATGTTCGTTCCATTCCAGGGTGCGAATAGTGTCTTCGTTATAAATAACAGAATTCATCAGGTGAAAATAATTTTTTGCAAAATTACGCATACTTTGCAAGAGTAGGTACACACCTATGATTTTTTTATCAACAATTGGAGGTTATTAAGCCACGAGCCATGAGCCACGAGCCATTAGCCACGAGCCACCAGCCAATAGCCAATAGCTATCCGCCGCGGCGGAGCCACGAGCCATTTTGGAAAAAAAACTGCGGTATTTGTCATTTTGAAAAAAACTATATTTGCAGAAAACTCCCGGGCATGCTTTTCGAAGACACATATTTTACTGTTGAGACAACGTCAGAAAGCGTATTCCGCGATCGTTCCAGCCGGTTTATAGGCCTGGTTATTCCGGTCGGCACCGAGCAGGACATGAAGCTGGAACTCGAGAAAATCAGAAAGAAATATTTTGATGCCACCCACCATTGTTATGCTTTTCGCCTGGGTTTTGATAAGTCGGTGTTCCGCTCCAACGACGACGGCGAACCGTCAGGAACAGCAGGAAGGCCTATTTTGGGGCAGATCCAGTCGAAAGACCTTACCAACGTCCTGGTTGTGGTGGTGAGGTATTACGGTGGTACCAAGCTTGGCGTTCCCGGCCTGATCAATGCCTACAAAACTGCCGCTAAAGAAGCCATTGAAAACAACAAGATCGTTGAGAAAACCGTAAATGATGTGTACGAAGTTTTCTTCACCTACGAACACATGAATGAGGTGATGCGGGTGCTGAAAGACGACAGCGTGGCGCAGCTTGCCCAGACCTTTGACAACGATTGCAGGATCGAATTTTCGGTGAGAAAGCTTTTAGCCGGGAAAATTTATGAGAAACTCTCTGTACTGAAAGGTGTCACTGTTAATTTTCTGAGGACCATATAAACCTTAAGTTCTGCCCGACAGACTTGTTTTGCAGAGCAAAAATAGCAAACTGCCACGACGGACAAATTTTCATTCTCCTAAAAAATTTCAGATATTTTTGTTATTTCGATTTGAATAATTGTTAATTTTGATATAAATAACAAACTTGTCCGGTTGACTTTGGAGGAGTTTGTAAAAAGAGTGGGAGCAAGGGACATGTTTCCGAATATTAAAAAGATCAGTACTCAAATAAAATTCATTATGAAAAATTTCGTTCTATTCTTTACTTGTATGTTTGCGAGTATTTTTGTTTATTCCCAATGTACTTTTGAAAGAATATATGAGAGAAATCTAGCTGAATATAGCCATTCTATTAAACAAACTATGGATGGAGGGTATATCATAGCTGGTACTACTAGTATAATTGGCTCAAGCCCTACCGGAGTTTATTTGTTAAAAACAAATTCTTGTGGAGACACTTTATGGAGCCGGATAATCAGTAAACATTATCAGGATGCCGGAGTCGATGTTTTACAGCTCATTGATAGTGGCTACATAATTCTTGCTTATGCCACAATAAATACGAATAATTGGGATGTATTCCTGATCAGAACAAATCAAGACGGCGATACCTTATGGACGAAAACCATTGGAGACACCATTAATGAATTTGGAAATTCTTTTGCTCGAACATATGATGGAGGATATATTATTGCCGGGCAAGTAAGCTCCGTACAGGGTCATTCCGATATTATTTTATTTAGGACAGATTCTATTGGTAATTTGCTGTGGACAAAGAATTATGGTAACGGTTCCGATGATAATATAGCATATAGTGTTGCACAGACATTTGACAGCAGTTTTGTTATTACCGGGCGAAAGTATATTTTGTACCAACCTACTCAAGTATTTATTCTCAAGACAAATAATCATGGTGATACTATATGGGCTAAATGTTTATCGGATACAACTAAATCAAGTTGCGGATATTCAATTATGCAAACAGCGGATAGTGGATTAATTGTGATTGGTGACTGTGTTAACGATATTTATCTGATAAAAACAAATGTTGATGGAGATTCTTTATGGTCAAAAAAATATGGTGGAAGTGCTTACGAAACAGGGTGTGCGGTTTCACAAACAGATGATGGTGGCTATATTTTAGCAGGAAATACCCTAAGTTTTGGTGCAGGAGCTATGGATTATTATATAATAAAAATCGACTCCGCAGGAAATGAATTGTGGTCCGAAACTTATGGCGGGAGTAGTGATGACGAATGTCATTCAGTTATGCAGATACAAGATGGTGGCTTTGTAGTTTCTGGACATAAACAAATATCGAATTGTAATTGGGATATATATGTTGTTAAAACAGATAAAAGCGGTCATGTTGAAACCTCCGGTAATTGGGAAATTAATGAAAATTTGGAACTTAATATTATCCCCAATCCTGCTTCCTCCAATATAAGCTTGCAATTTTCAGGACGATTTGGCTTAACAAAAAAACTTGAAATATTTGATTGCTATGGACAATTGCAGTTGACGAAAACCGGTAGTTTCTATGACATAGATATAAGTTCACTTACAAGTGGTTTGTATTTGATAGTGCTGACTAACCTTGATAACGAAAGGTTGACAAGTAAATTAATAAAGGAGTAATGTTTTGTAACAATTGTTTGTTTTCAGAGGCTGATAGTATGTAAATTAACAAATCCTAACTTTGAAGTGCCAGGTCCTAGTGGTGCGAAGTCTATTCACAATATCTTTTTTATTTTAAAGGTGTTCATGAGCTCCCTGCAGTCGGTTCCGGACTTCTCACTAAATAAATGGTAGTTTTCAACTAACTACAGAAACCAATCATTTCCGCAAAAAAAGCCTCAACTCCAACAGTATTTTCCCTGCTTGTTCAGGGTGATCTTATCGTTATCCACCAGCCACCGCAATACTTTTATCAGGTGGTCTTCATTGATCCCGTCGGCTGTATTAATAATTTCTTCCAGGCTCAGCGCGGTGGCGTTCAACATGGGCCTCACGGCTTCCACGATCTTATCGAATTCAAACTCGGTCAGCCCGAGCTCATTGCGCTTGAGGCAGACATCACAGATGCCGCAGCGTTTGCTGTTTTTCTCACCGAAATAACCCAGCAGGTATTGGTTGCGGCACTTGGTGTTTCCGGCTACATATTCCGTCATGGCTTCGAGCCGTACCAGTGCATTTTGTTTCAGCTCTTTGTAGTTCTTGTCCGAGATCATCAGCTGGCGGTCGTCGAGGCGCTCACACGCAAAAGTCAGTTTAGGCAGGCTGCTGCGGGCTTCATAATACAGCACGTTCAGCTTTACCAGTTCATTCAGCGTTTTGACAACGGTTGCCGTGTCGGTATCCATTTTTCGGGCGATATCGGCTTCGTCGATCTTGACAAAATCGTTGAAAGGCCCGCTGTACATCCTCAGTATAAGTTTTATAAAAGGATCATATCTAGGGTTGGCCAGCTGAAACCTATACAAAACCTGGTTGTCGGGAATAAAATGCAGTTTCGAACTGTCGTTGAACGAATCGGAAAGGCTGACATATCCTTCCTTTTCCAAAAATTTAATGGAGTTGTAAGCGATGATGTGCGAAAGGTTGTAATGCTCGCTGAATTCGTTGATATTATAGACATAGGTGGTGTCGGCGCCCGAGCCAACGGCGAGTTGAAAATAGTTTCCCAGGCAGTTATAGACTTTGCGTATCATTTCCTTTTCGGGAAACGACATTTCGAAATTTTTGAAGGCATCTAAAATGTCGGCATTTTCATAAAGCAATATGGCAAACGCTTTTTTCTCATCGCGCCCGGCCCGCCCCGCTTCCTGAAAATATGCCTCGATGCAGTCGGGCAGGTCGAGGTGTACCACAAAACGCACATCCGGCTTGTCGATGCCCATGCCGAAAGCGTTGGTGCATACCATCACGCGTTTTTCGTTTTTCTGCCAGGCCGATTGTTTTTTATCCCTCAGCGCAGGTTCCAGCCCGGCATGATAAAAATCAGAGCCGATACCGTTTTTATTGAGGAAATCTGAAATCAATTTTGTTTTTCTGCGGTGGCGCACATACACGATGCCGGTGCCTTTGTTTTTGCTCGCAATTTTCAGCAACGTCTGCAGTTTGTTTTCGTCTTTCTTTACAAAATACGACAGGTTTTTGCGTTCAAAACTGACCTGCAACACGTTCTTTTTATGGAAGAGCAGTTTTTCCTGAATATCAACAACCACTTCCTGCGTGGCGGTGGCTGTGAGCGCCAGGATGGGGACGTTGGGTATGTATTCGCGGATCTCGGCTATCTGAAGGTAGGGCGGCCTGAAATCATAACCCCACTGCGAAATGCAGTGCGCCTCATCCACGGCAAAAATGTTTACCTTCATGCGTTTTAGTTTTTCACGGAATAGGCTGGTGGCAAGGCGCTCGGGCGAAAGGTACAACAGCTTCACTTCTTTATCGAACACGGCATTATCCAGCGCTATGTCGATTTCGTAGCGGCTCATGCCCGAATAAATGGCGATCGCTTTGATGCCGCGTTTCTTAAGGTTTTCCACCTGGTCCTTCATCAGCGCGATGAGCGGGGAAACCACGATGCACAAGCCTTCTTTTGCCATAGCGGGAACCTGATAACATATGGATTTCCCGCCGCCGGTAGGCAGCAGGGCGAGGGTATCGTTGCCGGCGAGCACCGAATTGATGATGTCTTCCTGCATCGGTCGGAAAGCGGCGTATCCCCAGTATTTCATCAGGACCTGCTGTATGGTCATACAAGCATTTTTTGGCTAAGTTACAAAAAAGTCATTACTACAAAATGTATTTTCTATATGTTGCTAAATCATTTTTGAGTTGCCAAAATAAAATTTAGATTTCTCATTTTACTGCGCATAATTCGAAATGACAGTTACTTTATCCTTCTCTAAACCGATACTATCTATCTGTCATTCCGAAGCGCCGCCTGCCGAAACGATAGTGCAGGCAGGCAAGCGAGGAATCTTTTTATAATTTGCAAATAAATTTATTTGTCAAACTTTTTTGAAGCCTTCAAATTTAGCCTAAATCAGATAAATTTTATTATTTTGCATCTCCATTTTGTGAAATATTAGCCGCACAGATTATTTTTATAAAAACATGCTATGGGCAAAAAAAACAAGCAATACAAAAAATATCCGCAACCTGAAAAACCTGTACGGGCCGCTGCTCCGCAAAAGAACAACAGTAGCGCATTACCAACCGGAAGCAGCCGTAAAAAAGAACTATTGTTTGCAGCCATCGCGGTGATCGTCACCCTGATCGTTTATATTCCCTCGCTGGGCAATGATTTTATTGTGAACTGGGACGACGGCGGATATATCATCGAGCACAACCTGGTACATAAAATCTCATGGGAAAATTTTACGACCATTTTCAACCCAACCACGTTTTACAAAGGAAACTACCATCCGCTCACAACTTTTTTCTATGCTGTTGAGTATTCTCTGGTAGGGGAGAACGCATTGTTATATCACATCAACAACCTGATTTTTCACCTGCTCAATGTGTTACTGGTATTTGTCTTCATAAAACTAATCTCCAAACGTATCGAAATTGCGGCTTTTGTTGCTTTGATGTTCGGCATACATCCGATGCATGTTGAGTCGGTGGCATGGATATCCGAGCGCAAGGACGTGCTGTACACTTTCTTTTTCATGCTGTCGCTGATACAGTATTTTTATTATTCCACGAGAAAGGAAGCGAAGCGAAAACATTACATCCTGATGTTGGTGTTTTTCTTTTTATCGCTGTTGTCAAAGTCCGCAGCTGTGATCCTGCCGTTGGCTATGTTTGTGGTGGATTATTACCTGAAACGCAAATTGAACCTCAGGCTCATACTCGAAAAAATTCCGTTTTTTGCGCTTTCCATTGCTTTCGGCCTGCTGGCGGTATTTTCGCAAGGTGAGAAAGGCGCCATACATGACCTGACACCCATGTTTACCTTTTTTGACAGGCTGCTCATTGTCTGCCACTCTACCATGACCTATTTGTGGAAACTGTTCGTGCCCATTGATTTAGCGGCCATGTATTCATACCCGGGCAAGGCCGATGGGATGTTTCCGGTCATTTATTATGTTGCCCCTTTTATAATATTGCTGCTTAGCGGACTGATCATTTTTTCGAAAAAATTCGGAAGGCATTATATTTTCGGCGCATTGTTTTTCCTGGTGACCATAATCCTTGTCATACAGATCATCCCGGTTGGCGGTGCTTCCATGGCCGAACGTTATACCTATGTGCCTTATATCGGGCTCTTTTTTATCCTGGGGAAATTATATGATAATGGCATACAAAGTACTTCAGAAAAAATGAAGCGCCTCAAACCCTTGCTTCATATTCTGGTGCTGGCATTTGTGTTTTTCTTTTCCGTGCTTTCCTGGCAACGCATAGGCAAATGGAAAAACGGTGAGATCCTTATGCGCGATCTGACCAGGGTAAATCCCAATATGCAGTTTGCCTACAACAACCTGGGATATTATTATTACCGCTGGAAAAAGGATTTCGACCAGGCGGGCAAAGCGTTCGACAAGGCTATCAGCATTGATCCCAACTATTCTCAGGCCCTGAGCAGCAGAGGCGTGCTTTATAATAATCTTGGAAAACATGAAGAAGCCGTCCGGGATTTCACAGCCTGCCTCAAACTAAATCCTGATGATAATGATGCGCTGATCGGAAAAGCGAACTCACTGAGCGCCTTGATGCGTTTCGAAGAGGCGTTTCCGTTCTATAACCGTTACATTCATTTAAAACCCAATGATGCCAATGCCATTCTGAAAAGAGGAACGGCTTATGTCCAACTCGGCCGGTATGACGAAGCTTTAAAAGATTTTGATAACAGCCGGAAAATTTCGCCGGATAATTATGAATTGTATTATTGGTATGGGCTTGCATATTTTAAAAAAGGAGATTATGCAGCCTCCCTTGAAAACCTGGACAAATCGATAGCTCTGGATGCAAAAAAAGGGGAAGTATATTCATGGCGCGGGTTGGCAAAATATAATTTGAAACAGGTAGATGCTTCCATTGCCGACTATACCACCGCCATAACCATGAATCCCAAGGATGCTGCCGCCTACGTAAACCGTTCCGTAGCTTATTTCGACAAGGGAAATTACCTGCAGGCCTGGGAAGATATCAATGCCGCCGGCAAATTGGGTTATCCTCTTGATAAAGGGTATTTTATGAAGTTGCAGGCGATTGTAAAGAAATGATGGATAAAATTTTCCAAAAACACATGCATTAATGCCTTGGATAAATCAGAATTAATCACGAAAATTTATTGAGGCAAGAGCAGCTTGTCTTTTTTACCAGGCTGTGTAAACTACCGCGTTGATGTTCATTCCGGCACCTACCGATGCAAAAACAATTTTGTCGCCCCTGTTAATCTGATGTTCCGGCAGCTTGCCTTTCAGTATGAGGTCCAATAGCGTTGGCAGGGTTGCCACTGAAGAATTACCAAGCCATGAAATGGACATCGGCATAATATCTTTGGGGATGTTGATCATTTCATACAGCGCATAAAGCCTTTTTAAGATCGCGTCATCCATTTTGCCGTTAGCCTGATGAATCAGGATTTTCTTGATTTCACTCAACTGCGTTTTGCTTTTTTCAAGGCAAGCTTTTATGGCCTGTGGCACGGTTTCCAGTGCATATTGGTAAAGCTTGCGCCCGTTCATTTTCAGAAACAGGTCGTTTGGGCTTTTATGTTCGGGATTGTAAGACTTATCCATATGCAGCATCTGCGAAAATAATAAGGTGTCCGAACGGGTTTTATGAGCAATTATTCCTACCGGATTATCACTTACGCTGGCTTCAAGAATGGTAGCGCCGGCTCCGTCAGCATATAAAAGGCTGTCCCTGTCGTGCGGGTCGCAAACTCTTGATAACGCCTCAGCTCCGATAACCAATACTTTTTTGGCATCACCCGATTTTAAATAATAATCAGCCTGTATCATGGCCTGCAGCCACCCGGGGCAGCCAAAAGGAAGGTCATAGGCAACACAGTCGGGGTTTACAATTTCTAATTTGCTTTTTACGCGGGCCGCCAATGTTGGAACAATATCCGACCTGTTATTGCCGCACTTAACATCCCCAAAATTATGGGCTACGATGATGTAGTCCAATTCTTCTTTATCAACACCTGAGGATGTAATGGCATCAATGGCGGCGAAATACGCAATGTCGGAGGTCACCTGATCGTCCGAAATATAATGCCTTTCGGCGATGGTAGTAATTTCAAGAAATTTGTCAATTATTTCCTGGCTGGTATTTTTGAGTTTCTCACCGTCGGCACTATAAAATTCGGTAGTCAAAAAATCTTCATTTTTTATACTTCGTGGTGGGATATAACATCCCGTTCCTTTAATCACGCTGTAAATAGCACTATTCATATATAAATATTTTCATAAGTTCCGTGGTACTTCTTTCCTGAAAAATGCTTTGAATTATTTTTTCCGGTCCACAATTCAATGAATCGTGAAAAAAGTACCCCCAACAATAGCGTGTAAAATTAAGACTTATTATTATCTCACCAAAATATTTATACGATTTATTATTGAAAAACATATCTAACTATCTGGAATTTACTTTGATATTTACTTTAGTGTGAATAGTTTCTGTTATTCTTTACCTAAAAATGGTTTTGTGTTAAAATATTTGTTAATTTTACTAAATAAATATAATTATTTAAAAAACAAAATTATATGAAAACGAAAAACTTTTTTTTATTAATAATTTTTATGGCGACATCCTTTTCTCTAAATGCACAAATAAAAGTTTTTTCAGGGGGAGGTGTATCTATTGGAAATACGTGCACTCCAACTTCTGGTACAAAATTACAGGTTTTTGGTAACACTATTTTCAGCTCAAGCCAATCACCAAGTATGGCTGCATTCATAAGGGGGAATTATGAAAACTCAATTGCAACAACACCTGATTATACATGGTATAATGATAATCATACGGGCTGTTTCATCCCGGTGATAATATTATAGGATTTACTTTAAATGAAGTTGAAAAAATGAAACTTGGATCTGATGGATTGCAAATAAATTCCGCAGGTGATTGGGCAAAATGTATTTGGGTCAATTGCTCAACTCAATATGCTTGTGCTTATCACGTTTATTATAATGAGGATAAATTTTATGTTACTGCGGAAGGACTTTGTTGCGCCCATAACGGTTTTTACACATATAGCGATTTAAATCAAAAAGAAAATGTCATCAACATTACAAATGCTACAGATAAAGTTAAGCAACTCCGTGGTGTTTCCTTCAATTTCAAGCCAGATGTTTTAAATGCTGGTGATTCAGTCAATGTTCTACCAACAGATCCACCTAAAACACAAATTGGATTTATCGCACAAGAGATTGAACAAATTGTGCCTGAAGTTGTAACAACTTTACATGATGGGACCAAAGCGGTTGCATATCAAAATGTTGTTGCCCTGCTTGTTGAAGCAATTAAAGAATTAAATTTAAAAGTGGAAGAGTTGCAGTTTGATTTGAATACTTGTTGTAATATTGAAAGTGACATAAAAAATAAATCTTTAGATCAGAACGGTTTTAATAATATTGATTCTACTGGCAAAGGCAGTTCAATTTTATTTCAAAATACACCTAATCCATTTAAAGAATCAACAACAATCAGTTATTATATTGATAACAACTCATTTGATGCATCAATATTTGTTTTTGATATGCAGGGAACACTCTTAAAATCGTATGACATTTTAAAAAAAGGGAAAGGTAGTATTATAATAAGCGGTGGTGAAATGAACGCTGGTATGTATATGTATTCTTTGATTGTTAATGGTAAAGAGATTGATACTAAAAGAATGATATTGACAAAATAAAATATTAGAATTTAATTAAAATGCAAAAAACAATAATATCAATTTTTTTATATGCAGTTTTTTTTAGTGTTTTTCCATTGACTTCGTTTAGCCAATTGCCTAAAAATGACCCAACTTGGCAACTTGTCTTTGAAGATGAATTTGATAGCATTGGACTAAACACAACCCATTTCAACCAAAACGATTGGAAATGCGGCCTTTATGCATATTGGGATAATGATCTTGGCTATTGTGTCATAAATCAAACAAACCATACAACAGATAATAGCAATCTATTATTTGATACAACTGGTACTGGTAAAATTACTATCCGGACAAAAAAACATAATCCTCCTGTAAGCGTATTTTCAAGAAATGAATGCGATAATACTGATGGTATGCATAATTTTAATTATACAACTGCTGCGTGGCTGGCTTCAAATGATAAGTTTAAATATGGCTATTTTGAGATAAGGTGTAAATTGCCAGTTTTAACAGGTAGCAATAATAGTTTAGGATTAGGCCCTAATTTTTGGCTTTACGAAAATCCTGATTCAATTGACGGAATTTGTTACAGTGAAATAGACATTTTCGAGTTTTTAAATGATACTAATATATTTCCGCCAGAATATCAAATTTATACATCAAATTCTATTTTCAGGCAATGCTCAGAGGCTCAGGCTCATAATTCATATATTAAAAATGGTTATGTTTCGTTTAATGATTTTCATACATTTGCACTTATGTGGACACCATCAAGTCTGAAATATTATAAAGATGACCAATTGGTATATACATCAATAAACCATCCCGACAGTATGATACCGATGCGTATTATACTTGACGTAAATATTCCAACCCAAGGCATTTATCCTGACTCGTATTCTTTATTTCCATACGATTATGAAATTGACTACGTAAAAGTATGGCAACCTCGTGAAAATTGCGATAGTAACATTGTTTGTGATTTTGATGCATCAAACTACAATTATTCAAAAGTAAACAGCATATCTATTGGAGGTAGCAATTGCAATGCAGCAATCGGACAAACAGATAATGTATCTTTAAAAGCTGTGGATTATATTGAATTTAAAGAAGGTTTTTCTGTTGAGCTTGGCGGCGTTATGAGTGCAGTAATTGAAAACTGTTTTGATCCTGTTCATACAAAAATGGCACCACCTAAGCGTCAACCAACAACCAATGAAATCCCACCAGAACTAATACGTAAATTTTTTCATTAAAAATTTAATAATATGAAACGGATAGTTTTATTTGCAGTTTTATTATTAACATTCAGTATTACAAAGGGTCAATGGACTATTGTAGGAAACATAACCGACAATATCCAGAACATACATTATAAATCCCCATGTATATTTCTTGGTAAAAGAATGATATTTAATGGCGTTTTAGTTAGTTGTAATGATAACCCTTTTGTAACATCGTTTAATGGGTTACAAAATATTGTAGTAGTTCAGGATATAGATTCGCATGGTGATACAATTTTTTGTAATGATACTAATATCTATTTTAGTGCAGACCAAGGTTCTAATTGGAATTTATTTGATAATACCACATTTAGAAGGGGAAAATTATTGATAAATAATAATTTTTTGTTTTGCACACACATAAATGGCGATACCTGTAAAATCAAAAGATACAATCTTTCAACAGGGGAAACTGCATTATTGGTTTTGCCGGTGACAGGTTTTGAGGTTAGTTCTTTCTATTCTTATAATAATGAAATATACATAGGTGTTTGGGCAGGCGGTGATGTTTACGGATATTTATATCGTTCTACTAATCTCGGGGACAGTTGGTCTCTAATTATTTATTTGCCCCCTTCCAACCCACCGTATAATTCTGGTCATACTATTGATGCCATAACTAAAATAAATGATAGCATCCTAATAATTGCCGGGTCTTTTGGTATGAAAATATCATTTAATAATGGCAGCAGTTTTTCAAATGTCAGCTATTTTGGCCAGGGCCAAAGCCATTCCTTGTTTAATGTTAATGGAACCTTGCTTTTAGGTTGCGATAATGGGGTTTACATTTCCTATGATACAGCAATTACCTGGCAGGCATTTAATGATGGACTTAATCCTTCAACTGGCATATGGGAAATTAAAAAAATAGAGAATTATATTTATATGGCAACCTCGCAGGGTTTATATAGGCGCCCGGTTTCTGAAATATCAACAAATATTCAGCAAATTGATAACAACCCGCCACAGTTTAGTATTTTTCCAACAATATGTAAAGACAAAATATTTATTAAATTAAGCGGAAACACACCTTCTGAAAATGAACTGAAAATATATGACTGCCTTGGCAGGCAGGTGTTTGAAAGTTCATTTAAGGTGAATGAACTACAAATTGATATATCCGCATTAAAAGCAGGAATTTATTTTGTAGAAATTAGAAATGGTAATTTTCAGAAAACAGAGAAAATTATTGTAGAGTAAATTGAATATATAAATAGTCAGCATTTTTTGACTCCCTGAAAATCCTGATTCTATTGACAGTAATTGTTATTGTGAAATTGATCTGCCGCGGTGGATGAAGTTATTATCAGGCAAGGCAAGCAACACTTTTTGAACCTATAATTCAATATATTTTTGAAACAACAATTGTAAAAATGACTTGCCTTGTTTGAGGGATTTTTCGGGATTGCTGCCTTCAATTTTGTTGTTGTTTCTTATTACTGATTTGAGGTTGTGGTCGTAAACCAGTTCTGAACTGTCGGTAACAAATCCAAAACCATCGTCGAACGTATAAAATGCAAAGCCCTGAGCGTATTTGTTCAGGACATTTTTACCCCAGGAAAATTCCGTGCTTTTTATTTTTAACTGCGACAGTATGGTGGGCGCAATATCGACATGGGATGTGGTTTTGCTGAATTTTTTACCTCTGTATTCATCTTTTAAAACCGCACCATAAAACAGCAAAGGTACATGATGACGCGCCGGTTCGTTATAAGCCCGTTCTAAAGGATGTTTATGTGCATGGTCGGCCGTGATAATAAACAGCGTGTTGGAGTACCATTTGGTTTTTTTTGCTTGTTGAATATAGTTGTAAAGGCACTTGTCGGTATAATGAGCCGTATTATGGAAAAGATCATTCTCGTTTTTTTCAGGGTAAACCTTTTCGATATCTGCAACAAAATACTCATGGTTGGTCAGGCTTAACATCACCGAAAAAAAAGGCTGCAGCATTCCTTTCAGGTCATTCAGGTGATAAGTAAAAACATCTTCATCGTAAACGCCCCAGTCGGTCTGGCGTGTGTGAGGAATATCAGTTCCGCCTACCAGAATATCAGTTCCGGCCATCTCAAGGTAGGTCTTGGTGTTTGCGTATTTCAGATCGCCGCCATAATAAAATGATGTCCGGTACCCGTTCTTGTTCATGGTAGTCATCAGGTTGGGAAGCTTATCGAACTTTTCAAAATTCTTTATGATAGAGGTCCTTGGCTGTGCAGGGAAACCGCTGAGAAGCGCCACAATACCCTGGTCGGTGCGGAAACCGGTAGCATAAGCATCGGTAAACAGCAAGCCTTCCTTTGCCAGTGAATCGAATAATGGGGCAATGCCTTTTTCTCCTCCGAGGCAGGCAATGGCATCGGCGCTGAAACTTTCCAGGGCGATAAGTACGATATTCGGCCTGCTGGTGGTCAGCACATATTCCGTGCTGTCTTTTTTTACAGAGAATAATTCGTTAAAGGTTTTTTCTGCAACGGCCTCATCGAAAAAAATGTATGGGTTTTTCTTTACCTGCGGGCTTGTCAGTATAGACGAGAAATTCCAGAAGTCGTTCAGCGCTGCGAAATTCAGCACCGGGTATTTGGAATAAAAACACGAGCTTTTGTTGAGCGGGTATTTTTGCAGGCCGCCACGCGCACCGATAAATAATAATCCGGTAAACACCAGAAAAAAAATCAGGCTGCGAAACACGCCCTGGCTTGAGGTGACAGTGGTTTTGATAAAATGATTGTAAAGAAATATGACCAGGGCCAGAAAGGCTAGTAAAATTCCAAAATACAACAAATTATAAACATCGAAAATAATCCCGGCCATTTCCTGAGGATAGATCATAAACGAAAGCGCCTTGGAGTTGACTTTGGTTCCCCAGTTGGCATAAAGGCCCATGCCTGCAAAACTTATTATGAGGTAGAAGCCGAAAAGGATATAATTTATCCATTTGACAGCCTTCAGGAACATCCGGCTTTTGTTGCTTACCATGCCGATACAGATTAAGATGAGCGGCAGCACCAATAAATAACATGCTGATGCAACATCCATCCGCAGGGCGTTCCAAAAGGAAAGTAACACCTGGCCGACCGGAATCTCTTTTAAATCCTTAAAGTTGAGTGCTAAAAAACAGCAACGCATTACAACAAACAGCAACATCCAGAAAGCAAAAAGCTTTAGGAGGTAGATGAGGATTATTTTCAGCCCTGAGTTTTTGTCTGATAACATCGCCGTATTTTTAGAGTGCAAATTTATAATTATATTATATGTGTCAGCTGGTAATTTCATCGAAATTATTAATAATTAGAGAAAATGAGCCGATATTATTTATCTTTGAAACATGAAACTCCGCGGCCTACCACGTATCACTGTTTATATCATGGCGCTCCTGTTGCTTTTTGCGCTACGGCTTGGTTATGGCCTGTGCTCGGAGTTTTGGTTTCCGGATGAACTCCAGGTATATCTTATCGGATTAAAATTTTATACCACCGGACACTTCCCGTATTTCGGGCCGGATGTGGTGTATACCTCGTCACAGATTCCCGGCGCATTGCTGGGGTTGCTGGTGGGCCTGCCTTTTTATTTGCTGAAAATTCCGGAAGCCCCGTATATTTTTCTCAACCTCTTATCGATGTCAGTATTGTGCTTTTTTGCTGTTTATATTCAAAAGAGGTTCACCGAAACGCCTGCCTGGTTCATCTGGATTTGGCTGCTGACCTGCCCGTGGGCCATGAACTTCTCTACACATGTCCTCAATCCTTCGTATGTGCTTTTTGGCGCGGTGTTGTTTTTTATCGGTTTTTTTGAGGCCATACCCAAGCTCAGCATCGGATTCTTAAAACCCTGGCTTGCCTTTTTCCTGATGGGTTTTGCACTGTTCTGGGTGTATCAGTTGCACATGTCGTGGATTTTGCTGCTTCCCTTTATCGTTGCTGCGTTTTGGTTTTCATTCAGAAAAAATAAAATCGGCGCTCTTACCTTCGTTCTGGGCTGTCTGTTTTCAGCATCCACGCTGATACCGACCTTCCTGGCGTATGGCCTGCATGCCGGCAGTGGAAACACTTCTGACAATATTGTTTTCAATATTTCAAATGCAAAAGAAATTCTTACGGTTTTGTTGAGGTATCTTTCATTTGCCTCCAATGAGATCCCCAGGTTTATTGATACCGACGGTGGCTCGAAGGTTCAGTTTTTCCGGGATTATTTGCCCGCCGCGCCCTTTATGTTGTTTGCCATCCTGATGGGTTTTCTGCAGGTGGCTTACCTGATTATTGCGTTCTTCAGAAAGAATCCGAAAAGCGAATTTGCCTGGGTGAAATGGATCACTTTTATTGCCATGATAATTACGTATCTGAGCTTTTTCTTCAGCGTGAAAGGGCCGTCATCACATACATTTTATGTGTTATTCCCGTTGGTAATGTTCTATTCCTTTTATTGCTGGCAACCCCTGTTCCGGAAAAAATGGTTTACCGTATTAATGGCCGTGATGCTGTTTTCAACTGTTGTTACCAATGGTACTCTTGCCTATCATAACTTCCATCTGAAGTCCATGTATAAAAACCGGGAGCTGCCCTTGAAGGCCATACAGGAAAAGGATTATCACATTTTGGGTGAGCGGAGGGCCAGCGATAAAAACCCTTAAGTTTTACTATAGAGTTCAATCAATTCCCACGGATCGTCGTATTTTGTGTTACAAATTATAGTATATCCTTTGTCCTTGAAAAAGGGGTGCTTTTTGCTCAATTCTTCCACTACTGCATTGTCGAACCGATGGTATTTTTGTGATTTGCTGTAAAATACTGCGTAGTTGTCAATAATGCTGAATCTGCCTCCGCCTGCACAGGTAATTTCTCTTCCTTTTTCTTTCCAGTTTTTTTGAGCAGCAGCAAATATTTCAGAGTGCAGGTCCGGCAGTCCGTCGGCAAAAAAGATCTCTATCGGTTTGTGTGTGTGATAATCTGAGACAACGATGAATTTCTTGTGCAGCATGTGATTGGTGCTTATTTATTTTTCAAGTACCTGCATAAAATACCTGAACCCTATATCAGTGGCTGATTTTGTATAATCATCAACAGCATCTATGCGGACATCCCAACCTGAGTTTTTGTAGCTGCCGCCCCTGGTTTTACCTTTTTCATTGGTCATTTCGGCAACATTACCACAAACATTATACAATCCGAAATCATTAGGTTTGTATGATTTTACCGGAGCTGTGATGTCCGCTTTGTCGGAGATCTCAAAAGCATTATCTTCCGAAGGGTTTTTTACAATTTCATAAATGTTGAGGTCTTTGCGGAACGTGATCCGTTCATCTCCGAATCTCAGATAATTACACATGATTTCTCCGCCTTTCATCAGCCGTGCGCCCCAGGGATAAGCTATGTTTGTATAATTACAGCGGGCAGCGTACGTCCATTCCTTATTTGTGGGAAGCCGGAAAATCACCTTTTTAAATTTGCGTTTGGGGCATGAATTGTATTTGGTTGTAAGCCAGTCGCAAAATAATACAGCAGCTTCATACGAAATATTCACAACGGGGTATTCTTTATAAGCCGGGTGGTTGTAATAATAATCCATATAGGGGGCGTTGTATGCCAGTTTGTCGAGCCAGTTCGCAGAGTCAACCTTTGTAATGGCCAGGTCATCTGTCCTGTTTGCCGCCTTAAGATCCTTTTCAAATAATTTGTACAAATAATTCGACACTTCAAATTTTCCGGCATAGAGGCTGTCGGTGGTCTTTGCCAGTGATTTTTCAATGGCTTTTATGTCCAGAACATCTTTTTGTGCTTGCACGGAGAACATAGTAAATCCGTTTAGCACAGATGTTATTAAAACGATGCCGGCTAAATTTAGTTTTGTCATGTTTTTTTAAAAAAATTAAATCAACGTGCAAAGATACTATCAAATTGTTTCACTATGGACATCGTATGTGGATAATAAAGACTACCTTTGCAAATTCTTTTAAAAAAACCGTAAATTTACTATCTAAGATGCAAGAAATCAGAAATATAGCTATTATTGCCCACGTTGACCACGGAAAAACAACACTGGTAGACCGTATTTTGTACCAGGTGAAACTGTTTCGTGATAATCAGGAGAAAAAAGAATTGATACTTGATTCCAATGACTTGGAGCGCGAAAGAGGCATCACCATTTTATCGAAAAATGTTTCTGTCAGATACAAAGGAGTAAAAATAAATATCATCGATACCCCCGGGCACTCAGATTTTGGAGGTGAAGTAGAGCGTGTGCTGAACATGGCCGACGGCGTGCTGCTGCTGGTAGATGCTTTTGAAGGGCCGATGCCGCAAACGCGTTTTGTACTGCAGAAAGCGCTGGAACTTGGCTTGAAGCCGATCGTGGTCATCAATAAAGTGGATAAGCCCAATTGTTCTCCCGACGAAGTGCAGGAGAAGGTTTTTGACCTCATGTTCAACCTTGATGCAACCGAAAACCAGTTGAATTTCCCAACCGTTTACGGTTCTTCCAAGCAAGGATGGATGTCTGATGACTGGCGTAAAGAAACCAAAGATGTCAGTTATCTGCTCGACACCATTATCAAACATATTCCGGCGCCAAAACATGTTCCAGGAACCTTGCAGCTTCAAATAACTTCACTGGATTATTCATCGTATGTCGGACGTATTGCCGTCGGGCGGATTTCGCGCGGAAGCATCAAAGCCGGTATGCAACTTTCGATCGTAAAAAACGATGGTACTATTGGCAAGACAACTATTAAAGAATTATATCTTTTTGAAGGGCTGGGCAAAGAAAAAGTAAAATACGAAGTGGAAGCGGGAGAGATATGTGCGGTGCTGGGGCCTGAGAATTTTGATATCGGAGACACAATTGCCGACCTGGAAAGCCCTGAAGGGCTTGCGCCGATCAGTGTTGACGAGCCGACCATGAGCATGCTGTTTACGGTGAACAACTCACCGTTTTTCGGTAAAGAAGGCGTTTATGTTACATCGCGGCATTTGCGTGAGCGCCTGTTCCGTGAAACAGAGCGAAACCTTGCCCTCCGGGTGGAAGAGACCGACTCACCGGACAAGCTGCTGGTTTACGGAAGGGGAATATTACATCTTTCGATCCTCGTGGAAACCATGAGGCGCGAAGGCTACGAATTTCAGCTGGGGCAGCCTCAGGTCATCATTAAAATGATCAACGGTGTCAAACATGAACCTGTTGAATCGCTCACCATTCACGTTCCGGAAGCATTCTCTGGGAAGGTCATTGAAATTGTTACCAAACGAAAAGGTGAGATTGTAACCATAGAAACACGCAACGACCGCATAGAATTGAGGTTTGATATTCCGGCGCGCGGTATCATCGGGCTTACCAATTCTGTATTAACCGCCACCGAAGGTGAAGCCGTGATCGCTCATACCTTTAAATCATTTGAGCCCTGGAAAGGCGAGATATCAAGCCGCAGAAACGGCTCGCTGATATCCGGAGAAACAGGCCATGCCATCACCTACGCGCTCGACAAGCTTCAGGACAGAGGTTGCTTTTTTGTGGAGCCCAACGACGAAATCTATGTGGGCCAGATCATTGGTGAAAACACACGCTACGATGACATCGTCGTCAATCTGATCAAGACAAAGAAATTGACCAATATCAGGGCATCGGGCTCTGACGATAAAGCAGTGATCATTCCTGCTGTAAAATTTTCGCTTGAAGAAGCTATGGAATATATAAAAGACGATGAATACGTGGAAGTGACACCTAAGTCCATACGGTTGAGAAAAATTATCCTTGATGAAACCATGCGTAAACGAAGCAAGAAAGCAACACAGGATAGCTAAAAGCATTGTGTTTTAACAATGTTTATGAATTTACTTTCCTTAAAATTGCTCAAATAACCGTAATTTTGCACCGAAATTTGAAATCATGTCAGAAACATCCTGTTCTTTAACATTTCCTGCCTTATTTTCAGACACTGTAAAAAAGTTTCCGGACCATAACGCACTGGCTTTTGTAAGTGAAGAACCTATCACTTACCGGGAAATGAATCAAAAGATTTTTGCACTTATTGCTTACCTGGAAAAATTAAATGTAAAACCGGGTGACAAAGTTGCGATACTAAGTACCAACATGCCGCATTGGGGTATTGCGTATTTTGCAATTACTTTTATGGGCGCGGTTGTTGTTCCATTATTACCGGACTTTCATAACAATGAAATAGAAAAATTCGTTGAACATTCTGAATCTAAAATCATGTTTGTTTCTGAAAACCTCAGGTACAAGCTGAAAGGTATTGAGCACAACATACCTAAGGATATCATTATTTTAGACGATCTGTCGTGCATCAATCCTGAAAGACAAAATTTACTTTTTGATATTTCCGCAAAACCTTCCCATAATTATAAAGTAGAAGAAAGCACGCTTGCTGCGATTATTTATACTTCAGGAACTACCGGAAAGCCGAAAGGAGTGATGCTCACACATAAAAATATTTGTTTTGATGCGTTAAAATCAAGGATCATTCAGCCTGTTGATGAAAATGACCGTTTTCTTTCTGTTTTACCTCTTTCACATACTTATGAAAACACGCTGGGGCTTATACTGCCTATGATCAGCGGCGCTTGTACGTATTACCTCCGAAAACCGCCGACACCACCGGTGTTGCTTCCGGCCTTACAGATTGTAAAACCTACATTAATGTTAACGGTTCCGTTAATTATTGAGAAAGTTTACCGTAATTCTGTACTTCCGAAATTCACCAAAGGCAAAGTAATTAGTACATTATACAGCATGCCATTCTTCAGAAAGGTACTACATTTACTTGCCGGCAAAAAGCTGAAGAAGACCTTTGGCGGCCAGGTTAAATTTTTTGGTATTGGCGGCGCAAAACTCGACAAGATCGTGGAACGTTTTCTTATCGAAGCACGTTTCCCATACGCCATTGGTTATGGCCTTACCGAAACGTCCCCGCTATGCGCCGGTGCAAGCCCGAAGATTACCATATGGCAATCCACAGGCCCGGCAATGGAAGGCGTGGAGCTGAAAATTGCAAACCCTGATGCAGCAACAGGTGAAGGAGAAATATGGGTGAAAGGCCCCAATGTGATGCAGGGTTATTACAAAGATCCGGTGCAAACAAAAAATGTCCTTGATGAAAATGGCTGGTTCAAAACAGGAGACCTTGGTGTCCTGGACAAAAAGAATTTCCTTTATATCAAAGGCCGTTTGAAAAACATGATCGTGATGAACAGCGGTGAAAATATTTATCCCGAGGAAATTGAGACTGTGATCAACAATTTCAATTATGTCGGAGATTCCATCGTTGTTGAAGATAAAGGAAAACTGGTGGCGTTGGTTTATTTTAACAAAGAAGAAATTGAACAGAAATACCAGCATCTTAAGACGGAAATCTCTGCCTACGTCGATCAGAAAATTGAAGAGCTGACGCTGGAACTCAAAGAATATGTAAATAAACGAGTGAACAAATTTTCAAGGGTGCAGCTGGTGGTTTCTCAGCCTGATCCATTCCAAAAAACAGCCACACAAAAGATTAAAAGGTTTTTGTATTCGAAGACCAAGTAAACGTTAAAGAAATTATTTCATCCCGGAATTGTTATTAATCCTTAATAACGAATCCGGGATTTTTGTTTTGGCATTGTTCAATATCCGGATAGAATTTGTAAAATTAAAAAACCTGCCGAACGGTTTCATTCAGGCAGGTTTTATCATGAAGTTTTAAAGTGTCGGTATTATAATTTAATCTTTTTCTCCAGGTCATCGACATAAAGCTTGAACTGCTTGTCGGTTTCGATGAGGTTGTTCACCGTGCGGCAGGCGTGCAACACGGTAGCGTGATCTTTTTTGCCGCAATGCATACCGATGGATGCCAGCGAAGCTTTTGTAAGTTTTTTGGCAAAGAACATGGAAAGCTGGCGGGCCTGAACGATCTCGCGTTTGCGTGTTTTTGAGTTCAGCAGGTCGATGTGGATGCCAAAGTAATCACAAACAATTTTTTGAATGTAATCGATAGAGATTTCGCGTGAATTATTGCGTATAAATTTATCGATGATCTGTTTGGCAAGATCGATCGTAATAGCTTTTTTATTCAGTGACGATTGTGCGAGCAGGGATACCAGCGCGCCTTCAAGTTCACGGACATTGGTCGTGATGCTGTATGCCAGATATTCGATCACTTCGCGCGGCATTTCAATGCCGTTGTTGTATAATTTCTTATCAATAATAGCGATGCGTGTTTCAAGGTCCGGAACCTGCAGATCAGCGGCTAATCCCCATTTGAAGCGGGAAAGCAGGCGGGGTTCAATTCCTTTAAGATCGATAGGCGCCTTGTCGGAACTGATCACGATCTGGCTCCCTTGCTGATGAAGGTGATTAAATATATGAAAGAAAATATTCTGGGTTCCTTCTTTTGCAGATAAAAATTCGATATCGTCCATGATGAGCACGTCTATCATCTGGTAGAAGTGCATAAAATCATTCTGGTTTCCGGTCCTGACGGCATCGATATATTGTGTGATAAATTGTTCGCACTGTACATAAAGTACGATCTTATCCGGGAAGTTCTGTTTTATTTGAAGGCCGATGGCATGGCACAGGTGGGTTTTACCAAGGCCGGAGTTGCAATATAGGAGCAGGGGATTGAACGCGGTTTTTCCGGGATTGTTTGCCACGGCATAACCTGCAGAACGTGCAAGACGGTTGCAGTCGCCTTCAATAAAATTTTCGAACGAATAATTTTCGTTTAACTGCGAGGGTATCTGGATCTTCTTTAATCCCGGGATTATAAACGGATTGGGAATGTCTTTTGAGTTACCCTTGTTAATATCAATAGGCATCGAAATGGTCGGGTTCTTAGTGGACTTACGGTTGACACCGGGCGCTTTCACAGTAATCGGCGTAGAATTGCCGTAACTGTTTTCCATAACGATGCTGTATTCTAACTGTCCTTCCGGACCAAGTTCCTTGGAAATGGTCTTTCTTAATAAATCAATGTAATGTTCTTCAAGCCATTCATAAAAAAACTGGCTGGGGACCTGTATAGTGAGTACTGATTCATTAAGTTTTATCGGCAATATTGGCTCAAACCATGTTTTGAAGCTCTGGTAAGGAATATTATCCCTGATAATATCCAGGCAGTTGTTCCAAACTTCAACATGGCTTTTTTTCATCCTCGATTCCTTCAATTTCTTCAATTTTTTTAAAACAATTTAACAACTTTTTTTACAATCCGCTCTTTTTTAAAGAACTAGCTTTGATTAGAACGGTTGATAATTTTTTCAGAACAACTGTACAAATATTAAAAAAAAAACAACACAAAAAAAGTTTTTTTTTGTTTTTTTTTAAAAAATTTCCAATGAACTTAAACCGGCTATTTTAACTCCTTTGCTACCTGAAAAATAAACATCTATTCGCCCTAATTTCACACCTCCCCAACCGACCTGACCTATTACTATATCTTGGTTATCTGAATTTTTAAATATGTATGGTTTGTCGATAAAGGTATGTGTATGGCCTCCAATAATGATGTCAATATTTTTTGACTGTTTTGCTAAAACAACATCACTTATCTGATTGTCTTCATATGAAAAACCAAGATGCGATAAACAGATAACCAGGTCGCATTTTTTTTCTTTCTTCAACAGGTAAGCCATTTCGGCTGCTTTCGAAGCAGGGTCAAGATAGGTAGTTTTTCCATAATTAACTAAACTTACCAAGCCCTGCAATCCTACTCCAAGGCCAAAAACGCCAACCTTAACACCACCCACATCATAAATTTTATACGGATGGATTTTATTGTTTAAAACAGTTTGTGAAAAATCATAATTGGACGAAATGATGTCAAAAGTGGCGTTTGGCAACTGTTTCAGCAAACCATCAAGCCCGGCGTCGAAATCATGGTTGCCGATGTTCATCGCGGTATATCCCATCAGGCTCATGAGTTTGAATTCAAGTTCGCCGCCAAAAAAATTGAAATAGGGTGTCCCCTGAAAAACATCACCGGCATCAAAAAGCAGCACATGTGGTTCCTGCTGACGGATCTTTTTTATAAGCGCAGCCCTGCGTGCATAGCCTCCCAAACCCGGGAATTTGGTGTCGTTATTCGGAAAAGCTTCAATGCGGCTGTGTGTGTCGTTGGTGAAAAGTATCGTGATCTTTACGTCTTTTCCGGCCTGCAGTTCACACGGGCTGATGAAAAGCGCAACAAAAAAAGTTACTATTATATAAAGGTATGGTTTACTACTTTTCATAATATATTCGTTTGTCTAATTTTGACGAAACCGTATTGTCTTTTGCAGTTTCTGCTTTCAGATACTCAATGAGTACATCCCGGATTTTCACGGTCATCGGAACATATGAAACGGGTGATCCGAAGAAAGTCATATCATCCCCTCCAAGTGCCAGATAGTCGGAGGTTATCACCGTATAATCTTTTGTTATATCAAAAGCGGCGTTGTTTAAAGTTATCAATTTAGCGGTATCCGATTCTATGCTCATAAACGCTCCTGACAAAGGCATGCCACCTTTTTTTGCAATAAAGTTGAACATCTTTTTGGCATTCTTTCCGTTGATAGTTACCGCCACCATTTCATTTTCGAAAGGCATGAGCTCAAAAATATTTCGCACGGTGATGCTTCCCTTTGGTATGTCGCAGCGCAAACCGCCGGTATTTAATAAACAAATGGAAGCGGTATCTTTATTAAGTTTTTTCAGGTAGCTGTTGCCCATTTTAAGAACTACATCAGCGGTAAAATTATTCAGCAATCCTTCCGGCAAACTTTTTTTCATAGCGACATCAGAATACGCGATCACTTCATTCATTTGTGCGTCCAGCTGTTCTTTGTATGGTACTATAATTTTTATACTTACGCTGTCGGTTTCAGGAACATTTATGGTGTCAATTTTAATAACTGCACCCTGGGTTTTATCTTCCTGCAAAAATAAATGCGAAGTACAGGAGTTAAGAATGACTCCTGAAACTACGATGGACAAAATTGCAATAATCCTGTTTGTCATTGATTTGTTTTTACAGGTGTGAAATTTTTAATATTACGTCTGAAATCCTTGTTTGGCAATACTTACAGCATGTGGTGTGTTGCGAAAAAAGGGATGCAAAGAACCTTCTTTTTTTTCAATTATCAAAAGAAATTTTCGATTTTTTTTGATAATTTTTATAAAAAATCCAGAACGTGGTGATACTTAGGATAATTAAAATAACAGAAATGATTTCTGCCTGTGTGCTCTTTATTCCCAATATTGAAAATTCATTGTTTACACGAATTTTTTCCATAAAAAACCGCTGGATGCCAATCAGAAAAAGAAGTATGGAAAAGAGCCATCCGTGGATACGGATCTTTTTTCTGATAAGCCATAACAAAACAAAGAAAATGACACAGAGAATTGTATCGTAAAATGAGGTGGGAAATACAGGGTTTTCAAGGATGGTGCAATACTTCCCGGTGCAATGGTCTATGGCGATACCCTCATTAATGACATTATGCGGAAATCTGAACGCCCACATCCAATCGGGCAAAAAGCTGAGCCATTCAGGTTTGGGCCTGAGGTTTTCTATGCCCCAGCATCCGTCGCCAGCCAGCATGCAGCCAATGCGGCCTATGCCATAAGCCAGAATAATAGCAGGTGCGGTGGCATCAAGAAATACGGGGATAGGAATTTTGTTTTTTCTGATATACCAAATAACTGTCAAGCTTCCGACGATAAGCCCGCCGTAAAAGGTGAGTCCCATAAATGAGAAAAACTCTCCAAAAGGATCAGCGAGGAAGGCATCGAAATTTTCCAGATGATGAAAAATTTTAGCGCCGAACAAGCCTGATATCGCTGCAATAATTAAAATATTTGCAGAAAGCTGGTAGGGGTGGATTTCAATTTCCTGCATCACAGGTTTGTCAAGTTTTTCCTTATTCTTTTTATAATACTTCTGAAAAACCATGATGGCGGCAAGTGCTATTCCACCAATAATATTTCCCTTAAATGAAAAAATATAGGCCTGGGAATTATCAGCAAACTCTTTGTAATCAACAAATATCCCGACGAGTTTATAACCAATAATAAAACCTATGGCTCCAATGACAGTCAATTCAAAAACTCCGGCCTTTGCACCCTTCAGCTCTTTTTTTATAATAACTTTGAGCAAACCTTCCTTTTCTTTTCTTTTTAATTCTGCCTGAATGAAAAAAATACCTGTGACAAAAGCCAGTGCTACCATCAGCCCATAACTTTGGATCGGTATATTGATGTGCGTACCGAAAAAATAATTTATAATATCGCTAACTTGTGGAAACATCCTGATTAAATTTATGAATTGAAAATTTATTTACTTTTTGTTCCGCCTGAGCGGATTGAATATTGAAAATTGTTTGTCCGCCGCGGCGGATTTGTTATTTGTTATTTGTTATTTGTTGTTTGTTATTTGTTATTTCTATAGTAGTTCTATTGTGCAGATACCATCCTCATCGATGCCTGTTGTTCTTACTTTGCGGATTGAGTTGACAAGTTCCGCGGATACCGGCGTTTTAATACGGATATAATTATCGGTGTACCCCAGAAGGCTGGAATGCACAGTTTCCGATTCAAATAAAGCATCACATATCCTGCCTGTGTTTTGATTATAAAAAAAAGTCTTCTTCTGTTCCGAAAGTCCATGCAATTCATGGCTGCGAAGTTTTTTTATGTCGGTTGGAACCTGGTTTTCCATGTTATAAGCGCGGGTGTTTTTGCGTTCCGAAAAAGTAAAAACGTGCATATACGAAAGATCTGTTTTTTCGATGAAACTCATGGTTTCTTTATGGTTTTTTTCGGTTTCACCGGGATACCCTGTGATGACATCCGTTGCAATACAGGCATGCGGAATAAGTTTTTTTATTTTCTGAACTTTTTCAGCAAACAATGCGGTATCATATCTTCTGCCCATAGCTTTCAGGATTTCGTCTGAGCCCGACTGCAAAGGAATGTGGAAATGCGGCATGAAACAAGGATTTTCAGCAAAAAGGCTGATGATGTCATCCGATGTAAGGTCAGGTTCAATGGATGAAAGGCGGATCCGGCTGATGTTTTTCAGTTCAGTAATTTTACAGAGCAGCTGATAAAAGGTCTCCTTATTATTTTTCCCGAAATCTCCGATGTTGATCCCCGACAACACAAGTTCTTTACAGCCATGTGCGGTGGCTTCAGCAATGGAAGACAGGGTTTCATCCACGGTGGCGCTTCTGCTTCTTCCCCGGGCCAGTGGTATGGTACAGTATCCGCAAAAGTAATCACAGCCGTCCTGGACTTTGAAAAAGGTCCGGGTCCTTCCTTCCGACGACCATGAAGGTCTAAAGGTTTCCGGTTTCTGGGCGATGCTGCCGGTTGAGGAATCCAACAAGTCTGGCAACTCAAATTTGTTGCTGTTTCCCAGAAGCAGGATGTCGTTCCCTTCTTTTCTCAGCCGTTCGGCATTGAGTTCAGGCATGCAGCCAATGACGGCAATCCGGGCTTCAGGGTTTCGCATTTTTGCCTGGCGAAGGGCATAGATGCATTTTCGCTCCGCTTGTTGCGTTACCATGCACGAATGTATTACATACACATCGGCTTTTTCCTTAAATCCGGCAATCCTGTAACCTTTATCGGTGAATTCACGGATAATGGTCGAAGATTCAGCAAAATTGAGCTTGCAGCCCAGCGTATGGAAAGCAACAGTTTTCATAAACAAGGGTGCAAAGATAAGGATTTCAGTTGTAGGAAAACAGGTAAGCAGCAATGAAATTTTTGTTTCGGGATATCGCAGCTGCTAATTTTTCCGGCCTCTGATAATTCTAACGCCGGTAATTAGTATGGTCATGGATACGATGCTGAATAACAGTCCGGAAAAGCGAAAGTTTACAATAAGGTCAATAAAACCGATTACAATGCCAAAAGACAATATGGCAACAATGGAATAAAGTATAAAGTTGTTTAACCTTCTGATGTTCCTTGCATAATTTTTCGGATACACGGGCGCGGTGTGATTGGCACGACTATAATATTTGGCATCGGCAGGATGCCTGTAACGGGCATCTGGTTTTGTAAGAAAACCTGAGGGGTACATCAGTTTAAAATCGTAGTACTTTCGTTTGGTAGGATCGATCAGGGTGTGATAAGCCGTATTCAGCAATTGGAAAATTTCAACGGAGTTTTCACCTTTATATACATCAGGGTGGTATTTCCGGGCTTTTTCTTTATAAGCCTTTTTTATATCAACAGGTAATGCGTTGTAGGGTACCCCAAGAATTTTATAGTAATCAGGTAGTTGCATAAACCTTGGTATTAGGGCTCTTTGATTATTTTTCCGTTATCTTTATTCATGACTTTTCCACCTTTGTAAATAAGTTCAGCTCCTTCCTTTATAATAAGACGTGAATTTTTCTTAAGAAGTACCCGGGATTTTTTATTCAGGACGATTTTACTTGAAGCTTCGAGTATTAAAGAGCTCCCGTTATCGATCACCAGTTTTGATTTTGGTTCCAGGACAATTTCGCTGTTAGCCTTTGCGGTAAATGTTGTTAATGGCGCAAATAAACCTGAAATGCTGTCACGTTCAAGCTGGTTTGGAGTATAACTTTGGTCAAGCAGTATGGTTTTGCCTTTTTGTAAAATCAGTTTTTCTTTTAATACAATGCTGCCTGTCCATCTGACATTGTTTTTCACCATATAATCATCCCATCGGATGATTACGTTGAACGCTCCGTTTTTCATGTCTTTCATGGTTATACTCAGGCCGGTCAGGTATATATTCCGTGAATTGGCCTTTTTATAAATGTTGAACTTTTTTCCGCCCTGCGTAACATAGCAGGTCACGGCATTAACGGGCGCAGGGTTGGTGCCAATTTCAAGAACTGAGCCATTGGTGAAGGCATCATAATTATCACCCAGATAAGGCAGGTTGTCGTACCTGGTGCCTTTTCTGTAAACGATGGCCGGAAATTCAAAGATCCCCTGATCGCTGATTTTATTTGTTTTGCTGTCGGTGTCGAAAAAGTGGCTTTGTTCATCAACATAGCCGGATAGCGGGTTCGGCTTAAAGCAGGATTCGGAATAATTTACCGATCGCCAGGCAACGCAATTTACCGTATCGCTGGTTGAAACCAACTCCCGGTCCCAGTTGCCTTTCGCACTAATTACCTTCAGGTTGTCGGCTTCATCGGAAGGAAAAACATCGGTGAATTTAGTCCCCTCGGTTTTATCCCGTCCAACCTGTAAATAGGCATAAATACCGGGCAGGCCCGGATCACGGCATTCGGAAGTTTTTGAAAAACTCAGGTAGTCGAATTTGTCATTAAGTCCAACCTGGTGGTTCTCCAGCCATATAAACTGATTTGAAGCGCCCTGATCAATGTATGGCAGCCTGATGCGGATCGCATCACCGGTAGTTATAAAATCACGGAGGATGAAACTTTGCGCACCCATATCCTTTGTAACATCCGCGCTCTTACCGTTTGCTGAAATGGGAAATAAATGCGGGTTGTATTCAGCACTGAGCCATCCCAATCGCCAACGTTCATAGGCGTTGCAGCTTATCAGGCTCGATCCGTATCCGCCCATCAGCCCCCAGCCACCCTGCAACCCGATGAAAGGACAGGCAGCAAAGGTGCCGTAGTGATTGCCTCCTGATGTGTGAAAATCGTTCCCGCCAAGCAAAGAATGAGCAAATTCATGAATGACGATGGTTTTTGACATGTTCAGAAGGTCATACATGCCAAGATTCTGGTATGATAACATCTCATGCTCATAATTTTTATTGGCGATCTTGAGCAGTCCTCGTTTGCCAAGGCCGCTCGAAAGATAATTTCCTTCTCCGGGATTGTTTTGACCATAATTATATTGCGCGACACCTTTATTGTCAACCCTGACGGTATTACGAAAAACGATCTGTATAAAATCGATTTTTCCATTGGGTGATGTGTTTTTGGGTAAACCTGCGCGCCCACGTTCAAAAAAATCATAATCACTAAGCGAATCATGGCCGAACACCGTTTTAATTCCACCGCTTTTGTTAATAAGCAAAAATGCGGCATTGATAAGGTCATAGGATGAGAAATCAGCACCGGGTTTTTCAGGTGTGATGGCTGATTGGGCAACGTCAACCATCATATAGTCGCCCAGGCAAATAAAATTACCAAGGCTTGACTCGTAATAATAGCGGGTGATCATACCCTGGGGCTTGTCGTTGACAAGTTCCGGATCCATATAATTTTTCAGGAACGCTGGCACGTTGGTATTGATGGAATTCGGTTTACCCGGCTGCCATGGGTGATCATTCCTGTTTAGCGTCGGATCGCGTTCAGGAGTCTGGTCGTATACAATGTTAATAAAGATATTCAGCATCCG
The DNA here is from genome assembly GCA_035354195.1 of Bacteroidales bacterium. Lineage (GTDB taxonomy): Bacteria > Bacteroidota > Bacteroidia > Bacteroidales > CAIWKO01 > CAIWKO01. The sequence continues at coordinate 8,232 of DAOQAT010000012.1, read as the reverse complement.
CATCCTGATTTTTGGAGGGATGTCAATACCGTTTTTGCTCGAATAAATGGTTTGTGCAAACACCCCTGCGGGCAGCAACAACAGGAAAAGTATGATACAACGGTATTTCAATATGCCGGTATTTGTTCTTTTTGATTAGTATAAAATTAAGTATAAAATTAATACTAAATGCAGGATTTCCAATATTCATTTATAGCCAGTGAGCAAAAGCATGAGGGTTGTTCCGTCCTGTTATGCTATATGATACCCGGCCTTTAGCCTGAAATAAATTTCTCCCGGGTTGTTCCGGTTAATTTGTTTTTTTTCAGGTTTATTTCAGTTGTCAATAAGTACTTTTCAATATCGTTCTGGCCGGTGTTCAGCTCAACCATGCCTTCGGTGAATGAAATCCGGTGATCAGGGAAAGCGTTAAGGCATTCAAAAGAATGATTCCGGCATTGTTGCTTTATTTCTTCCAGCCGTTTTTCTGCATTCGAAAATGTGGTGTTTTTAAAGATGATAATAAACTCATCACCAATCCTGAATCTTGCAAAAACGCTGTTTTTTGGAAGTACGCCGTTGATAAAAACGCTGAACTCTTTCAGTACGGCATCTCCTAATGCATAACTTTCTTCGTTGAATGATCTGAAATTATCAATGTCGATTAAAGCCATGGAGGACACCGGATACTTCCGGACAATTTTTTTGAAACAAGACTGTAATCCCCGGTAATTCATTATTCCGGAATGTTCATCTGTAATGGCAAGCTTCCGGACCATGCGCAAACGGAAAAACAGGTATCCCGCGATACCCAGTAATATCAATAAAAGAGAAACGGAACTGTATAACAGAAAGTTTTCCACTATTTATTCCTCTTTCGCAGCGGGTATTCTTTCTTTTGCAGGTAATCGTAACGGAGGTTGCGGCCCGGCTGGTAGCATAATGCAATAATGGAGTCCTGGGCTTCTTTTATGGTGCTGTATTCAGCAAAGTCCAGGGTTCTGATACAGGCTTCGAAAACCCTGATGGCTCCTGAATGGTCGGCTAAGAGTATTCGTTTTCCCAGGTTTTTATTCAGCAATTCAACAAAGGTGAAAGCAATACGCCAGTCCGCTTCGATCAGGGTTTCTCCTTCGGGATAATGATAAAAACGGTTCTTAAACATTTTTGTGATTTTATTCTGAATTTCCGGGGTGGGTTCTTTTCCGCCACTGTATATCCGTATGGCTTCATTCGAGATTTCTTTTTTGTTGCGGAAGGTCATGGCGCCATATTTCTGTGAGTTGATGCCATACAGGGCGTCGAATGTAATATTCGTATAACCGGCTTCCTGCAGGAAGTAACGTGCGGTTTGTTCGGTGTTTTCCGATTCGCTGCCGTAAACATGAATGGGGGTGTCTTTCGACCATGACCACAACGGGCAACCGCTTTTATCAAGGATATCCACAGCTATTTTGAAATCTTTTCCCAATTCTTTGGCGGTGGCGATGCCTTCTTCTTTTAGAAAATTGCTTAGTATGCCTGATATCCGGCGGTTGCTGTCCCAGGTATCCCAGTATCCGGATCCGACAAATTCCGGATTTTCGCCCCCGGATTCGTGAACAGATTTTCCATGCCTGATAAGGATTACGTGTGTTTGGTTCAGTGGAACATATGCCTGTGGAAAAATGGGTAATGCTTTTTCATTCGGAAGCCAGATTATGGATTCCTGCATGATGAGCCCGCTGCCATCTTCGAGTGTACGGCCAACGGTTCGGCGTTTACCATCAGGGTTGGTAGCCATATCATCGGCCAGCACCAGTTTTGTACGGTACCTGGTCATGGAGGACCCAATGGTAGGGATGTTCTGTGGGCAAAGCATATCGCTGAATTTGCTGATACTGAATATTTGTAACAACAGCCTGCGGAAACTATCATTATGGATTAACCCGTTCCATGCAAGATAGAACAGATGAGGATCGCCGTTGGGGATCTGGTGTTTTATGAATTCATATTTACTTTTTATATAGCTCTGAGGAGTGAAATCGATTTCGAAGTTTTTCAGAAAGAAATAGATGTCCTTACTGATTATTTTTAGCTTATTAATAAACTCGATAGTTACATCACTTTCAGAAAGCTTGAGTTTGTCTCCATAAATAGTTTTCAAAAAAGCAATGTCCTCTTTAACGCTTTTCTCCGTGTGGCAGTTGTGAAATTCCGCATGTTCCCTTTGAGCAATATTACTTTGAATAGATAAGCATATGGATGGTGTTATATTTTTCGCTACGTTTTTTGCTTTTGATACGTTCTTCATTTGATATTTACGATTAGTTTTGTTTTAAATGGTGGTTACTATCTGAAGCAGCCTTGTTTTCGGACTGCAATTTACAAAAAATATTTTTACCCTGAAAAAAATGATAAAACAACAGTTCCGTAAGCCGGGTTCTGTTTTAGTCTGTCATTTATCTGGTTCCGCAGTTGCCTGCGGAATCTAACGACCTACCCTCCGGATTCGGGCGGACAGCCCTCAGGCTCCGGTTTATTTGGTCTTTCAACCCATAAGGTTTACCCGCGAGCTATGTTACCATAGCAAGCTGTGAGCTCTTACCTCACATTTTCACCCTTGTTCCGGCCTGGGCCGGAACGGTTATTTTCTGTGGCACTGTCTGTCTCCCGGTTGCCCGGAATCCTTCCCGTTAGGAAGTATGGCGCCCTGTGTTGCCCGGACTTTCCTCTCTAATTCACCGAAGTGTTTTACAGCGACAGACCGAACTGTTGTTTTACCACTGCAAAGATAAGCAAAATGAGGAGGTTAAGGATGTAAAAGTGATAATAGTCAATTATCAGATCGCAATTTCCTGCCAATCTTTGCCATAACAAACGAATCCAAAAAATGCGTATTTTTGCCAAAGCTAAAAAAAATTGCATGCACGACAAAGTTTATATTGCAGGTATCGGAGCCATTTCGGCCATCGGGCAAAATGTGGCTGAAACGCTGGAATCGCTGAAAACATCAAAACATGGTGTCGGCCCGCTCGAATATATTGACACCATTTATAAAGACAAAATCCCGTTTGCCGAGGTGAAAAAAACCAACGATGAACTGAAGGCACAGCTTGGGATACCCGCAGAAAAAGTTATTACCCGCACCAGCCTGTTTGGGATGATAGCTGCCGGTGAAGCCGTTAAAAATTCAGGTTTAGACCTCAGCAAATACCGCTGCGGGATCGTTTCAGCCACTTCCGTCGGTGGCATGGACCTGAGCGAACGTTTTTATGATGAATTTTTTGCCGACAATTCCGCTGGAAATATCGAAGGTATTAAAGGCCACGATTGCGCCGACAGCACCGAACACATTACCGATTACCTTGGCATAAAAGATTATCTGGCAACCATCAGCACAGCCTGTTCTTCTTCGGCAAACTCAATTATGTTTGGTTCCCGGTTGATAAAAAATGATATTGTTGACGTGGTCGTGGCCGGAGGTACCGATTCGCTGACGCGTTTCACATTGAATGGGTTTAACACCTTAATGATCCTCGACAAAAACCACTGCAAGCCGTTTGATGCCAACCGTGCCGGCTTGAACCTGGGGGAAGGCGCAGGTTTTGTCGTGCTGGTTTCAGAAAAAATTTTAAAGGACTTAAACAAAAAACCGTTGGCAGAAGTAAAAGGTTATGGCAATGCTAATGACGCCTACCACCAGACGGCCTCTTCACCCGAAGGACAGGGCGCTTTTCTAGCCATGACCAAAGCGTTGGAGGTGAGCGGACTTCAACCCGCAGATATTGATTATATTAATGTTCACGGCACCGGCACCGGCAATAACGACCTTTCCGAAGGTGTTGCCATGAAACGTATTTTTGGGGAAAACATTCCCTTGTTCAGCTCCACAAAACCTTTTACCGGCCACACGCTGGGAGCTGCCGGTGGGGTAGAAGCGGTAATATCAGTGCTTGCCATTCAAAACAAATTAATTTTTCCGAACCTGAACTTTTCGGAACCCATACCGGAGCTTGAGATATCGCCTGTGACCAAGCTAACCGAGCATTGCAAGGTGGAAAATGTGCTGTCAAATTCGTTCGGTTTTGGCGGCAACAATTCTACATTAATTATTTCAGCAGTTAAATAATAACTCACAGACTTAAGAATGAAAACATACATAAATTCAGCCACCGCTATCAGCCCGCAGCCCACGTTAGGCAAACCTTTTCAATTGACAAAGCCTGAAGGGTACGAAACAGACTATTTGAAATGTGTGGAACCGGATTATAAAGAATACATCAATCCTACACTGATCCGCAGGATGGGGCGCGTGGTGAAAATGGGCGTTGCCGCGGCAATTCAATGCCTGAGGGAAGCCGGCGTTGAAAAACCGGATGCCATCATTACCGGAACCGGCCTGGGCTGCATCGAAGACACGGAATCGTTTCTGAATGAGATCATCAAAAACCAGGAACAATTTTTACCACCCACATCATTTATTCAATCCACACATAACACTATTGCCGGGCAGATTGCGTTGTTGCTGAAATGCAACAGTTACAACCACGCCTACGTCCACCGCTGTTTTTCATTTGAGAATGCCTTGCTGGACTCGATGATGATGCTCGGGGAACAATCCGGTATTAAAGTGCTGCTGGGCGGTGTGGATGAAATTACGCCAACTTCTTTTGCGATATTAAAACGGCTTGGAATTTATAAGAGCGTCCTGGGGTCAGCCGATATTTTTACCAACAAAACTGCAGGCGGCATAGCAGGAGAAGGAGCATCGTTTTTTGTGTTGTCGGGAAGCCCCGAAAATGCTTTTGCAACCATTGATGCCGTTAAAACGTTGTACAAACCGGCAGCTATCAGTGAAACGGAGCGCACTATTACTGAAATGCTTAAACAGCAGGGACTTGGAATTTCCGATATCGACGCCGTGATGATGGGTTACAGATCAGATGTAACTTCAGATGAACTTTATGATACCTTATCCCAAAACATTTTTGCAGATAACAATATTTTGTATTACAAACACCTCTGCGGCGAATATTTTACTTCTTCTGCCTTTGCTGTCTGGGCTGCAGCCAATATTCTGAAAAATAACAACTGTCCTGATGCCATGAAATTACGGTATCATGATGTGGCAAAGTTTAAACACATTCTCGTATACAATCAATATAAAAACTCCGAACACTCTTTTGTGTTACTTTCTGCATGTTGAAACTCAAATATATCCTGATCCTTATCCTGATTTTGCTTTCTGTAATCGGCCCGCTGGTGGCTTTTTCAGGTTTTTCTCCGGCATGGTACATACTTCCCGGCGTTATATTGATTTTTTTTACCGCACTGGGCTCTTTTAAAATTAACTTGTCATTTTATTTTGATGTGGTTTCCAGAATCAAAAGCACCGATAAGATTGTGCTTACGTTCGATGATGGCCCTGACGAAAATATAACCCCAAAAGTTCTTGAAGTACTGAAGAAAAATAATGTGAAAGCCGTTTTCTTTTTTATTGGGCATAAAGCTGAAAAGCTTCCCACGCTTGTGAAACAAGCATTTGACGAAGGACATATCGTTGGGAACCATTCATGGTGCCATAAAAATACCTATGGTTTTTTTACTGCACGCATGATTACTGCAGACCTGGAAAGATCCTCTGAGGCTATAAAAAAGATAACCGGAGTCAAACCTATATTTTTCAGGCCGCCGTTCGGAGTTACCAACCCCAACATGAAAAGAGCGCTGACAAAGCTGAAACTGATGCCGGTAGGGTGGAGCCTTCGCTCGCTTGATACCGTTAACCATGATACACCGAAACTGAAAAAAAGAATTTCAAAGGTAAAAGCAGGTGATATCGTTTTGTTTCACGACAGGGTGCAAGGCATTGATTTAGTGGCTGATGAATTTATTCAATATTGCAAACAACAACAACTTACTTTTGCACGTTTGGATGAAGCTTTAAATGTAAACGCTTATGAATAGAATATTAGTAAACATAACCCTGATCCTGTTGTTTTCTTCAGCAACTGTAATGTCTGCTGTGCCTGATACTTCGTATAAAACGATGAAAGATACGGTCCTGTTTAAAAACAGGCTCAAAGCATATACCTCGGACCTGGCCACTATCGAATGTGATTTTGTCCAGCAAAAGTATATGAGCATTTTAACGGAACCGGTAGCGTCAAACGGATATTTTTGTTACAAAAACGGAGTGATGATCCGCTGGGAATACACGGAGCCATTCAACTATCTGATAATTATCAACAATGGGCGGATGTTCATAAAGGATGATGAAAAGAAAAATTCATTCGATCTGACCGCCAGTGAATCTTTTAATAAATTGAATGCTATACTCGCCAAAATATTGAAAGGTAATGTGCTGGATGATAAAAAAGATTTTAGCTGTAATTATTATGAAAACGAGCTTAATTACAAGCTGGTCCTGAAGCCAAAAGCAAAGGATATCAAAGTGTTTTTCAAAGAAATTGTATTGTTTTTCGAAAAGAAATTCTTTTCGGTGGCCAGGGTTCAGTTAAATGAGGTTTCAGGCGACAAGACGGACATATTCTTTAATAATAGAAAAATTAACGGAGAAATTCCGGATGAAAAATTCATTTTAAAATAGATCAATTATGCTGTTGGATACTTTTTTCAAAATTTTAAGCACTTCAAAGGAAGAAGAAAAAACAATTGTTAAGGTGGAACTGGATAAGGCTCATAAAATTTACGAAGGGCACTTTCCGGGTAACCCTGTTGTCCCGGGCGTTTGCCTGATACAAATGATCAAAGAAGTTATTGAAGCGCAGCAGCAACAGAAACTGCGGCTTACCACTGCTGATGAAATTAAGTTTCTGAATATTGTAAATCCGCTGACGGCAAATTTGCTGACCATTGAAATCAAAAAACGCCCAAACGCTGAAAACCCTTTGGCATTCAGTATTATAATTACAGACGGACAAATTACCTATTTAAAAATGCGGGCGGAGTTTAGCAGTGAACAGTAACCAGTAAAAAAGTTAAAAGCAACTTAGCAATTTGCAATAAAATCAACAACAGGGAAATGTCAGAATTATTAAACATATCCATAAAAACCGCCATTGAAGCAGGTTTTAAGATTATGGAACTGTTTAACGATAAGATGCGCGTCAGCATAAAAAGAAATTTTACCCCCGTTACAAATGCCGACAGGGCTGCAAACCAGGTTATTGTTGACCGATTGTCTTCATTGGAAATTCCTGTAATTTCTGAGGAATCTGCCATTTTATCTTATAAAGAACGGCAACATTGGAAAATGCTTTGGCTGATCGATCCGCTGGATGGTACTAAGGAATTTATTTCACACAGCCATGATTTTACGGTGAATATAGCCCTTATCAACAACGGCATGCCTGTTCTGGGCGTTATTTATGCACCGGCGCACGATTTGCTTTATTATGGTGAAGAAAAACTAGGCTCGTTCAAGCTGGAACATGCTTCAAAATTTGTTACTTCTGAAAGCCAAAATGGTGTCGATTCTTTAATTTCTGTAAGTATGAAATTGCCCTGCTCCAATCCGGAAATATACACATATCTGGTGAGCAAGTCGCATATTAATGGTAAAACACGCCGTTATCTTAAAAAAGATACCAATCCAAAACAGTTTATAAGTAAAGGCAGCTCCCTAAAACTCTATGCCCTTGCCGAAGGCTCAGCAGACGAGTACCCGCGTTTCGGCAGGACCATGGAATGGGATACGGCAGCCGGAGATGCTATTTTGCGTTTGGCCGGCGGGCAGATCAAAAACATGGTTAATCTGCAGCCCCTGAATTATAACAAAGAAGACCTTGCAAACCCTGAGTTTATTGCGTACCGAAGGTCCAGATAACTACCATTTTTAATAATGGTTTAGGGGAATGTTCCCTCTATTTATTTTATTTCTTTAATTAACTTGTTTGAAAAACTATCGAATAAAGTTTTTCATTATTAAAACAAATCATTTATTTTTGTTTACGCGTCCACCATACATACAATAATTTAACGTGTAATGAAAAAGAAAAAGCCCGATAAATCAAAATCAGGTAAGGCAACAACCAAAGCGATTTCGAAAAAAAATCCTTACAGAATAAAAATTTCGGGTAACGTTAAAGTTTTATTATTTCTTTTGGTATTGGTGTTTATCCTTTACGGGAATACCATTCCTAATCGTTATGCACTCGACGACGAAATAGTGACTAATAACCCTGTCATAAAAAAGGGATTAAAAGGCATCCCTGAGATTTTTACGACCCGCTATGTGAGTAATGAAGA
>DAOQAT010000011.1:0-62403 GCA_035354195.1 Bacteroidales bacterium | reverse complement strand
TGTCGTCGCCAAATTTTAATTAACCCCCTCGTGCAAACCTGGGGGTTTTTTAATGTGGGAAAGTCCCGATAAACAGACTATTTGCGAAATCAAATTTATATACACTTATCGGGATGTGATAGTGTAACACTCACCGCAATGGCGGCTCGCTAACACTATCATCATATGTCGTCGCCAAATTTTAATTAACCCCCTTGCGAAAGCCTGGGGGTTTTTTAATGTGGGAAAGTCCCGATAAACAGACTATTTGCGAAATCAAATTTATATACACTTATCGGGATGTGATAGTGTAACACTCACCGCAATGGCGGCTCGCTAACACTATCATCATATGTCGTAGCCAAATTTTAATTAACCCCCTCGTGCAAACCTGGGGGTTTTTTAATGCGGGAAAGTCCCGATAAACAGACTATTTGCGAAATCAAATTTATATACACTTATCGGGATGTGATAGTGTAACACTCACCGCAATGGCGGCTCGCTAACACTATCATCATATGTCGTCGCCAAATTTTAATTAACCCCCTTGCGAAAGCCTGGAGGTTTTTTAATGTGGAAAAGTCCTTAAAATCCAATGTCGAAGTTTGACTTTCTTGCAAACCTATTATGTCTCCTCGCCGCTTTTTATTAACCTGTTTGAATATAACTGCATTTATTATTTTATAATGCTCATCTGTGATTCCATGAAGTTTTTTTCTACCTTTGCCCTTACTAAAAATTTGAAATGAAACGTTCAATATTACTGGTATTATCACTACTTACTGCTATCCCGTTTTATTTATCAGGCCAAATAACGGACTCCCTATTGACAAGAAAAGATTCAATGAAAGTGGTCAGCTATAGTATCGATAAAATTGATACTACAGTTTTTCCACAGAACGAAGCTAAAAGTGTTGATACAAACCTGATCTACTTTCAGAATTATGACCCCATTTATAAAACCTACCTTTTTAATGCCAACCTGGGCGCCATTGGGCAGGCATCCGAAAATATGATTTTCAACAACCTGCCTCAGTGCGGGTTTTCCTACGGATTAAAGACTTTTGATGCATATAAATTCAACGCTTCACAGGGAGTAAATTATTATTCACTGCTTCCGTTTACCAACCTGTTTTACAACCTGGGGTCAAAACGGGAACAGATCTTTCAAGTTACGCATTATCACCACGTTCGTAACAAAGTATTCCTTGGCGCGGATTACCGCATTGTAAATATGCCAGGCCGCGAGAACTTCTATCAGAAAACTAATAACCATGCCTTGACGGTTTTCACCTATTATGCAACCAAAAACAAGAAATACGGGGTTTATATCAATTATATTTTTAATACAGATAAAACCCAGGATAATGGTGGCGTAACTGATGATACAGCCTATATGAATTACCGTAAAGGGAATAGTTCAAATTTATACGATATCAACCTGAGATCGGCCGAAACACAATGGCGTGAGTCGACGGTCATTCTTAAGCAATATGTGGCCTTATCACGCGATAATAGCTTCAATAAAAAAGACAGCCTTTCTCCTTTGAAAAAATTCAATTTGGGCCGCATAATTCATACGTTTAATTTTACGAAACAACGATTTAAATTTACCGACAGCGATCCCAATTTTACTTTTTACCCTTTAATACCAAACGATTCGGGTCCGGTCAACGACTCTTCATGGTTTTATAAAATTGAAAATACCCTGGAATGGACCAATTCTGAACAAAACAAAAATGACGAAAAACGTTGGCTGCGCTGTTTCGTGAAAGTAAAACATGCATATACCGAAGTACATCAGCTGAATCGCAATTTTTACATTACAAATGTTATCCCTTCAGTCGGGTTTAGCATTGAACCATATAAAACCTTGAAAATCGATGCTTCCGGTGAATATGTTTTCATGGATTATTATAATAGTGATTTTTCATTATTGGCTTCAGCTAAACAACATTTTATATTTAAAGGAAAAAATTACGGCTCGGTAGGGCTGAAGGTTAATTACAGCAAAGCAAAGCCGGGATGGTTTTTTGAACATCATTATTCAAAATATTTTCAGTGGGATTATGATTTTGCCCAACAGGAAATCTTAAGTGCGGGCTTCAATTATTCCTATAAAAATTTAAGCGTTGGAATTGATTACTACCATTTGTACAACTACGTATACATGGATGCAGATTCCCGTCCGCGCCAGTTTGCAAACGAATCCATTAACCTGCTGTCGGCCTATATTTATAAGAATTTTGTTATAGGCAAATTTGAGATTGATAATAAGATCGTATACCAATATAACGATAAGAAAAGTCTGATCAGGACCCCTGACCTTATTGCTATGCAGTCGTATATGTTTACCACCCCAATGTTCAAAAAAGCGTTGCGGTTTCAGGTTGGGATAGATTTGCTATACAATACTAAGTATTATGCAAATGCTTATCAACCGGCATTAGGAACATTCATACTGCAAAGCGAACGCAAAGTTGGCAACTACCTCAATGCCGATGTTTTTATTAATCTGAAAATTCAAAGGGTGAGAATATTTCTGAAATTATCCAACTTTTTAAGCGGGTTGATTGGTTATGACTACTTTACGGTTCCTCATTATCCCATGCAGGATAGGTTGTTCAGGTTTGGCATAAGCTGGCTGTTTTACGATTAGGAAGTACTTAGAGTACTTTAAGTTCGAAGTACTTTAAGTTGAAAGGTTCGATTATAGTCGAAAATTTTGATTACTATCGGACGTTTTCATGATAACCACTTATTCGATCTGTTTTTATTAAAAAGAAAAGCAAAATATTTTTTCTTTTTTATCTTTATAAAAAATAATTATCTTTATTCCAATAATTAAATCAGTAAAAACTAAAAAGGGAGGGAACCAGATACACGTGTACCAATTTTAATTAGTATTTATTCAAAGCGTTTTACAGTAAAGTGTTGTTAACCAATTTATTAACTAAAATTAAAAAAATGAAAAAGCTTAACCTTTTTTTAGTATTAATTGCGCTATCTTCAATGTTCCTGATCAGTTGTGGTGGTAGCGAAAATAAGTCGGAAGCCAGAAAAATGGATCCAAAGCTTGACTCCCTGATTACCAATCTTGCCGCCTGTGAACAGCAAAATACTAACTGTGAAGCCTACCTTAAAGCAAGTGAAGGCATCCAGGCCATGGCAAAAGACACCAGTATCAAGTTCTTAGTTGATGATTTATTTAATGGTATTGCACAATCTACCAGTGGGAAGAGATCTGCTGCCTGTGCTCATGCGATTAACTTCTGGGTGGGAACCAGCGATTTTTATAATAATCCTGCTTATGGCAAAATAGTGCTGGAAGCCCTGAAAAAAGAAAAGTTTGATCAAAACTCTTATGTCGGTTCCACGCTTGGACAGTTGCTTTCGGGCTGGCTGGTTACCGAAGATGAGGCATTACTTACCGATATACATGCCGCCCTGGCTGATAAAAATACTGAACAAAGAGGAAGAATGGAACTTATCAGGTTATCATCAGATAAAAGTTTTGCTAAGAAAGGCCAGTTGGACCTTTTAATTAAAATCGCAAAAGATTCAACTGAAGCAGAAGAAGTCAGGAGAGGTTGCCTGGGTGTTTTATGGCGTGCTAAAGATGCCGCTCAATACCAAAAAGTGGAAGACCTGTATCTCGAGTTTCTTAAAAACAAATCGAAAGATCTGGTTGGTGGAGCACTTGAAGGGCTGGGCTATATGAAATCAGTGAAAGCTTATGCAAAAGTTCTTGAAACCGTTGAGAAATTTGGTGCTGATGAAAATTATTCCTCAGCAGCTGCCCGCTCTCTGTCCAATTATATTGCCGGAGATGCCAAAGAAGGGATTGACAACAACAAAGCTTTTACAATAGCAGTAAAAATGTTGAATAACAAGTCGTTAAAGCCATTTTACAGAAGCTCATACATTTATGCAGTCGAAAATTTTGGCGGTAAAAAAGCGCAGGATGTTTTGGCAAAGATCGCTGCTGCCGGCGAAAAGGATATAGCAGAACCTGCCAAACAAGCATTACAAAGATTGAAGAACAAGGGTTGATAAATCTCATCCTATAAAAATTCCCGGCAGCAAAGGTTTTTGTTGCCGGGATTTTTTTTGACTACACCTTTTTATATTTCAAGCTAACAATAGTGCTGATTGGCCTAAACACGGATATGATTAATATTCAGTATTGTCTCCCATTTACCGGTTTAGGCTTTCATGCCGGATTACTCTTGGGCGAAGCCCCCTGGATTAAAAGTTACGATTATAGCCGGAATTATAATTCTGAAAATTTTGATGCCTTTTAAAATCATTTTTTTAATGATTCGCAAATATGAACGGAAAACCAAATGGTTTTTATTTATGCTATAATGAAGTTTTTTTGTTTTATCAATTCTTAGCACGAACAATAATTTTTATTACCTTTATATCATGAATAATTAACCCATACCTATAATATTTATGAAAAATTCTACTTTTTTCATGTTTGTTTTTGCCGTTATTTTAATAATAATATCAGGTACTCTGTGCGCCCAGAAAAAGACTTACGATGATTTCAATATAAAGGCAGGGAGTCGGAATAACCCAAAACCTATCACACCTAATAATTTAAAAACATTTTGTTTTTGTCCTGTGGTCAGCGCGGGAAACGACGTGATGTTAGATTGTTTGGCACCTTGTGCTGAGCTTAATGCCACATGTCAGGAATTAAATGAAACAAGTGCATATACTGTATCATCAATACCCTATGCCCCTCCTTATGCTTATAATATGGGAACACCTATTACACTTGGTGCTATTGATGATGTTTGGAGCGATATTATTGACCTTCCATTTACATTTTGTTTTTATGGTAACAGTTATGATCACATACTGGTTGGATCAAATGGGGTTTTAACTTTTAATGCCACTGAAAATGGCGGTTTTTGTCCATGGTCATTTGCAAGCCAATGTCCATCAGGCTCCTTAGTATCGAACGCAATTTTTGGAGTATATCAAGACCTTGATTTATCAATTGGAGGAAGTTTGTATTACGCGGAGCTCGGCTCAAGCCCCGACAGGATGTTTGTGATAAGCTCAAACGAGATCCCCTTGTTTTCGAGCGTGTGCAATTCAATGAAAGCAACACATCAAGTGGTGCTTTACGAAAGTTCTAACATTATAGAAGTTTATGTTCAAAACAAACCACTTTGCAGTAACTGGAATTCAGGAAATGCTTTAATCGGAATACAAGACTCCAGTGGCGCTTTTGGAGTTACTCCTCCCGGTAGAAATACAGGTGCATGGACTGCAAATTATGAAGCCTGGCGTTTTACACCAGCCGGAAACCCCGCTTATACATTAACATGGTGGCAGGATACTGTGCAAATTGGAACAGGTAATAACATCACAGTGTGTCCCGATACTACAACCACTTATATTGTACAAGCTGATTATCATTTATGTTTTGGCAATAATATTTTGGTCAGCGATACCGTAACCGTATTTCCATACGATTCTTCTACGGTTGTTGTCAGTCCAATGACTTCCTCAATTTGCCAAGGTGATAGCGTTACAATTATTGCCAATTGCGGAACCTCTTATTCATGGGCCCCCGCAAGCGGATTAGACACGACAGGCGGTTCGGAAATAATTGCTTCGCCTTCAACTACCACTATCTATACCCTTACAGCTGTTTCATATAATGGAAGCGTTGTTCAAACCAATGTTGAAGTAAATGTAAACCAATTAAATCTGGATGTTCAGGTTTCTGATTATACGCTTACGGCGGATTCGTCAGCAAATGCTTATCAATGGCTTGATTGCAATAACTCAATGCAGCCTATAGCCGGAGAAATAAATCAGAGTTACACAGCCACTGGTCCAGGAAGCTATGCAGTTGTAATCACGCAAGGTGGATGTTCAGATACTTCTTCCTGCAATGAGGTGCCGGCCTTAGGGATTAAGCCCGTTCAATCAGCAGCGATTTCAGTTTATCCCAATCCAGTATCCGACGACCTGATTATTGAATACATTGGGAATATTGAGGCTAAAGATCTTGTCATTGTAAATTCAATTGGGGAGTTGGTTTATAGCGCAACTATGTCTAAAAGAACGATCGTTCACACTTCAGGGTTTCCTTCAGGCATTTATGTGATTAAACTTGAAAGCGACAAATCGGTGATGCTGCAAAAATTTGTAAAAAAATGAAACTCACAAATTTGTAAGCTTTTTTAAATTGACAATCATTCGATTTTCTTATACTTTATTATTGCTTCAGCTCTGGTGCACGAATTAAAATGCCACCATTCGGTTTGAATATTAAAAAAGCCGGCTTTGTACATCACCTGCCTCAATAACTTACGGTTACTGATCTGCTGCTGTGAGAGCCGGCCTTCGGATAATAGTTGTGATTCCATGACCGGGTAGGCGAGTGGCCCAAAAAAATCAAAAGGGCATCCCATGTCAAGCTCATGGCCTTTTTCATCGAGGATGCTCACATCAATGGCTGCACCGTAATTATGCAACGAACCATGGCGCGGGTTGCAGGCAAATTTCCCTTTTTCAAGCGAAGGCATTTTAAGCGAATCCCATATTATTTTTTGAATAGATACAGGGCGTGCCGCATCGTATACCACCAACCGGTATCCCGGATGCTGTTCTTTTAAAAACGTTTGCGCATTTGATAATTTCTCAGCTACATCGGGCTGCAGGTATGCCTTGTTATAATCTCCATACATATCCTTTTTCAAAAAATTATCCTCAGTGGAATACTTGATATTGGCGCGAATCGTTGAATCTAATTCACAAACATCCACCAATCCCAGGTGCATCATCTGTTGTTCAATGGGCGATAAAATTTCATTAAAAAACACCTTGTACAAAGTATCGGTTGTAACGCTTAATGCGCAGGCGCTTTCTTGTTTTTCAGTTGAATGGCATGAGGACAGACTGATGCTCAAGAAAGAAATGATAACTACCCGTAAAAAAATAATTTTCGAATATTTAGTTTTTCGGCAGCAGATTGGCATGAACAGGGATGATGTATTTTGCTTTTTTTGAATTCGTGTAAATGGTGATGGTTTCATTATATAAACCGGCGTCTTCGTTGGTGTTAAAAGAAATCTTCAACTCACCGGCAGCTCCCGGTGCAAATGATTCTTTCGGCCAGTCTACCACCGTGCAGCCGCAGCTTGTCTCCACCCCGGCGATCTTCAGGCCGGATTTTCCGGTGCTTTTGAACCTGATTAGGATGTTCGCTTCTTGTCCCTGAGAAATAGTCCCGAATTCGCAAAGGGAATCAATAAGTTGTATGTCCGGTAGTTTTTCAGCAGAAACCTGGTTTTCGTGCTCATACAATATGATCTGGACCTTGCGCTCAAAAGCTGCAGCGCGGCTGTATATCGAATTCCGTTTGTCGTTCGGGTTGTCGCTCACCAGTGGGCTGGCTGTTGATTTTCCGAGAGGTTCTTCGATGATGGTCAGTTTTGCGCCGTTTGGAGCTGTTCCGTTCAGGTATTCGAGCAAAACGCCTTCGTAGTATTGTTTCAGGAAATTCACGATGGACGAGATACGCCTCATGGAAAGATTCAGGTTGTAATCAGTGGTGTTCAGCGGGCTGCAAAAGCCTTTGATCTTGATGTTGATGCTGTTGCCGCGCTGAAGGTCGGTGTGTAAAAGCTTTGCAAAAAGCTTCAACTTGTTGAAACCGCTGGCCACATAATTGTCAAAAAAATCAATGATGTCTTTTTCCGCCTTGAGTTTATCATTGCCCGACAATCCTTTGGAATATTCAGCGATATAGGTATCCTTCATCTGGTAATATTCACCCAGCAACGTCTGATAATTTGTTTTTGTTTTTGTATTTAAAGATTTAGGGTCGGGTTCGTCATTGTGGAAATACAGCGTGAGCGGCAACATGGAATTAATGTCCTCTTCGATGTTCACGGTATCCTGAGGAACGACGACCACCGTTTTTTGAGTTAATGTATCCTGCCATTCATAAGAATAAATGTCGTAACAACAGGTTTCACTTTTTATCGACAACGACCCCGGCCTGTTTGAGGTAAAATAACCATCATTATCAACTTCAGTCACCGTAAAATAAGTGTCGTTGCAACTGCTGTTGATTGGATAGCCAATGTTTTTAGGTGTTTCCCAAAGGTTATAGGTTCCTTTCGAGTAAAAAATGTCAAAGCCGCCCAGCCCTTTATGCCAGTCGGAACTGAAATACAGCGTCTGGGTGGAATCATGATAAAACGGCGTGATTTCGTCACCCGGCGTGTTAATGATGCTGCCAAGGTTGATCGGATCCTGGTAATTTCCGTCTTTGATCAGGCAATACCAGATGTCGAGCCCGCCTATGCCGCCAGGACGATCGGAAACAAAGAACAACACATTGTAATCGTCATTCTCCACGAAATTGGGCTGGGTGGAGGTAAAACCGGGAACGTTTATTTTCTCCGATAGTTTTTTTGCTTTTTGCCACTTCCCGTCAATGTTTTCACAAAAATAAATTTCGGCCAAAAGTTTTTTGTTGTCATCGGCTTTGGCACGGGTGAAAAAAACTTTGTTATGGTCTTTTGAAAAACAGATATTGGCGTTATGGCTGTTCTTATCATTTATTTTGGCATCTAATTCAGTCGTTTTTGCCCAGCCGGTGATGGTGGATTTCGCCATATAAATCTTGGACATGTAGGCATTCGGGATATATGTGTCAAATTCCCCTTCGGAGATAGGCCTTAGGGCTGAAAATACCAGTGCGGTATCGCTGAGCTGAACCGCGTTGAATTCGGAAAATTCAGTATTTACAGCACTTTCGTTTAGATGTTCGATCAGCACATTTTTTTTGCCGGCAACAATTTTTGGCGCTTCCTGGCACGCGAGAATCTCATTCCTGGCTTTTTCAACATAAAAGACGTCAGCTTTGTTTTTGTTCTCATTGTAATAGGCCCGGAAATGCAACAATGCTTCCGAATAATTTCCCATGGATTTTTCCATGCTGGCAAGCCATAGCCTGGAAAGCGGCAGTTTGTTTTTAGCATCGTGTTCCAGCACATAATGGTACCAGCGGCGGGCTTGCTGGTAATTATTGAAGAAACGGTAAGCATCGGCACATTTATAGGCAAGATTTATGTCTGACGAATCGCTAAACAAAGCATTGCTGTAATAGATCGAGGCGGTATAAAAATCACCATCGCCAAAAGCTTCATCACCAATGGCAATGCTTTCTTCATAATTCTGCGCAAAGGTGTTGCCGCATTGAAAACAACTTATCCCAAGAAAAGCAAAAAATAGTATGTAGCTGCGTATCTTGTTTTTCATCATGATCAAAAAATAGGGCATGGGATTTCTTTGTTGCGTTTGTACTTGCTTTTATTATAAATATAACTAACCGTAAATTCAAATCCGCCCCTGACGTGGCTTGCAGGCCTGAGGCGCGATAAGTTGATGTCATAGCTCACTCCAAAGTTGATATTCTTGTAATCAAATCCGGCCATGGCAACCAGCGCATCTGCATAACGGTAGAACAGGCCGAAATTTAGTGAAGTATGTTCCGTGTATAATTTGCTGCGGTTATATTTCACTTGGGAACCGAAGAGTATTTCTGTAAAAGGCGACTGGTAGCAAACCATCGCGGAGGGCAGCATTTCCAGGTCCTGAGCGATTTTAAAAGAAGAACCTCCGTAAAAAGTGTATTTTATATTCAGCCTGATATCATTATTATCCATGAGGCCTATTTTGGGTTGTGTGAGGTGGCCTGCAGAAAAACCCGCGTGGTAAGAGGTGCTTTGATTATACTGGTAAAACCAATGAACGCCGGCCCCCAGGTCAAACGTGATAAAGCTTCTTCTCCCATATTGTTCGCCGGGGTCAATGGTTGGGTCGTAATAATTGCCATTGTATTGATTATCATAATATAATGCGGAATAATCGATGCTTCGCTGTATCAGGCCGGGCATGATCCCAACCGAGATGAAATGGTTGTTCCGGTATGAAATGGATTTTATATAGGAGATGGCAATTCCGGCAAATATCGTGGAGTACTTCGAATCCCCTGCAATGTCGGCGTCAAATAGGATGCCTGCTCCCAGGGCATCTTTCCGGTATTTTCTTTTTAACGCCTGCATGTCGAAATATGCCGCAACATTCTGATACGGTTTTGTAACCGAACCCCATTGGCTTTTTGAATTTATCCCAACACGCAATCTTCCGGTGATCAATCCGGTATTTGCAGGATTGAGTTCAAGCGGCGCTGCGTAAAACTGCGAAAAATGCACATCCTGGCTGAAAACCTCAGTGATGATCAATGAAAAAAACAGAAGGAGTATAATTTTCTTCAAGGAAATGCAGGTTTTAATGAATAACGAAAAAACACCAATGTTAATGTAAAATTAATAAATAAATTCAGATGTTTTACCGAATTTCATGATTAATAATAAATATTAGCGGAACAACATTACAGAAAATTGTAATTTTGTAAAAAAAAATTATGTTACAACGTTTGCAAAGTCTATACCTCTTGTTGGCCATAGTGCCTTATGTGTTGTTGTTTTTCTTTCCGATTGCTGAGTATACAACACAGGATGCAGTCAATACTTTTTCATTGATGGGAATTACCAATGGCAACAGCAACAGTACAATGCCGTTGATCATTGTGGTGGGCCTGCTGGCGCTTACCTGCCTGGTTACTATTTTTCTTTTTAAAAAGCGCCCGTTGCAGATTAAAATAACGGCGATCACGTTATTGGTTCATATGGGATTTATCGCTGCTGTGTTTTATTCTGCCGATTTTATCGCCAACAAGCTGGGTACGGAGGCTACTTACAAAGCCGGGATGTACATAGCACTGATCCCGATTTTATTTATTGTTTTGGCCCACCGTGCTATCCGTAAGGATGAGAAAATGGTAAATAATACCGATCGCTTGCGTTAATCAGTGTTTGTCTAATTCCAGAATTTCCATATCCCTGATATCGTTCCCGTCAATAGTGACGCGGATCATGGTGATCTTTAAATGAAACCCGTATTTACCGGCTGCACCGGGATTGATATATAAAAGGCCGTATCGTTTATCAAATTGTACTTTGCAGATGTGTGAATGGCCGCATACAAAAATGTGGGGTTTCATATCTTCAATGACCTTTTTGGCCCAGGCATCATATTTCGCAGGTGTGCCGCCAATATGTGTGATGAACACCCGCTTTTCTTCCACTTTTATCAGTTGCTTTTCAGGGTAGCGGGCCCTGATTTCATGGCCGTCGATGTTCCCGTAAACGGCTATCAACGGTTTGAATTTTTGCAGGCGGTCGGCAGTTTCTGAATTACCGATATCTCCGGCATGCCAGATCATGTCGCACGAAGCGAAAAAATCAAAAGTTTTTTCAGGCAGGTAACAGTGGGTGTCGGAAATGATTCCTATGCGTTTCATGAAACAAAACTAACATTTTAATCCGTTCCCGATGGTAATTTCAAAAACCATGTTCCGCAGGCTTTCTGGAAAAGGTATCGTCAGAAAATACTCCAGAAAACACTTTTTCAGGCTTTCCGTAAAATCATTGCCGCACATGTTTTCTTTTACAATCCGGTATTCAAGTACCTTGCCGGCGCTGTCAATTTTAAAATCCACCGTCAGGTAGATGCTTGAACAATGCGCACAGCTCATTTTTAATTTTGCTTTATCGAGACAATCATGGAAATTATTTTGCCGCCACTCATCGTGCATATCGTTCCATGCGAGCCGTGCTTCATCGGTCGGCAAATCGTTATAAGTAAAGATGGAATCTTTCGGTATGGTTTGTTCTGTATCCTGCGCATTCAGCTTGTTAAAAGCAAGGGCAAGAAAACTGATTAAAATTAATACAATCGCCTTTTTCATTTTTTTATCATTAAATGAAACAACCAATGGTCAATAACTGAAGGTATTTATTATAAATTTGTACAGTAAAAGTAACAAAAAATGAAATACATAATCAGGCAAAAAATCTGGTCGGTCAAAGACCGTTTCAGCATTAAAGATGAATTTGAAAATGACCGTTTTTTTGTCGAGTCAAAGTTCCTGACCCTTGGCAATAAGCTGTACCTGCTGGATGCTTATGGCAATCAGTTGTTTTATATCGAACAGAAACTTTTTAAGATCATGCCGGTGTATGAAATTTTTTCCGGCGACCAGCTTTTTGCTGTGCTGAAGCGGAAATTTTCGTTTTTAAAACCCAAAGTTGAAATAGATCAAAACGGAACTTTTTACCTGATTTCAGGAAATGCCCTGGCACATGAATTTACGATAACACGTGGAAATACGCTGGTAGCGCGTGTTTCAAAGGAGTGGTTTGCTTTTTCAGATACGTATGGCGTGGACATCGTGAGCGGTGAAAACGAAGCCTTTATTTTATCTCTGGTGATATGCATTGATCAGATTTTACATGAGGATAACCATTAAACTTCTTGGTACTAAAGGCCCGGACAGCATGCTGAAAAAGAAAAAAATACTATTCCTCATATTGTTTTTGTATCTCGTCTGTGGGTTGCTGACCATCCGTTTTTTCGACGGCACGGCCGATGCAGGCGACAGCATACTTCATTATCTTTTTGCCCGGTATGCGCCACAGCATCCTGAACTATTTTTTGATCATTGGGCAAAACCACTGTTTGTGCTTTTGAGTTGCCCTTTTGCTCAATTTGGGTTAAACGGCATAAAGCTGTTCAACCTGTTGGTTACCTTGTTTTCTATTTATTTGACCTTTCTTTCCTGTGATTTACTGAAGATCAAAAACAACCTCGTGCTCCCGCTTTTAGTGATCTTTGCTCCATACGTTTATATACAGACTTTTTCGGGGCTCACCGAACCTCTTTTTGCTCTTTTCCTGATCACGGGCATTTATTTTATCTTAAAACAAAAAACGGCAGTAGCGGCCATCATCATTTCTTTCATGCCTTTTGTGCGTTCCGAAGGCCTTATCATCATGGGTGTTTTTGCGTTGTTTTTTATTTTCAGGAAGGAATGGCGATGCCTTTTGTTGTTGTTATGCGGCCATGTCTGTTATTCTATTGCCGGTTATTTTGTATATCATGATTTTCTGTGGGTTTTCGGGAAGATCCCGTATGCCAGGTTGTCGAGCGCATACGGCAGCGGTGGATTAGGCCATTTTGTTACCCAACTGATCTATGTGACCGGAGTTCCGGTATATGTGCTTTTCTGGTTGGGTGTTGTGAGCTACATTCCGGCATGGATACGAAAAAAAGAAAAGATCATTTCCGTCAACACATGGCTTGTCTTGGGATGTACCGTCGCGTTTATAGCTGCCCACAGCCTGTTTTGGGTGTTGGGCATTTTTAATTCGATGGGCCTGAAACGGGTGTTGATCGGGATCATGCCGCTGATCGCGATCATTTCCCTTCACGGTTTTAACATGATTTCGGAACAAAAATTTATCAGCAAAAATTTAAAGCGAATCATTCAACTGATCGTAGCGCTCTACATCTGTATATTTCCCTTTACAAAAAATCCGGCAGCATTAAACCTGAAAAAAGATTTGTCGCTTGAACAAGGGCAGATCTGTGCATCGGAGGTAACTTCATACATCATCAGTAATTGCAAGCCTTACGGAAAGATCTATTATGCGTACCATTATTTTTCCGTTACTTTTGGAATTGATCATTTTGATAAAGCCAAACATCTTGAATTAAGAGAGGAGAATTTAGATGAACGCTCCCGTGGAGACCTGATCATTTGGGATAACTGGTTTGCCAGATACAGCATAGGTATCACCCCCGAATATCTGGAAGGTATTCCGGGAATGAGAAAAATCAAAGACTTTTCATTTGATGATACCGGAACAGCGGGATTTATCCTGTACCAATATTATTAATTTTATTTATTATATTTTTATGTATTATGGCTTAATATTTGTGGCATTTTTGCGCTTAATTTTTTTTCCGCTAATTTAAATAAACCATAAAATGAAAAAAATTATACCTCTTTTCCTGTTGTGTTTTGTCTGTTATTTTGTTTCGGCTCAGTCGGTTATGCAAAAGGCAGCCAATGCAAATGTCTCCAGAATTTCTACCGGTTCATCGGGCAATACGCCAACGCATAACGTAAGCGCTTCAAATTCAAACTCAAACTACCAGGTAAAAAGCGCCGCCCCCAATTACAGCGTGAATACTTCCAATGCCGTTCCCAATCAATATGTGCCAAGTAATCAGGTGTATACAACCAGCGGAAGGAACCATTACCGGACCATTCAAAGTAAACCGGTAGCGGAAAAAATTGCCATAGTCTCCGACCTGAATCCTGTCCTCACCAAAGTATTATTTCCGTATCAAAAGCCTGTCAAAAAAACTGCTGTCAAAAATACCAATGTTTTGTTCAGTACCGTTGGCGATTCGTCAGGTGTATTTGTTTCCAATTCAAAAGCGCCGGTATTGGTTAATGTTGCGCATCAAAACAACGGAAGCTCAACTGCTGAAAAGACAGCATATGTTTACCCGAAAAATAAACTGTACCGGTACCGCTGTATTTACGGTAATGTTGCCGATTATTACGGGCCGGGCTGGTACAGCATCCATGTGGCATCCTTTAAAAACCTGGATTATTGCAAAACGGTTATCCGTTATATGAAAAACAGGTATAAATTAGATGTTTACCTCTTTGAGGATTGGACACGCGTAAATATGCGTTATCATCTGGTATTAGGTAAATACCGGAAATACTTTGTTGCAGAAAACATGTTGAGTTACATAAAAAAAGAAATGCCCTTGGCTTTTATTATCAATTGGAACCGTTTTTCACAGATGATTTTGTTTTAATAAATTACCGGATGAAATTCATTTTATTATTTATAGCTACCTCATCCTGGTTTGGTGCGCATAATTGAATCATTTTTTAGTCAAATATTCCATTAACAATATTTGTTTTAGACAATTTGTTACCGCTCGGTTTGCATCAGCCTCCGGCGGACCAAGCTGTCGGGGAGGTTGCAAAAACTGCATTTTTTAGTTCCTTTAAGTTTTACTCCATAAGAGTGCTTATGTGCATACATACACATGCATGATGCAAACTTTGCGTATCCTCACCTTGCGAACTTTGCGGTAATAATTAAACCGCAATGAACGCAAAGAATGCGCAAAGGGCGCTATGAAGAAAAAATTAAAAAACTGCGACTTCCCGCTCGTATTGCATCCGCCCAGGCGGACCGAGCTAGCTGGGCAACTTCCCGCTCGGATTGCATCCGCCCAGGCGGACCGAGCTCGCGGATAAGCTACCTTTTAACACGTATCATTATTATTTATTTTTTAGGATAAGCAATAAAAAATATTGTGATGGTAAAAAAACCACCTACGTATATCCATCCAAGTATTCTTTTAAATTTACTTACATTCTTATATTTTTCGTATATTTTATTTAAACGCCCTTTCCTTTCGTAAATAAAAAAAAGAAGACCAAAAAAAACAAACATAGCAACGGTCGAAATATTCCCATAACCATTCTCCCAAACTGGGTATCCTAGAAATAATAAAACGGAGTCAATATTGATAAAAACCAATAATGGGAAAAAGATATAGGAAAGCGTTGGTTTGAAAAATTTTCTGGTGGTATAATATATTGTAAAAGCGAAATAATCAATAATAAACATACAAACCTCCTTTAATTCTTAATAATAACGCAAACTGGTGTTTCCCCCGTTCGGCGAAGGTTCTACCTTCGTCAAAACTATTTTAGCAGGCTCTGCCTGTTAAATTAATAATGGCATAGGCCGGAGCTTAAGCCGAACCGTGTATTTTTTATTTTATGTTTAACATTCAATCCATAAAAATAATGTTTTTTGTGAACAATGGTTTTCAATGCTTCGTGTATTTTTCTATGTTTGAAACAAAAAAATATTTAATATTGTAACAAAAAAACATGAAAAAGATATTCTTCATCTGCTGTTCCCTGATTATTATGTTTGGATTTGTGGCCTGTGATAAATGTTATGACTGCACCAAAAAATGCGGCACCTGCACCAAAACCGGATTTGCTACAGTGGCAGGATGCCAGGGCGATACTGCATTAAATGGTTATTCGGTGGAAGCCTGGAAAGCCTATTACGAAAGCATGGGCTATACCTGTGCATACAACAATACCGTTGAAAACGTCTGTGGTAAAGAAAACAAGGAAGAACTATCAGGAAAGTTTTACGAATGCCTGGAAGAGTAAATTATTTTTCACCCCTTTTCGCTGATCTGCGTCAATACATCTTTTTTCAGGATCTTCAGCTCTTTGCCCTGAAATGCGATGATGTTGTTGCTGCTGAAATCAGATAACACACGGCTCACACTTTCGCGCGAGGTGCCTACAAGGTCCCCTAATTCATTCTGCGTGAGCGGAAAATTGAAGTGCGTGTCGTTGAATATTTTTTCGGACATACACAGCAGAGTCTCTGCAACCAGGCCCGGGATCTGCTTTTGCGACTGGCTGGTATAACGCTGATAATCGTTTAATTCATTTTTACAAAGATCGACGATGATCTCGTATGCAAACTTGCCGTTGTTGTATATGAAATTTCTGAAAAGATTGATGTCGATAAAACAGACGGTGGTATCCACAATGGCCGTGGCTGAAAATTGATTGATTTTATCGCCGAAGCTGGTCGGAAGTCCCAGATAAGACGGCGCTTTCACAATACGAAGGATCTTTTCCCGCACGGGCCCGCGCATATGAATCTTTGCTATCCCGCTTTTCAGAAAAGCAACATTGAGTGATAAGGCGCCCTGCCTGAAAATATTATCGCCTTTTTTGAAATGGACCTCCACACTGTTGTTTTCCATCTCTTCCATCTGGTCCGGCTGAAGGCTGCTGGCCGCGGCACATTTATTCCTGCAATCGGTACATTTTTGCATCACCTGAACTTTTATCTGTTATAAAGATACAAAATTTAATTGAAATGTGATTTAAATCACATTTTTTATTGCTAAACCTCACACGGCTTTTTGCATAATTCATTAACAACGTGATTAATTTTGTATCAAACCAAAAAAATAAAATTATGAGTAACGATTTAGAAAACCAGATTCTTGAATTGCAAAAAAAGATCGGGAAGATTGAAAAAGGCACCAAGGATCAATTATCAATGGTGGTATTTTCCGGCGACCTGGATAAAATACTTGCTGCCATGATCATTTCAACAGGTGCGGCCGCCTACGATATGAAAGTGAAACTCTTTTTCACCTTTTGGGCTACAGCGGCTTTGCGCGACCCCAAAAAATCTGTTTCCGGCAAAACCTTCTTAGGAAAAATGTTTGGCATGATGCTGCCCAAAGGCATGAATAAAATTAAATTATCAAAAATGCATATGATGGGCATGGGGACCAAAATGATCAAAGGCCTGATGAAGAAGAAAAACGTGGCTGCACTTCAGCAATTATTTAAAACCGCCGGCGAACTTGGCGTCCACATCAACATTTGCGAGATGTCCATGGACCTCATGGGCTTTAAACGTGAAGAAATGATTGATTACCCCAACCTGCAGGTATGCGGCGTGGCTACGTTTATTGCCGATGCATCAGAAAGTAAAGTACAATTATTTATTTAATAAAAACAGGAGAATTAGTTATGACAACAGAAGAATTAAAAAATTTAAAAGCAGCCCAGGTGGTTGATGCACGCGGTACAGCATGTCCGGGCCCGTTATTGGCAGCAAAAAAAGCTATTGGCGAAATCGAATCGGGAGAAATCATGGAAGTCCTGTCTTCAGACGAAGGCACCAAACATGATATTCCCAGGTGGTGCGAAAAAATGGAACATGAATTTCTGGGAATACTCGAAGAAGACAGTTATTCCAGGCTCTTTTTGAAAAAAGCCTGACTTTAAATTTTTGAGGTTATTATTTTAAGGTGGCAAAATGCAACGGTGACTTAGTTGCTTTGCTTATTAAAACTAATTAGTATGGCAGACAAAACTTTCAGGCCAAAAATTTTGGTGTTTTCAACGGACAAGATCTCTGATCCCGGCATTGATCAGGCGGGTTTGCGAAAAATACATTATTCGCCATCGGTGTATGTGATCAACCTCCCTTGCTCCTCCGGGATCAAACCCAGGTGGATCATGCATGCGTATGAGAAAGGATTTGACGGCGTATTCATCGCTGCCGATGGACATGAATGTTCCTTCAGCCCGAAATGCCCTGACTTAACAAATAAAATAATCACGGAAACCCAGGAGTTGATGAAAGCAAAAAACATCAGCCCGAAGCGGATCCGTATGGCAGCCATCTGCTCCGTGTGCGCCGAACCGTTTGCGGGACACATGGAGAATTTTAGTAAAATCCTTTCGGACCTCGGCAGTGTTACCAATGAAACCGGAAATAAACCATAAACAGCCATGAACGAAGAAAAGAAAATATACGATACGCTGGTGATCGGTGGTGGCATTGCCGGACAGGAAGCTGCCCTTAGCCTTGCCGGCATGGAGCACCAGGTCCTGATGGTCGAAAAAGGACTTTCGATTGGTGGCAAAATGATTCAGCTCAGTAAAGTTTTTCCGACCCTGGATTGCGCTGCCTGCATCACTACCCCGAAAATGTCCGAAACTGCCCGTCATCCCAATATCAAGCTTTTACTGAACAGCGAAATCAACGGCGTAACAAAAAAGGACAATGGTTTTGAGATCAGTGTGACAAAAAATCCCCGGTATGTCATTGCCGAAAATTGCACCGGATGCCAGCTCTGCGAAGTAGCATGCCCTGAAGTCCGCGGCGACGAGTACAACACCAACCTGGCAGGGCGAAAGGTTGCATACATTCCGTTCAGCCTGGCAAATCCCCGCATTGCCACCATCGACCGCAAGGATGTTTCTGCACCCTGCATCAACGAATGTCCCGGCGGCGTAAAACCATACGGGTACATTTCACTGGTACGAAACGGACAGTACGAAGACGCCATGAAACTGCATATGGAGGATATTCCGCTGCCCGGAAGCCTCGGACGTGCTTGTTACGCGCCATGCCAGCTTGCATGTACCCGCGGAAGCCTCGAAGCTCCGGTCGACATTCGCCGTATTAAACGTTTTTTTGCTGAAGATTTTTATAATAAATACCCTGAAGCTCCTGCCGTAAATATTACAGCAAAAACAGGAAAGAAAATCGCTGTGATAGGTTCGGGGCCTGCCGGCCTCACTGCTGCATATCATCTGGCTTTGAAAGGACATACGGTGAAAATATTCGAAGCGGCTTCCGTTGCAGGTGGCATGCTTGCACTTACACTGCCCGAATATAGATTGCCTAAAAACATTGTGGCACGCGATGTTCAGAATATTGCTGCCCTGGGTGTTGAAATAGAGCTCAATCATAAGGTTGAGAATTTACATAAATTAAAAGAGGAAGGATTTGATGCAGTATTTGTTTCTGTAGGAACACATAACACAAGCTCACTGGGTTTGGAAGGCTCTGACCTCGAAGGAGTGGTTTCCTGTCTGGATTTTCTGCGTGAAGCCAATGTGGGGAAAAAACAAAATTTGCATGGGAAAAAAGTCATGGTGATTGGTGGCGGAAATACCGCTATCGATGCAGCCCGTACATCATTACGACTGGGCGCCGAAAAGGTAACGGTGGTGTATCGCCGCAGCCGTGCTGAAATGCCTTGTTTCGCACCTGAAATTCAGGAAGCGGAGGAAGAAGGCGTCGAAATTACGATTCTTAGGAATCCTGTTAAATTTTTTGGCGAAAACAAAAAACTGAAAAAAGTTCAATTGATAAAAATGCAACTTTCGGAACCCGACAGCAGTGGCCGCAAACGCCCCGTGCCGGTTAGCGGTTCTGAATACACCGAAGAAGTAGATTTAATCATAGAAGCTATCGGGTTGCAATCAACAGCTACTGTTTTTTCAGGACAGGTTGACTTGTCGAAAACCGGTACCATCATGGTGAGCCCGAAAACATTGCAAACATCAGTTCCGTATATTTTTGCCGGGGGCGACAGTGTCAGCGGTGCTTCAACAATTATTGAAGCGGCAGGCCAGGGGAAGCAGGCAGCTTTCTACCTTGATAAATTCCTGCTGGGAGAAAATCCTGAAGTATTTGAGTTTGGCGACAAATTGCCTGCAGTGGATAAAAACAGCGTTTTAAACCGTCACGGGATAGCCTATCAACGCCCCATATCTGATAAACTTCGTGCACCCGCCGATCGTGTAAAAGACTTTAAAGACGCTGAAATTACATACACTGAAGATGAAGCGCTAAAGAGTGCCCGGCGCTGTCTTGACTGCAGCAATTGCCGCGAGTGCCATCAGTGCGTCAGTGCCTGTCCCGCCTATGCTATAGACTTCTCTCAGAAAAAAGAAGTCATTGCAACTGAGGCAAAATCAGTGATTGTTTCTACAGGTTTCAAACTTTTCCCACCTGCCGGAAAACCTGAATACGGTTACGAAAAGTTTCCAAACGTTATTGATTCGCTTCAAATGGACCGCCTGATAGCGCCCACACGTCCGTTCAACAATGTACTGCGCCCCGGTGATGGCAAAACACCTGACAACATTGCCTACGTGCTGTGTACAGGTTCGCGCGATTCCAGCATGGAAAACCATGCCTGCGGTATTGAATGTTCGAATAATCCTATCTGTTCACAGATCTGCTGCATGTATTCCATCAAACAGGCGCAGTTACTCATGGGCGCACTGCCACTGGCCGACATCACCATTTACTATATGGATATCCGTGCTTTTGGAAAAGGTTATGAGGAATTTTTCAATCAGACCAAAGGCATGGGAGTGAATTTTGTCAAAGGCAAAGTCGCTAAAATCCGTGAAAATGAAAACGGCAGCGGCGACCTGATTGTGCGGTATGAAGACGTCACCAAGGGTTTAGTGAAAGAGGCAAAACATGATCTGGTGGTGCTTTCGGTGGGCGTTTTACCTGACAAAACAATTCCGCAAATGTTCACCAATGCAAAGTTGGAGTTGGATGAATTCAGTTTTGTGAAACAAACGGATGAATTGCTGAATCCTGCAGAAACCAGTATTTCTGGCGTCTTTGTGGCCGGAACTGCTTCGGGGCCCAAAGACATTCCCGATTCCATTTTATCAGCCGGATGCGCCGCAACTGAAGTAGCAGCATATCTGGCAAATAAAAAATAAATAATAAATTGATACAAGAATATTGAAACAACTAATTAAAAAAATTATCTCGCAAAGCCGCTCCGCCGCGGCGGAGGCGCAAAGAAATGTGGATATTAAAATGATATATGCTGCTCTGCGTCTCTGCGAGAAAAAATAAATAAGTGCCTTTGTGGCAAAAAAATATAAAAGTAAATATGCGGTAATGAGGCAAAGCACAAAGAAAAGAGAAAATAATAAGGGACTTTGCGTCTCCGCCGCGGCGGAGCGTCTCTGCGAGAAATAAAAAAACATGTTTTTTCGTGCCTTCGTGGCCAATAAAATAGTAAAAAATGAAAGAAAGAATAGGCGTTTATATTTGTCACTGCGGCGGAAATATTTCCGACTATGTTGATGTAGAAGAAGTGCAGCAACTGATGAAGGAGGAGGATGGAGTAGTGGTTGCGAAACATGTGATGTTTGCCTGTGCTGATTCAAATCAGAAGGAAATGATCAGCGATATTCAGGACCAGCATCTTGATGCAATTGTGGTTGCATCATGTTCCCCAAAGCTGCATACGCATACGTTCCGCGGCGTCGCCGAGCGTGCCGGGCTGAACAAATACAACTACATTCAGGCAAACATCCGCGAACAATGTTCCTGGCCGCATTCTGACAAACCTCTAGATGCTACGCACAAAGCAGTAGGCCTGATCCGTGCAGCCATCAAAAAAGCAGCCTTGTCAGAAGCCCTTGAAAGCATCGAAATAGAAGCAAAAGACGCCTGCCTGGTTATAGGCGCCGGTGTGGCGGGAATGAAGGCAGCTATTGAACTGGCACGCATCGGCACACAGGTTTACCTTATCGAAAAGGAAGCGCATGTGGGTGGTAAAATGCTGGAAAACGGAACACTTTTCATGACCGGTGAAGACGGCAAAGATCTCGCAGCAAGGCTGTTAAGCGAAGTTAAAGCCAACCCGAAAATCACGTTGTTTACCGAAACAGAAATTGAAAAAGTTACGGGCAGTGTCGGAAATTTCTCGGTTGACGTACGCGTCCGCATGGCCGGCACCAATACCGAAACCATGAAACTTATGGCCGGCTCTGTCCTTGTTACCTCCGGCTACCAACACTATCAGCCAAAAGAAAATGAATTCGGCTACGGCATGTCAGACCGTGTGATCACGCTGCCGGAACTCAAAAAGCGTATGGAAGAAAACAACGGGGTGCTGTTACACAACGGAAAACCGGTTAAGAGCTTAGGGTTCATCTATTGCGTGGGCAGTCGCCAGAGCAAAGGCGAACATAAATACTGTTCACGTACCTGCTGTTCATCAGCCATTCATACCGCTTTGCTGCTGAAAGAAAAAAATAAAGACCTTAATATGGTTCATTTATACCGTGATATTCGGACATACGGCAAACAGGAGATCTTGTATGAGAAATCTTCGAAACAGGGCGACATTTACATGAAATATGAAGAGAAAGAACCGCCGGTGGTGGACGTGAGCAATGACAATATTTCGGTATCGGTCAAGGATTACCTGACTTCGAAAAAGGAAATCGAATTCAAGCCGGATTTGCTGGTACTTGTAACCGGCATGGTTGCACGCGACGACAGCAAAGACATTGCATCTCAATTCAAAATACCTGTGGGCGGAGATAAGTTTTTCAACGAGATCCACCCCAAACTGAAACCCGTCGAAACCGTGATTAATGGCGTATTTATCGGCGGTTCGTGCCAGGGCCCGAAAAATATTTCGGAATCGGTTCAATCATCTTTATCTGCTGTTTCAAAAATTTCTGCATTAATAAAAGATGGATTGATTCAGCTCGAACCCATTATTGCACGCGTAAATGCCGATGCCTGCACCTGGTGTGGCAAATGTGCCGAAGTGTGCGAATATGACGCACTGAAAGAAATCACGTTCAACGGAAAACAGATTGCCGAAGTGAATCCTGCGACCTGCAAGGGTTGTGGAATCTGCACCCCGGTTTGTCCCCAGGATGCACTCGAAGTAAAGATGTACACCAATGAAGAAATCGAATCAATGATTGACGGATTCATGGCGGAAGTCGTGATCCCTGAAAAGGCCGTGGGAGAGGGAACGGAAGAAATCAGCCCGGTGAAAATGAAGGAATATCCGCAGCTATGGAAACAGATCGTTTCCAGCATAGGTACGGAACATAAGACTATTCCTGAGATCGCACAGAGCATCGGCGCCGATAAAGATCTGGTGACCTGGCATCTGATGACCATGAATAAATACAATGTTGTGATGGCGGATGGCATGGATGAGAAAGAGCAGTATTATTATTACAAATTAAAAATCTAGCAGAAATGGCTGTGATAAACTTTGAATTCAGTAAAAAAATAAAGAAATACGGAGCAAAGGATTTTGATGCCTGTTTCAACTGCGGCACCTGCACGGCTATCTGCGACCTGTCCGATGCCGACAACTCCTTTCCGCGCAAAATGATACGTTATACCACGCTTGGCATCCAGGATGAAATTAAAACATCGCTCGATCCGTGGCTTTGCTATTATTGCGGTGACTGCTCGCAGAGCTGTCCGCGGCAGGCCGATCCGGGAAACCTGATGATGTCGCTCCGTCGTTGGCTGACTTCAAAATACGACTGGACAGGGCTTTCGGGATTGCTGTACCGCCACATGTGGGCATATATTATTGGATTTTTATTCATTGCACTGGCTATTGTTGGCGCTTTTATGAGTGATGTGTTCACTCAGTCAGTCTGGCTGCACTACGGACATCTGTTCGAAATGCTTGCCATTGCCAGTGTTTTTGTCGTTATCCTTTTTCCAAACATTATACGGATGTGGTATTTCTCTGTTTGGAAGCCGACAAAAAAATTTAAAATAAAACCGTATTTCGTTGCTATAAGCGATCTGTTAGTGCATATGTTTACACAAAAACGTTCGCTTGATTGCCAAAAAGAACACACCGATACCTTGTGGTATGTAGAACATTTGCTGTTGGTATTCAGTTACCTGTCGTTGCTGGTCATTACCGTCTTTCTGGACTGGTTCAGCACCGAAAGTGCCCTGGTAAACGTATTTGGTTATGTGGTAAGCGGTGTGATTTTCATTGTCACGGCCGATTTTGTGAGACGGCGCATTCATAAGACCAGCGAGAAAAGCAAGTTCTCACATCCTTCGGACTGGTTCTTTGTGATCTGGTTGTTTATGATGGGCCTTAGCGCTTTTGCTGTCCGCCTTTTTATTGATTTGGATCTGCTTGAAAATAACTTCTGGCTCTACCTCTTTCACCTGACCGTTTTGGTCCAATGGGCGCTGATCATTGTGCCTTTCGGTAAATGGACGCATTTTTTGTATCGCTCGTTTGCTATGTATTTCGCCCGGATTCTTAACATGCCGGCCACAGAGAAAGGGAAAAAATAAAAATTTTATTTACAGTAAAAATTAACTTAAAAATTATATACTATGGAAATCAAAGTAACATTCGACGGGAACAAAAAAGTAAACGCCCAGGTGGGTAAGCATCTTGTAAAAACCGATCAACCGGCCAATGCAGGTGGCGATGACACGGCTGCAACTCCTTATGGATTATTTCTTGCATCCATGGCTACCTGTGCAGGAATTTTTATTAAAGGTTTTTGTGACAACCGGGGGATATCAACCGAAGGTATCACCCTCACACAAAAACACGAATTTAATGAGAAAGGGCTCGCGACAAAAATTGATGTGGAAATCAACCTGCCAAAGAGTTTTCCCGAAAAATATATCGAGTCAGTAATTCATGTGGCGAACCTTTGCAAAGTCAAACAACAGCTGTTATCGCCCCCTGAAATGACTGTTGTATCAAAGATAACAGATGAATTGGCGTAGCTGTCCATGAAAAAAAACACTCAGCCTAACCAGCCTCCGCGGCCCTAATTTACCTAATTAACCTAATAGTCTAATAGTCTAACGATTTCTAACCTTCTAAAACCAAAAAAAATGATCTCATTTCTAAAAAAAATATTTTCAAGCCAGCCGCCAACCGACTTTGGCGAACTAATAAAACAAGGAGCAACCATCATTGATGTACGCAGTAAAGGCGAGTTTCAGAGCGGGCATCTCAAGGGTTCGATAAATATTCCTTTAAAAAACCTGAGCGAAAACCTAGGCAAGATCAATAAAAATAAACCTGTAATTACGGTTTGTGCTTCAGGTGCGCGTAGTTCTGCAGCTAAAAGTATCCTGAAAGCCAATGGGTTTGAAGCTTATAACGGAGGCCCGTGGACTAATCTGAGGAGTTATAAAAGCTGATTATAAATTTGTTTATATTACTGTCCGACAAATAATATTTAATGATTAGCCACTAAGACACGAAGTCACTAAGTTGAACTATGTCAAAGCATTAAAATTAATGAATCTTTGTGTCTTTGTGACTTTGTGGCTAAAATAAAAATAAGTCAAAAAAGCATGATGCATCATGAATAGATTAATCATCATCACTTCTAAGCATTTCTTAATTTTTATATCGGATACTAGTGATTTGTTTTAAAATTTTCAAACAAAATATCGATGAAAAAGTCTTTCATAATGTTTGTACTTATTGCGGTACTGACTGTTACAAATAGCTATGGTCAGTGCGGCGGCTCAACATCAACGAAATTCGCACCCACGAGTATCGGTATCGTAATTTATTCGAACGATGTGGAAACGATCTGGAATGCATTGAGGTTTGCAAATTACGCAAAGCAAGAAGGGGATACCGTCTCCATTTTTTTGCTGGGCAAAGGTGTTGAACTTGACAGCCTGGTTAATAAAAATGCTGACATAAAAGAACAGACAGAATTATTTCTCGAAAATGGCGCAGCTATCATGGGTTGCGGCACTTGCCTGAGCACCCGAAAAAATAATGCTCCGCAGTATTGCAAATACTCATCCATGAGAGACTTGTATGATTTGGTAAGGAAAAGTAAAATCGTAATGACCTTCTGACCTTAAAAATTCAAAGTGAAATCAGAAACATTACGGGCTGTTTCTTTATTGAATTGCTCCCGTGGTAAACACATCAAAACCGTTCTCCTTTTCCATCTGCATGGCAGCCTGGTTCTGCATGATAGCGCCGCCCCAGTAGTTATGATCGTAAATATGTGGCGTTACGAACCAGCTTTCAATGTTCATGATGATTTCAATTTGGCGGGTTTTGTCTTTTTCAATAGAAAAAGAAGAGTTGGGTAATTTTACATTAAAATAATTCTGTACAAAAGCATAAATAGAATCGGTATTGTTTATCGAATCGCTTTTATATAATTGCCCGATACCCAGATGGAAATTAAATATCTCATCCACATTGCTCAGGTTTTTCCATCGTCCGTTCAACATCATATAATGGTATCCGCCGCCCAAAACACCGGGCCACATCATGTTAACTTCAGGCGGGTTTACGAACATCATGGAAATGTTTTTTGCCTCACAAATCCCGAATGTAAACGATATTGAATCATAATTTCCTACAGGAATAGGGTCATAAACGTCCCAGGTGAGGGTGGCGGGAATGTCAATGTCTACGTAATCAATATCTTTCCAATCGTCAATGAGTTTGATTGTGCCGTCTGATTTATGCAGGGTCACATCCGAAATAAAATACATCAGTTGGTTGACACAATAATTATTGCCGGCCGCATTGGTGTATTTCATGGTGTCTTTCTCCAAAGGCAAGCCATCAACGAGATGCGTGAATGTAAATTTAATTTTCCCCGTTTCCGTTTCAGGCTCTGGAATGGGATCATCCTTATGGCATGAAAAAAAGAAAAAGCAAAGCATTACAAAAAAAAATATCCTTATGAAATACTGCCTGCTCATGTTGTTTATATTTTTACATTCAAAGTTACATAAAAAACCCGTCCCGGTTCGTACAATTTATCTGTGGTCCCGATGATTTTCCGGTTCAGGTGTTCATAATACGAACGATCAAAAATATTATTTATTCCTCCCGACACAGAAACGTATTTTATAATATTATACTTGACAGAAAAGTTAAGCAGGGCAAAACCGGGTGTGTAAGGTTCGTAAAAAGCCTCTGAAGTATGGCGTTGGTCGGCAACAATCCGGGTGGAAATTTTAGGCACTAATTTCCCTTTAAAAAATTTATAAAAGATGCTCACGGTGGTTTCAAAAGGAGGTATTTCGGATAAGGCATCATTTTTCAGGACGGTATCGCCGGTAACACCCGAACCGCCTATTATATATTTGGTCACGGTTGGCGTATACCCAAACGTATAGGCGGCGACCACACTAGCACCAAGGTTGTATTGTTCAGGGGAGGTGTAGCCGAATTCCATCCCGGTAAAACCTACCGATTTTACATTTACAAACTGTTTAACACCAAGCGAACCAGAAGTTTGAGGCATCACAACGGAAGAGGGCAGCATTACTGCCGAGATAAAATCCTGTACATAAGAATAAAAACCATTCAGGTAAAAATTACCGATTTTCTCATGTGAATATTTAAAAGTAAGATCAACTTCATTATTTTTTTCAGGTTTTAACTGCGGGTCGCCCAGGTAGTCAAAATTATCATAGCCAACGGGCATAAGCTTAATAAAACGTTCCAGCATATTCGGGCTGCGTGTTGCCCTGCCAAGTGCCAGTGAAATGTAGAATCCATCGGTAATCTGTTTGGTAACGCCCAGGCTGATGCTAAAATTCAGGAATTGTGTACTTACCTCATTAAAATATTCAACATCATTTTTCACGAGCTTTAAGGTATCCTCTGAATTTGCATTGTTATAATCTAGCCTGAGGGCTGCGTCAAATTCAAATGAAGAAAATAGTGTTTTATATTCTGCAAACAAGCCGATGTTCTGTATCCTGGCGTCTTTCCAAAGGTTAGTTATCTTGGTAGTGGTGGTTCCCATCATCAGCATGGTCATGGTCCGGGCACCGTCTTTATAAATATTTTCGTAATCAAGGCCGACGAAAATTTTATGTTTTTTTACCTGCATGCCAAGTTCTGCACGTCCACCAATATTCAATGCATCCACTACCGAAACCATCTGCCTGCTTGTCCAGTTTGAACGGTGGCTGTTATCCATTTCATGGTCAACGTCCGAATAATAAATTTTGGCGTCAAGAGATTTGATAATGCCGGATAGATTGACGGCATTATAATCCAGCGAAATCATACGGGTATCATCACTTTTTTCATCCATGGGCAATGCAGGGTAAAGGACATTTCTTCCGTGAATTTCATTGTATGAAAGCAGTATGCTGTGATTTTTTTTAGGTGAATATCCTAGTTTTGCCCCGTAATTATACTTTCTGAATGATGAATTAAAGGTGGTGTCGTGCCCGTCTGAATTTCCGCTTTGATAATTACCATAATCCCTGTAACCACCAGTAAGTAAAAAATAGATTTTCTTGTTTCCGCCGTACACCGAAACATGTTCTTTTTGCCCGTTCCAATTAGTTTCAAATCCGTATAAAGCATCCGCGTGAATCTCAAACTTTTCATAAGGATGCGGTTTTTCAGAAACCAGATTGATCACGCCGCCTAAGGCCGGGCCGTATCTTAACATAAACGGGCCTTTGATGACCTCAATGTTTTCAATATCTTCAGCTTCAATATGCGAAGATACCGGATCCATACGGTTCGGGCAGCCATTTTCCACCTTAACGCCATTATCGAGTATCACATTCAACTGGCTGAACTTGAATCCCCGTATAACAGGGTCGACAGCCATACCACCTTTTCTTACTCCCGAAACTCCGGGGATGCTTCGCAAATAATTGCCCACATCCCGAATGGCTTCACCGTCGATCTGTTCTTTTTGAATGCGTGTTCTGATATAAGGAATCTTTTTCAATATGCTGTCCCTGACTTCTACAGAAGATAGTTTAATGGTATCTTTGGTTATCTGAGCATGTGCCGATGCTGAAAGAATTATTAATCCTATTAAAAGCAATGCTGATCTTTTCATTTGGTTTTTTTTATTATTCAGTAAAATTAAGAAATATGTGTGGTGATCTGACATAATTTCATTTATCCACTTTATACCAGGAGATGGCATTACTTGGGCATTTTTCAATACATATTCCGCAACCATCGCATTTTTCATAATCAAAGAAATAAGTATCCGGGACACATGGAACATCCATGCTGATGCAATATTTCATGCATTTTGAGCAACTGTAGTTATTGGTTTCGGAAATGGCATTTTTTGTACAGATTTCAACGCATTTCTTGCATTTTTTGCATGATGCAACATCTATTACCGGTACTTTATCAAGAATTGAATCACTTGATAGGTATGATTTCATTTTTTCTGGCAATATTTTCAATGGCTTTTCAATTCATTAAATTAACAATTATTGTTTTACTTTTTTTTAATCCTTTTAATACGTTTCCTAGTTATTACTTTCTTCCGTTATTATTGTCCGGACGACATATTGGGCTGTTGAGCGGGTTTTTTGTTCAAGTAGAATTTCTTTACCCCCGGTAATTTTTTCAATGGTGGGCTGGTCAAAATTTCGAATGGTAAGTAATTCAAGCCCTGTATTGTATCGGACTTTAAATTGTTTTTTCAGATTTTCTATCAGGATTTCAAGTTTTTCGGGATCATAATCAATTACCAGAGAAAAACTTATTGCTGTGTTTTGCATCAGATTGATAGCAGCTTTATTGTCAGCTAAAATTGAAAAAATATCACGGAGGTTTTCAACAGCGATAAAAGAAAAATCATTCGGATAGATTGAAATTAATACCTGGTTGACTTTAAAAATATTAACGGGCAGCGGTAATTTTACCGGTGTGCTCTGAATTATAGTGCCGTCAGCTTTTGGGTTGGCGAATGATTTTACAAAAAGAGGTATTTTTTTATTTTCTAAGGGTTTAATGGTTTTTGGATGAATAACGGAAGCCCCGTAATATGCAAGTTCCACAGCGTCGCTATAGGCGAGTTTATTAATGATTTGTGTTTCTTTAAAATATTTCGGGTCGGCGTTTAGCACGCCAGCAACGTCTTTCCAAATAGTGACGCTTTCCGCGTCAAGGCAATAGGCAATTATTGCCGCTGAATAATCGCTGCCTTCCCGTCCGAGGGTGACTATATGGCCATTTTCTGATTTGCCAATGAATCCTTGCAGCACGGCCATGTGGTTTTGTTTAATTACCGGGCTAAATTGGGTCTTGACATTTGCCAATGTCTTTTGCCAATTGACTTTTGCGTTACGGAATTCGTTGTCTGTTATCAATATGCGGGTAATATCAAACCATGTGTTTTGAATTCCTTTCAGGTTGAGAAAATGACTGAGAATTTTTGATGAAATCATCTCACCATAAGGAACAATCCTGTCGTATTCGAAATCGAAATCCGAAGAAGGCGGCTCAGATAACAAAGACTTCAAATTGTTAAATAACTGCTCAATATCTGCATAGACCGGATGATCTTTATCAGAAAAAAGTTCTTCAATAATCGCAAAATGATATTTTTTAATTTTGTTAAACTCCAGTTCAGGTTCTTCATCTTTATAAAAATACGAACGGACAAGATGTTCAAGGGCGTTGGTGGTTTTCCCCATTGCCGATATCACAACAACGATATGTCTTTCTTTAAAATGTTCAAGAATGCGGGGGACATTACAGAAACTTGCTGCATCTTTTACCGATGCACCGCCAAATTTAAAAACTTCCATTGCACAAATTTTTTTCTAAGATAATTTCGGCTATCTGAATGGCATTGGTTGCGGCTCCTTTACGAAGATTGTCCGACACTATCCATATATTCATGCTGTTGGGCCTCGAGAAATCCCGTCGTATACGGCCAACAAAAACTTCGTCTTTGTCGTGGGCATATAACGGCATAGGATAAACATTCTCGTGAATATTGTCCTGGACGATGATGCCCGGTGAATTACTCAGCAAGTCAACAACATCCTGCAGAACAAAATCATGCTCAAATTCAATATTCACCGCTTCTGAATGCCCTCCTATAATCGGAACCCTGACAACGGTGGATGTTATCGCAATGGAATCATCACTAAGAATTTTCCGTGTTTCATTTTCAAGTTTCATTTCCTCTGAAGTATAACCATTTTCGGTGAAATCGCCTCCGTGAGGAAAGCAGTTTAAATCAATGGGATAAGGATAAATTTTTTTGCCGGCGATCCCTTTTCTTTCATTCATAAGTTGTTCGACCGCAAGATATCCTGTACCGGTGACCGACTGGTATGTGGAAATAACCAGACGTTGAATTTTATATTTTCGATGCAGGGGCGCTATTGCCATTACCATTTGAATGGTAGAACAATTTGGATTTGCAATAATCTTATCATTTTTCGTCAGTGTTTGTCCGTTAACTTCAGGTACGATCAGCTTTTTGTCAGGGTACATACGCCATGCAGAGCTGTTGTCGATAACAAAAGTTCCTTGTCCGGCAAAAACCGGTGCAAACTGAAGCGATACCGCGCTTCCTGCTGAAAATATTGCGATGTCTGGTTTTTTTGCAATGGTATCTTCAATACTCATTACAGCATATTTTTTATTATTGAACAAAATCTCTTTTCCAATTGACTTCTTTGACGCGGCAGGGAAAAATTCGGTGACAGGAAATTTTCGATCCTCAAGCCCTTTAATCATTTTTTGTCCTACGAGTCCTGTAGAACCAATAACTGCTACTTTCATGGCCATTTTTTATTTTAAAATTGCTTGTTATAATTGATAGACTTCTTTTCGCTGTAGGATACATTGAAAAATATTCCCTGCCGGATAATTACCCTGCAAGGAATACTTTTGTGTACGGTTTTGCGTATGCGAAAAGGATTGATTTTCTGATATAATCAAACTTTTTTCAATGCGTAATCTAAGTCCGCAATAATATCTTCCACATCTTCAATACCGACTGAAAATCTTACCAGATCGTCGGTAATTCCTGCTGCCTGTTTGTCCTCCGCGCTCACTGCGGAATGTGTCATCGAGGCCGGATGCTGAATCAGCGTTTCCACGCCACCTAAAGATACGGCTAATAGTGCCAGATGGACGTTATCCATCAGTCGGCTTCCGGCTTCGTAACCTCCTTTAACTCCGAAACTCATCATGGCTCCAGCGCCCGTCATTTGCTTTTTTGCCAATTCATATTGCGGGTGCGTCGCTAATCCGGGGTATTTTATCCATGCAATTTTCGGATGTGATTCCAAAAACTTTGCGATTTTCATAGCATTCTGCTGTGCACGTTCCAGGCGTAATGCTAAAGTTTTAACACCGCGTAATACCATGAAGGCCTGTGTCGGATCCATATTACAACCCATGTAAGCCATGGAATGATGGATTTTCTCGTATATTTCCTGATCTTTCGTTACGATAATTCCACCAACGATATCAGCATGGCCGTTGATAAATTTCGTGACAGAATGCAATACGACATCAGCGCCAAGATCAAGGGGCTTCTGAAGAAAGGGTGATGAAAAAGTATTGTCGACAACCAGGATCAATTTATGTTCTTTGGCAATTTTTGCGCATGCTGCGATGTCGGTAATATCCATGGTTGGATTTGCAGGGGTTTCAATGTACAGAACTTTGGTATTCGGTTTAATGGCTGCTTTGATGTTTTCTATTTTTGCAGTGTTGACAAACGTGGTCTCCACGTCATAGCGGGAAAAGTCCTGTTCAAGCACGCCACGGGTACACCCGTAAATTGCATCAGTGCTCACAATATGGCTTCCTGCACTTAATAATGACCTCAACACGCTGTTGATGGCGCCCATTCCGGAACTTGTTGCAATGCCATCAAAGCCATTTTCGAGCGCGGCGATATTTTGTTCAAGAGCGCGAACAGTAGGATTCGCCAGCCGGGTGTAAATATAACCATTACACTTTCCTTCAAAACAGTCCGCACCATGTTGTGCACTTTTAAATTT
The DNA here is from genome assembly GCA_035354195.1 of Bacteroidales bacterium. Lineage (GTDB taxonomy): Bacteria > Bacteroidota > Bacteroidia > Bacteroidales > CAIWKO01 > CAIWKO01. The sequence goes on along the minus strand of DAOQAT010000011.1, from coordinate 29,494 downwards.
AAATGTTGATGTTTGGTAGATAGGAACAGTAGCACTGCCAAATTCGTCATCAAATGCTCCGGCATGAATTAGTTTGGTGTTAAAACCTGATTTTTTTGTGTCCATAAATTTTTTATAAAAGTTAGTATTAGTTGTTGATTAGTAAAAGTTCTTGTAGCGTTTTTGTAAAATATTCCGGTGGTAAGCAAGGCTTGTGCGTTTCTTTTATAATAAATGCTAATGTGATTTCTGCTGTATTTATTAAAACTCCTGTTTGATTAACGAGCTCATATTCAAACTTAATCCGTGCACCTGAACATTTATGGATCATAGTTTTTACAGAAAGTAAGTCATCATAATAGGCCGGTTTGATAAAATCAAACTTCATGGAGATGACAGGCATAAATATTCCTTGTTCCTCCATCTCTTTGTAAGATAACCCAAGTTCACGCATTGCTTCCCACCTGGCAGTTTCATAGTATTTGGCATAATTGGAATGATGCATGAACCCCATTTGATCCGTGTCGGAATATTTTACCCTAAATGATGTTTCATGAATAATCATCTTAGTGGTTGTTTTGACAATTTTCATGACTATGGCAACTTTCGCCGCTGTCCGTGATGGTTTCTTCGAGATAAGCTTTGATTAGATCATGCACATCACCGCTGCATCCCCTGAATACTTCAATTCCATTGTAATTTAAAACACCCAATGCGCCCATTCCCATATTTCCTGCAAGCATCACCCCAACTCCCATTTGTGCGAGCATGGGCGCTACATTCGATTTACAACCGCAGCCTTCAGGTGATTTCATAGTTTCTTCTTTTTCAACCTTACCATTTTCAATGGTGAAAATTGTGTAATATTCACAATGGCCAAAATGGTCATCTACTTGTCCGTTTCTGGTTGGTACTGCTACTTTCATGTTTTTTTATTTTTTATGATTTTTTTATTTTGTGTCAGTCCTACATTGTAACCGAACTGCCAGGCAATATCCTTTTGCAAATATTCTTTCTGTAAAAACTGGGGTGGTGTTCCCTGAATCGCATTCTATGCTATCATTTTTGATAGCAAGAAATGGAATTTTGAATTTTATGGCAGTTGCAATAGCTTTCTCAGTATGTATAGGATGATACCTATTTCTGTATTTTCAAATCAACTTCGTTTTTAGTCAAAAAATAATTAAATAATCCTGCAAAGTTAATGAACCTGCGTTCATTATACAAACTATTTTATATTTTTTTATAAACAAGTTTTATTTAATTCCAAATGGGATTTTTAAATTCAACGTAATATTCCTTCCCGGATTAAAAAAACCTGTTTCTTTTAATGTTGAAAGATGGTCAATATATTTCCTGTCAAAAATGTTGTTTATTTCGAATAGTGATATTTTTTCTGTTTAAAAAATTATTATTTCATTCCAAATTCTTTTTTAACCTTTGCGACATAATCTAATTTTTCCCATGCAAAAAATTCCACTTCTTTAAAAACCTGATTGCCATTTGCTCCCATTTGAACTTTTCTTTTAAACGGGTCTCTTCCAAAATGCCCATAAGAAGCGGTAGCTAAATAAATAGGATTTTTCAACCCAAATCTTTGAATTATAGCGCCCGGTCTCATGTCAAAAATATTTTCAACTTTTGAAGATATTTCACCATCAGTAAGAGTAATGCCATTTTTATCTTTAACCTTACATGTGTTAAATGTATTCACATATAGGCCTACAGGTTTCGCAACACCAATAGCATAAGCCACCTGAACAAGAATTTCGTCGGCTATACCGGCTGCAACAAGATTTTTAGCAATATGCCGGGTTGCATAGGCAGCCGACCTGTCAACCTTTGAAGGATCTTTTCCTGAAAATGCACCACCACCATGAGCGCCTTTGCCGCCATAAGTATCTACAATGATTTTCCTTCCAGTTAATCCCGTATCGCCATGAGGACCTCCAATAACAAATTTACCCGTAGGATTTACATGTAAGGTAATTTTATCATTAAATAGTTTTTTAAATATAAGAGGTAATTTTTCAATAACACGTGGAAACAAAATATTAAGGACATCTTCTCTTATGACACCCTGCATGGCTTTCTCAGCTTCATAAATATCATTTTCAGAAGGATGTTTTGTTTTTATAAATTCATCATGTTGTGTAGAAATGACAATCGTATCAATTCTTATAGGTTTATTGTCACCATCATATTCCACTGTTACTTGTGATTTTGAATCCGGGCGGAGGTATTTCATCTGTTTACCCTCTTTTCTGATTGCAGCAAGTTCCTGTAAAAGAATGTTAGCGAGTTCTACAGGAAGAGGCATATAATTGTCCATTTCATTGATAGCGTATCCGAACATCATTCCCTGATCGCCTGCTCCCTGATCTTCATAATTACCACGTTCAACACCCATAAAAATATCATCTGATTGATCATGAATAGTGGAAATGACTCCACATGACTCAGCTTCGAATTTATAATCGGCATTGGTATATCCAATTTCTCTCACAACATTTCTTGCAATTTTCTGGATATCAACAAATCCTTTTGTTCTAATTTCTCCACTACAAACCATTAGTCCGGTGGTAACAAGAGTTTCGCAAGCTACTTTTGAATCGGGGTCTGCTGCAATAAATGCATCAACCAATGCATCGGATATCTGGTCGGCAATTTTATCTGGATGTCCTTCAGATACTGATTCTGATGTAAATAAATATCCCATTTTAATTAAGATTTAAGATTTAAGATTTAAGATTTTTTTGTTGGAATTTATGTTTTAGTAAATTAATTCTATTTTTCAATTTGTTAATATTGTTGTTTCTTTAAGTAAATAAGTTACAATTTTTTTAAAAGCATTACTTCCGGATTGATTATCCTGGCTGAAAACACTTTCTCCTTTTTCGGCGGCTTCTCCAATTTCCATAACGAAAGGTATTTGACCGATTAGTTGTGTGTTTAGTTCATCAGCCAAGTTTTTGCCTCCATTTTTACCAAAAATAAAATACTGTTCATCCGGGTGTGGTTTCGGCGTAAACCACGACATGTTTTCAATAATACCAAGAATAGGTATATTTATATCTGGGTTAATAAACATTGATGCTGCCTTGCGTGCATCATTTAGGGCAATTTCCTGGGGCGTTGTTACAATGATTGCACCTGTGAGTTTCAACTTTTGCACGGTTGTCAGTTGAATGTCTCCTGTTCCCGGAGGAAAATCAATAATCATGTAATCAATTTCTCCCCAAAGGGTATATTCGAAAAGTTGTGTTATTGCATTTGCTGCCATTGGACCGCGCCAGATCAATCCTTGGTTGGATTTCACAAAGAACCCGATAGACATGACTTTCACACCGAATTTCTCAACCGGTATCATCATGTCTTTATCATTTATATTCTTCACTTCGGGCATTGCATTGTCTAAACCTAACATTTTAGGGATGGATGGTCCATAGATATCAGCATCCACCAACGCAACTTTCTTTCCCTGCATCGCAAGCGCAATTGCTAAATTTACAGAAACTGTTGATTTTCCAACACCGCCTTTGCCCGACGCCACTACAATAATGTTTTTAATACCGGGCATACTGATTTTTTCAGAGACACTCATTTTATATTAATTTTATTTCGTTTGTAATTTCAATACCAGCCTGTTTAAAAATTAAGCCAACAGGACAAGTATTAAGCGTATGGTCAAGACATTTTTGAATTTTTTCTTTTTCGTGAGAAGTTGCAATTGTTAAAATAAAATGAACGTTTGTAATGGTTGGAGCATCATTCTTTTGTTCTGCACTAACGGTTACATCCAATTTGTTGAAGCTTATACGCATTTTTTCGGCTACCATAGCGAAAATGGTTCCGACACAGCCGCTGAAACTCATGACACATAATTCCAGGGCAGTAGGACCGCTGTTATTACCTCCTTTTATTTCAGGAAGGTCAATTACTAAACTGTGATTTCTCCCGTTGTCGACTACCGACTGGAAATTTTTTGTCCATAGTGAATTTGATTTCATTTTGTGTTTTTTTAGTTAATATTGATTTTTATAAGTTTTTTAATTTTTTTGTTATGGATAATTCTTATTATTAAATTTTTCTAATATAAAAAAAATTACCGTTATAAGGTACTACTTTAATTTGATTATCAGATATTAGTGATTTCAATAATGTTGGGCTGGCGTGGTCTTTTTTTAAAATTTCCCTCATGGTATCTTCCCTAATAGGATGAACGGCACATATTCCCAAAATGTCTTCGGCGGCATTGCCGGTTAGGCCGGTATTTGTTCCCTCGAAGCCTAGTAATAATTCTGTTTTTTTAATTTTTTCAGAAAATATATGATATGCCTCGTTTATAACAAGTTCGTCAGGCGCTTTTACCAGCGATATTGACGGTGGCCGGGTTGGTATTGATATGTAAGCAATGGAAGGATTGATCTTTGAAACTAAATCTGCTGTTTGATTTAATACTCCTGTTGTTTCATTAACACCTTTTACAAGCATTGTTTCGCTTACCAATTTCCCTTTAAACACCTTTGAAAATGCAAGCAACCCTAGTATATAATTTTTAAAATCAATACCCATTAGTGGTTTGTTTATCGCCCTCCATATTATTTTATTACCTGCGTCAATTTTTACTGAAACCCAATCGGCCGATTTTAAATCTTCTCTTACTGATGCATAATTTAAAAGGGAAGCATTTGTAATCACAGCAACCGGCAAATTTAAAGTTTTTAACAATTTTATTGATTTCCCAAGGTTTATATCCAGTGACGGCTCGCCATTAGATACAAATGTTAAATAATTGGGCCAGTCCTTATTACTTATTTTTTCTAGATGTTTTTGTGTTTCTGAGTAAATAAATTCAGGTTCATAAAACTTTTCACGCGTTATGCTATATTTTTTAGTAAACCCAACCTGACAATAAATACATGAGTACGAACACACCTTTTGCAAAGGGATATTGTTTATTCCTAAACTTTTCCCTAATCTGCGTGACGGTATAGGTCCGAAAGTTATCATATTTTTAGCTAATTGCTTCTGAAGGACAGATGTTAACACATGCTCTGCATTTCATACATTTCTTATTAATTATATTTGCTTTACTATTTTTCAAAATAATAGCTTCGAAAGCACAATTTTCTATACATATTTCGCAACCGGTACAAAGTTCTATATTTACAATTGGAAATTCCGTTGTCTCTTCATCATATTCTTCCGGAGATTTGTTATAAGAACTTAATACATCCTGTCTGACAAGGGGTGTTTAACAAACAGGACATTGTATTGTCGTACAAGGTGTGCCACGTTGATGAATTATATTATAATTACATTGGGGGCAAACACAATATCCTTTAAAGCCTGTGCCACGGTTTTTTTGAGACTTTTCAGATTTGTTTGTATTTTTCTTATGAAATAACATTATTAAGTTTCTTAATTATTGAATTAAAGTTTCATAAATTTTTAAAATTATTTTACTTATCTCTGAATTTTCATCCAACTCTATAATGCTTTTCTTCTGAACCATTGCTTCAACAATTTCATTACTGAAAGGAATACAGCCGGCTACCTGTAAATTATGGTTTTTGCACCAATCAGATATTTGCCGCATCATATCTAGATTTATGGTGTATTTGTTAATTATAATAGTAGGGATAATATTGAATTTTTGAGTGATTTCAACTGCACGTATCATGTCATACAATCCAGACATGGTGGGCTCTGTAACTATAACTACCTTTGATACCCCGGAAATGGTTGAAATAACCGGGCAGCCAACTCCCGGAGGACCATCTAAAATAATTGTCTGACAATTATTTTCTTCAGCAAGTTTCTTTGCCTTTTCACGAATTAAACTAACAAGTTTTCCTGAGTTTTCTTCCCCGGGAGCTAATATGCCATAAACCATTTTCCCGTTGCGATAAGCACCTGCATACATCCTGCTCTTATCATTTTTTTGCATGTGTATCGCATTTTCAGAGCAAATCCGGTAACATAGGAAACAACCGTCACATGAAATTTCTTTAATAGTTATTATTCCATCAATATATTCAATAGCATCAAAACGGCAAATATTAAAGCAGTTCCCACAATTTGTGCATTTGCTGTAATTGATCACAGCAATATTGCTTCCTATATAAACAACTTCTTCTTCGTGAACGGGATTAAAAATAAGATATAAATTTGCTGCATCTACATCGCAATCAGCAAGAATATTGTTTCTTTCGATAGTGGCAAATGCTGCACTGATGCTTGACTTGCCGGTTCCACCTTTACCACTGATTATTGCTATCTGATTCACTTTGACATATATTTTTGATTAATTTCAGAATATGATGGAATATCATTTGAATGCCACTTGGCGAGAATGGTACCTTTATGCAATAATACCAATCCCGGGTTTGACCTTACAATGGTTTTTAATGTTATTGGGTCTGTCAGATAAAAATCATATCGGGCATTATTTTTTTGTTTGAAAGCGCTTATTTCATTGGTAGAAACAGATGTCAGGCAAATAAACTTATTATTTTCTTTAACTGCCTGCTCATATATGCTGTTGATAAGGGCTTGATTTTTAGTTCGGGATTTATTAAGGTCATAGGCAACTACAATAAAATAATATCCTGAATCAGCAAGGACATCTGCTGTAATATCATCTCCTTCAGGTGATTCGATTGTAAAATCATGTATAGGAGGTACATAACCTTGCTTTATGAGCACAGGATCTGTGCTGGAAACATATTTGTAAACACTTTTTTTACCCCAGTAAGAAGAATCTTTCACATAAACTTTGCTTTCAACTGAAATTTCTTTTCCTGTCACGGTATCGCGCAAGGTAAAATATTGCTCATATACATCTGCCGGGGCACCCTTTGGAATTATCATTTTATCAGGGATATGCGTTCCTATTTTATATGGCCTGAAATCAATTACTGGCAGGTGTTCCAGATTAAAGTATGAAAAGATAGTAATAATTACAGCAAAGCATACAGTTATAACCCATTCAACCGGTTTTTTAACCCACGGCTTAAATTTGTTTCGGTAAACAAAAGAAATTATCAGGAGTATTAAAATGAAAATGTTTTTATAAAAGGTTTGCCAGTTGGTTAATATAACGGCATCTCCAAAACAGCCACAGTCGTGAACTGGGTTGGTAAGGGCAAGCCATAAGGTTAAGGGTGTGAAAATTACCATAAAAATTAAAGCACCCCAATGTGCTAATTTGTTTTGGATTCCGATCAAAAGGCAGATTCCGATTAAAAATTCCAGGCCGCTTAAAATAAAAGCCAGAGGTAATGCCAGCGTGTTTAACCATGGCATTCCAAATGCATCAAAATAATCTATGAATTTATAATTGGATCCCAATGGGTCAACGGCCTTGACAAATCCAGAGAATGTAAAAACCAAGCCTATGATTAGCCTGGAAATTATCGATAAAACTTTAACAGTATTTTTTAACACATTTTTACTTTTTACCATATCTTTTTGTTTTCTTTTAAATAAATTAAATTTTCTATTGCTTTTAAAAACATACTTTGGTATTCCGGCACTTCTTCTGAAACAATTTTTCCTGTTGAGTATAGCATTGCTATTTTTTCATCGTAAGGAATTTCTAAAAGAAGTGGTATGCACTCATGTTTGAGGTAATCATAAACATCGGAATTACCGATACCCGCCCTATTGATGATAACACCGTATTTTTTATTCATTTTGTTCAGGGTTTCGATAGATTGTTTTAGGTCGCTCAGGCCAAAAGGTGTTGGCTCAGTAACCAATATCACATAATCAGCTGCCGACGTTGTTTGAATAAAAGGACAGGATGTTCCTGGTGGCGAATCAATGATAACAATCCCGTTAAAAGCAGCAGATTTTTTTATTGCATTTTTAATGAGTTTAACCGGAGTCATAATTCCAATATTCATGCGGGCTTCAATAATCCTACATTTTTGCTCTGTGACACATGTGATAATATGTCCCAGCGACATTTTCTTTCCTTCAATGGCATTAAATTTACAAGCCGCATAACATGCACCGCAATCATGACACATGTCATCTAGGACTTTTATTATTTTACTTGGCGGAATTATAAAAATGGCATTATAGTGACACCATTCACTGCATTTTGCACAAAAAGTACAGGCATTTTCATCAATTACCGGAACTTGTTGATATACTTCTTCGGTATCTGTCAGAGTTGATTTGAAAAATGCAGCTGCATTAGGTGCTTCCGCATCGCAATCAATTAGTAATGTGTTATGGTTATTGGCTATAGAGAAAAAAATATTTGTAGCAACAAAAGTTTTGCCTGTTCCACCTTTTCCACTGGCAATAGCAATTTTAATATTTAAGGGCTCAATCATACTTCAAGCGTGTTTGTTCATTTGCAATAGTGGGCATTATAGTTTGTTGCCAAAACTTACTTTGCCATGTTTTAAGTTTATTATGTGGCAAAAAATATTTTTGAGGAATTGGATGTGTCCCAATAATTACCGTCATCCCATATTTCTCTGTGATATACTTTTTAAAATATTCAATATGATTACATGGGGGATACCCAACAATCAAGCCTGTAGCCAAGTGAACATGTGTAACTCCGTTTTTTTTCATTTCTTCAGGTGCATACTCAATATTGCCACCCGGACAACCGCCACAGGTAGTATATGCCGCAATTTCAGCATCCAGATTTTTATAAATCTTAAATGCACCTTCACGATTCTGAAACGCCCTGAAACACTTACAACCGACGCAATTATGATACCTGTTGCAAATTATTATTCCAATTTTAATTTTTTCCATAAAACGTAGTCATTAGAATATTTTTATTTGATTTGTTTCACCAAATAGATAATTAAGATTCCGGATACGATAAGTAAAAATTGAAACACAGAATCTCTTATTTTAGTTTTTTTATGCATTTCCGGTATTAAATCAGCAAGAGATATGTATAAAAAACTTGATGCGGAAAAAGCCAATGCATAGGGAATCAATGATTTTATGGTATCCAAAAAGTAAAATGCTGCCCCTCCGGCAACAATAGCAGTACTTCCGGATATCATATTATAAAATAGCGCTTTTTTACGGGACAATCCACTTTTCAGAAGTATCCCAAAATCCCCTAATTCCTGAGGTATCTCATGGAATATTACTGAAATAGTTACAAAAACACCTAATTCAATTGAGGTCAGAAATGAAGCAGTTATAATGATACCATCAATCGCATTATGGAAAGCATCGCCGAATAAAATCATTGGGGCAACAGCATGTACATGTCTTTCACAATCTTTATTCCGGCATGTTCTCCACAGAATAAATTTTTCTAAAATAAAAAAGAAAAGCAATCCGGAAAGTATCAACTTGAATACAAGCGTAGCTTCCATCATTTCAGTAGCTCTGGGAATCATACCAAGAAATGCAGCTCCCAGTAGTGTGCCACCGGCAAGATAAGTTAAGTGAGTGGATACTTTTTCAAGCTTTTTGTTGTTCAATAAAAGTAATGAACTGGCAAGTGCGATACTTCCCAAACTCCCTGCTACTAAAGCTAAAATAACATAAAGTGCCAGCATGTATTATCAATTTTGATTGTAAACAACAAAATCGCCTTTTTGCACTTGTAACAAATCAGCAATTACATCACATTTTACCATAAGTAAAAAGAAAATTCTGGGGTCATGATGAGTTATTAACCCCTCTAAGTTTCCCTGCCCTTTGGATATAATTAAATCAGCTTCCTGAAATACTTTCTGAAACTCCCGGCTGCATTTTCTTAAAATAGTGGAAGGCGCACCATAACCATTTGAAAATACATCGGCTGCTAAATCCATTCCTGTATTTTTTGCATCTTCTAGAGTTGCATCATTCAATATAGAAGCACCTCTTACCACATAGGTCAAATTATTATGCATAATAGTTTCAATGAAAATTTTATCAAAAACTATTTCCCCTGCGTTATCACCCAGATACAATATTTTTTTTGCTTTTTTGATTTTGTTCTTTAATCTGGATGAAGCATCGATGGTAAAATCTGCAGAAAGAACTTTTTGAATGGTATGCCTTATATCAAATTTTTCATATGCTCCATAATCCATGATATTTCCTGCTACAGCAAGTCTTAGTGCTAAGTTAAAGGGATCTGACGATTCGAGTACTTCGTTTTTCCACCTGGCATACAGCCCCATTGCAATCTTATTGCTATTTGATTTTTCCTCTTCAAATGGATCGTCAACACCAATGATTTCACAAAATTTTTCATTTAACAACTGTTGAATTTCAGGACTTATTAGAGTTTTATACTTCAGTAGAATTTGGTTATAATGCATGAAAAAATAGAGTCGTTGATTTCTTTCTATTTTATACTTATCGAACAGACGGTTATATGTCCTGAGAAAACAATGTCTGCATCTTATATCCACCGCATCAGCCTGCTTAATGCCCGCAGTTATCATGTCCATGCTCTTCATGATTACAATAATTTGCATTTAAATCCAGTTTACCGGTAATAAAATCATTGACCAGTTCTTCAGGTGTTTTTACCGGTGCACCAACAAAAGCGTTTATGTTTTGCTGGTTAAAAAGCATAATGGCCTGTTGCCCCATGCCGCCTGCAATAACATCTGTAACACCAAATTGAGCTACCCATTTGGGATATAATCCCGGCACATGTTCAGGGGGAATCACTTCTTTTACTTCTGTTATTACATTATTTTCAACATTTACAATTGCAAATGTTTGACAATGTCCGAAATGAGGACATAATACTCCATTTTCTAATGGAATTGCGATCTTTTTATTCATTTTATGAGTTTTTAAAGTTAAAATGTCAATATTTTGTCACTATCCGCTACCCATTCCGCAAGGGCTGCCAAGGTAGATTTTTCAGATCCTTCGAAATAAGGATAATTTTTGTAAATTCCACAACGTGACATGCAGGTCCCACAAACTTTTACAGGCACACCATGATGAATTAATTCTTTCAGCATTTGTGACAAATCCTGATCGTAATTTTCAGGTGGTTTGCACATATCTCTTGCCATATCTACAGCATCATTCATCAGAAAAATCCTTACTTCATGCCCGTTTTTACGTAATGTTTCTGTCAGGCGAAGCTCATTCCAGTTAATGTCTGTATTATCATAAGGCTCACGGTTAAAAATTAAAAGCATTTGCGTAGTAATATTTATGAAAGAAACATTATTTATTTTTTAGATATTCTTCAATAGCTTTTCTAAAGGTTACAACTGTCAAGTGCGCACAATGTACTTTTTCTTCAGGGATATTTCCAAGATGCTCCAGAACATCAAGCTCATTAATTTCTTTGCTTTCTTTTAGAGTTTTGCCGACAACCATGGAGGTCAATGCAGAGCCTGAACAAAAAGAACCGGCACACCCTATAGCCTGAAATTTTGCTTCGGCAATTATACCTGATGATATCTTTAAAAAAATCTCTACGGTATCACCGCAAGAACCTGTATGCCTATATTGTGCATCCGGATTTTCGATTGTACCGACATTTACTTTATTCTCATAATAATCTATTGCTTTATCAGAATAGCCTGAAGTTTTTAATAGTTCGCGAATTGTACTCATGTTTTTAAAATCATTAGTTCAGTTTGATCAATGCTCTGAATTATTTTTAAGACTTAATAAGGCCAGTGCGTTCTAATATTTCTTTAAGTTTGGCTGTTTTATCCTCACTGAGCGGAGTAAGAGGAAGGCGTAAACCACCAGCAGGCAAGCCCATCAGGTTTAAAGCCATTTTGGCCGACATGGGGTTGGTTTCCCAACGCAAAGCTTCAAACAATGGATAATATCTATAGTGCATGTTTTGAGCTTCAGCCATATTACCTTCCAAAGCCAGATCTATCATTTTTTTCATGACCTCGGGAACGATATTTCCGGCCACTGTAAAAGATCCGGCACCGCCGAACGACAACAGAGGAAAGGCTGTAGTATCCTTACCTGTGAAAACACAAAAATCCTCATCTTTTGTTAAAAGAATGACTTTGGCCAGATGGTCAAGCCCTTTGTTCCCATCCTTAATGCCAACAATATTCGGATGTTTAGCTAGTAAAGCTGTCATTCCAGGGTCAATTTCCACACAGGTTCTGTCTTTTGAATTGTGAAGCAGGATTGGTACGGGAGAAACATCAGCCAGTTGTTCATAGAACTTCATTATCCCTTCAGCTTTAGGTAACACAAAAAAAGGCGAAAAAACTGAAATGTAATCTGCACCTAAATCAGCAAATGCTTTTACTTTTTCTTTTGCACGCCAAAGGCTTGAAGAACATGTGTCAGGGACTACCTTGCATTTACCATTAGCTGTTTTTACAACAATTTCAAGTACTTTAAGCTCTTCTGAGTCGGAAAGCAGGGTGTTTTCGCCAGTAACGCCCAAGGGGGCAATACCATGAATATTAACAGCTACTTGCCGTTCAACAAGTAATTTTAATCCATCTACATCAAGATTACCATCTTCTTTGAGAGGGGTAATTAATAATGTATAAGCACCTTTTTGCATTTTCATGTTTTATTTTTTGATTAATATTTTTTCAACGTCTTCCTTACTAATTGGTTTGGTGCAAAAAAACCAGTCGTAGCATTTAATATTTTCTTTACTTTCCATTCTTTCTTTTGCGACACCACATGATCCTGCTGTTGGTACAATCACATCATCACCTGGCTGCCAATCGGCTGGTGTAGCAATACTAAGTGCATCTGCAGTTTGCATGGCAATAAGTGCACGATATAATTCATCAAAATTTCGTCCCAGGCTTAATGGATAATAAATAATTGCGCGAATTATTCCTTTGGGGTCAATAAAAAACACAGCTCTTACTGCTTTGGTGTTACTTTCTCCGGGCATCATCATTCCGTATTTTTTAGCAACTTCCATAGTAATGTCTTCAATCAAAGGAAATTTGACTTCAACATCTTTCATCCCTTTATATTCAATTTTTTCTTTAATTGTACGAAGCCATGCTATATGGCTGTATAATCCGTCAACAGACAATCCTACAAGTTTGCAATTTGCTGCATTAAATTTGTTTTCTAATGTTGCAAAAGTCATAAACTCAGATGTGCAAACTGGTGTAAAATCTGCAGGATGACTAAAAAGAATTACCCAACTTCCACTGTAATCAGCAGGAAAATTAATTTCACCTTGTGTTGTTACAGCCTTAAATTCTGGTGCTTTGTCTCCTATACGAGGCATAGCAATATTTTCTTGATTTTCCATAAAAATTTATTTTTGATTTATTTTATTTTTCAAATTCACAAAAACAACGAGAAAAAACTACAGACACTCCTCGTTGTTGTAATAATTAGAATCCTCCTCTGAAACGATTTTGTCGCCCCATACCACGTCCTCTGCCACGACTAAGACCTTTTCCATAGCCAAAACCAAGTCCCTGACTATTCTCAGTATTGTTTTCTCCTGGATTTTCATTGACAATTATAGCAGATTGATTTTTTAAATTTGCACCGAAATTTGTGCACCGTCCCATTCTTCGGCCTGTCATAGGACCTTGTCCATTGGGACCTGTTTGATTAAAACTTGGCATAATGACCTCCTTTTTTAAATTTATTTATACTATTAATTGTTTTGAGCAATTTTCTTTTTTTTAAGTTTTGGTTTTTTTAATTGTTTAATAAATGATTTGACAACATCTTCTACATTACCTGAATATCCAAGATAAGGCGTAATACCATAATGTGAGCAAACACCATCAGCATGTTCCGGCAATTTATAGGCAAGGATAACAGTAACACCATTCTGTTGCAAGGTTAATGGAATATTATTTTTACAGTCACACCCCTCCGGGGTACACAGTATTTCTGTATCAACAATATTATTTGAATCATCAACTGTAAAAACTGTAAAAACTTCACATGATTTAAAATATTCATCAAGTAAACCGCCTATTGTTGGAACTGCTATTTTCATAATAATGTTACTAATTTTAATGATGCAACATTTCAAGAATATCTTTAATTTTTTTTTCAGGTTCTTTTAGAACTATCATTTGAATTTTTAAGCTATCTAACAGCGGTTTTATTTTTATGCCGAATTCACCAGACACAATTTTATTTATATTGCGAGAAGCAATTAATTGCACTGATGCAGGGCCAGCGCCTTCTTCTGCATCCTTATTGGGGTTAGGAATAAATTCTATTGCTTTGCTTTCTGTGTCATAAATCACAAAGTAAGCACAACGACCAAATCGTTGGTCAATGGTTGATTCAAATGTATTTCCCGTAGATGTAATGGCAACTTTCATATTATTTGTTTTTAAAATTTCTGCAATTTGGACTTCCTTTTCTTTTCATAAAACTTTTACAATGTGGACATATTTGTTTACTACATGGCTGCCCGTATTGATGTTCTTGTTCAAACCCGCAGCCAGGGCATATACACATATCATCACAAGTTTTGTCCGCAATATCTTCATGGGCATTCTCATAATCAAACTTATAAACTCGTTGACTTCCGCATAGCGGACAATTATTAACAGGTTTTTCTTTTTCAGGATTATTAAAGTAACAGCCACATTTTGAACAATGATACCAGTCGCTGTCAAAATACACTTTCCCGCCTTCAATGGAAATTTGTCTGCCTTCAACAAATGCTATTGCAATTTTTTGAAGAGCAGAAGCATAAATCCGTGTAAAAGTGGGTCTTGAAATACCCATCATAACAGATGCCTGATGATGATTAAGTATGTCATAGTCGCTTAAACGTATGGCTTCATATTCCTCATATAATAAATTAACCGGTCCTAATTTTTGTTTTCCTGATTCCGGTCCATATGGTTTAAACCCCTTAATAATTGGGGGATTTGAAACTTTTCTTATTACTTTTATTCTTGGAGACATAATTATATTAAACAATAGTTCACCGCAAAGATAATGAACTATTGTTCATTTACCAAATTTATTTTTATTTATTAATCAATTGCTATTTAATTGCAAATGGGATTTTCAAACTCAGCGATATATTTCTACCGGGATTATAAAAACCCACTTCCTTCAACGTTGATAGGTGGTCAATATATTTCCTGTCAAAAATGTTGTTCACTCCGATTGCCAGCGATATGAGCTGATTACCTGCTTTTATGCTGGCGCCGATTCCTGCATTTAGCAATGAATATCCGGAAGTGGTTTCTTCTTCAGGTGATGGATGTTTTTGTTTAAACACTGTCGGTGAGTTAACCTTAATAAAGGCATTTCGCAGGAATCCGAGTTTCTTAATCTCTGCTATGATTTCAAATTGGAGCTTATTGGCAGGAATAAACGGCAAATAGCTTCCGTCAGTGCACTTACCGGTAACCGTCGAAAAAGTAGCTTCTGCTATCAGCCAATTAACATTTTTCGGGTGTATTTGTAAACCTGCTTCCCCGCCGTACAGAACTGCATTTGATTGTGTGTATATATAAATCCTGTCGCCTATGCTGGTTGTGTCGCTTGTTGGATTCATGTAAATATACCGGTCAATAATATTATAAAATCCTGCAATGTCCATGGTAATATCATTTAAATGATAATGGACGCTCACATCCGTCTCTAAAGTGTTTTGCGGTTTTAAATTTTCATTGCCAAGTTCATAACGGGTTTCATGTTTTCCGTTTGATGTTAATTCTGCGAGGTTTGGTGTGCGGTATGCCGTGGCAAGATTTACACGGAACAGCAATTCTTCAGTGACATTATAAGTGCCGCCGAACGATCCGCTGAAACTTCCGTAATTTTTTTTCAAAGCTGCCCGGTAATTATAATCTGACGGGTCGCCGACTTCTTCGGTGGCGATAATTTTATAATCATAGCGGCCGCCAAGTTGCAGCCTTAACTTTTTGAAAAAAGTATATTGCAGCAAGAAATAAAGCGAGTAATTATCAGTGTGGGCATTGGGCAGAAGCACTACCTCTGCATTATGGACGTTTTTATTAATTTGGTTTAATCCCTGAAACCCGATAATATATTCTGATCGTTCGGTTGAAGGGAAATTGAGCCGGGCCTCATATGTGAAGGTGGATAGGTTCATGGCAATTTCAGTGGTGTCTTGTCCCGCAACATGTGTTAAGCCGGCATTTTGATAAGCTGCATTGAGTTCAACTTTATATTTATTGAAAAACATTTTGTTTTGAAATGCCAGCATGTGATTATTCATTTGCTCAAACCAGATACTGTTTTTCCTGCCTCTGGAAGTGATTTTTTCCACGGCCTCATCTTCAACAAGGCCGAGCTTCTCCTGAGTGAAATCGTAATTTAATTTGAAAACACCGTTTTTATTGGTATATCCTGCATCCCCTTTAATGCTGTACTCGCTGTATCTTGAATTCGGGACAAAGTCACCACCGCCCTGAATGAAATCTGCATGCGTCTTCTGTCCCAAACGCAGCCCGCCAAAAAATTTCTTTGAAGCGCCTTTGATACCGATATTATTGGCCATTCCCAACGAATTGGAAAAAAGGTCCAGGTTGTAATCACCTGTTATTTTTCCGACAGGTGCATTTTTTTCCTTAATAAAATTGATCACACCACCTATGG
Source organism: Bacteroidales bacterium (assembly GCA_035354195.1). Classification (GTDB taxonomy): domain Bacteria; phylum Bacteroidota; class Bacteroidia; order Bacteroidales; family CAIWKO01; genus CAIWKO01. The sequence goes on along the minus strand of DAOQAT010000011.1, from coordinate 12,988 downwards.
CATCGGCTCCGAACAGAAGCGAGGCGGGCCCTTTGATGATCTCTACATTTTCAATTCCAAATTCATCAATACCGAGCGGATGATGATCAGAGTACTGGTAGTTTTCAAACCTCACACCATTGTTTAATACCAGCACATTGTCTTTCGAAAGGCCTCTGATAACTGGTTTTGACACACCGTTACCCTTCGAAATCATGTCAATACCGGGCACTCTTGTAAGTATTTCAGTAAAATTTGGCGATACAAGGTCGGAGTGCCGGCCAAGTTTCAGCACTTCTATTTTTACGGCATTTTCATGTTGCGTAGAATTATAGCCACCGGAAATAATAACTTCTTCTGTCTCTAAAGGAGCTTCCTTAAGAGTTATATTCAGTTCTGTTTTAGTGCCTGATAAAAAAACTGTTTTAATCACATTATTATATCCGATAAATGAAAATTGTATTCGTATTTCTCCATTTGGTAAATTAGTTATTAAATAATTTCCATTTGTATCCGTCACCGTGCCCTTGTTGATTTCAGGCATAAGCACCGTGGCTCCTGCTAATGGTAAATTATGATGATCAGTTATTTTTCCTGATATTTGGTTTTGCGCATCAGCTGCATAAAATATAAGCACCAATGCACAAAGAAATAATGCCTTCTTCATGTCATTAGGTTTTAAATTAAAAAAAAATGATTTAATTAATATTTAAAGTTGGCCAGGAAAAGGTGGTGCCCGCAAAAAAAAGGACAAAAGACCTGTTTGTGTTATATGGGGAACCTGATAGAATGAAAAGTACTTGTCAGAAAAAAATATTTTGTCAAAAGTTACTTTAAATAAATCCTGTTTGAAAAAGGAAAATTCAAATTTGCATATGGGACAATCAGCATGATGTTGATGAAAATGCTTTTCATTTTTTTCTTGGCAAAAAAAATGTTCGTGGTGGTGGAAATCCCGTATTATCGTCGGAAAAAGAAACAACAATAATAATGAGACGGAAAATATTTTTTTTGAAATTTTCAAAGTGTTCGGTTGTATTATCATCAACTCTTTCCGAAGGAGTTGATTATTTTATAATTTTTACAAAGATAAAATTCTGGCGTTCATTTCACAAATTTTTGCTCATTGCAAAATTTCATTTTCTCATTATACTTACGTTACGCATAATTAATTCCTACGCTTCAGGGGAAATTGAAATTCACTTCACAGTCTTTCTTAATGTTGACCCCACTTTTGATGCCGGTATGATTTAATCTCTTCCGGGGCCTTTCCGGAGCCAAGCATTTGCAATAGTTCCAAACCTGTACCATTTAATGAAAATGAATCTCCTGTAGTTGGATTAAATACGAATCCACTTTCGCTTACAGCTATGTTTTTTTTAATGTTTCGTAAATGGTTAAATCCCCGCAATTTTATTGCGGCTACTTTAGTTTCTATAAAATTGTTAGTTTTACAGAATGGAAGACTTTCGAAAGAGTTCACATACTGTGAGTCGGATGAGTGTTCATATAGTATGGGTGACAAAATATCGCTATCATATATTACAAGGCGATGTTCAGAAGAGATGCCGAGATTTATTAGTTCAAATATGTAACTCAGAAAACGTGTGTATTTTGAAAGGAGTAGTAAGTAAAGACCATATCCATATGCATATAGAGTATCCACCATCCATAAGTATAAGCGATTTGGTGCGCCGGTTAAAAGGTAGAACCTCGAGGATGTTGCAGCAAGAATTCCCCGAGTTAGGGAAACGCTATTGGGGAAGGCACTTCTGGGCAATAGGATATGGAGCATGGAGCACGGGGAATATAACTGATGAAATGGTACAGGAATATCTGGAACATCATAAGGATAAGCCAAATACACCGACTGGTAATTGGATAATGGAGTGAGAAAAAATTTCATTTTTTCATTTATTAAAACCTATGGATTTCAAATCCATAGTGGTTTAGTTTTCATTTGTTGATGTTAGATAGGAATCTTAATTACACTTTTAATACACCTGGTTTTGCAGGCGCCCCAATGTCTTCATTGTTAAATCCCAGATATTTTTCATTGATGTCGTAAGGAATCCCGATTTTATCCAATAAAGGCTCTACGCTTACCTGGTGCAACTGAAGCCCCAGCGAATAGGGAGGAAATCCCAAAACCAGCCCGGCAACTTCTTCATAGGTGAGTACAGGTATGCCATAGCCATTTTCACCATAGGTTTTATGATTCATCTCGGCAATGACATATTGCCAGCGGTCCATAAAAAAGTTACATCCGGGGCAGTTCGTAATTACAAAATCAGGTTTATACGGCTCCATACTGTCAAATTTTACCTTGGTATTCGACAGCGAATAACCACGGTTTTCCTTGACCAGGTAATGCCGGAATCCAAAGCCACAACAGTGCCGGCGTTCAGGATAATCAATAATTTCGCCGCCCCAGCTTTCGATCATGCCCGATAAAACATATGGAAATTCTGCGCCTCCGATACCTTTATGCGGGAATATCTTGGCATAATGGCAGCCGATATGTTCCACCACGCGCAAGGGTTTCCCGGTATGCTTATTTATGAGGAGGAATTTTGCTTTTTCTTTAATTTGTTCACGGTATTTATAAATGATATCGCTGGTGTGAGCCACAATTTCGGGTGCAGTAAATTCACGTCCGGTAGCCTTTTTGAGATGTTCTTTTGTTTTTTCGAGCGTTTCTGGAACATGCTCCCACGTTGCCAGCGCTTCAGAATAAATTCCGAAAGAAGTCACACAGGAAACCACGAAATTTTTGAGTTGTGCGTTGTTCATGAGCGAAAACTGCCGCGCTGCCACCGTCATGGTGGTGTCAAATGCCACCAGGTCGGAGTGATAGGCAATCCCTGTGCAGGTGGTTTGATGTTCATCATCATAGATATTTTTGCCGAGCACTTCCCGGACAATCTTCAGAAAAGTTTCTTCCGAAGCCGGAAAAAAGTTTTGGCGGATGCAGCTGCGTGCATAGTAATAATCATCATCGGGTATTTCCTTCTGATATTCTTTCCAGATATTTTGTTTTCCTTCAATCTTCATGGCAGTTTTTTTCTATGTTATTAAATTTTTCCAGCGCGCCCGTTTCTTCCAGGATGCTGTATAGTTCGGCCAGGTCAGCTTCGGAAATCTTTCGCAGTGTGCCCTCGCCGCTACCTTTGTAATTAGCGCCCAGTTTTTTTAATATGCTTTCGGTGTTGTTGCGGTACCATTGCCAAACCGGGCCTTGTTCCGGATGCTTGTCCAGTCCTATTTCATCCACAAAAACACAATAGCCGTGTTTGATAATATTTTCGCCAACCGTCCGCTTAATGGTTAATTGCTTGCGGCCTTCGGCGGATTCGGCAAAATATCCGGTATCCTGCGATAATCGCCGCAATGCGGTGATAATATAGCCCGGCACGTTGTTTCTGGGGCAGCGGGTTTTACAGCTAAGGCATTGGCCGCAAAACCAGATCACATCGCTTTTCAGCAATTCAATTAACTCATCATTATTCATCCGTTGAACGGTATCCATCAACTGCCGCGGATCGTACTCGAAAAATTTTGCAGCCGGGCAAATGGCGGTGCAGGTTCCACAGTTTATGCAGCCGCTAATTCCTTCAGTGAATAAGAAATCTTCGGCTAAAAGATCTTTTAATTTTTTTTCATCATGCTTCATCGGGAAACAGCTTATTTATTTTTGACTAATTAATTTTTATCAATTCATCAGGGCCGAATGATTTACAGTTTTTACATTTTTTATGATTTTCAATACCGTCAATTAATTTAAAACATATGCCGCATTTATACCAATCCTTTTCAAATACAACATTACCGCCTTCAATTTCAATTATCAGGCATTCTACAAAAGCTTTGGCGATTTTTTTCAGGGCACTGTTATGCAAGCGTGTAAATGTGGGCCTTGAGATCCCCATTTTTTCTGCGGCGGCTTCCTGAGTGAGTTTGTCGTAGTTGATATACTTTAACCCCTCGAACTCATCATAAGTAAGGATAATGCTTTTTTTCCTGCATTTTTTTAGACCGTAAGGCCTGAAACCAAGCATTTTTGGAGGGGTACAAACTTTTCTATTCCTTGGTGTACGTGGCATAATCTATTATTTACGCTTAGCTGTTAATAAAAAAACCGGGTATTCCTTTATCGTATTATTTTCGTTCAAGCGCTTGATGGTGTAGCAGGTGCTGTGAGAAATTTCTGTAAAACCCTGATGCACTATGGTCGCGCTAAGTTTTTCAGCATCTATACCTTTATGCCCTTTAAAATTTTCATCATGAAATGTCCCGTCTTCAGGGTACAGATCCGCGATAGCGAGATAGCCACCAGGATTCAGCATCTGTAAAAAACGGCCTGTGATAAGTTCAATATCTGTAACATGATGGAGAACCATTTGCGTATAAATTATATCGAACTTTTCATCCTTCAATTCATTTTTCTCAAGGTCAAAAAGCATGGTTTTCATATTGCTGGCAGAGCTTGCCGCAATTTTTTCCTTCGTTGCCTTTATCATTTCGGCAGACGTGTCAATCAATAAAATTTCTGAAAAATAATCTTTCAGTAAAAAGCTGAGCAGGGCAGTGCCCGTTCCGAATTCCATGGCTCTCCAGGTATGCTGCAATGGTATTGTTTTTTTTATTCCGTTTGCAATGGCGACAGATCGTTCCATATGCATCGGGTTTTTATCCCAGTCTTTCGCCTTCAAATCAAATTCATTCATTTTTTTTGAAATTTCAGCAAAGATAATGAACCTGTGTTCATAATAAAAATTTTTTTTTAGGGGAACCCTGAAAAAGGGCAACGTGAATAATAACAATGATAGCAAGTAAGGCAGAATTACCTTATTGTTTTCACATAATTGATTACGGCAGAGGATTTTATAATCAGAAATAAGTTGCTGTTAACAGCTCTCCGCCTTGAAGGCACAAATTATAGTTCAAGGTCAGATCCACCGCATCAGGCTGAAATCCTGCCTGTTGGCCAGCAGTGGGTTTTTCGGGAATATCCTGAACGCATAATCAAAAACGCCGATCCTTACCAATGGTAATTCCAGGTAATAGGTGACTACATTATGCTTGATCTCTTTTATTTTCATTTCACGCTGAACTAAAACTTTACTCACCACATCATTGACTTTTTGGCCTATAACGATCTCAATACCAACGTCATCCTTGTTTAATTCATTGAGTTTAAGTTTTATTTCTGCGAAAAACTGTTCCCCGAGGCCTAAAGCCTTTTTATTGGAATCTGTGGTCGTGACGGACATCACCTCAATGCTGTCCCAGCCCCGCAATAATTTCTGTTTCCATGATGCCAGTTTGCGGGCGTTCAGGAAGTTATCGGAATTCATCAGCACGGTACGTTTGTAAATATTGTTGTAATATTTACTTCGGTAATCGTCCATCATACGTTTGGTGGTGTATTCCGGAGCGATCAGGGCAATCGTATTTTTTATTTTCTGCACCCATTTCGTTGGAATATGTTTTTCATTCCGGCTGTAAAACATCGGAACTATTTCATTTTCAAGGATATTGTAAATGGTAACGGCATCAAGGGCATCCTGGGCAGCCTGGTTTTGGTAGGTGCGTTCTTCTTTCAGCGCCCATCCTGCTTCGGGGCGGTATCCTTCGGCCCACCAGCCGTCAAGTACACTGAAATTAATAATTCCGTTCATGACCGCTTTTTCGCCACTCGTCCCGGAAGCTTCCAGCGGGCGGGTAGGAGTATTGAGCCAGATATCGACACCCTGAACCAGCATCTTCCCTAATTCGATATCGTAATTTTCAACGATCAGGATTTTACCAATGAATTCAGGCATATTGGAAATTTCATATATCCTTTTTATAAGTTCCTGGCCTGCAATATCTTTTGGGTGAGCCTTTCCGGCATAAACAAACTGGACGGGATATTTTTTATTATTTACGATTTTTGACAGACGGTCAAGATTCGAAAAAATCATGTTCGCACGTTTGTAGGTGGCGAACCTGCGTGCAAATCCGATAGTAAGAGCTTTAGGATTAATAGTTTCAGAAACATTGAATATTTGTTGGGGGTTGTCCTGGCGCAAGGTCATTTCAGCCATAAGCCGTTTGCGCAGAAATTCGATCAGATCGACTCTTTGTTGCTGCCTGATATCCCAAATAGTTTTATCGGGGACATCATAAATCTTTTGCCAATATTCATGATTCGACAGGTCGCTGATATATTTCGGATCGAACGTTTCATCGTACAGTTTTTTCCAGCGTTTTGCAATCCATGTAGGGAAATGTACGCCGTTGGTCACATACCCGATATGGAGTTCTTCAGGAAAATATCCCGGATACATGTTCGAAAATATCTGGCAGGTAACTCTTCCGTGGATTTTACTTACCCCGTTGGTGTCGGATGATAAGGTCGCTGCCAGCACGCTCATGCTGAACTTTTCTTTGGGATCGTTCTCATTTACTTTTCCCAGGTTCATAAACGTGTCCCAGCTTATCTTCAGGCGGTCGGCGTAATGAGGCATATAGGTTCTGATGATGTCTTCACTGAAGGTGTCGTGACCGGCCGGAACCGCTGTGTGCGTGGTAAACAGCGAGGAAGCTTTTACCACTTCAACGGCTTCGTTGAACGTGAGGTTTTCATTATTGATATATTTATGGAGCCTTTCAATGCCCATAAAAGCAGCATGGCCTTCGTTGCAATGATAGACATCCGGCTTGATGCCAAGTTCTTCCAGCATGCGGACACCGCCAATACCTAATAATAATTCCTGCTTGAAACGTAAGTCAGAACCATCGCCATACAGAGCGTGGGTAATAGTTCTGTCTTCGGCGGTGTTTTCTTCAATGTCGGTATCAAGCAGATAGAGCGAAGCCCTGCCCACATCTACGCGCCATACTTTTGCAGTGATCGTTCGCCCCGGAGCTGCAATATGAACTTTCAGCCAACTGGCAGTTTCATCACTTTCCGACAATTTCTTACGTACCGGTATCAAAGGCAAATGTGAGTATTTTTGCGGATGATAGGATGCGATCTGATCGCCTAATAATGAAATATGCTGATCAAAATAACCATATCGGTATAATAAGCTCACACCTACGATGTTGGCATTTGAGTCGCTGGCTTCTTTAAGGTAATCTCCGGCCAGGATTCCCAGGCCTCCGGAATAAGTTTTCAACGAATGGTGCAACCCGAATTCCATACTGAAATAGGCAACCATTTCCTTGGGTTTTTTGGGACCATAGGACAAATAATCCGTAAATTTCTTGAAAACCTTATCCTGCTTTTCACGGAAAGAAGCGCTTTTTACAAGTTTTTTATAATCTTCCAGCGACAAGGATTCAAGCAGTGTAATAGGATTTTGTTTGCATTGTTGCCACATTTCAGGGTTGATCATCTCAAACAGGTCGATAGCGTCCTGGTTCCAGGTCCACCAAAGATTCTGGGTCAGCTTGTACAAGGGAGAAAGTTTGTCGATGATGCTCGGCCGCACCAGGATTTTACTCCATGTTGGAGTCAGTTGTTTGGGCGGTTTAATTTCAAATTGTATGGATTGTGATTTTGTTTTATACAGTTCATAACGTGTGGCAGCTTTCTTCAGGGCTTGGTCATAAGCGATATAATAATTTTTCACCAGCTCTTCCCAAAGAGCCATACGCGATAGTTCATATGCTTTAGTCCGTGCTGTCCTTTTTTCTTCTTTGGTGCAGTTGACAAATTCGAGAATTCGCTGAGAGATCATGCCGGTTACATACTCGTCATTTTCGTCGTTACGTTCTATGACGCTGACAAATTTGTCCGGGTTCGTAAATTTCGACTTTGTCCAAAGGCCAAATCCCGCAAGCGTGGTGGTAATCGTAGGTATGTGAAAAGCAATGCTTTCCAGAGGTGTGTAGCCCCAGGGTTCGTAATACGAAGGAAAAACCGTCAGGTCAAACCCGATGAGAAAATCATAATAGTCCAGGTTGATGATGCCGTCATGGCTGTCCAGATAACAAGGAACGATGACAATTTTGACTTTATCTGTGGGCGCATTATTCAGGTTATTGGCTTTTATCCGTTGGATCATGGGATCATGGTCGTAATTATTCAAGCCATGGGTGCAGAACTCACCGCTGACCGGCTGGTTGAAATCCGGCTGAAGCATCCGTTGAGCGAGGTTGTTCGAAGGCCCGGCATGGTCGGCAGGGACAGCAATGAACGCCACTATATTTTGAGTCAGGGATTCATTCTTGTTCAATTGCCCCAGCGCATCAATATAGATATCAATACCTTTGTTATGGAATTCGTACCTTCCACTGTTTAGCAGGTAAACCGGGTTTTCACTCAAAGGCTGGTTGGTCAACCCTTCGGTAACTTTTTTTATGGTTTCACGTGCCAGTGATCTTTTGGTGGCAAAGCTTGCTTCGTCGGGGACCAGGGTGTCGCCGAATCCGTTGGGAGTTACCAAATTGACTTTTTTATCCAGAAAATGTTCACATTCATCGGCGGTGATCTCACTAACCGTAGTGAAACAGTCTGCGAATTTTGCGGAACTTTTTTCAAGCGAGAATTTTGAAATGATCCCCAGTTTTTTTGCCAGTGATTCGGCATCATATTCCTGAAGTTTGCCATATAGCGGCATGCCGTTACCGGCAATACATCTTCCCATCACGGTAGCATGTGTGGTAAAGACTGTTGCGATCTGAGGCGCATTATCTTTCAGCGGAAGTATTCCCGCTCCGGTCATCCATTCGTGAAACTGCGCTACAATATGGTCGCCGGCTATTACCTGGTAATCGTAAAAGCTGCGAATGACATTGGCAGCGGCTATGCCAAAAAGCGCCGGCTCAATATAATCCCATTGGCCCGAGTAGGAATCTACCTCGTATTTTTCCCAGAGTTTTGCAAAAATATCATCTTTTTGAGTAAAATATTGGGTAAAATCAACGAGCACGACTACCGGCCTCCCGCTAATGTTCCAGTTGCCGACCTTGAATTTCAGGCCTTTACTTTCGGCATCTTCCCTCCAGGATTTATACAGGTATTTATCTTCAATAAAATCCGGGTTTACCCGCGTTTCTTTCCATACGTCCGGCCCGATCAGGATATAATTGTTCTTCAACTCCTCAGCAATACCCGAAGCCTTGGTGGCAATTACGGTATAAATTCCGCCCACCTTATTGCACACTTCCCAGCTTACTTCGAATAAATAATCGGGCTTCAACAGCTTATTTTCAATGGTCATTTGTTTTGATTTTTATGAACATGCAAATTTAGTCTATTTTTTGAAAATCCGGAGTTTGTGATGAACATATACGTATTAAGAAAATCGAAATTTTTTTGCTATGAATTTGCCATAAATAACAGATTTTTTTTGAACAAATGTTTATAAGCTCGATAAAATTCGTTTAATTTGTATAATAAAAAATTTTCATGATTACATTGAAAAAAGGAGATCCCGCTCCTGAATTCAGCGGTATTGATCAGGATGGAAACAGTATCAGCCTGAGCCGCTTCAGTGGGAAAAAAGTGGTTTTGTATTTTTATCCGAAAGATAGTACACCGGGTTGTACGGCCGAAGCCTGCAACCTTCGTGACAATTATAAGCAGCTGATTGATAAAGGCTTTGCTATTGTCGGGGTCAGCGCCGATAGTGAAAAATCTCATAAAAATTTTATTAGCAAACACAGCCTTCCGTTCCCGCTGGTTGCTGATACGGATAAAAAAATATGCATGCTTTATGGGGTGTGGGGTCCCAAAAAGTTTATGGGCCGCACCTTTGATGGTATCAACCGTACTACCTTTGTGATTTCCGAAAAGGGGCTTATCGAAGCCGTTTTCACTAAGGTAAATACAAATGATCACACCAGGCAAATTTTAGATGAATTGAAAATCAAATAATTAAAAATAAATATTATGGCAAAAGAAAAAGAAATAGTAGAAAAAAAAGATGAAAGTTTAAACAAAGAAAAACTTAAAGTTTTACAGCTTACCCTCGATAAAATCGAAAAATCATACGGTAAGGGCGCTATAATGAAACTGGGCGACAACCCTGTTCAGGATGTCGAGTTTATTTCGACCGGTTCCATTGGCATTGATGTGGCTCTTGGTGTTGGCGGATTTCCAAAGGGCAGGGTAGTCGAGATATACGGGCCTGAGTCTTCCGGAAAAACTACACTGGCATTACATGCCATAGCAGAGTCGCAGAAAAAAGGCGGCATTGCAGCCTTTATCGATGCGGAACACGCTTTTGACAGTTCTTATGCGCGCAAACTCGGCGTCGATATCGAAAACCTCCTGATCTCACAACCCGATAACGGGGAGCAGGCCTTGGAAATTACTGAAAACCTTATCCGCTCGGGCGCTATTGATATCATCGTTATTGACTCTGTGGCGGCCCTGACTCCTAAAAGCGAGATCGAAGGCGAAATGGGTGACTCAAAAATGGGCCTGCAAGCCAGGCTGATGTCCCAGGCGCTCCGGAAGCTGACCGCCACCATAAGCAAAACACGCTGCTGCTGCATTTTTATCAACCAGCTCCGCGAAAAAATAGGCGTCATGTTTGGCAACCCGGAAACTACCACCGGTGGAAATGCCCTGAAGTTTTATGCGTCTGTTCGTATTGACATTCGCAAGGTTTCACAGATAAAAGAAGGCGATATCGTTATCGGCAACAGGGTCCGGGTAAAAGTCGTGAAGAACAAAGTTGCGCCCCCATTCAGAACCGCTGAGGTGGACATTATCTATGGGGAAGGTTTTTCAAAAATTGGCGAGATTGTCGACCTGGGTGTGGAAAAGGAAGTCGTCAAGAAAAGCGGCTCATGGTTCAGTTATAACGAAACCAAACTGGGCCAGGGACGGGATGCCGTGAAACAACTGCTGCTCGACAACCCCGAACTCAGTGAAGAACTTGAAGCCAAAATCAGGGAGAAATTGAATTAGTACCAATTTTGGTGAAATTGAAAATATGGGCTTAGCCCATTAAGCAATATCACATACAAGAGGCTGTCTCAAAAATAGCCTTTGCTGAAAATCATCATTTCCCCATTCCGCCAGTTGGCGGATGGCTGATTTTCAGCGACTTCCTCCCTTTTGGGAAGGGGTAAGAAGGCGGTGAAAATCATTAAAAGAATATTTTGAGACAGTCTCTTAAACAAAACACAAAAACGATGGACTTTGGTCCTGAAAACTTATTTATGAATTTTTCAACCTTAATTTTTCTATGAACTATATCCTGAAAACACTCGGGCTGCTGATGATTTGCCTGATAGTTGCCTGTGGAAACCACCACAAAACAGATGAGGACGGTACAAAAACCGACTCTTTGCCTTCCGATCTGGCCGAGATCACTAAGAAAATTAATGAAAACCCTAAGGATGCCGCGCTTTATAACCAGAGGGCCCTTTTATACCTTGATAAAAAAGATCCGGATAAAGCGCTCAATGATATCAATAAAGCCATCACCATCGACTCGAAAAACTCACTGTACCTAAGGACCCTTTCAGACGTATACTTTGCCATGGGGAAGATCAATAATTGCAAGGATGCTTTAAACAAGGCCATTGAAATTAATCCTGAGGACGCGGAGGCGTTACTCAAACTTGCAGAGGTTTATTTCTACCTGAAAGACTATAAAAAGACGTTTGAATACACCGATAAAGCGCTGGTAATTGACAAGTTAAATGCAAAAGCGGATTTTATCCGCGGTATGGCATACAAAGATATGGGCGATACCGCCAAGGCAGTCCGCAGTTTTCAGATTACCGTCGAAAAAGACCAGGAGTATTTTCATGCTTATATGCAACTCGGGCTTTTGTATTCGGTAAAACACAATTTTCTGGCCGTGGATTATTTTAATAATGCGCTGAAAGTCAATCCGAAAAGTATAGAAGCGCTGTATTCCCTGGCCTTGTTTTACCAGGAAAACGGCGAGTACAACAAAGCCATAGAGAAATACACAGCCTTGCTTAAGATTGATCCGAAATATAAATATGCCCATTACAACCTTGGCTACATCCATCTGGTTTATCTTCAGGTGTATGATGTTGCAGCAAAGCATTTTACCGATGCCATCAACTGTGACCCTAATTATGCCGAGGCCTATTACAACCGTGGATACTGTTATGAACTTTTGGGGAATGTGATGTATGCCAAAGCAGATTATCAGCAGGCCATGAAGCTCAAGGTCAATTATCAGCGGGCTATTGACGGGCTGAACCGGCTGGATAGAATAATGAAATAGTAACAAAATTAATAGCCTATTTGGACCCGGGAATTTTGGAAATTTTGATATTTTAATATTTATAACCATGAAAAAAATAATCGTTTTCATTTCTTTGCTGGTATTTGCCATTCCAGCGTTGTTCTCACAAAACAAGCTGACCCCTGAGCTTCTGTGGAAATTCGGCAGGGTGAGCGATATGCAGCTCTCACCTGATAAAAAGACCGTGCTGTACGGCGTTACTTTTTATAACCTTGAAGAGAACAAAGGCAACCGCGACCTGTATATCATCCCTTTGGCCGGCGGAACACCTGTGAATATCACCAATTCTCCCGGCAGCGAATGGAACGGGGTTTGGCGCCCCGACGGTAAAAAGATCGGGTATATTTCGGCCGAAAACGGCGATCCCCAGCTTTGGGAAATGAACCCGGACGGCACCGTGAGAAAACAGATCACATCGTTCGAAGGCGGAATAAATGGCTTCGCTTATGCGCCGGATATGAAACATATACTTTTCATCCGCGACATCAAACTCGACCAGACGGCCAATGAGTTTTATCCGGATCTTCCCAAAGCCGATGCCCGTATCATCGACGACCTTTTTTACCGCCACTGGGACAGCTGGCACGACTATGCCTTCAGCCATATCATCGTCTCTTCCTATTCGGACGGGAATGTTACCGAAGCGCTTGATATTCTTGGCACTGACAAATTTGATACTCCGCTGACTCCCGACGGAGGCATGGAACAGATTGCCTGGAGCCCTGACGGGCAAAGCATCGCCTATACCTGTCGCAAACTTCATGGCCGGGAAGAAG
>DAOQAT010000010.1:0-64489 GCA_035354195.1 Bacteroidales bacterium | reverse complement strand
AGGCGTTTTTTTGTTTTCAGGAATACTTTCAAACAAGTTTGAGTATTCCCGAAAACAAAAAAACCGGCTGGCGCCGGATTTTAATGTTTTGGCGGAGAAAGAGGGATTCGAACCCCCGGTACCGTCGCCGGTACAACGGTTTTCAAGACCGCCGCATTCGACCGCTCTGCCATTTCTCCGCGGCAAAGATAATATTTTTTATTTAATTGGTTTTTTATGTGTAAAAAAATTCCCATTTATTATGCATTATTACACGGTTTTTAGAAAATGTCAGGGGATAATGGGTGCTTAGGCAATTCCTGGCGTGTCTGCCCGAATGAACATTCGTTCAGGCGGGCTGAAGCATTCGCCAGAAAGTCTTTTTCCTGCCCGTTCGTGACCGAATGGTCAGGCGGGTTGCTTGCTTTTTTGCCAGTCCCACATCAGCCAGCTGGCTGATCGGGAGGCAGGCAAAAAAGTAAGAAGAATTATTCCGACTTAATAATCCTGAAGTATTTCTTGTGTTCACCGTTGATCAGCCTGAGCGAATAAACCCCGTCAGATAAGGATGAAATATCAATGGTTGTCTTGCTATTCATTGCATTCAGGAGTTTAGAAAATACCAGTTCGCCGGTAACAGAAAAGATATCAATCTGAACTTCGCCTGCGACAGCGCTTCCGGGCATAATTGTAATATCAGTATTTGCAGGATTGGGATATATACAAACCTGAGCAAAAATATTGTCGTCGATTCCGCCCGTAGGAAGTATGGTAACATCCTGATAGGTCGTATCAGCACAGCCCCCGTTGTTAGCAATCAGCATTACAGTGAATGTGCCGCTGGCAGTGTAGTTATGGCTTGGATTCTGAAGGGTGCTGGTTGAACCGTCACCGAAGTTCCAGAAATACGATGTGGCCCCTGTTGAGGTATTTGTAAAATTAGCGGTTAAAGTAACAACAGAGCTGGTAAATCCTGCCACAGGCTGCGTGAGTACGGTGGCCGTCACAGGAACACGGGAACTGATGCATCCGGGTGTCTGAACAAGCCATTCGTAGAAATAATAATAATAGGTGCTGCCTGCATCGGTGCCTGTTATAGCGAGTATTCCGGGTGCAGTATAATTAAATGTAACACCTGTATTATGCCTGTATAAACTCACACCGCTGGTACACGAAAGCCTCATATTAGTGCCAACCGGCACAGCAAAATTAAGCGTTACAGTACTCTGGCCTGAAGGAATCGTTAATGTGGTTGTTTGCCCGTTGATCACCGTACCCGAACTGTTTTTTAAAGCAATGGTCTTGGATAGCGCGCTGGCTGAAGTATTATAAACCACTACCGATATTAGTGTAAATGGTGTATATGCATCAAAAGTCAGGTAATGTTCACCGGTGCTTGTACCTGCTCCACCGCTCAAGACAAAAGTTTTTCCGACCGTTGTCGGGGTGCCGATCTCGCTATTTTCAACATAATAGGTGGTCGTACCTGAAAGTGACGGGGAGTATGAAGTTCCTGTGTTTACAAGGTTTCCGCCGCTGGCTGCATCATACCAGTTCAGTGTACCTGCGCCGGATGCCGACAAAGCCACAGTACCTGAACCGCAAACCGAACCACCGGTTGTGGTTGGTGCCTCTGCCATGTTGATCGTAATGTAATTGGTCATTACCAGCGAGTCTTTTCCTTTGCAATTCAGTGCCCTGAGTTTTACGGTGTAGGTACCGTTTGCTGTGTAAGTATGTGTGGGGTTAGCATCGGTGGACGTTGCGCCATCGCCAAAAAACCAGATAAAATTCGTAGAAGCGGTAGAGGTATTGGTAAATTGAACCGTGCCTGCGCAGTTGTCGGTGATGGTTCCGGTAAACTGAGCATCCGGACTTGCCGCAGGTGCAAGGGATACATTGACATACGTGGCAGCTCCGTTTGCAAGGACTACATTGTTAATGGTTTTTGATGTATAACCGGGAGCAGAGTAAGTAATACTGTAAGTTCCGGCAATCATATATTTGTGATAGTTGCCCACCGGTAAAGCAGAATAAACCTGGGAACTGTCATTTGTCTGGTCGTAGCTGTTTACCCATACCTTAGCCCGTATTGGCTGGCCGCTGCACGAATCGGTAATAATACCGCGCACCCCATAAAGTGATTCCTGCATTAAATCCATCATCGACTGGTAATTTTCATTCCATTTATTATTCAGGTCTGCAACAGGAGTTTGTTTGGTCATATCAATTTCAATGGTGACTTCCCTGCAATGTTTATAAAAATTCATATAATCCTGCCTGCCGCCTGTGATCACATACCAATCGCCACCTTCAGTTACGCCACTACCATCGGGAGCGGATGATAGGTCTGCCAAATATGATGCATTAACTAAACGGGCAGTGGCCACATACGCCGAGCATACCCGTTCCCACCAGGCAGCATCGGCATTTGGATTTCCGGAGGTTGTCCATGTGTCCCAGGGATAATTTGTCACTTCGGCGCCGCCATGATAATTGCAGGCCATATTGAAATTATGATTATTAGCAAAGGTCATGAAAGCCTGAGTTTCGGGCTGAGTAGCATTACCATCAGGGTTTTGCCCGGCTCTTGGATCAGGATAATTGCGGTTCATATCAATTCCTGCCAGATTGCCCCGATGGGAATTGGCAACTGTTGAACCGACAGGTGATGAATTATAATACGTCCCTTCAGGATTCGCCAAAGGACAAATCCATATTTCAGCGCCGTTAACAAGATTTGTTACCTGGGAGATCGAACCATAGTTGGTTAACAAGTAATTGATCATTCGCAGTAACAAAACATAGCCTGTAAGTTCATCTCCATGAATAGGGGCTGAAAATAAAAACTGAGGTTCGTTTTCGGCCGTGTTCACGTTATCGGAAATTTTCGCAACCAGGATTTTATAATTACCGGAAGGTGTCGCAGCCATGATGGTATCAAGATCACATAAAGTGGGATAGGTGCTTGCAAAATTTGCCATCAACTGCTCGTAAACACTGTAAGTCGGATAGCGGTCCCAACTTGCCATTTGTGCGACCGTCGTTGCCATGGTCAGCGCTTTTGGCTGGGATTTTGGGATGATTTCATAGGGGATATTCCTGCTTAAAAAATTCTGAAATTCTGTCAGGTTCGCATAAGCAGTGACTTCAAAACCCTGATCGTTTGGTAATTTTTTTACTTTATCAATGGACATGATATTCGTCAGATCGTCATTTATCATGGCTTTGCTGGCAACATTGAATTTAATCACCACCTCCCCGCGGTCCTGTAATATCTGCATGGCCTGCAGCGTTTGGGATTTTGTTAAATTCTGTGCTGCAACGCTACATGAGAGGATTGCAAAAACTAAAAGAAGGATATTTTTACGCATATGAAAAATTTTTTACTAAAAGTAATTAATGATAAGCATTGTCAAATTGATTCAAAAAAATAATGGGAAACCCGATCTTTTTTTAATAAAACATTTTCAGTATCAGGCATGTTGATTTTTCCTTACCTGTAAATTCCAGTTTAAAAGTATATAAACCTGCCGACAATTTATTTGGCGTGAACACTGCCGAATGTGGCCCGCTTTCCTGAGATTCATTCAAAAGTTCTGAAACCATTTCACCTATGGCATTATAAACTTTTAAGTGAACCTGTCCGTTTTCAGGTAAGTTATACGAAATTGTTGCCTGGCTGCAGAACGGGTTGGGGTACCCGGAAAACTCAAATCCCTGATCTGAATTTCCCTGGACAAAAACTTTAGGGATTAACAGTTGGACGCGGTCGTTTTCTTCGCCGTATTTGTTCCCGATCACTCCTGTGCCTGACAGATTAAATTCCAGTTCTCCTTGTACCATATCTTTCAAAGGCCTGAAACCAAGCACGATCATGTCATCGTTGGCTGCAACGTCAAAATGGTCAGTAGTGGCATACACTACCCTGATAATCCCGTCGTTCTCTGTAACTAAAAGGTCGCTGTTGTCTGCAAGGATTTCCTCCATGGTCGGATTGATCTTTACCGTACCTTTTTTGTTTACGGTTTTTGGCATAAAAGCGCTTACCAGTTTGTATTTATCTGCAGGGTAATTCAATTCAAGCCCCAAGGCAGAAAAATCATTCATTTTTGAATTTATCCGAAGAGGTATTTCAAAATAGGCAGGATCACTTATGACCATATGGTCTTCAGAAGTGGCAATAATATTAGTTGAAAGCGATTTATCAAGGCCCCAGGTAATTGCCGAACCGTAATACTTAGTGCTTGATGCATTGAAATCGCCGTAGCAAATCGTTTTTAAATCAATATCAATATTGGAACCAGCCACAGTAATTAAAGTGTCAAAAGCCACCCAGTTTCCTTTCGGGAAATTTCGGGTGACATCGGCAGGGGAACCAATCTTGGCTTTGATTCTCGCAACATCGATTGCATTCAGGTATGCGTTATTATCAACATTGGCAGCAGCCTTATATTTTCCTGAGAAACATAAAGAGGGATTATAAACAGTATCGCTGGTTATCAAATATTTGATCTGTGCCAGGTCAATGGCATTAATATCATTGCCCCATTGCATGGTATCGGCAGCATATTTATCGTACCATAGCAGGTAGTTGCCGTCAGCTACATCAGTGAACTGATAGTTCCCAAGTGCATCACTGGTATCGCGTGCCACTTCGGTTCCGCCCGGGTACTCGGTTAGTTTTACGATTACAGCATCGATATCGTAAATAGCCTCATCATAGGTTGGGAAATTTGGTACAGGGCTTCCCGGGATAGCTCTGCCGGCATAACGTGTTTTGCCGCTGATGATAGCTCCGGTGCTTCCCGGAAGTATTACTACATCCTGGTAAGTGGTATCTGCACAACTGCCGTTGGTGGCTATCAGCATCACATTGTATGTGCCGCTGGCTGTATAAGTATGGCTTGGATGCTGGTCGGTACTGGTTGAAGCGTCACCAAAATTCCAGAAATATGAAGTTGCATCGGCTGAAGTGTTTGTGAAATCAGCAGTATTGTCAGTCACAGAGCTGGTAAAACCGGCAACTGGAAGTGTGAGAACTGTGGCTGTGGCAGGAATGCGTGTACTGCGGCAGCTTTGACCCTGGACAGACCAGTTGAACCAAGAATAATAATAAGTGGCTCCCACGTCACAGCCTGTAATACTAACCAACCCGGGTATGGAATATGGATATGAAACACCAGAATTGAGCCTGTAAAGGGTCGAATTTACCGGAGTGTTTAGCTGATAGCCTGTCCCCGGGGCAATCACCCAATTGAGTGTTACGGTTGTCGTTGTTGTGCCGACATAAACACTGGCTGTTTGCACGGTGGCGCCAAGGTTATCAAGAAGGGTTATCGTTTTGTTCCCTGCTGTTCCTGCCCTTGCCTGCACCGAAATCAGCGTCATAGTTTCGTAGACGTCGAAGATGAGGTTTGCTGTGACATTTCTCGAAGCCCCGCCAACGGCCGGGCCAACGTTCTGGGTGGCAGCGGCTACATAGTTATCAGCATAATAAGTGGTGGTTGTACTGATGTTGGGTGTGGTGTAAGAGGTTCCTGTACCAATGGCAGTTCCTCCTGTAGGTACATTATACCAGCTAATCGTTCCGCTACCGGTTGCTCCGAGAATAACGGAGCCCGAACCACAGACAGACCCACCGGTTGTGGTTGGTGCCTCTGCCATGTTGATCGTAATGTAATTGGTCATCACCAGCGAGTCTTTTCCTTTGCAATTCAGCGCCCTGAGTTTTACCGTGTAAGTTCCATTGGTCGTGTATGTATGGGTAGGGTTGAGTTCAGTGGACGTAGCGCCATCGCCGAAAAACCAAACAAAATCGGTAGAAGCTGTGGATGAATTTATAAACTGAACAGTACCTGTACATTTATCGGTAATCGTTCCGGTAAATTGAGCATCGGGGCTGGCAGCCGGGGCAAGTGCCACATTGACTACAGTGGCGCTGCCATTGGTAACTGAGATCCCCGTAATAGTTTTTGAAGTATAACCCGGAGCGGAAAAGGTCACACTATATGTTCCGGTATTCACATATTTATGGTAATTACCAACAGGCAAAGCAGAATAAACATGCGAACTGTCGTTGGCCTGGTCGTAGCTGTTTGCAAAAACCTTTGCCCTGATAGGTTCGCCACTACACGAATCGGTTATTATCCCCCGGATGCCGTAAAGTGACTCCTGCATATAATTTAACATGGCCTGGTAATTCTCATTCCATTTGTTACTAAAGTCTTCAACCGGAGTAATATAATCAACATCCACTTCCATGGTAACTTCCCTGCACTGATGATAATAATTCATGTAGTCCTGCCTTCCGCCGGTGATCACGTACCAATCCCCGCCTTCGGTAACACCATCGGCATAAGTGTCGGTCATATATGAAGCGTTAAATAATCTTCCGGTGGTAACATAATTGGTGCAAACCCGTTCCCACCAGGCAGCATCCGCATTTGGGTTTCCAGCGGTGGTCCAGGTGTCCCATGGATAATTCATTACTTCGGTGCCACCATGAAAATTGCCGGCCATATTGAAATGATGATTATTGGCAAAGGTTATAAATGCCTGCGTTTCTGCCTGGGTGGCATAACCATCAGGGTTTTGCCCGGCTCTTGGGTCCGGATAATTACGGTTTAAATCAACACCTGCCAGATTGGCCCTTCTGGCATTTGCAACGGTTGAACCGGCGGGCGATGAATTATAATAGGTGCCTTCAGGGTTTGCCAAAGGACATATCCAAAGTTCAGCACCGTTAATAAGGTTAGTAATCTGCGTGATCGATCCGTAGTTGGTTAATAAGTAGTCAATCATACGAAGCGTGAGAAAAAAACCTGCTGTTTCGTTGCCGTGCATGGAAGACGAAAAAAGGAATTGTGGCTCGTTTTCGGCTGTGTTCACATTATCCGAAATTTTTGCCACCAAAATTCTATAATTTCCTGATGGGGTAGCAGCCAGAATGGTATCAATGTCACATAAGGTGGGATAATTAGTAGCAAAATTTGCCATCATTTGTTCGTACACACTGTAGATGGGGTATCGGTTCCAGCCTGCCATCTGCGCAACCGTGGTTGCCATCGTGATAGCTTTTGGCAGTACCCTTGGAATAATTTCATAGGAAATATTTCTTGTGAGAAATTCCTGAAATTCCTGGGCGTTGGCATAGGCCTGTACCTCAAAACCTTGTCCGTTAAGCAAAGGCTTAACATTACTGATGGACATTATGTTCGTTAAATCCTCGTTTATTTGAGCTTTGTCTGCAACATTAAATTTGATATTGATCTCGCCGCGTTCCTGCAGTATCTGTATGGCCTGCTGCGTTTTTGCTGAACTAAAATTCTGGGCAGAAAGGCTGCCGCAGGTAATAGATATAATTATTAAAAGGATATATTTTCTCATACGTATTTGTATTTTTGCCGAAAGATAGGAAATAATGATATTTTGTCAAAAAGATTAACAATAAATTAACTAAAAGTTTTGTTTTTAGAAAACAAACCCTTTTAGAATGAATTTTTAAAAAACAGAAATGTTATCTTCTTTCAGCAAACATGGCGATATTCGACATCATCTGTTCAATGAGTTTTGGGACTTCAGGGGGTGTGTCGAAGGAGATCATGAAATCAAAATAATCTTTGTTTTTTTCAGCATACAACCCGACTTTGAACTTTGCTTTTGATAATGCTGTGGCATATGTCAGGGAAGGATTGTCGGTGGTATCGATATTTAAAAGCAGGTCAAAATCTTTATTTATAAAATCGTTGATTTTTTCACCGTTCGGTTTATGGAACCAGTTGATATTGCGCTTTGTAATGTAGTCGAACATCAAACGCGGGTAACAATAATGAGGTGGGTCTTTGAGATTTATCCAGCCCAGCGTGCGGACTTCTTTTTTATCGTTTTGAAGGCGGCCTGCAAAGTCGGTCACGATAAGGTAATCTTTTTCCTCGCCAACATTATAGATTATTCCGATGCTTTTTGCATCCGACGGATGTATGATTTTTTTGCTTCGTTCAAATTTTAGAAGCTTTTTCTTTATTTCTGCATTCCAGAAATAATTCCGGATGGATTCAAACATGTTTGCCTGTTTTTTATGATGCCTAGACGTAATTATGTTTTTTATACATTTCAAACCCTTCTTTCATAAGCTTTTCGATGTTTTTAAAAACTGTTTCATCATATTTTTTTATATGAAAGCAGGACTTGCCGGTCTGTAATTTTTTAAGTGTTTCCGGAACATTTGTAAGCATTTCAGGGAATACATAAACCGGCATGAAATAAAAACCGATGTATTTGGGTTTTAGTATTACGCTGCCGAAATAAATTTCTTTATACGCACGCCCGAAAAGGGTCACTTCTTTTTTTGAATACAGGTCATATCTTTCATCGGAATCCATCATGACGCTCAGTGGTGGTGCATATTTCTGAAACATGGCCTTTATTTTATCGAAGTTTTCTTTTTCCATAAAAGTTATTGTTTTTTGATATAAGCCTTGGTTATTTCGCAAATATACATGCGGTGATAATCTTTAATCGGGTAATTTTTATCGATATCGGAAATGATAAAATGTGCCGGTTTAATGTCATCGTAATAAAGTTTTCTGCATTCCAGCACCAGGCGGGCTTCTTCAAATGCGATGGCGCCGTCGGCTGTTTCGACCGGAGTAAGGCCTTTGATATTCATCTTGTCAATGTCTTTACCCGATTTAGTACCGCAGGTTTTCAGAATGCTTCGGTATTTTTCACTGAAGAAAGTTATCGTCAGTTTATGATATTTTTCTGCAAAACCATACGTATGGCGTTGCGGCCTGATAAAAAGAAATGCCACGGGCATGTGCCATAATATGCCCATGCCGCCCCATGAGGCTGTCATCATATTATAGTCGCCCCGGACACCTGCCGTAACAAGCATCCAGTCTTTGTCCAGCAGGCTGAAAACATTTTCATTCAGTCCGTAAACATCCGTTGGTTCGAAAGCAGATTCCATTTTCATATACGCGTCAAAACTTTTTTTTTGTAAAGGTAAAAAAAATCCGGTTCATCTTTATCTCCAGTGGATTTTTTGTATTACCATGGATTGCCCTGATATTGCAGCAGTCATGCATACAAGGTAAAGCTCCTCCAACCAGGTTATTTAAACAGCTTTATGTATATTTGCAATAATTTAAGTGTTTGAGTTTTTTTATGCAGTCCAGGTAAAAACGTATTAATTTGTATTAAAAAAATGAAGGTTACTTTTCTTGGTACCGGTACTTCACAAGGTGTTCCCGTCATCACCTGCACATGCGAAACATGCCTGTCTGCTGACAGCCGTGATAAACGCCTGAGGTCATCAGTCCTGATTGAAACCGATGACCTGACACTCGTTATTGATACAGGCCCTGATTTTCGCCAGCAGATGCTTCGGGAGCACGTGAAAAAACTTGATGCCGTTATGTTAACACATGAACACAAAGACCATATAGCCGGACTCGATGATATAAGAGCTTATAACTTTATGCAGAAATGTGCTATGGATGTTTATGCCAGAGCGTCAGTAAACCGTGCTATAAAAAGAGAGTTTAATTATGCATTCAGCAAAAAAAAATATCCCGGGATCCCAAAAATCATCCAGCATGATATTACGAACGCTCCATTTAGTATTTGCGGGCTTGAAATAATACCTGTGGAAGCAAAACATTATTTTCTGAAAATTTTTGGTTACCGTATTGGGAATTTTGCCTACCTCACCGATGCGAGTGATATTGCTCCCAAAGAAAAGAAAAAGCTTCGCGGCCTTGATGTTTTGGTGGTAAATGCGTTGCGTACCAAAATTCATTATTCGCACTATAATCTTGAACAGGCATTAAATTTGATAAAGGAGCTCGAACCAAAAAAAGCCTACCTGACACATATCAGCCATATGATGGGAAAGCATGAGGAAATAGAGAAATTGTTACCTGAAAATGTTCATTTTGCTTTTGACGGGTTGAAAATAAGTGTATAAATTAATAATTTTGCAAAAAATAGCGGGTCGAAATTTGATGAAAAGAGTTCTGATTTATTTTATTTTTCTGTTGGCTTTCAGTGGGTTATCTTATGCTCAGTTTAATCCGCTGACTCCGAACGACAGCACCAAGCCTGCTATGCCGGTACCACCAAATCCATTCATTACACCCAAGGATATGGTCAATATTTTTGATTCATTACACGGAAATCTTACTGTTTATATAAAAAATATTAATAGGATTATCGGAAATATAAATATTGCGGTTTTCAACAGCTATGCAAGTTTTGCCAATAACGGCCCGGTGTTCCGAGGGGCTATCATTCCTGTCACAGCAACCATGATGGTGGTGCCGTTCGATTCCTTACCCAAAGGTATCTATTCAGTGGCCGTTTTCCATGACGAAGATAAAAATGGCGTACTGAACAAAAACCAGATGAATATACCCCTTGAAGGTTATGGCTTTTCGAATAATGCTGCTGCAAATCTGGGCCCGCCTAATTATGCACAGACAAAATTTATTTATTCAGGTAAAAATAAGTCTATAACCATATTTATGACTTATTTTAAGTTCCCAAAATAGATAATAATTGAACATTGAACATTGATCCGCCACGGCGGATTGAACATTGAACCTGAAAAATATAAAATTCGACTGTTAAACAAAAAACAAAAAAAAACTTTAATCATAAATCTCAAACCAAAAATCATGTCTGAAGAAAACATTACGTATATTGACTTTGAAACCATGGAGCGTTTCATGGTGGAAGTGCTTGTCAAAACAGGCGTTCCTGAAGAGGATGCCAAAATCTGTGCTGAGGTGCTCATCACGGCTGATAAATTGGGCATTGATTCCCATGGATTTAACCGTCTGAAACCCATTTATTACGACCGCATCAAAGACGGGATTTTGAATCCGGTAACCCAATTTGAAATCGTACGCGAAAGCCCTACCACTGCTGTTGTTGATGGCCACAACGGCATGGGGCACGTGATCGCTAAACGTTCGATGCTGATGGCTATCGACAAAGCAAAAAAATTCGGCATGGGTATGGTGGCTGTCCGTAATTCCACGCATTTCGGTATTGCCGGTTTTTATGCACTGATGGCTGCAAAAGAAAATATGATCGGGATCTGCGGTACCAACGCACGTCCTTCCATTGCACCGACTTTTGGCGTTGAAAATATGCTGGGGACCAACCCGCTTACCTTTGCCATGCCCACGGATGAAGAATTTCCGTTCATGCTCGACTGTGCCACCTCCGTGAGCCAGCGCGGAAAAATCGAGCTTTATGAACGTCAGGGAAAACCGGTTCCCAAAGGATGGGTCATCGATGAAAACGGCGAATCAAAAACGGATGCAAAGGAAATCCTGAAGGACCTGGTGGCTGAAAAAGCCGCACTGACCCCGCTCGGAGGCGTTGGTGAAGAAATGGCCGGGTATAAAGGTTACGGTTATGCCACTGTAGTAGAAATACTCTCCGCTGCCCTTCAAAGCGGCAGCTACATGAAAATGTTGCTTGGCCTGAAAGACGGAAAGAAAATCCCTTACCCGCTGGGACATTTTTTTATAGCCATTGATATCAACGCATTTACCGATCCTGAAGAATTTAAACATATTACAGGAAATATTTTACGCGAACTGCGCGCTTCCAAAAAGATGCCGGGCCAAAACCGCATCTTTACCGCAGGGGAAAAAGAATACCTGATTTGGCTTGACCGCAAAGACAAAGGTGTCCCGATCAATGCCTCGCTTCAGCAGGACCTTAAAAAATTAATTGAAGAATTAAAAATTACCGGATTCAACTTTTCATTCTGATAATTAGCATTTGGTTTTGAAAAATTATTATTTTTACAAAAAACAACCCCATGAAAAAAATCAGCTTTTTATTCGTTTTTGTTTTTACGTTGTTCGTGACAAGTATGTCTACTGCTCAGAACAATGTTGCCAAACCCGGACTTTTGGATGGCGCTAATGCGGTTATAAATGGTGTAAAAGGTGGTGAAGTGAACATGGATTTCCTCACTGCTAATGAAATCCTGGTTGATAAAGCCGGTTACAATGTTGAGAGTTTCACTCTGACTTTAAAAATAGGCGAAGATCTGGTGTCACTCACCAACACAGGAAATTTGCTCAACGAAAGGCAGTCTACCCTGGTTCGTAAGCAAAACCCCGGCGACAAAGTTTATATCGAAGACATTATCTGTAAAGATAAAAACGGGAAAACCTATTCCCTTCCACCAATGACCTTTGTTATCAAATAATTTTTATTTGATCTTTTTTCTGGATTTTATTGATTAAGGCAAGGTGATTTCCGGCCTTAGCCTGTAGTTTTGCATAAACTTGCGTATGCCTTTTATGGCTAATGTCTTTGGAGTATCATCCTTAAATGCCGGAACGATTTCGCGAAGTTTATCGTAAATAAATTTAGAATATCCCGACAAACGGTCCTGGTAGTTCAGATAATCCACGGCCTGGATCAGGGTTATCATTTCGATAGCAAGTACATCGTAGGTATTGCTGATCACTCTTTTGGTTATCAACGCTGAGTTGGTACCCATGCTTACAATGTCCTGATTGTCGTTGTTGCATGAAATGCTGTGAACATAATTTGGAAATGAGAGTGTCTGGTTTTCAGCAACGCTGGAAGTTGCAGTGAACTGCACGCCCTGCATGCCAAAGTTCAGCCCCAGCGTACCCAGGTTCACGAATGGAGGCAACAGATCGTTGAGTTTAGGATTCAGCAGGTAGTTTAGCTGACGTTCGGAAAGCATCGAAAGTTTGGTCATCACGGTTTTGATCTTGTCCATTTCGAGCGACACATAATCCCCGTGGAAGTTACCGCCGTGGAAAATATTTTCGTGTTCAACATCCACGATCGGATTGTCGTTTACCGAGTTGAACTCATGGATGAGGATTTCTTCACTGGCTACCAGGGTATCGTAAATAGGCCCGAGAATTTGCGGGACACAGCGCAGGGAATAATATTCCTGTACTTTGTCGGCGATCACGTCTTCCTTGAATTCGCGGCCGTAAAGGTGTTCCTGGCGCTTGCGTATCAGCTTACTGTCTTTGAGGATGTTTCGCATATATCCAGCGACAACTTCCTGCCCTTTATGGCGTTTCACCTCGTTTAGCTCGCGTGAATAATGGTCGTCGAACGAGCCGACAATTTCGTTGATCAGGCAGGATGCAAATACCGACCAGTTGAGGAGGTTGTAGGCGTTCATCTGGTTGATAACGCCAATGCCCGTCATTACCGAAGTGCCGTTGATCAGTGAAAGGCCTTCCCTGATGTGCATGGTGATCGGTTTGATGTTTTCTACTGCAAATACTTCAGCGGTTGGTGTGATTTTTCCTTTGTACCACACTTCTCCTTCTCCAATAAGTGTCAGGGCAAGGTGCGCTAATTGTACCAGGTCGCCACTGGACCCAACGCCACCGTGTTCGGGTATGACGGCGGAAATGTTCTTGTTAACAAGCAATGCAAGCAGTTCAACCACTTCGGGATGAATACCTGAAAACCCGCGCAGTTGTGTATTTAGGCGCGACAGCATGGCTGCTTTGGCAAATTTGTCGGGCAGGGGATCGCCGCAACCTGAACAATGGCCGCGGATGGCATTGTATTGCAGTTGTAAGAGGTTCTCTTTTTTGATTTTATAAGGCGCCATGGGGCCGAGTCCGGTATTGATGCCGTAGATGACTTTGTCCTGGCTGAATTTTTCAAGGAATTTATGGCAAGTGCTGACTCTGTCAATAGATTCGTTGCTGAGTGATATCTCTTCTTTGTGAAAAAGTATCAGGTAAATTTCTTCGAGTGTGAGATCGTGTGAACCTAAGGTTATCATATAGAAAATATTTTTGGTTAGAAAAAAGAAAAAATAATGTGGACAAAAAACGGCTGCAAATTTCGTAAAAAAAAGCTTACCAGACAGGTTTTTTTATACTGTAATGATTAACAACGAATTATTTTGGAAATAATTATTGCAAGGTTGGATTAATGGGTTTTCATTTCTGGAGTTCAGAAACACGTTGGAAATTCCAAATTTTAAAGGACAAACATTATCAAATCACAAATTTCAAATTACAAATAACAAACAAATTCAAAATTAAAATTTATAAAATTCAAAACGGCTGTTTGATCCGCCGGCGGATTTTTACATTTGTTATTTGGATATTGTTTGTCCGTCGCGGCGGATTGATTGTTTAAATATTGTTTGTATTTTGTTTATTGGTTTTTGGAATTTAATGCTGAATACAGCATTACCTTATTACCGTCAGTATTCCCTTCATGCTTTTTGAAATGTGGAGCAGTCCTGCCCAGTCTTCTGAATAATTTGCTATCCAGCTGTAAACGCCTTCGGGGACCACCTTGCCTTTATACCGGCCGTTCCAAAGTTCGTTTAAATCCGTTGAATGATAGATCAATTCGCCCCAGCGGGTGTACAGAAAAAACTCATAATCCGTAATGTTCTGGCCCAAAACATAAAAGTAATCATTAACACCATCACCGTTGGGCGTAAAACAGTTGGGCACAAACAGCGTGATCCGGTCAATCACTATGGCTGTTTTTGTTATGGAATCGATGCAGCCGAACTTATTACTGATGGTTAAGGTAACATTATAATTACCAACCGCCGTGTATGAGTGGAAAGGGTCCTTAAGATAGCTTCCGTCATTGTCGCCAAAATCCCAGTCCCAGTAATCAATAATTCCGGTGGACCAATCCTCGAAACGAAAATTGGGATTATCAATGGTGGTTATTGGTGGATAAAATTTAAAATCGGCTTTGGGCCCCGGGATGAGCGGAATGGTGAACGGAACTATTTTAGTGCAAAAGCTGTCGGTAACCGAAACATAATAAGTTCCTTCCGAAAGCTGTGTCATGTATGTGCCGGTGTTGGCCGTATCGCAGCTCCACTGATAGCTGTATGGCGGATGTCCCCCGGTAACTGTTAAATACGCGGCTCCGGTTTGTTTGCGGCAGGTATCCGATTGTATGTTGCTGAAGAAAACCGTTGGCGGTGGCGTGTCGGTAATGATGGCGCTGGCTGTTGCGGTGCATGTATTGGCATCGGTAATGGTAACGGTGTAGGTTCCGGCATGCACGCCCGTGAGGTTCTGTCCGTTCTGCGCCGGTGAAGAATTCCATAAAAAGGTAAAAGGCGGTGTACCTCCGTCGACTGCAACAACGGCTGCCCCGTCTGCGGCGCTGCACATTTCATCGTGTACACTGTCGATGGCGATCCCGGGCCCGGGAAAATTCATCAGGGTAGCCGTATTACTTGCGGTACAACCCAGGTTATCGGTGATGGTAACGGTATAGCTGCCAGCTGGAAGGTTATTGGCAACGGCAGTATTTCCTATTCCCGGATCATTCCATTGATAATTGACAGGCTCATTTCCATTGACAACAACTGCCTGTACCGAGCCGTTGTCAAGGTCGCAAGTTTCATTGACGATATTGAGCGTAATAGACGGTTCGGGTATGGCTGTAACCGTGATGGTATCATAAACAATGAAACAGTTATAGGCATCGACCACCTGGACGATATACGTTCCGGAACCAAGGTTGCTGATGGTGTTGGTATGAATACCGGCTGGTTGTATCCAGTTGGTGGTGTATGGCCCGGAATGTCCGTCCTGAATGGAAATGGTGATGCTGCCGTCGTTTCCTGCGCAACTCTCGTTTTGAACGGCAGAAGAAATGACAGGCGGTACCACGCAGGGTCCGTTACAATGACGCGGCGTGGAAGTGATGGGGCCGCTGTTCCAGACGGGGCCGCCATCCATGATTCTCTGGAACGAAACGTCGGTGCCCGGGATGCACATACCCACGTATTCAATTCCTGGTAT
The DNA here is from genome assembly GCA_035354195.1 of Bacteroidales bacterium. Lineage (GTDB taxonomy): Bacteria > Bacteroidota > Bacteroidia > Bacteroidales > CAIWKO01 > CAIWKO01. The sequence goes on along the minus strand of DAOQAT010000010.1, from coordinate 48,680 downwards.
GTTGCGGGCTGCTGCTAATGTCTGTGTCCCGCCACAGGTGGTTGATGTGATTACGTTCTCAGCGTATTCCACATGAGTGGATAAGTTTCCGGAATTTCCGTAGGCATCCCAGTAGACAGCATCAACAGGAGTTCCCGAGGGGTCGTACAAGGCGATCCATCCGTATTCATCGCGGAGAAACCACCGGTATTCGTCACCATCGAGGTATTGTATGCCAAAAGTGTTCTGCCTGTAATAATTCATATTAAAATCAAGCAAAGGTACCTGAGAGTTGTTTCCTCCGACAATAATAAACCCTAACGGAGGAATAACTGTCCCCGCCGGAAATGTAAAGGCTCCCCAGTTGGGCAAATCAGCAGGGGAAGAGGGTTGCAGCATATTTGAGGCGAGGGTATAACAGCTAATATCAACGCTGTTGCAAGGGTGGGGATTATACAATTCGATCCATTCCCGGTTTTCCGGAGGCTGTTCGCTGCTGTTTGTATTGTAAAGCGAGTTTGCATTTACTGAACTGCCTGATGATCCTTCAGCAGGGCTGGTACAAACTTCATTGATCACAACCACCTGTGCGGACAAAGGCTGCAGAAGGCCTTCCGAAAGGATCAGTAGAACAATGAAATACCAGACGCGCGCCATCAGTTTCAGCTTAATGCCATCACAAATTTAAATAAAATGAGAACAAAAAACCGGAATTTAAATGAATATTAATACATTTGTTAATTAAAAGTGAAGTGATGGACAGCAAACTCATTGCCAATATTGTGCTGTTGTGCATATTTGTATATGCGGCTGTAGGGAATCTGATGGCCTGGAGCTTTAATAAACCCCTTGGGGTGCTGTTGACTAAACCGTTGCTGATGCCTGTGCTGGCGATTTATTATGTACTGAATTGTTTTTCTGTCGAGTACATACTTGTTGTTGCGTTGTTGTTTGCTTTTCTGGGTGATTTTTTTCTGATCTGGCCGCAAAAGAAAATATTTTTTATCGGGGGGTTGGTGTTTTTTCTCATCATGCAGTTGCTGTACATTGTTTTTATTACAACAAAGCAGGTTACCCCTGAGATGTTTTCTTTGCCGGTAATGGCTGCCGCCATTGGTTTTCTGATTGCCGGGCTTTTTATTTACCTGAATCTGTATAAGTCCCTGAAAGAAATGAAAATCCCGGTACTGGTGTATATGCTGGTAATTCTTACGGTTGGCTTTTTATGTTTCGTGAACATGATTGGAAATTTCAACAGATGCAACCTTCTCGAGTTTTTGGGAGCTTTGTTTTTTATCGTTTCGGACACCATTCTGGCTTTCGACAGCTTTAAAAAGCCGGTGAACATGGCCAACCTGTGGATCATGTCCACCTACATAAACGCCCAGTTATTTTTATTTGCAGGTTTTATGAATACCTATTGATATGAAAACAGAAACTTTTGTCCTGAAAACTGAAGATAATATTGATGTATTCGTTTATTCCTGGCTTCCGGACGAAGGGGCCGCTGTTAAAGGAATTGTTCAGGTGTCGCATGGCATGGCCGAACATGCGGCGAGGTATGAAGATTTTGCCCGGCATATGGTGGCGACCGGATTTGCAGTTTTTATCAACGATCACCGCGGGCACGGAAAAACTGCCGGGTCCTTAGAAAATACCGGTTTCATATCCGGGATTAACAGTTGGGAAAGTATTCTGGATGATATGCTGCTTGTAAACCGGCATATTCATCAGGCGCATGAAAACATTCCGGTTATCTTGCTGGGGCATAGCATGGGATCTTTTTATGCACGTGCTTATCTGGAAAAATTTCCCGAAACCATTTCCGGAATAGTATTATCAGGCACTGCCTGGCATCCGGCATTGGTACTGGGCTTTGGGCTGATGGTATCGAAACTTCAGTGTTTTATTAAAGGCGATAAAAACCGGAGCAAACTCCTTGACAAATTGTCGTTTGGGGCTTATAACAGTAAATTTAAACCCTGCACCACGCCTTTTGACTGGCTTAGCAGGGATGTGCAGGTTTGTAAAAAATATACCGCTGATGAATATTGCGGTTGGGTGGCCACTTCATCTTTCTTCAGGGAACTTTTCAGGTTGCTGAAGTTTATTCACAGGTCAGGGTTATACCAGCAAGTAAATAAAGAGATGCCGGTGTTAATTTTTTCGGGAGAGGAAGATCCGGTGGGCAATTTTTCGAAAGGCCCGAAAAAGATGTATGCTTTTTTAAAAGAAAAAGGGTTCACAAATATCGCTCTTACCATTTATCCACGGGGAAGGCATGAGATGCTGAACGAACTTAACAAGACTGAAGTTTATAATAATATTATTAACTGGCTCAGAATTGCAGGCTAATATTATATAATAACCTGACAACTGTTGCCGAATCGTCAATCTATGGACATTAAACAGGATATCCGGGCTTTAATTTTTGACTGGGGTGATACGGTTATGCGTGACTTTCCTGAAAAACCCGGGCCCATGTGCAGTTGGGATAAGGTGGAATGGATACCGGGAATGGAGAGCGTACTCAGCAAAGTATACCATGAGTATGTTATGGTGATTGCAACTAACGCAGGCGCTTCAAACACTCAAAACATGATCGATGCCTTGAAACGGGTCGGTGCTGATACATACTTCCACCATTTTTTTTCTTCAAAAGATTTAGGATACGAAAAACCGGATACCCGTTTTTTTATCCTGATCTCAAAATCTATCGGAATCCCTCCCGAAAAATGCCTGATGGTAGGCAATATCTATGAAAAAGATATTATCGGAGCTAAAGATTGTGGTATGAAAACCGTTTTTTTTAATGAAACTATGTTGACAGGACCCTTTCCAAAGGCAGACCATATCATAAATAAAATGGCAGACCTCCTGGGTATTATCAGCCGGTAATATTAGGCCTGAATACAAAATTGAATTTCCTTTCAAGCGGATATTTTTCCGGAAAAGCGACCAATATTTTTGAATGTCAACCTGCCCAAAAACTGACTGGTGGATTTTTATTTTTTGGGTTTTAATGAATGTGGTACCTAATACCTGTATAGCACCTGCACATTATATTGTAATGACTTGTTTATAAGTGTGTTATTCGATATGGTTTGAGTCTTTTTTTGCCCTTTTCTGTTCAGAACAAAAAAGATTTTATATGCATTTTTGGCAAAAACAATGAAATTATTGCAGAATATTTCAAAATATACTTGATAAATTAACAAAAATTTTATATATTTGTTTGCTAATATTTGTTAAACAGGTAAAATGTACTAGTTTTTCGAGCTTTCTTCATCAGAAAAACAATACCGCTATGACTAAAAGTGTAAAAAAAATTCTTGGTATTGATGACAGGAAGGAAAACCTTTTTTTGATGAAAGAGTTGTTGGCTGTGACTTTCCCGGAAATCATATTTTTGTCTGCGCTGACAGGTGTTGATGGACTTCGTTTATGTGAGGAAGAAAAGCCTGATGTCGTCCTGCTGGATATAATGATGCCTGATATGGACGGATTTGAGGTTTGCAAAAGGCTAAAGGCAAAAAAAAGCCTTAAGCATATTCCTGTTGTTATGGTTACGGCCGCTTTTGTTGATTCAGATAAAGACATCCGTGTGCAGGCGCTGGATGCCGGTGCTGATGCTTTTCTTGCAAAGCCTATTGACCAAAGCGAATTTAAAGCTCAGGTACATGCGATGTTACGCATCAAAGAGTCAGAAGACCAGAAAATTACGGAACATGAGATCCTGGAAGCTAAAGTCCTGAAGCGTACGGAGGCTTTATTTAATGAATTGGAAGAAAGGCGCTTAGCAGAGGCAAAATTAAAATTATCCAACGAGCATCTTGAAAAAAGCAAGATAACGGCCAATCGCCTGCTGAAAGAGTTAAAACTTGAGATTAATGAGCGGCGGCAGGCCGAAGAGAGGGTGAAAGAGAGCCTGATAGAGCAAAAGGTAATTTCTGATTTTTCAACAAAACTTGTCAGTCTGGATAACCTGGAGGACGTTTATCATTTTGCAGGGCAGACAGTATCTGATAACGTAGATGATGCCTATGTCTTTGTCACGGTTTACAATCTTCAAACCAAGTCAATTACAGTTAAATTTGTATTTGGGATAGACAAATACCGGACGAAAATTGAAAAATTGTTTGGGTTGGATCCTTTTTTACATGAGATTTCAATTTTTGATTTCACGCCGGAGGAGCTATCCTATTTCAGAAGCCAGCAATTTTTTGAGCCTGGTGAAGAAGGGATACATTTTTTATTCGCCCGCAGCCTGCCATTGGATTTATGTAAAAAAATGGAAGCGATACTGAGTGTAAAAAGAATTTACACCATGGGCTTTACATTTGGCCAAAAGGTATATGGCGGCATCAGTATACTTGCCAGGGATGAAAATTTCGGTGCACCAAGGAAACTTTTGGAAACATTGGTGGTTCAGACTTCAGTTGCCTTGCAACGTTTGTTTATTGAACAGCGTCTTAAGATCAGTGAAAAAATGTATCGTTCGCTGGTGGAAACCTCGCCTGATGGTATTGTGATGTTGGACCTGAAAGGAAACCCTCTGACCTTAAACAGGAAGATTTACGAGATATTTGGTTATGCTTTTGGTGATGTGGATTTTGCTGAAAGGAATATTTTGGAATTTTTATCTCCTTCCGACAGGGAACGGGCAGGCCGGAATTATACCGAAATCGTATCCCGGGTACCTGTTGAAAATCCCGATTATATTGCCTTGCGTAAAGATGGTACTGTTTTTCAAATTGAGACCAATTCATCATTGGTATTAAATGAAAAGAATGAGCCTTTTGCGGTGATCAGTATCATAAGGGATATTACAAAAAGAAAATTGGTAGAAGTAGAGTTGGTTAAGAGCAGAGAGTTGTATAAACTGATTGCGGATAAAATGTCGGATGTGGTTTGGCTGATGGATCTTACGGGAAAAAGCATATTTGTTTCTCCGTCCATTACCAGGTTTAACGGGTTCACTGAAGAAGAGTACCTGAAACAAACGATAGAAGAACGTTTTACTAAAGATTCTGCCACCCTGGCCAGAAAGCTTTTCAATGAAGAATTAACCCGTTATAAAAATGCTCCTGAAAGGCTGAAAGATTTTCATTTGAAACTCCGGATGGAGTATGTATGCAAAAACAAGCGCACCAAATGGGGTGAGTTGGTGATAACGCCCTTATTTGATAATGATGGCGTGCTTGCCGGAATTCACGGTGTTACCAGAGATATTACAGAACGTGTTCATGCTGAAAAAGCGCTTATAGAAAGTGAAAAAAAATATCAGTTTATTGTAGAAAATACCGATGATATCCTTTGGATCATGGATGAAAATCTCAAGATGGAATATACCACGCCATCGGTATATAAATTTTTAGGGTACACCGTCGAAGAAAATTTAAATCAGACCCTCGATGATTACCTTACCCCGGAATCTGTAAAATTAATAATAGATGAATTCCGTCAGGGCATGATTAATTTGCAGACCAAACAGTATGATAAACTTAGGGATAAGGCAGAATTGGAGGTGGAATTTATCAGAAAAGACAATACAAAAGGTTATGCCAGGATCACGATGGTCATGTTGCGTGATGAACAGCACCGGATAAAAAAGATCAGGGGTATCACCACTGATATTACAAAGAGGAAGCTTGAAGATATTTATGCCGAAATCTCCAATAATATCTTAAAGATACTCAACGAACCAACAGGATTCCGCGATTCTATCCGGCGCATACTTGAAATTATTAAAAATCTTGCGGGATTTGACGCTGTGGGTATACGCCTGCAGGAAGGCGATGATTTTCCGTATTTTGAACAAATAGGATTTGCAAAGGATTTTATGAAGACAGAAAATTCTTTAGTCGGAAAGAACGGAAGTGAAAGAGCAACAACACATAACGAAAGTAACTATTGCCTTGAATGTAATTGTGGGCTTGTGCTTGCCGGTAAAACCATCGATGGAAACGACCTGTATACTCCCGGAGGCAGTTTTTGGACAAATAATTCTTTTGCGCTTCTTGGGTTGCCTTCCAGCGAAGACCCCAGGTTTCATCCAAGGAACAAATGCATCTATCAGGGTTATGCCTCCCTAGCGTTGGTCCCAATCCGGTGCAAAGATAAGATTGTCGGCTTAATCCATTTGAGCGACAGGAGGAAAGGACGTTTCACATTAGAAGTCCTTCAGTACCTGGAAAGTATCGCGTTGCATATTGGAACTTCCATGCTTCGAAGGCAGGCAGAAATTGCTTTAAAAAACAGCGAGGAAAAATACCGGTTGTTGGCGCGGAATATGGTTGATGTCCTTTCGTTAATTGACCGGTCAGGAAAAATTTTATATGTAAATAATTCGGCCTATGATCATCTGGGGTATATACCCGACAAAATCATCGGCACCAATATTAATCATTTGATAGTAAGCGAAGAAAAGTATAAAATCAGGGCTGTTATTAAGGAAATGCTTCAGAAAAAAAGTGCCAGCCAGAGCCTGGTTTGCCGGGTCCTGAAAAGGAACAATCAAATTGTCTGGCTGGATACAAAACTGTTGTTTATCCGTAACGAAAAGGGAAGGATCATAAGCATACAGTGTGTTTCACGCGACATCACTGAGAAGATTGAAGCAGAAAACCGCCTTGAAAACGAAAGGCGAAAAGTCATGTCGGCTCTCATCGACGGGCAGGAGTTGGAACGCCAGCGGCTGTCAATGGAATTGCATGACGGACTGGGCCAAAAGCTGGCAGGGATAAAAATAAAACTTGAAAACGCTGCAAACAATGAAATAGATGAAACCCGCAGGGTTATCGATGAGGTGAAGGCGGAATTTTGGGAGGTCATTGAGGAAATAAGAGCCATGTCCATGAATGTCAGCCCTACGATATTGTCCAACCTGGGATTGATAGCATCAATTAATATGCTGTGCAAACAATTTATCGAAAACTATAAAATTGAAATGGATTATTCTGTTTTGGGTAATTTTGACGATATATCTGAGAAGAAAGCATTTTATATATACAGGATCGTGCAGGAAGGGCTTAACAATATTGCCAAGCATTCGGAGGCCACCATGGCTAAGCTTGCCCTGATAGAAAAAGAAGAAAAAATGCTTATAATATTAGAAGATAATGGCAAGGGTTTTATTAAAAACGAACATAATTTGAGTAGAGGTAACGGCCTGTCAAATATGAGGCAGCGGACATTATTGTTAAACGGTGATTTAAAAATAGATACAGGGATTAATTCAGGAACAGTAATAATGATAAAAATTCCAAAATAAATATGAAAATCATAAAGGTATTATTAGTGGATGACCATCAGATAATTCTGGATGGTATACATAACATGCTTTCCAGCGAAAGCAATATTTCAATTTGCGGCACCTGTTTGTCTGGGACTGAAGGTTTTGAATCGGCTATAAAGCATAAACCGGATATTATTATTACGGATATCATGATGCCTGATATGAGCGGCATTGATCTGATCAAAAAACTAAAAGAGTATAACCTGCGGTCCAAAATACTCATTTTATCCATGTTTGCATCTGCTGATTATATCCAAAATGCTGTAAATGCCGGAGCAAACGGATTTCTTATGAAGCAGAATGCAACACGTAATGAATTGATGACAGCTATAAACCAATTGATGGCCAATAAAAATTATTTTAGTATGGAAGTTGCCAATACCATAGTCAGCAGTTTGAAACCTGAAATTGATGATAAGGGCATATTTGTTAAAACTCATGATGAAAAATTATTGTCAAAAAGGGAGCTTCAGGTATTGAAATTATTTGCCGAAGGCTATTCAAACAAGGAAATATCAGATAAATTGTTTATCGGTATGCGCACGGTTGAAACACATAAGTCAAACATGATATCGAAGTTGAATTTGAAGTCATATGTTGATTTAATAAAATATGCCATAAAAAATAAACTGTGCGATCTGGAAAACTGATAAAAAAGCATCCTCGCCCTATCAATTTTTTTTACTTATAATATTTTTCACGCCTGTGTTTTTTAATCAGGTAGTATAGATTTATTAATTCTATAATTCTAGATCTCCCGTGATTATTTGGGTTTACAAAACCCGGAGTGAATTTTTCTGAGAATAATATCCCTGTTAAGTTTCATAAAAATTGCAAAATACGCAATAAAAAAATTAGTATTTCACTAATATTTTTTTTAGTGATAAGCTAACTGATTTTAGAGCCCTACTGATTTTAATGTGAATGGCTGTAGGATATCTTTATGTCAATATTAGGTAGGTACAAATTCAGACGGGAAAAATTTATTTGACTTATGTTAAAAAGCTTCATAAACATAGATTATAAACTTTTAAAAAAATACTCCTATGGAAAATTTTTTACCCACTTTGAAGAGAATAACAGAGAAGTGCACAGCACATTTTTCTGTGTTCCATAGCCCGGTTAAGGCCAGGCTGTTTTTCGTATTTACCATCATCATACTTTCAGCATTTAATTCTTTGGGGCAGGGTACATGTATCGCATCCGCGTCAAGTAACTCTCCGGTTTGTACCGGAAGTACACTGAATTTATATGAAAACGGAGGATATGCCACCTCATGGTTGTGGACCGGTCCGAATGGTTTTAGCTCAACCTTGCAAAATCCATCCATCCCAAACGCCTCTGAAATTAACAGTGGTGTTTATACAGTTGTGATCAGCAATGGCGAATGTACTAGCAGTGCCTCTGTTATTGTAAGCTCTGAACCAATTGTGGTTACAGGTTGTCCTGACGACATTGTAGCCTGTGCTGATACATTTTACAATGAGGAATTCGGAGCTTATATTGATTGGCAAATACCTCACTTTGAATTAAATTGCATGGGAATACCCGGAAGCTCTTATAACTTTGTAATGGGGTTTGAGCTGCCTGAAGTAAAATGGGCTTGTTGGACATTCAACAGGGTTCAGCGCATCGGCCCGAGTGTTGTAAATCTATGGCAATCTACCGGTACCGGAGATCCATATATTTTAACGCCTTCCGTTTATATAGAACCACCCTTGAATATCGAAATGGATATTGTATGTGAACCTGGCAGAAGTTTTACATGGTCGGTTTATTTGGTCAGTGGAGCAACAGAAAGTTTTGCCGGAAGTGTTTTTGTGAATGCGACAGGGCATTATAGTGTTAACATTCCTTCAACCTTTGTTGATGATATCTACCGGTTGAAGTTTGTATTTTCCGGTAATGGTAACAATAAGTGTGCTGTTGACAATATTTACTTTGATGGATTACTGATGGATCTGGGAGACTGTGTGGGTGGAATTGAATTTAATGTTACAGGGCCGATACCTGGATTTTATACTTGTGGCGACACCTTAATGGTTTATACTGCCACATATACTTCCCCTTCAATTGTTTCCGCCACTCAAACCTGTGAATTTAATATAAAAGTTGAGTGTGTAACAGCCCTAGTTTCTTCAATAAGCAATGTTTCCTGTGCGTCAAGTAATGGAGCCATAACAGTTTCCGCCCAGTCCTCTTCGGATGTTACCCCCGAGTTTGAATATTCTATTAATGGGGGACCATGGATTTCATTTGGAGTGGGAAACTCGCAGGTTACGATAGGGGGGCTTGCAGCAGGAACCTATTCGATAAATGTTCGTGATGTTAGCTTAATAGGTGATTGCGAAATTTATGAACCTCTTAGTGCCACCGTTGGTGGTATTATTGACAATAGTCCACCAACAATAACCTGTCCTTCGGGTATTATTGTTGACGGTTGTAGTACTAATGCAATCACTGGATTGGTATATTCCGAATCAATTACCACGATTACAGCGCTGCAGTTTGCTGCTGCAGGAGGTACTGCATCAGATAATTGCGGAATAGTTTATTATGCGTACCAGGATTCAAAAAGTGGAGACTGCCCGATCATTGTTACCCGCACTTTTACAGTGAGGGATCTGCAGGGAAATTCTGCCTCTTGTACACAAACAATTCAGGTTATTCATTCTGCAGCTCCCGTTGTTCCTGCTAATGGCGGAAGCACCGTAGCTTGTTTGTCAGCAGCCATTGCACCTGTTCCACCAGTTGTGTTGGATGCATGCGGAAGAAATGTTAATCCGGTGCTGACCTCTACTGTTGATGTTCCTGCACTTATATCCTGCGAAGGAACAAGAACATACAGCTATACCTATACCGATTGTGCTGGATTGAGCTCTGTATGGCAATATATTTATACAATAGAACGTCAGGATTTCACCCCGGCAGCTAACCAGTCATCCACGATCGCCTGTGCAGTACTTGCAGTAACACCGGTATTACCTGTTGTAAATGATAACTGCGGCAACCCGATCACACCGACCGGCCCTGTAATGAGCGGCACTTATGCCGGCTGCGAAGGGACGATCATTTATACTTATAATTATGCAGATTGTGAAGGCAACAATCATTACTGGGTATACACCTATACTGTTGAACGTCTGGACTTCGTGCCGCCGTCACCGACGAGTGCCACCGTAGCATGTTATTCAGCCATAGTGCTTCCTACGCCTCCTGTGGTAACTGATAATTGCGGAACAGTCCTTATACCTACCGGGCCTGTTGAAGGCACTGTCCCCGGATGTGAAGGACCGGTAACTTATACCTGGACATACACAGACTGTGAAGGCAATAGTCATAATTATGTTCATACCGTCACGATAGAACGTCAGGATTTCACCCCGGCAGCTAACCAGTCATCCACGATCGCCTGTGCAGTACTTGCAGTAACACCGGTATTACCTGTTGTAAATGATAACTGCGGCAACCCGATCACACCGACCGGCCCTGTAATGAGCGGCACTTATGCCGGCTGCGAAGGGACGATCATTTATACCTATAACTACGCAGACTGTGAAGGCAACAATCATAACTGGATCTATACATACACTGTTGAACGTTTGGACTTCGTGCCGCCGTCACCAACCAGCTCCACTGTGGCATGTTATTCAGCCATAGTGCTTCCTACGCCTCCTGTGGTAACGGATAATTGCGGAACAGTCCTTGTACCCACCGGTCCTGTTGAAGGAACGGTCCCCGGATGCGAAGGAACGGTGACTTATACATGGACATACACAGACTGTGAAGGCAATACTCATGATTATGTTCATACAGTTACCATCGAAGTAGAAGATTTCATCCCGGCAGCGAACCAGTCATCCACTGTTGCCTGTGAAGGACAGGCAGTAACACCTGCATTGCCCGTGGTATATGACAACTGCGGCAATAGAATTATACCGACAGGCCCGGCGATGGATGGCACTTATGATGGCTGCGAAGGGACGATCATTTATAAGTATGACTATGCTGATTGTGAAGGCAATCACCATAGCTGGAGATATACCTACACCATTGAACGTTTAGATTTCATACCGCCGTCACCAACCAGTGCCACTGTGGCATGTTATGCATCAATAGTTCTTCCAAATCCACCGGTAGTTATGGACAACTGCGGAACAGTACTTGTGCCCACCGGGCCTGTTGAAGGCACGGTCCCCGGATGTGAAGGCACCGTGACTTATACATGGACATACACAGATTGTGAAGGTAATACTCATGATTATATCCATACAGTCACGATAGAATATGATGATTTCATTCCCCCGGTTAACCAATCATCCACTGTTGCCTGCGCCGCATTGGCGGTGACACCTGTATTGCCTGCAGTATTTGACAAATGCGGCAACCCAATAATACCTACAGGTCCTATCATGAGCGGTACATATGCCGGCTGCGAAGGGACGATCATTTATACTTATAACTACGCAGATTGCGAAGGCAACAATCATAACTGGGTATACACCTATACTGTTGAACGTCTGGACTTCGTGCCGCCGTCACCGACGAGTGCCACCGTGGCATGTTATTCAGCCATAGTGCTTCCGACGCCTCCTGTGGTAACTGATAATTGCGGAACAGTCCTTATCCCTACCGGACCTGTTGAAGGAACGGTCCCCGGATGTGAAGGAACGGTGACTTATACATGGACATACACAGACTGTGAAGGCAATACACATAATTATGTTCATACGGTTACCATTGAAAGAGAAGATTTCATGCCCGCGACAAACCAGTCGTCCACGATTGCCTGTGCAGCGCTTGCAGTAACACCTGTACTACCTGTTGTAAATGATAATTGTGGTAACCCGATCACACCGACCGGCCCTGTTATGAGCGGAACTTATGCAGGTTGCGAAGGGACGATCATTTATACTTATAATTATGCGGATTGTGAAGGCAACAACCATAACTGGATCTATACTTATACTGTTGAACGTTTGGATTTCGTACCACCGTCACCGACGAGTGCCACCGTGGCATGTTATTCAGCCATAGTGCTTCCTACGCTTCCTGTGGTAACGGATAACTGCGGAACAGTCCTTGTGCCCACCGGTCCTGTTGAAGGAACGGTCCCCGGATGTGAAGGAACCGTAACGTATACATGGACATACACAGACTGTGAAGGCAATACTCATGATTATGTACATACCGTCACGATTGAACGTCAGGATTTCAATGCTGCGGCAAATCAGTCATCAATAATACCATGTTCGGTTTTTGCAGTAACCCCTGCGTTACCAACTGTATATGACAACTGCGGCAGCCCTATTACACCGACCGGCCCGGCAATGAGCGGCACTTATGCAGGTTGCGAAGGGACGATCATTTATTCCTATAATTATGCAGACTGTGAGGGCAACAACTATGACTGGACATATACATACACCATAGAGCGTCAAGACTTTTCAATGCCAGGTAATGCCGGTAGCACAGTAGCCTGTATTGACGGTGCAACCGAACCAATACCACCTGTAGTGTATGACAATTGCAACAATTTGCTTTTACCATCGGCTGCAATAACCGGTGGGACATATAACGGATGCGAAGGAACAAGGACCTATACATTTACTTATACCGATTGCGAAGGCAACCACCATGACTGGGTTTATACCTACACTATCGAACGTGTACCTTTTGCCAATCCGGCAGATGAAGGTTCTACGGTTGAGTGTGTCACCGATGCAGTGCCACCAGTCTTACCTTTGGTAACTGACAACTGTGGTAATATACTGACACCGGGAGCGCCTGTTATAAGTTTAGCGCCGGCTTGCGAGGGTATCATAACGTATACCTATCTGTACACCGATTGCGAAGGCAATATGCAGGATTGGGTTTACACCTATGTAATTGATGACGTTACTCCTCCAACGGGAACAGCTCCTGCAAATATTACAGGAGTACAATGTATTGCTGATGTTCCGGTTGCAGATATTGCCCTCATTACGGATGAAGCAGATAACTGTGGAGGCAATGTTACAGTAACTGTAAATGACATTAATAACGGTGGATCGGGCTGCATGTCGGCGCCATACATTATTACCAGAACCTATACCTTAACTGATTGCAGCGGGTTATCGACTGATCTGGTACAATTGATCACTGTAGCTGATACTACACCACCTGTGATTGTATGTCCCGGCAACATTCAAATGTATAACGATGCCGGTATGTGCGGAGCTAATGTAAGCATACCACAACCGACATATTCAGATGGCTGTGGAATAGTGACTGTCGTCAACAGCTACAACCAATCATCAGATGCTTCGGGTTATTATCCCGTAGGAACCACGAGTGTTATATGGACCGCCATTGATGCCTGTGGTAATACCTCCAGTTGCACGATGTCTGTCACGGTAATAGATAATGAGCCGCCGGTCATCGTATGCCCTGCAGATATAAGTTCATGTACTTTAAATATCAATTTAGGCGTACCTGCTGTGTCAGATAATTGCCAGGTACAAAGTATAACTAATAATGCACCGGTAACCTTCCCGGTAGGAATTGTAACAGATGTAATATGGACTGTCACCGACATTTATGGGAACAGCGCCACTTGTGTGCAGTCGGTAACCGCATCAGATATGACAGCGTCTGCTACAGCTTCCTCACAGGTATCATGTTTTAATGATTCGGATGGGATAATAACGGTAACGGCGGCGGGAGGTACCGGTGCTTATTTATATTCATTGAATTACCAGCCTGCCCAGACATCCAATGTTTTCACCGGGTTGCCGGCAGGAACTTATGTAGTATGGGTAAGCGATGAAAATGGATGTGAAGTCATGGTACAGCCATGGATCATAATAGATAATCCTCCACAGTTGACAGTTACCGCGACTGGCTCGACACAGGTATCATGCAATAACTTCAATGATGGGGTAGTAACTGCAACTGCCAGCGGTGGTACTGGTGACTATAGCTACTCGCTCAACGGAGGCCCATTACAGAACTCAAATATGTTCACCGATCTGCCCTATGGGAACTACGTGGTTAACGTTTACGACGAAATGGGCTGTGAAGCAAGCTCCAACACCGTGGTCATCATCAACCCGTTATTACTTGAAGTCACCGGTGTCGTTACCAGGCCGATCAGTTGTTATCACGGATCAGACGGAGAGATCACAGCCGAGGCAAGTGGTGGCACCGGGCCATACCTGTATTCCATTAACCATAGTCAGCCACAGAGTTCAAATGTTTTCACTGGCTTAATTGCCGGCACATATGTGATATACATTGTAGACCAGTATGGCTGTTCGGCTAACTCACAGGTGATCCATCTAACAGATCCGCCACAGCTTGAAGCCTATATAGAAACGACAGGCCAGGTAAGCTGCACCAACGGGACAGATGCCACCATCACCGTGATTGCCACAGGCGGGATCGGAACATTATCATACCGTTTAAACGAAGGTACAAGCCAGGTTTCCAATGTGTTTAGCGGTTTAATTCCAGGAACCTACACCATCACCATTTACGATGAGAACCTGTGTTCAATTACCCTTGATGTTGATATTAATAATCCTGATACACTTGCTTCGGATATAAAGACTAAACAAGCTGATTGTTCAGGTAAGGATGGAGGAATGATAGAATTAACAACCTCTGGTGGCACAGGCAACTATTCATATACCTGGTCGAACGGAGCAACTACGGCTGTTGTTACAGGATTAAGCGCTCAGACCTATTTTGTGACGATCACAGATGAAAATGGGTGCACTGAGGTAAGAAGTTGTGCGGTTAATTCGGAAGCAAGAACCGAACTGGAGATAAACAACGCTTTTTCACCCAATGGAGACGGGATCAACGACCTGTGGGTAATAAATAATCTAAACCTGTATCCCGAAAATGAAGTTATAGTGCTTAACCGCTGGGGTGATGAAGTATTTTCACAAAAGACTTACCAGAGCGATTGGAACGGCAGTGATTTGCTGGAAGGCACCTACTTTTATATAATAAAAGTCAGGCAGTGTGAGGAAGATGTTGTGTATAAAGGATATGTGACCATACTACGATAAAACAAACAGGAAAAATCAACCATAAAAACTCAATGATATGAAAACACTAAAAATAATATTCGCCTTACTGTTGTTCAGTACGTATGGCTATGCACAGCAGAATGCCCCATACAGCCAGTATATCTTTAACGAACTGATCATCAACCCGGCGTATGCGGGGACCAAACAGCTGATCAACATCAACGGGACCTATTCAATCCAGTGGGCCGGGTTTGAAGGATGCCCGTCAACACAGACGCTTAGCGCCGAAGGCCCGGTATATAAGAATATGGGCCTGGGCCTTCATATTCTCATTGACAGAATAGGCGCACAATCCCAGCAAGGTGTTTTTGGCAGCTACTCCTATATCATACAGTTCAA
This sequence comes from Bacteroidales bacterium, assembly GCA_035354195.1. Classification (GTDB taxonomy): domain Bacteria; phylum Bacteroidota; class Bacteroidia; order Bacteroidales; family CAIWKO01; genus CAIWKO01. The sequence goes on along the minus strand of DAOQAT010000010.1, from coordinate 32,987 downwards.
TGAAAAGTGGCGGATGTCGTTAGGCCTGGCGCTCGGGGTCTCCAACTTCACACTCGACGGCACTAAGTTACAGGTGGATAATATAGATGATCCTACAATTCCTACCACCAAGGTTAACAAAGTACGTTTTGACTCCAAAGTAGGGCTGTTTGCCTATTCAGATCGGTTTTATGCCGGCCTTTCGGTAACCGAACTTCTTGCCGACGTTTTCAAAAGTAAGGATTTGATGGTAGCCAAACAGTCCCGTCACTACTACCTGACAGCCGGCTATGTATTTGATGCCGGAAAAAGCCTGAAGATCAAGCCGAGCTTTTTGCTCAGGGAGGATTTTAAGGCGCCAACCAATCTTGATATTAATTGTTTCTTCCTCATCAAAGAATTGTTCTGGCTCGGAGCGAGCGTCCGTTTTAATGCCAACATAATCAATAACCCTGAACTTGACAATACGCTGAAACATCGAAATGCCATGATTTTTATGACTGAATGGAACATCACCCGAAGTTTCAGGATTGGTTATGCCTATACCTTGTCTCTGTCGGCATTGAAAAGCTATTCCGGCCATGAAATAGAGCTGGGATACACCTTCCCGAAAAAAGCAGATACCAAGATGAGAACACCAAGATACTTTTAATCATAAAAACTTCCAGTCATGAAGACAACATACAACATAATCAAATGCATCGTAATGATAATTACATGCCTTGTGTGCTCAGTTCAGGCATCTGCCCAGAACGACCTTCAGAAAGCGCAGGATATGATGGCGGTTTATGAATACCCCAAAGCCATAAATATTTACAACAGCCATTTTCAGACACATACTCCCGGCATAACCGACCTGCGGAACCTGGCCGAATGCTACTTAAAAATCAACGACACCAAATCCGCCATGGAGGCCATGTCGAAAGTGGTTAAGCTGGAAAATGCAACTCCGGAGGATGTAATGACATATGCAACCCTGCTCAAATCTGAAGGAAACTATCCGGAAGCCATTTCGCAATTCAAGCGGTATAAAACCATGGTGCCTGAAAAATACCAGGAAATGGATAAGCAATTATCGGCTTGTGAGTTGGCTATTGAATGGATTGCCCATCCTGAATATTTTGATGTCTTTAACATGAACAGCCTGAATTCCGGGAATTCTGATTTTGGGCTGATACCCATTGAAAAAGGTTATTTATTAACCACCGACCGTAAATATGGAGCAGCAGTTTATGCCCCCGAAGACTTATATAGCTGGACAGGGAATCCCTACCTGAAGCTTTATTATGTTCCGGTGGATGATAAAAAATTGCCGGCAGGGGGGGCAATAGAACCGGTGAGTGAACTGAATTATAAATATCACAATGGCCCTGGGATTTATGATGCAAAAGATAATACCCTCTATTTTACACGTACCAAGATGGTCCGTGTCAAGAAAAAGCCGATCAACCCGGATCCCACCAGCTGGTACGATCATTCAACTGCTGCAGATTATACCAACCGTCTCGAAATATATTCGGCAAAATACAAAAACGGCAAGTGGTACGACGAGCAGGCCTTTGCGTATAATAATGCTGATGATTATTCTGTAGGACATCCTGCTATCAGTCCTGATGGAAGCATCATGTATTTTGTATCGGATATGCCGGGCGGATATGGAGAATCCGATATCTATTACTGCAAGAAGCGTATTGACAATCTATGGTCACAACCACAAAATGCCGGCCCTGTAATAAATTCATCCGGGAAAGAAGTATTTCCATATGTGGATGCCGACGGGACCTTGTATTTTTCAAGCGATGGGCACCCCGGCATGGGTGGGCTGGATATCTTTTCTTCCAAGGGAAGCATGGATAATTGGACAACTCCTGAAAACTTAAAATCTCCAATAAATTCACCGAAAGATGATTTTTCAATATATTATACCGAAACAGGGAAGGCAGGTTATTTCTCGTCAAACCGGTATGGCGGAAACGGTAGCGATGATGTATACAGCTTTGTAGCTTCACCTCCAGTTAACCTAATATTAGCAATAGCTACAAAAGAGAGGTTTGACGACAACACAACAGCTGTGCTTACGGGTGTCGACTTGGGAATTACCAGCACAGCGGATAATAGCCTCCTTCCCTTTATTTCCGGCGCTCCCGGCATATATTACGCCACCGCCAAATGCAAAGATGAATATGAGTTATTGGGCATGCGGGAAGGTTATTTTTCCAGCAGCCTGACCACCACAATGCCGGAGTGCATCACCAAGCAGGACACCGTTTTTGTTGACCTGATATTCAACAAAATTGTAATCAACAAGCCGATTGTTCTCAGGAACATTTACTATGATTTTGACAAGTGGTATATCCGACCCGATGCGGCTATAGAACTTGATAAGCTGGTAAAAATCCTTGTTGACAACCCTGAAATCAATATTGAACTGGGTTCGCACACCGACTGCCGTGGTTCTGACGTATACAATGAAAAGTTGTCGCAAAAAAGGGCGGAATCGGCAGTAAACTACATCGTGAGCAAGGGGATTGATAAAAACAGGATCACAGCCAAGGGCTACGGCGAAAAGGTATTGATCAACAAATGTTCAAACGGCGTGGAATGCACCGAAGAAGAACATCAGATGAACAGGAGGACAGAATTTAAAGTTACCAGCTATAAAGGTCAGATAAGCATTAATTATTAATCGAATAATAGGTATAACGTTTAATTAAATCAAAGGTCATGAAAAATTCATACAGAAAGGTTGCCAGGAGATTTAAGGGCGTATTGATTTTTTATGTTGCCTGGGTTGCAATACAGCTTCTTTTATTGATACTTTGCGAGCCAGGCATAGGCCTATGGCCTTTTGCCGGAGACATTTCACCGATTTATAACTATGGAATTTTTGAATTTTTGTTTTACATCGGTGTCCCTCCGGTTGCTCTTTTATTGGCAGTTTTGCTTAACCGGAAATTAGCGTACAGGTTGTTTTGAAGGGGACGATTTATCCTTAATGCGTTGCCTCCGATAAAATAAACTAACCGCGGAATCAACAACTTTAGGATAACACGTAGTCATGATTCAAATTTCTTATCAGGAAGGGGTGTGTCAGGAAATCGGTTAGCAAAGGCCAGACAGGTCATTAATTATAATGGCCTGTTTTTTTTGTGTTAATAAAACATATAATTAATTAATTCCGGCGCTGATTTTTTTGTACTTTTGCACAGCAAAACCACCCATGCAGGAAACAATATTAATTTTTGATTTCGGTTCTCAGTATACGCAGCTTATCGCCCGTCGTGTCAGGGAACTCAATGTGTATTGTGAGATACACCCATACAATCATAAGCACACCATAAATGAGGATATTAAAGGTGTGATACTTTCGGGCAGCCCTTTTTCTGTCCGTCAACCCGATGCGCCTTTCCCCGATCTTTCAGGGATCAGAGGCAAAACTCCAATCCTTGCAGTATGTTATGGCGCTCAATTTCTGGCGCACAGCAGCGGTGGAGAAGTATTGCCTTCAGAGATCCGGGAGTACGGCAGAGCCCGGCTTTCGTATATCGACCAATCGTCCGAACTTGTAAAAGGGATGAGCGATGGCAGCCAGGTGTGGATGTCGCATGGCGATACCATACTTTCGGCGCCGGCTGATTTTGAAATCGTGGCCAGTACACCCGAAGTCAATTTTGCCGGTTTTCATATCAAGGGAGAACCAACCTACGGCATTCAGTTTCATCCTGAGGTATATCATTCCACTGAAGGAATGGTGCTGCTGAAAAATTTTATTGTTGGGATCTGCAAATGCAGCCAGTCGTGGACACCGGATTCCTATATTGAAACTACGGTTCAGGAGCTGAAACAAAAAATCGGAAGCGATAAGGTCATCCTCGGATTGTCCGGCGGCGTGGATTCAAGTGTGGCTGCTATGTTGTTACACAAAGCGGTTGGCGAAAAATTATTTTGCATTTTTGTGGATAACGGCCTGTTGAGAAAAAATGAATTTGAAACCGTGCTTGAAAACTATAAAAGCATGGGCTTAAATGTTTCCGGTGTAAGAGCCGGTGAACATTTCCTGCGCGAACTTTCGGGTGTTTCAGAACCTGAGCAGAAAAGAAAAATAATCGGAAAAACCTTTATTGAAGTCTTTGATCAGGAAGCCCACAAAATAAAAGATGTGAAGTGGCTTGCCCAGGGCACTATTTACCCCGATGTGATCGAGTCTGTTTCGGTCAAAGGGCCTTCTGCCACGATCAAATCACATCATAATGTCGGCGGTTTGCCTGATTATATGAAACTCAAAATCGTTGAACCGCTGAAATCACTGTTCAAAGATGAAGTACGAAGGGTGGGCCTGTCACTCGGCGTAAAACCTGAAATTCTAAATCGTCATCCTTTTCCGGGCCCCGGCCTGGGTATCCGCATCATCAGCGACATCACGGCTGAAAAGGTACGTATATTGCAGGAAGTCGACCACATTTTTATCGAAGGCTTGAAATCTCATAATTTATACGACAACGTTTGGCAGGCAGGGGCAATGCTGCTTCCGATACAGTCTGTCGGTGTCATGGGCGATGAACGTACTTACGAAAATGTGGTTGCGCTCAGAGCTGTGAATTCCACCGATGGGATGACCGCCGACTGGTCGCATCTGCCTTATGATTTTTTGGCAAAGGTTTCCAACGAAATCATCAATAAAGTTAAAGGTGTTAACCGGGTGGTCTATGATATCAGTTCTAAACCGCCTGCAACAATTGAATGGGAATAAGATGATCAGAACCGCGACATTTGTTTTTGTTTTTTTGTTAGCTTCTGTACTTTCTGATATTTCAGCTCAGGAAATCGAGAAAAGCAGCAAAATTGAATTGATCGGGAATACCGAATATTACCTGCATACTGTAAATCCGGGACAAACGATCTATGGAATATCAAAAGCTTATGCCGTAAGCATGGATGATATAATTTCAGCAAATCCTGATGCAAAAAAAGGAATCAAAGCCGGTTCCACCCTGAAAATTCCTGTGATAAAAAGCAACGAGCCAAAGACATTTATTTCACATAAAGTAGCCAGAGGCGAAACCCTTTACGAAATTTCTTTCAATTATAATGTGAAAGTCAGCGAAATTATGGCTGTTAACCCCGGCCTTACGGAAAAGATCAGCAACGGGCAGATCATCCTGATACCCGTACCGGAAAAAAAGCAAGAGGTTAAGGTCGTGCAAAATAACCTGGGAGTTCATATAGTTCAGAAAAACGAAACTATTTATTCCATTTCAAAGCTGTATAACACGTCAATTGAGGATTTGAAAAAAATAAACCCGGGATTGACCGAATCCATTCAGGTAGGCCAGCAAATAAAACTTCCGATAGGGAAAGTCATTGGCAAGCAGCCGGTCAAAGATACTGTAATAAAAAAGGATACGGTAATCACTATTGAATGTGGCAGGACAGGTCTTCAGAACTCATACCGCATCGCTTTGCTGATACCTTTTTATCTTGAAAAATCCCATAATATTGATACTACCGATGATAAAATTCCGGTTACTTCTTATAAGTCCCTTTCATTTATTCAGTTTTACGAAGGTGTCCGGATAGCTCTTGATTCATTGGAACGCAAAGGTATGGCGCTGACGGTTTATATTTATGATGTAAATGAAAGTACGAATGCGGAAGAGTTTCTCAAGAAAAAAACGGAACTTTTAAATATGGACCTCATCATAGGGCCGTTTTTTATGAATAATTTTTCCTCCTTTGCCAATTGGGCAAAAGACAATGGAATTAACATCGTCAATCCCTTCACAAAAAAAGAATCGGCCATTAAGGGCAATGACCGTACTTTTAAACTTGTGGCTTCGGATTCTGCTCAGGCTTCCAAGGTACTTACCTTTATTGCAGAAACATACCCGGGGTGTAACCTAATTGTGGTAAACAGAAATGCAGACACCACATTATCCGGGGCTTTTAGGAAAAATGCAGCGCTGATGAACCTTAATAAGAAAGCTTTCACTTTCAGCCTTGTTGATTATTCAGCCAAGGGCTTTGCCGGAGTATCTGCCAAACTAAACCGCGATACGATCAATGTGGTGATCACACTGGCAGAAGGGGAAGCCTTTGTTTCGGCCTATATCCGAAACCTGAACGAAACTGCCCACCGCTATAAAATCGTGCTTTTCGGGCAATCTTCGTGGGAGCAGTATCCGAGCCTCGATCTGGAATACCTGATGAACCTGAACCTTCATATTTTTGAAAGTTATTTTATTGATTATTCAAAACCTGAAATAAAGGATTTTATTAAAAAATTCAGGCATAAATACAATACAGACCCTGATTATTATGGCTTTCATGGATACGATATCATGATGTATTTTTCCGGCGCGCTGAAAAAATACGGGAAAAATTTTCAGGATTGCATTGCTCAAAGCAATCCGTCCTTGCTTATTTCAGAATATATCATCAGAAAAACTGTTACAGGAGGATATGAAAATATTTCCTGCATGATCTATCGTTTCGAAGATTATAAAATTGTTAACGCCATCACAAATCCCAAAAAGGAAATAAAGATCATTGAAACGAAAAAGCCCTGATGGTTTTAGCTTTTTAATGAATAGAAAGATGCAGAGGTTATTTTATTCCCTAGTTATCGATAATTGACAACAATGAAAATTGTAAGGATAATATTAAAAGTTTTATCACTGACTCCATTAATTGGACTCGTTCCTCTTTATTATATTTGGTCACTTGAAACATATTATGTGGTAACTGCTGAGCATAAAATGGGCTTTGGTGTTAGTTATAATGACCCTAGTACATATTCCATTCACAACTTCGTTAATACTTGCATAATAATATCCACCATTTTATTTATACCTGCATTAATATCGACAATCACAGGAATAATATTGACAATTAGAATAGAAAAGAAATGTTTGACCAAGAAGTTATTATTTTATTTACTGCCTTTGTTATTAATTCTTATATGCTTTCTGAATTTTTGGCATTTACATCAATTTAACTATGAAAATCCCTTTGCAGCATGGTCTTGGTTTGTAGACTAATAATTTAAAAGATAAAAATTAAATAATAAAAAGGATAAAGACAAAAGCAACATACCGATAACAAGGCCTTTGCATCAGTCGGGGTGCAGGAAAATGTTTAAACGAATGAAAAATTAATAAATTTTATGGTCGGGGTGCAAGGGTCGAATAATTAAAACCCGCCCGCTGCAAAGCCCCGAAACGTTATCTCTCAGTTTATTTCTTCAGCAATATCTTTTTTAAAACACCGATCGTCTTGTCGAGTTCTTCAACCGAATTATACTTGCTGAGCGAGAAGCGGAGCGCCGGGATATCAGCATTGGCATTCAAGGCTTTCAGTACATGTGAAACGCTCACAACGCCGGAACTGCAGGCGCTTCCTCCGGACACAGCGATGTGCTCCATGTCAAGTTTCTGAAGCAGTAATTTATTGTTATAGACATCCGGCACCGAAACATTAATAATGTTATACAATCCTTTTGTATCACATGATGCATTGAACACCAGCTCCGGAAAATATTGTTTTAATTGTTCAACAAAATAAGATTTCAGGTTCGTAATATGTTCCCGGTTCTTTTCCATATCGCGGTAAGCAACTTCAAAGGCTTTGGCCATTCCGGCTATGCCGTAAATATTTTCAGTTCCTGAGCGCATGTTCCGTTCCTGCCCGCCGCCGCTTATCAATGGAGCTATCCGGATATTTTCATTAAGGTATAAAAATCCGATTCCCTTAGGGCCGTGGAACTTGTGAGCGGAACAGCAGGTGATGTCCGGGCCGTGTTGCGAAAGTTTGTTTTCGTATTTTCCCATACTCTGCACCATATCTGACATAAAAACAGCATGATATTCTTTACAGAGTTTGGAAATCCTTTCAACAGGAAATATAGATCCTGTTTCATTATTGGCATGCATGATCACCACTAAGGTTTTCTCTTTTTCCTCTTCAAGAAGTTCTTCTAATTGCTGCACGTCGAGGTTCGCGTCTTTATCAATCCGGACAAATGAAACCCGGGCGGGAATACTTTTAAGAACGTCTTCGACGGCATGTATAACCGCATGATGTTCAACAGCGGTTGTTATGATTTTTCGTATGCCGAGTGATTTAACAACTCCATGAATGGCCGTAGTGATGGCTTCGGTAGCACATGATGTAAAAAACAATTCCGAAGGTTTTACATCTAGTAATCCGGCAATCAGCGAACGGGAATCTTCAATAAGAACCCTGCTGTTTCTGCCTGCTGCGTGCACGGAGGAAGGATTGCCGTAATGGTTTTTCATCACGGAACACATGGTTTCGTACACTTCATTGTCTAAAGGAGTCGTGGCTGCATTGTCAAGATAGATCATAAGCGGTGCAGATTATTAATAAAAAAGGAAGAAACACCGGATGCCTCAATCATCTTCCGGGTTATTGTTCAGCAATTCCCTGATATCGCCCAGCAGTTTTTTTGCAAGGGTTTCAGCTTTCGACATGGAGTCGCTTTCGGCATAAATGCGGATGATAGGCTCCGTATTTGACCTGCGCAGGTGAACCCATCCTTCATTAATATCAATGCGTACCCCGTCGGTGGTATTCACAGGATGGTTCTTGTATTTTTCTATAATTTGTTCCAGGATTTTATAAATATCGACATCAGTTCCGGCCTCGATCTTGTTTTTTGAAATAAAATAATCCGGATACTTACTTCTTAGTTTTGAACAGGAACATTTAGATTTGGCAAGATGCGTGAGAAATAGGGCAATGCCCAGCAATGCGTCCCTTCCGTAATGCAATTCCGGGTAAATAACACCGCCGTTTCCTTCGCCGCCGATGACAGCATTTTTCTTTTTCATCATGTCCACTACATTTACTTCGCCCACGGCCGAGGTAAAATATTCCATGTGGTATTTTTTAGTAATATCCCGCAAGGCCGAGCTTGACGACAAGTTCGAAACGGTATTTCCCGGTGTGTTGCTCAGTACATAATCGGCCACCGAAACCAAGGTATATTCTTCGCCAAACATTTCTCCGTCTTCGCAGACGATAGCCAGCCTGTCTACATCGGGGTCGACGACAAAACCGACATGAGAATTGTTTTTTACCACACTTTCAGAAAGCGACCCGAGATTTTCGGGCAACGGTTCCGGATTATGTGGAAATTTCCCGTCAGGTTCGCAAAAAAGTTCATGAACCGTGGTCACACCAAGCGCTTTGAGCAGGCGCGGAACGGCAATGCCTCCCGTTGAATTAACACAATCAATAGTAATATTAAATTTTGCCTTTTTTATGGCCTCGGCATCTACCAGCGGGAGATCCAGGATCTTTTTGATGTGCAGGTCGATCATCGTATCATTCACGCTGTATTTGCCTATTGCATTGACCTCGGCATAAACACGGTCGTTTTTCTCTGCAAACTTGATAAACTCTTCAGCTTCCGTGTTGGTCAGAAACTCACCTTTTGAATTCAGCAGTTTAAGTGCGTTCCAGTTCTTGGGGTTGTGGCTCGCGGTTATAATGATCCCCCCTGACGCCTGTAACTCTGTAACGGCAATTTCAACGGTCGGAGTGGTGGTAAGCCCGATATCGACCACATCAATTCCCATGGACATGAGCGTTCCGCACACAATTTTATTGACCATATCGCCGGATATCCGTGCATCACGGCCGACAACAACTTTGCCAGTGAGTTTTGATTCTGTAATAAAAGAAGCATAGGCGCCGGTGAATTTTACAACTTCTAAGGGATTAAGCCCTTCGCCAGATTTGCCTCCAATAGTTCCTCTTATACCGGATATCGATTTTATTAATGTCATCAGAAAAAAAATTTATACTATTGCAAAATTATTCAATTTTATTTGCCAGGAATGGAAAACAAAATTCGGTAAAAAAAATATTATGCTGAATATTTATAAGAAAAACTTCATTATTTGATTTTTTTTTATTATATTTGCTAAACGAAAAAGAACGATAAGATGGCTGATTATTTTGATGAATCTGAGGAATTTGACGATATAGACGATATTGACAATGTGGAGGTTTCTGCTTTGGTTTCCCGTTTTGAAAATATGCAGAAACAAAATGAGACTGTTTTTTTTGATGTTTATGAATTTGAAGATATCATAGATTACTATTTTGCCAAGGATAACCTGAAGCAAACCGGCCGCGCCTTGCGGTATGCCATCAAACTTCACCCGAATTCCGATGCCCTGTTACTTCGCTTAGCCATGCTGTATGCGTCAGATAATGAAACGGATAAAGCGTTGCAGGTACTGAAAAATATAAGCCCGGATACTGAAGAAGAACCGGAAATAAGCTTTGCAAAGGCCGGTATCTACAGTCAGTTGAAAATGTATAAGCACTCCATCAACGAATACAAAAAACTGGTAAAAACCTGGGATGACCCCGGCGAGATATATTCAAACATTGCTTTTGAATATGAAAATGCCGGAAATTACACTAAGGCCTTGAATTATCTTAAGATCGCCCTCGAAAAAGATCCTGCCAACTGCAATTTGCTGTATGAGCTGGGATACTGTTTTGAAGTGCTGAACCGGACGGAAGAATCCATTAAGTTTTTCAATCAGTATATTAAAAATAATCCGTACTCCGAGATCGCCTGGTTTAACCTTGCTATCGCTTATGGTAACGTAGGGCTTTATGAAAAATCAATAGAGGCGAATGATTTTGTCATTGCCATAAACAGTAAGTTCACCTCTGCTTATTACAACAAGGCCCATACACTGAGCGAAATGGAGCGATACAGTGAAGCAGTGGAAGTTTTTAATGACCTGATTGCTGAGGAAGAACCCGATGCCATGACCTATTACTACCTTGGGGAATGTTACGAAAAAATGAAAGAGTGGCAGAAAGCGATTAATAACTATCACCGCGCCCTTGAACTGGACGAATATATGGCCGGGGCCTGGATAGGCCTGGGATCTGTTTATGAAGAAAAAGAAAATTATTCAAAAGCACTGCTTTATACCCGCCGTGCCGTTGATGTGGAGCCGATAAACTCGGAATACTGGTACATTCTCGGGGATATCCTGATTAAAATGGAAGAACCGGATCAAGCCCTGGATGCTTATAAAAGGGTTTCCGGCCTGGATCCGAACCACCCGGATATATGGCTTGATATTTCTGAGCTTTTGTTTAATAAAGGTGAAAAAGATCTGGCTATTCAGGCTGTTTCAAAAGGCATTGAAATACAACCCGGGAATATTTCGCTTTTATACCGCCTGGCTGCATTGCTGTTTTTAACAGGTAAGGAAAAAGAAGCCCTTATTAAATTTGAGCTGGCTGTGTCGATCGATAAAACCAGGGCCTGCGAATTTTTTGATTTTGATTCACAACTCAATGATCAGCCTTTGTTTTTTGACTTGCTGAATCTTTACTAACAGATCAATTACATTTTTTTTTGCTGTCGTGCCGTGGTTTTTTAGCAGCATCCTTTGAATATTTCTGTCCCCGGAGTTGAAAAAAAACTAAATTTGCCGAAAATAATTTTATGTTTATACTTCAGACGCTAACACGGGTAGCCGATACGGCCAAGATGGCTGCTACAGAGGCGCATACCGGCCTCACCGCCTGGATTGCCGACTTTGCAACCAACTTTATTGAATCCGCAGGTTATGTGGGGCTCATGGTGCTGATGATGCTTGAAAGCATGGTGGCGCCGGTGCCAAGCGAAGCGGTCATGCCGTTTGCCGGTTTTGCCATTTATGAAGGAACCCTGAACTGGCCCGGCGTGATATTGTTCAGCACCATGGGCAGCATCATCGGTTCGTTGATCAGCTATTGGATCGGGGCAAAAGGAGGGAGGCCGCTGGTTGAAAAATGGGGAAAATACCTGTTGCTCGACAAGCACGACCTGGATGTAACTGAAAAATGGTTTAAAAAACGCGGCGATATCACTGTTTTTGTTTGCCGTTTCATCCCGTTAGTACGTCACGTGATATCCATTCCTGCCGGTATGGGAAGGATGAACCTGATGCGGTTTTCCATATATACCGTTATCGGCGCAGGGCTGTGGAATACGATACTGACAATTGCCGGATTTTACCTGAAGGAACATTGGAGTGAAATCATGAAGTACAGCCATATCATAGATTATGTGATCGCCGGAATCCTGATTATTATTGTGGTGTATTACGGGTACAAACTTTATAAGAACCGTAAAAAAGCAAAACACGCATAAACCATGCGATTATTCGGGCTTATCGGGTATCCGCTTACGCATTCTTTTTCGGAAAAGTATTTTACCGAAAAGTTCAAACGCGAAAAAATTTCTGATGCCAGATACATGTTGTTTCCAATGAAGGAAATAAGTGATTTTGCTTCTCTGATAAAGCGTTATAATTTCTCCGGGATGAATGTTACCATTCCTTTCAAAACAAGTGTCATGGGCTTGCTGGATGAGATTGACGAAGAAGCCGCTGCTGTCGGGGCGGTGAATACCATTAAGTTTATTAAGAGTAGTGATAAGCTGATCAGCAAGGGTTATAACACCGATATTTTTGGTTTTGAGAAATTGGCTGACAAATTCGTGCTGCCACCCAACACCAGGGCCCTGATCCTTGGAACCGGCGGAGGGTCTAAGGCGGTGGCTTACGTGTTGAAGAAGAGGAATATCCCATACAGTCTTGTCTCGCGCAATCCTGTTGATCCTGCTTATTCCTATCAGTCGCTTACAAAAGAAATAATAAGTGGCCATCAGCTGATTATTAATACGACACCTTTGGGCATGTTTCCTGAGGTTGATACCTTTCCCGATATTCCTTATTCCTGTATTTCGCCGGGCCACGTATGCATTGACCTGGTTTACAACCCCGAAATGACTGCTTTTTTAATGAAATGCGGACACCGGAAAGCGGCGGTGGTCAACGGTATGGAAATGTTATATGCGCAGGCGGAGCGGTCGTGGGAAATCTGGAATAAATAAATTTTTTATTTTTCTTTTGCAAGTTTTTAAAATAAGTGTATCTTTGCACCCTTGAAGTTGGTTCGGTAGTTCAGTTGGTTAGAATACGTGCCTGTCACGCACGGGGTCGCGGGTTCGAGTCCCGTCCGGACCGCCAAAAAGAAAAACAAAAATCACGCCATTAATATCTCAGATGTTAATGGCGTTTGTTTTTCTAGGGTTTCAGCGTTTCCTGAAAAATAATTTGATTAAAATTATAGCCCAGATATTAGTCATTTTTGTAACTTTGTTTAAGTAATGTTTAAGTAAAGATTCAAATTATGGCTCACTCAGAAAAAATATGCCGGAATCCTACTGTGAAAAAAAACGGTTGTTCTCAGATTTGGCTCCGGATCACCATTGACAGGAAAATAAAATATTATCCGACCGGATACGAAATTCAGCCAAAGTATTGGGACGACATGAATAACGTTGTCCGAGGTTCATATACGCTTTCCATTGACCTGCAAAACAGCTTGGATAAGATTCTAATTGAAGCAAAGCAGGCGATTATTAAATTGACAGACGAGAAAATTGATATCAATTTCCCGAATTTTGAAAATATTTTTTTGAACGCTACTGATTGTACTGATTTTATTGCGCTGTCAAAAGAATATGTTGAGAAAAACAAACACAAGTTTGCTGCCGAAACATACCGCTTGTATAATACGGAAATTGCCAAAATGCAGGAGTTTAAGGCAAATATCAGTATAAAGGATATAAACCTGGATTTTTACCGTGATTATGAACGTTTTTTATACACTACCAAAAAAAATTCAACCAATACCGTTGCCAAGGGCATTAAACACGTTCGCAAGCTTGAGAATGCACTTGTGTATCATGGTAAAATGAAAAAATCAAACTCCAACCTGTATAAAATTAAAACCGTGCCATCGGGGCGTGAATTTCTGACCTATGAAGACGTTTTGAAGCTTGAGGAGTATTACGACACCAAATGTGATGTAAACTATATTAAAAACGCTCTGAAGTGTTTTTTGTTTGCCTGTTATACCGGATTGCGTTACCAAAACATTGTCCAACTTAAATTTTCTGATATAACACAAAATGCTGTTATCATTTCAGATATTGATACCGTGAAAAATAAAGAGGTTATGTCCATTCCATTAACCTCACATGCTAAAAAGTACTTGCCGGTCATGAATTACGATAGTAACAACGGTAACGATGAACTTATTTTCCATGTGCCGAGTAATCAAAAAATAAATGCGTACCTGAAGCTTGCTGATACCGGGGCAGAACTCCATAAAAAACTACATTTCCATATAGCCCGGCATACCTTTGCCACTATTTCTCTGAACATAGGCATACCGTTAGAGGTTGTTCAGCGGCTTTTGGGCCACCGAAGCATTAAAACAACTCAAATCTATGCTAAAATCATGGAAAAAACCAAGTATACAGAGATGGATAAGTGGGATCAGCTTAAATAGACATATCAAATTTGTACGATTCTATATCAATTTTGTACGATTCCGTATCAATTTTGTACATATTTGTACGATTCCATATCAAATTTGTACATTTTCCTATCATATTTGTACGTTTATCGGCATATTTATTTTTATCTAAAAAATAATATGCTCGAGCCCTCCAATAATATCCTGGGTAACTTGGCTGCTTATTAATAAGATCTGTAATTTTATGTATTAATGTTTCCGCATCTTTAAAATTACCATTGGATACAAGCCTTTCTATTTTTTCGCAATATTCTCGTTCATTATATGAATCCATATTTGTTTAGTTTAATATTTTTTAATTATTATGCTCATTTTCTTCAGTGCAAAAATATTTTTTTATAATTTAATGTATCCGCAAATGAAAAACCCGTCCTTTGCTGTCTTTTAGCCATTTCTGGGCAAACAGGTCACGTTTTGTGACAAATTGGTATCACAGAATTTCATATTAGTTATAATGCCAAATAATACTCTTTTATCTTCTCCGCCATCAGTTTTCTGCGCTCAGCAAGGAAAGTATCGTAGTCCAAAACTTCCATGTTCATAATTGATTCTGGAATACAATTCATGGCAAGATTAAGTTTGAGCTCATCAGAGGTTGTAATTGCCCCGAATCTGAATTGGCGGTCTTCTATCTGCTGATTTAAAGTAGAAAAATAATCCTTGGGTGAGCGGTTGCCAACCTGTATGTTTATTTCCGACTGCATATAAACATAGTTTGCTATCTGATTATACTTGCCTCTTAACAAACCATTTTTCTTTAAATAATCTTTCGGAAATAAATGGTGAATATCACCACGAATAGAAACAAGATCGTTTACGGTAACATCTTTCGACAAGAACCCTTTATCGTTAGCTTTTATTTGCGAAGCAAGAAAAACATTAAAATATGGGCTACTGCTCACAGACGTATCCATATTTTGTATTAATGCGGCATTCCAGAAAGCATCTGAAAGCTCTCCGGTTTCTTTTTCAGTAAGATAATTGCCAAATGAATGCTCTGAAATCTGTCTGATGTCAAAATCAAAAGTTGATTCCGGTGAACCGCTGTACCTGCCTGTTAATATTGAAAAGACAAACCAACGGCGTACATAGCTTTCAATTTTAGCTGGGTTTTCGCCCTGTTCGCGAAGTTTTAAATACACAATATAGGCAAAGTTTAATGTGTTCTGAGAACGTATCATATAGGGTGAAATAAACCCCGCTGATTTAATTATCATAAGAAACCGTTTGAAGTTAGTTTCATTCATGAAGTTTTGAACACTTGCGCCTAATCGCCGGAATGATTCTTCAGCTATTGTTTCTTCAAAGGTGCGTGTCTCAAAATTCCTACCTGATAGCAGGCTAACCAAATCTGATAACTTACCACGGCTGAACTCTGTTGTAAAAGCAACTCGCAATAAATCCGTATATGAAGGGTCATACAGTTCGTCATTCTCGTCTTTCAGCCAACTCATTTTCTGGAAATAGTCTGTTGCGGCAAATTCTGTATCGTTATCCCTGATAAACTGGTAAAACTCCGGAGCAATTGCCATATGACAGAAATAATCAATTGCCTTCCTGAGTTTATTGCCACCGTATGTTTCGTTTGCTGCGATTTTGGACATGGCAAAATCAGCTTGACCAAGAACGACACCCTGCGAATTTATGCGAATAAATATTTCGGTAACGGTTTCTATATCCAATTCAGGGGTTAATTCTATCAAACCGATTTGTTTTTTCGTCAGGTCAAACAGTTTACCAAACGATTCAACGATTATATCTGTATCAGCATCCGGATTTACTTGAAGGTAGTTCGTTATTATCGAATACGAATTAATACCCGGTTTGAATAGTTCAGAAATATCAGCAATCCATGTTTTATCCTTTAAAATTGCTGTGTTCTGTACCTCAAACTTTCTATCCAAAGGATGGAAAGAGATTTTAATTCTTACCCGCTGGTACTCCTTGTCAACAACATAATTCCCTAAAATTGCTGCTGTAAGTGCGGTAACTCTTTGCTGACCATCAATTAGTATCTTTTTCCCCTCGCTATATGATCCGTCCTTAAGCCTGATATTTGGGTTGCGCCAGGCAATGACATAACCTACAGGATAGCCGTTGTATAAAGAATCCATCAAGTCGCGAACTTTGGAACTATCCCAAACAAAAGGGCGTTGAATTTCCGGAATGGCTATTTCTCCTGATTTGACCCATGCAAGCAAGGTTTCAATCAGGTGTTGGTTTACAGAATATTTTTGTGTTTGCATATCATTTATTTTTATTACTCAATTCATCAATCTTTTCAGTTAGATTTTCAATTTTCTCAGTGAGCTGGGATACTTTTTTTTCTAGTTCGTCATTATTGTCACTTACCATTGCGTCAACAAATATTGAGTTAACCAGAGACAAACCTAAAATTCCACCGCACAGCAACAATATTACAAAATACATTTTTGAAAAAAAAGCAATTGCAGGGCTTGTTCGTGCAGCTATTAAATCAGGTATTTCGTACCATCCTTCTACAGAAAAAAGCCGGAAAATAGCATAAAAGGAATTTATCGGATTGCTAAAATATTCAGGTACTATATTTTTATAAAGTGCGCACGTAACTATGGAAACCATAAATATCAATAAGAAAAAACCTGCAATCACAATATATGAGGCTTTTAATGCACGCTTTACGGAAGACACCAACAAGCCTACATTGGGAAAAAACCGGATTAGCCTGAAAAATTTAAATATCCGGAATGTCCTGAGTGCAAGAAAAATATTTAATTGGAGCAGGCTGTTATTATAGAATATGGCAGCCAATGAAGGAATGGAAATAATAATTAATATAAAATCAAACCTATTCCATGCATTTGAAATGTAACTTTTAAATCCTTTATCCTTTATTTTAACCGCCATTTCCACAACAAATAAAATGGTAAAAACCGGTTCGATATAGTCGAGAATATTGCTGTGTAACTCAAATTCCTGAATGAATATAAGCAATGCATTCGCAATTATTAAAATTAGAATGCAATTATCATTTAAAAAAAATCTTTTTATAGTATTCATTATTTTCTTTTGCCTTGCAGGGGATTAACCCAGTGTAATTATTTGTAGCCGTTTTTTCGACAAATTTAACAAATTATAAATATTAATTGCTTTATTAATATTTTGCATATACATTTGTTGCGGCAAACAATTACAAATACGTACAAACGTTTATTATCGTTTACAAATGGACTTGTAACGATCCAATCGTTAGTTGCTATTTTGAAAAAACAACAATATGACACTACAAGAATTAAAGATAACTTCTTTTTTAATGACATCACTTATTAGTTTTGAAAGTAGCTACGAGAAAATTGCCTCAAAACAGTTTGACCAAAATCTAAGAAGTAATGACTGTAAATTGATAATGAAATTTCTTAATGATTGGGGTTGCAGACAATTCAAAAAAGACAATCATAATGAAGCATCAAAAAGGTTGATCGAATGGCATATTAAATCATTCAAAAATCTTCCAAATCATTCATTTTGCTTAATAGACCAAAATGACAATACAATTAAACAATATAGCCAAATATTTGATTCATTAAAAAATTCTTATGCATCAACTGACAAAAGAGGTACAATTAAAACTTTTGGACCGGTTGGCGCAGCAAAGACTTTATTTGCTCTTAGAAAAAACATGTTTCCACCTTGGGACAATGCTATTATTAAAGAATTAAATTTATCTCCTGATGGAGAAGGTTATATAAATTACTTATTTCGTGTAAAGCAAGAATTGTTGAATTTGAAAATTGAATGTGATAAAAACAATATTGAAATAAAACAATTACCAATCATATTAAACAGCAAATCTTCAAGTTTAGTTAAACTTATTGACGAGTTTTACTGGCTGACAATTACAAGAAAATTTGAGCCCAAAAAATTATTAGACTTAATAAAAAAACAGTAGCTAAAGGCATTCTGTAAGCGGGGCAACAAGGTTTATGGACACCGCAGTTCATTAATCAAACGTTAATGAATTATTACAGGAAACAGCTTCGATTCCCCTGCCAGAACAAGCCTCTAACGCTGTTGCTTAATAAATTCTTTTACTTCGTCAATGCTGTATGGAATTTTGCGCTTACATTCAAGAATTACAAATAAAAATATTTTTGAATTTAATTATATTATATTTGTATTCAATAATCGTTCTTTACACAAAAGATTTTATTATAATTTAGACTGTTATCCAGTTCTTGAAATCTCGCAAATTTCTAAATGCAACAAGAATAATATGTTCATCATTCACGCTAAAGCGTGGACTGGACTTATTTTGTTGCAAGGGTTTGCGAGAACCTCAAGAACGGAAATTGTTTCAGTTCCACGCTTTTTTTAATAAACAATAATAAATACTATTAGTTAAACTTAAAAAGATGAAAAAGAAAATAAAAATACACCTAATATTATTAATAGGGTTCGTATTAATACTTACCAACAGTTGTAAGCAGGATGATGATAAAAATAATGAAAACCCTCCCATAGTACTCCCCAATTGTGGTACAGTTACTGATATTGACGGTAATGTATATAATACCGTAACGATTGGTACTCAGTGTTGGATGAAAGAAAACCTCAAAGTAACAAAATACCGTGATGGAACACTTATTCCTAATATTACTGATAGTATAGTATGGGGAAATCATACAACAGGTGCTTATTGTGATTATAAAAACACCCCAAGTTTGAGTACGATTTATGGAAAACTTTACAACGGTTATGCAATACAAGATAGCCGAAAAATTGCCCCTACTGGCTGGCATGTGCCAACTAATGCTGAATGGGAAATTTTAGTAAATTATTTGGGTGGTGATACTGTTGCTGGTGGAAAACTGAAGGAAATTAGCACAACTCATTGGCAAAGCCCCAACACAGGTGCTACTAATAGTAGTGGTTTTACGGCCCTTCCAGGTGGTGTTCGTAGTTACGATTTTAATGGGATGTACCAAGGTATTAATGGTTATGGAGGTTGGTGGAGTGCTCCAGATGCAGATTACTGGATTATGAATTATAATAGTAAATCTTGTTTCAGCAGTTACTTCTCTCAAGTACATAATGGCTTTTCTGTTCGCTGCATAAAGGATTAATAAACTAATTTGTTTCATAAAATTATAACAGATGGCGGATCTTGTTTTAAACAAAAAACCTGAAGAAAAAAATTGGGTAAATGTTGAAATATTAACAGATGGGAGAATTGATAGATACACGGGAAGTGATAATTATAGTTATGCAAAATGCCCTTGTACACTAACTTATGATCTTACAAGCGGCACCAAAAATTTAGAAAGTAAGAAGATTAAATTTATTCGTTTTTTATTATGGGATGGCTTGGGCGATCAAGTTTCAACAGATAGGGATGATAGAAAATACAGGTATTCTTTAAGTTTTTCAAGGGATGGCAGGGTTTTCGAAGAAATATATCATACTTCCGAAAGGGGGTTTAATGGCTGGCAAATAATTGAGTTTACAGAACCCTTTTCTACTAAACTCATACAACTTACAATTCTTTCGAATACCGCTAATGATCAGGCACATTTAATTGAGTTCAGTGTGTTCAATGATCTCGTTATTCCTGAAATTACTTTTCACAATAAGGAAATAATAAATTATGTATTCATTGACCCTAGAAAAACTAAAGAAGGCCTTAGAGAAGATTTAATAAAAACAATTGATGAAAAACTTCAAGGTACTATTAATGATTATTTGACTGAGATAGAAAAATTCAGGCAAACAGCTAAACAATTAAATATTGAGCAAGAAAACAGGATTAAAGAAACTACTACTCAGTCTGGCAAATTCAAAGAGGGTCTAAAGAAACTCGAATTAATAAAGACGGGCCTTCATTTCCATGATGAAGCAATAGAAAACAACCTGAATGCAAAAAAATGGTTAATTGCTTCAATTGTAGTTTTATTTGTTTTTATTATAACGATTTTTATTCTGTTTTATACAAATTTAATATCAGTTGACACTGAAGTCGCTGATGAAGAGTATAATCATATTTTTAAATTGGTAAAAAATTTATTGTTAAGAATTTTATTAATTTCTTTAAATTTTTATGCATTGGTATTTTGCATTAAAAACTACAAATCGAAGAAACATAATTATGTAATAAATACTCATAAGGCCCTTGCCCTATCCACTGCGGTAGAGCTGATGTCAAATGCTGATTTGTCAAAAGATCAAATTTTAACACAAGTTACTCAGGCAATTTTTTCGCATCAAAGTACTGGCTATGATGATAAGGAAGGAGAGCCGAATCCGAGTATAATTACAAGTGTTATTGAAAATATTCCAAAAGGCAAATAGGTTTATTATAAGACATTTTCTATCAAGTATACATCGTCAATCTCCCCCATAATCCTTGCCGTCTCACTCAGCGCAACAATAATTTTTTGGTAGTGAAGTATATCCTCAAACGATAACGTTCGTCCTTTGCGGTCTTTTAGCCATTTCTGGGCAGGTTGGTAGCCGCCTATGTAAAACTCCCAGGCAACCTGCGGAACTCCGGCAAAATATTGTGTGTCATTGATCCAAACCTGATTATCCTTGTATGCTATTTTCCCGACTTCGTTTGTGCCATCCTGCGGATAGGTTGTAATAAACTGGTTTACTTTCGGGCTTTCCAAGAGGTGTAATTGCCGGAGTTCTCCACCCAATTTAACCAACTTCCAAAAGGTTTCTGTGTTATCGGGGTAGGGCACTCTTGGAAAATCTATTTTCAAAAATTCTTTATATTTCTCCCTGTATGCCGGGCTGTGCAATACGGCATAAATGTAATCGAGTATATCAATAGGAGCGAACGTACCGGCAGTTTGTTCCTTTTCAGGTGTAAAGGTTAAGCCGAGTTTTTCAGCTATTTGGTTTACTATTTCTGTGTTTAGATTTGGGGTTCTTTCGGGTGTTTGTTCTGTGCTTTGTTGAACGGTGATTTCGGGGTATATATATAAAGGAAAAGTACTACCTGCACCAAATCTGCCCGCTGTACCTGTTAGATTAAACTCATTTATAACGTTAGTGCAAAATACATATCGCCAATCACCAACACACTTACTTGCAATCACCAAACCTACATTTTTACCATAAAAAAAATGTTTCATTAGTTTAACTCTCGCTCTTTCAATGATTTTTATATCATAGTATATTATCTTTTTATCAAAAGGTCGATAAGATAATTTTTTAAATAGTTTTTTATTTATTTCAATTTTATAATAATCTTCAACATTTTTTATTAATTCGGTTTCTGTATCATTGATTAAAATAGCATCTTTTGATGTTACAATTCCAACATTGTTTAATGGAAATAATTCATTGACAAAAAAACCCTCATCGTAATTCTTTTGTTCTTCGAAATTTTTACTAACAAAAAAATAATTTGGCTCTATATTCTGAAGCTCTTTATAATCAACAGTTTTAATGGTGTGGTCAATAAGAAAATCATATTTTATTTCACGTTTACCAAACAAATCATAGTTATAAACCTTACCTAATTCATTTGGTTTTTTCCTGCCTGTTTTAATCAATAAGTTTATTGATACCCCTTGCATGATATCAAATACATTTTCATCTGGCGTTCCATCCGGGCAAGTCTCTTTTTTCTTGCTGTTACCGTGTAAATCAATCGTATAAATTTTATCGTATGTTTTAAGCAAATTCCAGCGCATACCCCTGAAAGTCGGATTGTCTAAAAAACCATGCGGATTAATAAACGCTAAAATTCCTTCGCCATTTTTTTCAATATAATACTGCCCATACCGCAGAAATTTCATGTAGTCATCATTAATCCATTTGGGATTGCGTTCATTCAACTTTACTTTTCCGCCCGGTTCTTTTTTATAATCATCCATCAGGTTCATTATCCATTCGCCTTTGTTTGCACTTTCACCACTATAAGGCGGATTACCAATTATAACCATTACTGGAGTATCACGCTTTACTCTGTTGGCCTCGCTGGCTTCATCAGATAACCAGCTTGCAAATAAAGTCCCGGTGTCGGGATGGTGTTCTTCAAGCGAATTGGTAAGGTAAATCCGGAAACGTTGGTCTTTTTTTGGTTTGTAACCGGTTTCGGTAAACAGCATATCCATTTTAAGATGTGCCATTGAATAACTTGCCATCAGCAGTTCAAAACCGTTTAGCCGTGGCACTAAATGGTCTTCAACGTATTGGCTCCAGATTCCCTGTTGCCCATCAAACCGTTTGTAAATCTGTTTAACGATTTCGGCTAAAAACGTTCCTGTACCACATGCAGGGTCAAGTATTTGTACTTTATGAATTTCCTTTTCCACGTCCACATATTTCATTTGCGAACGCATATCCGCAGTTGCTTTTGTGGCTTCCTTTATTTTAATTTTTGTCTTTGAAGTATCGGCAAGGCCCTCAGCAAGCCCAAATTCCGTTTTCAGGATATCGTCAACTGCCCTGACAATAAAATTCACCACAGGTTCTGGTGTGTACCAAACGCCTCGTGCTTTGCGTAGCTTGGGGTCGTATTCCGATAAAAATGTTTCATAGAAATGTATAACCGGATCGGTTTGTTGGGTTGCTTTACCGAAGTTGTTCATAATAGCAGCCACATCAGCGGCCCTGAAAATGCTTACCAGTTCATCAACTATCCATTTAATACGTTCGTCAAGATCGTATCCGGCCACATACTGAAACAGTTTACGCAAAAATGGATTTGTCTTTGGAATGAGTTCAGCAGCTTCCTGCCGTGTGAAATCTACTAAGGTCGTATCGTGATAACGCGCAGCAAACATACCGTAAGCAATGGTTTGTGCATAGATGTCGGCAAATTCTTTTGCTGTTATATCGTGTATCAGGTGTTGCTTAAAAGCTTCTAACTGCTGTCGTAAGCTGTTATTGGCGCTTTCGTAAACGTTATTATTAGTTTGGGTTTCATCCTCGGTCAGCGCTTTATCAATGGTGTTTGCAAGCAGTCGGGCTTTGGCAGCCATCATTACGGCAAGTTTCGAGGGGCTCTTAATAGTTTGCCCGGCATAACTGCAAAAGTTTTTGAGCAGTCCGGTATAGGTTTCAAAATTTTCGGGTTTGGGAACAATTTTATTGCCTTGTATTTCGGCAAGTTTTACAGACGTTACAAAATTGCCCTCAACAAACAGGCGAAACTCTAGGTAATCCGTAATAATAAGATTGGGTAGTGATTTTCGGTAACGGTCGAATTGTTCTGTATAATCTTTGCTGTCGAGTGATTTCCCGATGTCCTTTGCTTCAACATAACCCAAAGGAATACCTTTTTTGGTAATAATATAATCGGGAGCTCCGCAGGCAATACGTGTCGGTTCGTTGGTGACAAGCACATCTGAAGCAATAGTTTCTAAAAGGGATTGCAGATCTCCACGGTAACTGTGTTCGGTTGATATTCCGGCTTTATATCGGGTATTAACTTTTTCGAGGTATTCGGGGATGGTCATAATAAATTAATTAAGCAGCTCTTTTTCAAAATCGAAAAAGAAACCTTTTGTGTTGTTGCTGTGAAGATAAGGGATTAATTGCTCGATGGTGAGAAAATGGGAATGAATGTTTTTTAGTGGTATAATAAAAACGCTTACCGGATTTTCAGGTTCGCCGCCCAGTCCTAAGATAACAAAAACAGGGATGCTAAGTTTTGCGGCATAGTCGGCATAATTTTTAATCTGATATCCTTCTGCCCAATTAATTCCGCCTTTGTACAAGGCTTTTCGCCATTTGCATTCCACCGCAAAAGTTTTGCATGTATTGCTTTTGGGGTCGAAAAAACTTATTTCAAGGTCTGGAAAATGATTTGATGTCGGAAAGATCCCGTCCACACTTTTATCGCTTCGCCATTCCTCAACCTGAAAATAGTCCCTGTCGAATTTCTTAACAACCCATTTTTCAAAGGCGTCACCTTTTATTTTATTTTCTACAAGCTTGTCATTCATTACAGAAAAAATAGATATGTAAAAATAGTAAAATAAATAAAAAAGCCAGTTTTTTGTACTG
The DNA here is from genome assembly GCA_035354195.1 of Bacteroidales bacterium. Taxonomy (GTDB): domain Bacteria; phylum Bacteroidota; class Bacteroidia; order Bacteroidales; family CAIWKO01; genus CAIWKO01. The sequence goes on along the minus strand of DAOQAT010000010.1, from coordinate 8,579 downwards.
GCTTAATTAAACTATTTTTTTAATTCACTAAATTCTAACTTCAGCGGGTCTTCATCAAAATCTCTATCATAATGGCACAAAGTTTTTAAGGTTTTTTCAAGTTCGATGAACATCAAGCGGATAAATTCATGCTCGATTTCTTTAACAATATAACCTGGAGAAACTTGCTCCTCATGCTCCATGTGTTCCTTGTAAGTATTAAACTGTAATTCATTTTCTTCCTCGTTGTCTTCATAATCAAACTCCATAGATTCAAGATACCAATGAATTAAAAAGTCTTTTTGTTTCTGGTTCATCGAAATTAAAAAGCCCTCAACTGCTTGCTCCGGCATTTTAATACCACGGGAATAAAAGGTTAATTGGATTTTCAGGTTTTGGATATCAGATTTTTGTGATTCAATAGCTTTTTCAAGGGTACTCACGTCTGTTTCAGTCATTTGTGAGCGGACAGCAATGTATTTACCGAGTTCGGTTCCGCATTCTGCTGCCTGTTGTTCAAGGCTCTCTTTTTCGGCCGGAGTTAGCATAACGGTGACAGGAACTAACTGATTGGATAACGGTTGCAAGGTGATTAAACGTTTCTGAGGTAATTCTTCAAACTGTTTATCCGTTTGAATAAGGGATTCGCTTTTGTTATTTCCTTTATAAAAAGCATCCATTTTGCAGCGGTCAGAGCAGTATAAACGGTTGGAGCGGCCCTGAAATTCGGCTCCACATTGAGGGCAATTTTTTGTTGTTGTCATAATTTGATTTTGGTTTAAAATTGTTTTTTAATTGCGAACCATAATTTGAACATTAATACAAATGCTTACTTTTTATTGGCAATAGAATTTGAGGTGCATTCACGAATTACTTCGTTGAAGATCTCCTGCAGGGTGGTTGTTGGGATTCTTGTATTTTCTATGACAGCTCCGGTTTCAGGCTCCAATTTTTCGTACCATGCTGCACGGATATTGAATTTAAGCCCATAAAACCGTTTAATGGTTTCCCGGAGTGTTAGTAAATCGGTTTTGAAACAAAACAATTTATTTTTTTCTCCTTTTGGGGTATCAGCAAAAAATTTTAGTCGTTCACTAATCATATTGAATTTGTATTAATGTTCTGCTTAATGTTCATTTTTAATATTTAAATAAAACTTGCATAACTTACAGGTTATAATAATACCAATGCCTTTAAGTCATTATTACCTGCAGGGAACCTAAACAAGCTACACAGTATTTATGTAAGATGTGTATTATTGTGTAAGTTGCAAATTTCATGATTTGTTATTTTATGTTATTGATAATTAATTATTTAACTGTATAATAATGTTGGTTGTGTAAGTTGTGTGGGTTTAATTTAGAATATCTGTTTTGTCAGTTTTTTCACATAATATCCATGTAACGATATTGAAACATTGTCTTTTTTTATTGTTCCGGAATCCTTAATAAAACATAATTGCCTTAGAGCATGCCCGATATGCGTTGGTTTAACTCCGGCTAATAAAGTGGCCTCTGAACTTTTTAACAAATAAGATTAAAAAAATATTTTAATATTAAACTAATAAATGAGTATATTTGGATGTTTGTTTCACTTGGGAATTTTTTGATTACTAATATTGTGATTTAATTTTAATAATGAAAAAGATCTATATTTCAGGAATTATTTTAGTATTATTCTCCTCAACGTTAAGCGCTCAATGGAGTTGGGTAAAAAGGCAGGTACACTATACCGGTAATACAAATGCATGCGTCTGGCCGCGGGATGTGGCTGTGGACGCTTCGGATAACATTATTTCCTGCGGTTATTATGCAGGAGAAGCAGCGGACCAGATAACCTTTGACGGAATTCTTGCCTCGGGTTATGCGGCCGGCGCTTTTCATTATAGTGGGTACATTGCAAAATATAATTCTTCTGGAGCAATTCAGTGGGTCCAGCGGATTGGCAGCGGTGGAACAAGCGAGAACGGGTATGTCCAGGTAAATGGCGTTACAAGCGATGCAGCCGGTAATGTATATGCGGTAGGGTCTTTCGGACAATCTACGAGAACGGCGCGTTTTGGAGGTTCGCTAACTTCAAATACGGGAGGCATTGTGGTAACATCTTCATACGGCGAAGATGGTTTTATTGCAAAATATAACAGTGCCGGTACGTTTCAGTGGGTTAAGACCATAACTGCCCCTTTGGCACCTCAGGGTTCAAAAAGTGTCGAAGGAATAAGGGTTTCAAGCACTGCGATTTATGTGATTGGTTCTTATGACTCAAGAATTGATTTTGGAAGCGGCGTTACTTTAACATCAAAGATGGACGGAGCATCCTATACAAACGATATTTTCATTGCAAAATATGATATAATAACCGGAAACTGCTCATGGGCTCAAAGCGCGGGCAGTAATAAAACGGATTATGGTTATGGGATTGCCATGGATGTGTGGGAAAACATTTTCGTTACAGGCACTTTTCAATCACAGGCTACTTTCGGAAGTGTTATTGTTACCAATGGCGGGGGTGCAGGAAGTACCACCAACAATATCTATCTTGCAAAATATAACAGTTTGGGAACCTGCCAATGGGTGAAAACCGGATGGAGCACTTCCGCCATTGGGAGCGGCTTTTATCATCACCAAATCGGCATAGATAACAACAATGATTTATATCTGACAGAATCCCTGCCTGCCGGTGCTTCTATAAATTTTGGAATTTCAGCAACCAACCCATCGGGCACACTGCCATGTATGTACATTGCCAAGATAAATAACGCAGGCACACATCAATGGACCATGATGTATAATTCCGCCGGAGGCATTTCTGAGGTCAATGGAATAAGCGCCTCAGGCAATTCTGTGTATGTCGGAGGGAAATTTACCGGTCCAGGTGATTTTGGAAATTACGACCTTGCTCCCGGGCCTTGGGGTCAAGCAGTGTTCCTGCTGCAACTCGACAAATCAACGGGGCTTGTCACCGGTAGCAATATGGCCGGAGGATCCGGTGTTAACACCTATTCTCCATATTTATATAATGATAACAGTGGCAATCTTATTGTCAGCGGTTCAGCATACGGTGGTTCTGTCCCGATGAATTTCGGCACAAATACCATTACGCTTGCACTTAGTACCGGCTATATCTCTAAATTACTTTTTTGCTCTCCAACTGGCATTACCTCCCAGACAAGCCCGTCAAGTGTAACAATTTGTTCAGGTAACAGCCAGGTTTTTTCAGTTACGGCATCAGGATCTCCGACGCTTTCATACCAGTGGCAGCTTAACGGCTCTAATATTTCAGGTGCCACCAATGCTTCTTACACGGCAACTTCCCCGGGGGCCTATTCTTGTGTTGTTACAAATTCTTGTGGAACGGTTACCAGCAATGCAGCGACTTTAACAGTTAATGCCTTAAGCGCCGGAGGAACAGCGACTGCCGCGGCTTCAACAATTTGTGCCGGAACAAATACTACCATTACCCTTACTGGATATACAGGTTCAATACAATGGCAAACAAATGCCTCAGGTTTATGGGCAAATATTCCAGGTGCAACTTCACCGACATATATTACACCTGTCCTTACTGCTACAACTTCATACAGGGCCATTGTTACAAACGGAGTGTGTTCATCAGCAACATCAAGTGTTGCAGTTGTTACCGTTTCTGTTCCGGCTAATACCAACATGATTGCGGGCGATTATGTCTGGTCAGGCAATACTTCCATTGACTGGGCCGTGCCAACAAACTGGCTGGTTTATCAGGGTGCCGGGGTTTATGCAGTTGCTACTGCAATTCCTGATAGCTCAAAGAATGTATTTATCCGGGCATACACCGGTTGTGCATCTAATTTGTGCAACATACTTAACAGCTATACCGGCCATTGCAAAAGCATAACGATTGAGTCCAGCCTGACGATGGGAACCGCCAGCGTTTTAAATGTTGCCCGTAACTGGACCAACACTCTTGGTACCTTGAATCCGGGTACAGGAACCGTTGCCTTTAATGGCCAGAAACTGACTACGGGAACGATTTATACAGGTGGGGTTGGTGCCGGTAAACAATTCTACAATATTGAGATAAAATCGGCAAGCAATACCTCGCTGGGTTCCAATGACGGAAATAAAGTTAATCTGGAGGGCAATATCCGCATCAATAACAATTTTGTTTTGACGTCCGGTTATCAGTTTAATGTCAATAGCGGAAGCACGATGTCGATAGGAGGGAACTTTACACATAATGTTTGTGAATTTAATCGTGGCTTAGGGTCGGTAACTTTGACAGGATCATCTAAACTGATAGATGGCGCTGCGGCGACCTATTTCAGGATACTGAATATAAGCGGTTCCTATACCCTGACAGAACCGAGCATTTATCTGTGGAGTAACCCGCTTGGTGATTATGGTGATTTAAATATTCTTGCCGGGGGCTCACTTAATGCCACAGATAAGACTATTTATATTGATGGAAACTGGACAAACCAGGGTACCTTCACGGCTGGGACAAGTACCGTCAGCTTCGAAAGATCATATGACCAGGCCGTTTTTTCCGGAGGGAGCAGGTTCTACAATTTTAGAATGAACAGAACAGCGACGCCACCTTATGTAACGCTGACCGATCCGGCCTGGATCACGGGTAATGGAAATTTCCTTCATGGAGTGGTGCAATATAGCGGCACGGGATCACTCACCTTTACCGATAATGCCACATCCAATGGTGGCGCAGATACCAGCTTTGTAGATGAACCGGTAATAAAAATCGGTAACGAAAATTTCGTTTTCCCTGTAGGACAGGTAACCACAGATCCAACATGGAGGTTTGTATGGGCACCGCTGGGAATAGCCAATACGGTGGGTGTTGCAACTGATCAGTTCAATTGTGAATATTTCTTTACGGCATCGCCACATAATCTGGATCCGTTGTATATGTGCAACCCAAGCATTCTCAATCATACCAGCGGAATGGAATACTGGAACCTTGACCGTAATGTGGGCACTTCCATACCTTTCGTTACATTATACTGGAAAAATGGAACCCGCAGCGGGATCACCAATCTTAGCGATCTGGTGGTTGCACACTGGGAAAATTGTCCTACATCGGGAACAGATAAGTGGTCTTCGAAAGAGGGAGCTGTAACAGGAGGGAGCACGCTGGCAAGCGGTTCAATAACCAATACCATAGTATTCCCAAACTTTAGCCCGGTAACTTTCGGTACAAAACTGAATACCAATCCGCTGCCGGTAGAACTACTTAATTTCGCTGCAAAATGCACAAATAATGATGTCTATATTTCATGGGCTACGGCCACAGAATCCAATAATGATTATTTTACCATTCAGCGAAGTGCCGATGCCAATAACTGGGAATTTGTGAAATCAATACCCGGTGGAGGAAGCAGCAATACAATTTTGTACTATTCGGCCATTGATAATGACCCGTTCAATGGTACATCCTATTACAGGTTAAAACAAACCGACTTCAATGGGCACTCAGAAACATACCATCCAGCGACTGTGACATGTGGTACTAATGAAAACCTGCCGCAAATCAGCTATTACCCCAACCCTTTCACCTCTGATGTTGTGGTAGATATCCAAAACCTGAAGGCTGAAAAAGCTACTTTGGTAATTTATGACATGCTTGGTAAAAAGGTCTTTGATAAAATTATTAATAGTGATGAATTATTGGTCAGCAAGTTTACAATCAGCTTGCAGAAACTTGCTGCCGGAGTTTACACGGTCAATTTTACTTCGGAAGAGTTCAACAATACCAGCAGGATTGTGAAGAATTTTTAGTCCGAAAAATGGAGTACCCCTCAAACTTAAAATTTAATTTTCATCAAAGAAAGTTTAATATATTTTTATTTGCATTTTGGGTTGAAAAAAAAATTACTTTTACGATGTAAATATATTTTTCACATTATTTAATAAAAACAAAAATACCATAACATGAATACATTAAAGATTACCCTGAAAACAACGACTGCGTTGATCTTCATAATTTTTTGCTTGAGCCCATTAAAGGGATACTCACAGTTTATCGAGAATAAAGGCCAGATAGGCGATTCCAAAGGCGGTCCTCATCCTGAAGTATTGTATAAGTCGGTATTAAATGATGTAACCATGTTTTTTAAGAAGGATGGTATAGTTTATTTATTTACAAAATTTGAGACCGTACCCAGCGAAGAGTCTGTAAAGGAACGTTTACAGGGCAACCACACCCGTGCCTCCGTTCTTGAAACAAAGCCGATGATGTTCAGAATGGACATGCAATTTGAAAATACCAATCCGGATGTAAAGGTTATTTCCTCAAGGAAGAAGGAGGAAGTGTCAAACTATTATTTGCCGAATTGCCCGGAAGGTATTCTAAATGTGAATCATTTTGAAAAAATCACCTATAAAAATTTATATGAAAATATTGACGTGGATTATTATTTTACGTCGGAAGGACTGAAGTATGATATTATCGTGCGCCCGGGAGGGAAAATTTCGGATATAAAATTTAAGTACCAGGGAGCAAATGAAGTCTCCATTAGCGGTGAAAATAAATTGCAGATAAATTATGCAGACGGGCAGAAGATGGTTGAGGAGACACCAGTTTCCTATTTCGAAAATTCGAAGGGCTCATTTGAAAAAATCAGTTTTACCATTGATAAAACAGACGGAACAATTGGTTTTTCGGGTATGAGCATCACGTACCCCCAAACCCTCATCATTGACCCCTCGATTACCTGGGCCACATATTTTCATAATACCAATTCTGCCAACTCAAGTTGGACAAATACCGAATATGATGCGAGCGGAAACTTTTTCATGGCGAATCAGACCTACGATGCAGCGTTTCCATTATGCAATCCGGGAGGTGGCGCCTGGTATGACGCAGCACATGCCTACATGATAAAAGTGGCCGTGCTGAAATTCAATGCAAACAGAACCCTTATCTGGTCTACCTATTATGGTGGGGATAAAATGAATTGCCTAGCCGGATGTACCGATTATGGAAAAGCGCTGGCGCTTGATAATTCAGGAAACGTATATGTGGCCGGTTATACCGATCCGGGCACCACGGTTTTTCCAACACAAAACCCCGGGGGAGGCGCCTTTTATCAGGATCAGAGCAGGTGTTACGGAGAAACCTCCTATGTATTAAAATTCAACAATAACGGCGTTCGTCAATGGGCTTCTATTTTTACACATGAAACTGCATCCACCAGCGGCACCATGATGCGTATCAACGGAATCACCTGCGATGGGACCTATCTTTACTTTACAGGCCAGCAATACAACTGGACACCTGCCAACACCATCCCCTTGAGAAACCCCGGAGGTGGCGCTCACTATCAAACGACAATTCTTGGCGATCAGGATGTTTTTGTGGGCCGCTTTGTAGCCTCAACTTGTGTTCTGAACTGGTGTACTTACCTGCATAGCACCAATTTGACAAACACTGCCTACGGACAAGGTCTGGACCTGCATTGTGATGCAGGTGGCAATTTGTTTTTAACCGGCAGAGAGTCTGGCACCAACAGCCATCATTACCTAATAAATCCTGGAGGCGGAGCATTTTACCAGGGGACCAAAGGTGCCAATGGAGATCTTATTATTACAAAATTCAATACATCCTTAACCGCAGTATGGAGTACCTATTATGGTGGAAATGGCATGGATATACCCTCCACATTAGAACCCGATGGGGCAGGGAATATGTATTTAGTGGGTCGTGTATCACAAAGCACCGATTTTCCAACTTTGAATCCGGGTGGTGGCGCCCTTTATCAGGCAGCAAAATCCAATGCGGCCAGCGATGGTTTTTTGATAAAATTCACTGCATCAACTTGTGCGAGAACCTGGGCGACATATCTGGGGGCAACGGTGCCCACTGCAGGTAGTGATGAAAATCATTTTTATGGAATAGCCTGCAATACAAGTAACAATCATGTTTTTATAATGGGAGATACGCCAAGTACTTCCATTGCTACCTTAAACAAAGCGGGGTCATATAACCAGGCCGTTAAAGGTGGCGGCTATGATATGTTTTTTTATGAATTTGATAATGCTGGAGTAACTCAGTGGGCCTCTTATTACGGGGGGTCAGGCAATGAACAGTTTTATAATGGCCGCATAGGATCAATGGCTGATGCCTGTGGATTGAAGATGGTAACGCATGTTACTGCAGCAACACAGACTTTGGGCGGCGTTGATCCGGGTAATGGCGCGTGGTATCAGGGGACCACAACTTTCAGCTGGAACGATTTTCTCCTTGAATTAAGTGATGTTAGCACCCCAGTAACACCAACATTTTCTGCCTTAGGCCCTTATTGCGTGGGCTCCACCCCGGGAACTTTTTCCGGGACTTCCACCAACGGAATCACCGGCAGCTGGAGTCCTGCTACCATCAGCACAGCCAGCGCGGGGACCGCCACGTACACCTTCACACCAACCGGCGGACAGTGCGCCACCACTGCCACCATGCCTGTGACAGTCACTGCTAATGTTACACCAACATTTTCTGCCCTAGGGCCGTATTGCCAGGGTGCTACACCCGGCAGTCTTTCTGGAACTTCCACCAACGGCATCACCGGTACGTGGAGCCCGGCGACCATCAGTACCGGTAGCGCAGGC
>DAOQAT010000009.1:0-66200 GCA_035354195.1 Bacteroidales bacterium | reverse complement strand
TCAAAACGAACATCCACCGAAATTTTTTCATCTTCGGTTTTAAATAAAATAAAATCTGAATGGTTTTCTCTCATGATAATTTATATTGTATGTTCATTCTATCTTTTCTCTTTTTTATTTTAAGAAGTTCTGTATCACCGGGGGGGGGGCTTTTATCTGCGAAACGGTCTCCTGTGCTATGGTTTTCATTTCTTTTTTCGATTTAATTGAAAAAAAGATTTTGTAAATCTGTTGTTAGTTTTATAGTTTCAATGAATGGGGTCGGTTTTAGCTTAGTTTTCGTGCCCTTTCCAGGTAATGAATCGAAGCACTAAGTTATCCAATTTAAATATTTCTTTTCCTCTAAAAACAAACGACACGGAAGCAAAGCACAGTTATAGAAAATGTTAGTTTTCAAATCCCCATCTTAAATAAAAAGCAAAGAAAGGGTCAGTGACGTGCAATATTCTTTCTTCCTTTTCCCAATCTATTACGGGTGTTGATGATTCATCGGAGGCAGCAATTTGTGATATTTTGTCTAAAACTCTGGAAACCTCATGTGCTTGTGGTGGATTGCCCGCTGAAATTTCGCGAATCTTCGACCTCAATACTTCATAATCAATTTTCTCAATCCCTGGTTTAAGATCAGCAAGTGCAAATAGGACAAGTCCATAAATATCTGTGGTATTACCATTCGCTAATTTTCGTTCCACTCTATCTGTTCGCTGGCGAGGGCCTTTAACTAGTTTGTCAAAAATTACCTTACCCGTATTTTCAGCAATATTACTAAAAAGTAATTTGAAGTCAATTTTGTCAATTACAAATTCTTCACTTGTTGTTTCTTTTACATTATAAAGATTACAAAGCTCTCTACAAAATTCCTGCATCAGGTGTGGACTACCAATAGCTTCATTTGAAAACCTGTTCACAATACTCTCATTTGTTTTAATATTTAAAAGAGGAAAACCTATTTCTGGTATTAATTTTAATTCAGATTTTTCCCAAACAGGTACATTAATAGTTTTGACCCTGCCAGTCATTTCTCTTTCGACTTTAACTGCGTCTAACCTTCTATGTGGAATTGCAATAAAAATAACTGGTGTCCCATCAAAAATCAAAGCTTTTACAGCTCTTACAATCGATGCTTGCTTATCGCGAGGCAAGTAATGAAAATCGTCAATTATTAATGGCTTTTTCTTTCTCTTCAATTCTTGTAATGCCAATGTCTTTGGATTTCCCTTTCTGGAACGAACTGTAGTTTTACCTTTTTTTACAGCATGGGTATATTTTGCACCACCTTCAAATTTAAAAAGTACTAATTGCGCACCTGCACCAGCATTGAACTCACCTTGATTAGTTTTTTCACTATTATCAGATATTGTTGTATCAGAAAATATTTCAAGTTGTTCAGCAATATCTGACCAAAATTCATCCTCTGAGGAGAAAGTGCCACCATTAAACCAAACACTTTCGTATTGTGGGTATATACTATTTGTCAAAACTGTCTTCCCTGATTTTGTCAAACCAGTAACCATGACAAGTTTGCATAAATTGTCCTTAGTCTCTTTAAGAGTTTCCTCCAGCTTTTTTTCAGGTCTTGGATTGTACGTTAATTCCGGAAACCCACCAGGTACAAAAACATTACTTGTCCTATATATTTTTATTTTTTCCATAGTGCTTTTTTTTACATTTTCTATAACTCTTTTCCACCCCACCTTTTTTCAACCCCATTCCTTATTTTTTACCGCACAGCTACACAATAATTTCTCACTATTTCTTAGCAGTCGCGCCATTATTATACGGAACCACCTCAACCCACTGCCCTTTGGTACGGGCATAAACAGCATCGTCGTACATGGCAGTACAATTTACCGTTGGCAGGTAGAAACGGCCGAGGTAACTGGCATTCAGCAATACCTTGTACGTTCTTTTTTCGTTGGTTCCTATGCTGAAAAATGTGTAGACCCGATCATCGCGAAAATCCTGATAGTCGTAAGCCGAATTCTGCACCTGGCCGTAAGAATCGTCCATGCGGGTGTTGTGTATCTCCCAGCCAGAAGGGAAAATATGCGATAACGCCATGTTGTAATAAAATCCCATCAGGCCCGGGTTGGTAATTGTCACCTCGGCTACTAAATCGGTGCCCTGCTCCAGCTTCGAAATATCAATTTTCCCGCCGGTGAGCGATTTATACGCCACCTCAATTTTCAGGTTGTTCTCGCCGGCTTTTTCCTGGCCCGCGGCAGGAACACCCGACATAACCACGCGTGCATACAAAATGGCGGAGCCGTTGTTCTTGATCTTCAGCTTGCCTTTCTGAACGGATTTTTTAAGGTTCATATCAATGGTCATCACCGCCTTTTTCGATTTTTTAGACACGGGGGTGCCGTTGTTGAGCGTATAGGTAAAATCAAGCCCGCTGCCGGTGCTGGTGCCCACATATTTTGAGAGGGCAAGCAGGCAGAACGCGGTGGATTGTGTGCTCATCCAGTCTTCTTTGCTGAGGCGCGCCGAGATCACTTTTACAATGGGAGCCGCCCTGTTGCGCATATCCATCAGCGAAAGGGCTTCCACGATCATGGCCCGGTCGCGGTCATCAGAACCATAGGTAAACGCCATCTCTTTGTAGGTTTTAATCGTGGTTGAGGCATTGGCAACCAGTTGCCGTGCTACAGAGGCCTGCCCTGCAAGCTGATACGCCGCCGCCAGTTTCCACTTAGCCTGAACGGACAAACCTTTCTGTTCTTTCAGCAGGTTCATGGCGCCCATTTCCGGCGACTTGGCAAGTGCAAGCGTGTACAGGCGGTACGCCTGAACCAGGTCGGAATTGTAATAGTACTTCGAATACTGCGTACTCCAGCTTAACGTCATGCGTTTCTGGTATTTTTCCCATTTTTTCAGCACCACGCTGGATACGGTATAGCCTTTATCTTTGGCTTCCAGTAAAAACTGTCCGGCATAGCTGGTGGCCCACTGGTCGGCCTCGTAACCGCCCGGCCAATATGCAAAACCGCCGGAAGACGTCTGCAAGGAGCTGATCCTGTTGATACCGGCCTTGATATTACGTTCAATAGTTTTTTTCATGTTGTCGTCCAGGTCCATCAGGTCGGACAAATACAACTGCGGAAATACCGAGGATGTGGTCTGCTCAATGCAACCATACGGATATTGCACCAGGTACTTCAACCTCCGCTCCAGATTAATCGGGGGAATGGAAGAGACTTCGATGGTGCCTTTGTTGGTACCAACCACGCCCACCGGCGTATAACTGGTATTCCATGATTGTCCTGATTTCATCACATCCGAAAGCACTTCGGTTACTTCGGGGTTGGGGTTGCGGACATCAATCTCAATCTCATAGACAGCGGTTTCTTTTCCGCTTGATGCCATTACTTTTACTTTTCCAATTCCTATGGCATCCTTAACTTTCAGTTGAAAATTCACCAGGTCATCGCCAATCTGGTTGAACACAATGTTTTTAGCAGCGTCGTCGGTGATGGTAAACATGTCGTTGGTGCTGACTTTCACCGAGACATTTTTAATGAATTTTTCCATGGCAAAAACGCTGACCGGCAGGGTCACTGTTTCGCCGGGGCCGACAACCCTGGGCAAGGTGGCTAAGATCATGAGGGGTTTGCGCACGGCTACCGTTTTTTCTGCCGAGCCGTAAGCGCCGTCCTGTCCGGCAATCACCATCACCCGCACCGAACCAATGTACTGCGGCATTTTAAAATTATAGGTGTTGGATGCTCCTTTTTTCAGTGCAAACGGCCCAAAAAACTTCACCATAGGTTTGAAACGGTTAGCGCGGTTGGCGCCTTCGCCGTTGCCACCGTCGTCACCGCCGCCGATGCTGAGGATACGTTCCAGCTGGCCGCCATAAGCGCCCATAACATAGTCGTACAGATCCCAGGTCTTGACACCGAGGGCTTCCCGGGCATAAAAATAATTCCATGGGTCCGGAGTCTTGAATTTGGTGAGGTCAAGCAAGCCTTCATCCACAACGGCAACGGTATACGTCATGGCTTTGCCGGTTTCTTCTTTAATGGTGATGCTGGCATTTTCTTCGGGGCGTATCACGTCGGCCATGGTAATCACCGGCCTCAGGTGGGTATTGGGATCTTCAACGAATATCGGGATCACGCCATAAAGCCGTATCGGAAGGTCGTTGGCGGTCTGGCTGTGCGGCTGTATCAGGGTAACGCTGACGTAGATATTCGGCGCCATTTCTTCCGTGACTTTGAATTTGAAGAAAGTCTGTTCCTTTTCCGTATCAATCCAGTACGACTGCAAAACTTTATTCCCGGTCTCCAGCGTAACAAGGGCGCGTGCTCCTTCGCTTGAAGGGATAGTGAGTTTTACCTCATCGCCAACTTTGTATTTTTCTTTGTCGGCGGAGAAGATCAGCATGGAGGCGCCTTCTTTGCCTTCGCGGGAGCGGCTTGCCCAGTCGGGCCAGTCAAAATATACAGTTTTTCCGGTGCTGTGGCCGCTTTCCACATCAGTTACACGGATGAAAAATCTGCCCCAGTCGGCATCGGGAATATTTAAAGAAAACATTCCTTTGCCCTGAACCGTGTTGATATCAAAGGTTTTGTACGGTTCGTTATAGGTGCTGCGGACAAAATCTGCCAGGTCGTCGCCGGTATTATCCCACCACCAGCGCCAATTTACTTTGTAAATGTCAACTTTCAGCCTTGCCGATGGGAGGAGCGCTCCGCTTTCGTTTACATTTACAACGCTAATGTTGTAATTTTTTTGCGTAAGCAACATTCCGGAATATTGTGAACCTTCAGGAACGCTGATGCCAACATAGGATTTATAAGGGTAATAAAATAATGAAAACTGGTCAACGCTGAATTCCCCGCCCTGTTCAAAAACCCTGGTCTGGAAATTGGCTTTTAACACGCCGGGCGCTGAATTGGTGATGGCAATATCAGGGAACACGTCGGCTTTGCCTTCGTCGTTGAGGGTGCCGCTGAAAACCTTAAACGTTTCGGCATAGAATCGTTTCGACGGGTCATCGAAAATGAAGGTTGAGTATTTCTTGAAGGCGGTATACGACTTGTTCAACACCACGGTAACATCGGCTTTCAGGTTACGGGCAATAGCGCCGTGCAGCCATTTTGCTTCCAGCACACCTTTAGTTTCTTTAGTGATTTTATCCGAACCGAAATCAAGTAAAATTTTCAGGCGGTTGGGCTTTATCGTTTCGATTTTTAATGATTTTGTGAATGTAGATCCGCCCACCGATACGCTGGCCGTCCAGTAACCGGTCAACGCTCCGGGATCTGTGGCCGTCCTGAAATCGTAGAATCCGTTCACCGATTTTGTTTTCACCATATGCTGGACTTTTTGCCCGCGTGGATTGGTAAGGTCGAACACGACAGGTACTTCGGGCGACAGTTTGTGAAGTTTGTCTTCGAGGATGAAGGTCAGGAAAATCGAATCTCCCGGGCGCCATACTCCGCGTTCGCCATATAAAAATCCTTTTATTCCTTTGCGCACCGATTCTCCGCCAACGTCAAACATACTTAACGACAGCGCCGAGCCGCCGGTGAGTTTGAGGTACGCTTTCTGGCCGTCTTTACTGGCAACGATCAGGTAAGGGACCTTTTTCAATTGTATCGTAGCCATACCATCACTGTTGGTCTGTGCCTTGTATAACTCCTGATTCTGGTAATCCCTGATGGTAATAGAAACCGATGCCATTGGTTTTGCTGAAACCAGGTCGGTGGTATAAATATTCAGTTCCCCGGTGGTACCCACTTTTGCAATAATTCCGATATCCGTTGCCAGCACGTTGCGGCTTACGGTCTTGCTTGCGAAATAAGACTCTTCGCAAGGATTGTCGCGTTCGTACCAATCGTAATAATAGTAATCGTAATCATCTTCATAATAGTACCCGTAATAATCATAATAATACCAGTTTTCCGGCTCGGCCTCTTCGCTTTCGTCCCAGGACGACTCCATGTTTTCATCATTATTTTCGGCATCCTCGCCGGCGCATCCGGTATACGTTGAATATGCTTTTTTAATACTCAGTGTAACTTTATAAATGGCGCCCTGTTCTACTTTTATCAGGTCGGCAAGGTCAATATAATAGCGGGTCCAGTTGTCGAAATTCAATATGGAAGAACTTGGCGTTTCGAGAGAAATCTTTTTCTTCAGCACCAGTTTCCCGACGCGGCTGAGTTCTCTTTCGCCTTCCAGATCATTAACCTGGAGAAACTGGGCCACATTGTTTTCATAAATTTTAAAGATCTTAACGTCCACCGCATTAACGTTAACCGCTTCAAACGGGAAAACCAGGCCGTTGGTGCTGGGGAGTATCGTACCTTCTCCAACCAAACGGATATCAGGTTTTATATCCTCAAAAGAAATTGTTTCCGTTGCTTTTTTTCCCAGTTCCTTATTGTTGACGTTTTTAATTGATTTTTCAACTGTGATCACGTCACTACCGCCAAATTCAAGGGGTGGATACACCCTGACAATATTATCTTCGATAACAAACTTCAGATCCTGCGTGTTGGCCATGGTAATAATTCCGTTGAGATCCTGGTCTTCGAGCAGCGGATCCGAAAACTGTATTTTTATATATTGTTCGGGCGTTTGTACAGCCTTAATGGAAAGGATTTTAAAATCATTGATGGAAGGTATTTTCACGCCTACCGAACCTTTATTGTCGGAATCAATGGATTTGCCGTTCCATTTTATGTTTACAATGGTTTCGTTATCGCCTCTTTTAACACTGTCGATGGTATAATAAAAGGTTTTATTATCGCCGGCTGCCGTTACTTTCACCGACAATTTCTTATCGCCCTGCATGGCTTCGAGCAAACGCTGCACATCTTCAAGTTTGGCGGCGTCGGCTGTAGTGATACTGCCTGTCACTTTTTCCCAGCTAAGGTTTGAGTGGCTGTATGCTTTGTGATTATCCACCACGACTTCAAAAGCCTGTTTTGAGGTGTGGAATTGAAAAACGAAAGTTTTCATGCTGTCGGGCACGGTCAGGATCTTGTACAGAAAAAATTTGGCTGTAAAAAGCTTGTCGGGAGGAAGTTTTTTATCCGGACGGAATTCAACGGTGCGGGTATCGATCCAAAATGCTTTTCCACTGATACCGGGAGAAAACTCGAACAGCTCATCTTTTATCTCTTGTTCAAACATGGAAGAATCTGCCAGATCCATATTCATCCGGACCTTTATAGTCGATTCGGTGGAAATAACGCCCGAAGTAAAGGCAGAAATATATTCCTTGAAGGCAGGATTTATCCTGACGATGGTTTGTGACCTTGATTTAAAAATCAGGAAAACGGCCAGGATAACAAATACACCGATAAAAGAAAACAGCATGATTTTTTTCTTGTCCATGGGGTATGAATTTAATGTGAAACAAAATTCTTAATTAGGGTAAAATTAAGAAAATATATCTCTTGATTCTAAGAAATTGTTTGGATTTTATCTAATAATATCTTTATGCGCCTTTTTTGCTGCAACTTCGTTAGATTTTTCGACATAGGGTAAACTATGTCTGCAAAATCTGCCTTGTTTCGCTAAAAAATTCATCATAAATCTTATTTAACATAAAATCCAAACAGTTTCTAAATCGAAAAAAAATAATTTGTCTGACTAAAATGAGGGGATCTGATCGGAATTATGTTGCTCCTCACCGCTGATATATTGCTCATAGGTTTTTTGATGAGCATTCAAGTTGAATTTATTGTATAAATTCTGATTATTCATGGTAAAAGGAATAATTCCAAGAAAAAAAATGACCAAGGAGGGAGCCAGAATATTGATCAAAAAAAACTTTTTTAGTTCCGGGACTAAAAATTTTTTAATAAAGATAAAAATAAATACGAAATTTATCAGGAAAAAAACGGAAGATACAAGCAACACATATTTCCATACTCCGATTTGCTGAAAGCTCAATAATAGTGCAAAAAACAAAACCATATGTATGATCAGTGTTATAGGAATAAAATATTTAAACAACCCCAACCTGTTATTATCGGGGGTGTAAAATTTTAATGTTTGAATTAACGAAACAAGGCTTAATGCGCAAAAAGAAACTATATTTACCCAAATAAAAATATCGTTATACTTTATTGCTAAAACAACAAAACTCAGGATCAGTGTTGACAGAAAAAATATTTTCAGGACATCAAGGGTTTTCATCGAACACAGCAACCATTAAAATAATTTGAAATTATTGTTAATTAAATATTTTTTAGCAAATATAGCAATTTTTTATTAAAAAAAAAGAATAATCTTATTTTGTATTAAAAAAAAACGCTTTTTTGCACATAAATTCAATTTTCATCTATGAAAATAATAAAAAAAACACTTTGGGCTTTGTTGATCATTTTCCTGGTAGTTTTCGTCGGAACTGCCGGTATTTTATGTTATTTTACTGTTAAGGATTATCAGCCGGCACCGACAGAAAATATTGTTATCAAGCCAAATGCCCGGCTCCAACAAATTGATAGTGTGCCCGTTACATTAATCACATGGAACATTGGGTACTGCGGGCTGGACAAAGACATGGACTTTTTTTACGACGGAGGCAAAAAGGTCCGGCCTGATGAAACAGTGTTTCAGAAAAACCTGAATGGCGTGTTTGATTTTCTGAACAAAAACGACAGTATTGACTTTTTTTTACTGCAGGAGGTCGACACATTTTCAAAAAGAAGTTATTATACCAACCAGGTAACATTGTTCGCTAAAGCGTTGCAGCGCCATTCCTATGGATTTGCAACCAACTATAATGTAGAATTTGTTCCCCTGCCGGTTTTAAAACCGATGGGGCAGGTACAATCCGGCATCGCAACATTTTCGAAATATGCGCCTTCAGAAAGCAGGCGTTATTCATACCCGGTGAACTATTCATGGCCCATGAAAATATTCATGCTTGACCGTTGCTTTATGATGCAGCGCTATAAATTGTCATCAGGCAATAAAGAGCTGGTGCTGATCAACCTGCACAATTCTGCTTTCAGTGATGCCGATTTATTAAGGCAATACGAGCTTTGGATGTTGCGTGGTTTTTTGCTCGACGAATACGCAAAAGGCAATTATGTAATTGTTGGCGGCGACTGGAATCAAAACACACCGGATTATGATCATCTATCTTTTTCAGGATATAACAAAAAAACCGGTTTACCGAAAATACCTGCAGATTACCTGCCCGGCGGATGGAATTATGCACATGACACGCTGTTACCTACCAACCGGGATGTGAACACCGCATACCAGAAAAGGGTAACGCCAACCACTATTTATGATTTCTTTATCACTTCGCCCAACGTATACGTGGAGCAGGTCAGGGTGATCAATTGTGATTTTGAGTTTGCTGATCACCAGCCGGTTTATATGCGTGTGTGGTTGACGAATGATAAGGCTGAAAACACCATTACCATTTTGCAGGATTCCATTCAGCGGCTTAACGAAAAAATTGATCCTAAAAAATATAAGGTTAAATAAAAAACGAGCCTGGTAATTTTCGCACGCCACTCCATTTAATATTATTTATGGTAATTGCATACTGACCAGTTGGTCGAAGGCTTCTCATTATTAATTTTACTCCCTTTCTGAATCAACGATAAAAAAATCAGCAATAATGCTGTCGGCAAATAGTTTGCCTTCGTCAGTAAGGCTAATGATATCGTTTGATAAAACCAGCCTGTCGCTGTTTTCGTAATGCTTCAGGGTATTCCGGAAATAAGCAAGGTATGCATCTCCGAAAAGATCTTTTAATTGTTGAAACGAAACACCCCTGCTTGTCCTGAACGACATCATCACGTATTCGTTGTATTTTTGGTTTATAGTGAGAATTTCCGTTTCATAGGGAATTTTATTATCCGAAATCGCAGCCATATATTCGGTAAGGTTGGAACAATTCCACTGTCGGGAAACCATGTTGAAAGAATGGGCAGAAGGGCCGATGCCGAGGTACGGAATATTTTCCCAATAGGATTTATTGTGTTTCGACTCAAAACCGGGCAGGCAAAAATTTGAAATTTCGTAATGCAGGTAATTTTTTTCCCGTAAAAAACCCATAACAAAACGAAACTGTTGTGCTGTTTCGGCCTCGGAAACCGGCTGGAGTTTCTCATGCCGGATAAGGACATCAAGGTTGGTATTAGGTTCAACCGTGATGGCGTAGGCCGAAATATGAGGAACTTGCATGTCAACAGCCTTCAACAGGTTTTTTCTCCAGTGTTCCTGGCCTAGTGACGGGATCCCATAGATAAGATCGATACTCATATTCTCAAAACCGGCATCCTGCAATGCTTTAACTGCATATTCCGCCTGTTCGGTGTCATGAA
Source organism: Bacteroidales bacterium (assembly GCA_035354195.1). Lineage (GTDB taxonomy): Bacteria > Bacteroidota > Bacteroidia > Bacteroidales > CAIWKO01 > CAIWKO01. The sequence goes on along the minus strand of DAOQAT010000009.1, from coordinate 55,890 downwards.
TGCGGTTGAGGTAATTCAAGTCCTGTTGGAAAAATGACTGAACCCCAATGCTGATCCGGTTTATAGGTGTTGTTTTCAGTTCCTTTACTTTCTGAATGCTGATATCATCCGGGTTGACCTCAAGGGTTATTTCCGGAATTTTTTCTATTTGATAATTCGTATAAACAGTATCTGTCAAACGTTTTATTTCATCCATCGAAAGCAGCGACGGTGTTCCTCCCCCGAAATAAATTGTACTAATACTCTCGCCCGGATACCGCTTTTGAAGAATAAGTTCTCTATGTAATGCCCGAATCAGATCGTCCTTATGTTTGGTGGAAGGGATAGAATAGAAGTTACAATAATGACATTTCTTTTTACAAAAAGGGATATGAATATATATTCCTGCCATAGAGAATGACGATGTATTATTTCAAAGAAAATTTCCGAAAATTTAGAATTTAAAACTTATTCCGAGGCTCGGCATGATGGGCAGCTGGTCGATACGTTTATATGTAATCCGGTCGAAATAGAAAATATTTTTCCGGTTGTAGACATTGGTTACCCCAAGATTGATCTCCAGTTCCATGTTTTTCCCGAAATAGAACATCTTGTTAACAGACACATCCAGCCTGTGGTAATAAGGCAGGCGGCCGCTGTCGTAATCGGCATAAATGGTGCCTACGGTTCCGTTATCGGTGGTATAGTCTGTATTCACGCCATCCGCAAAACTGAGCAGTTCATAAAAACCCTGTGTCTGTGCAAATGGGAATCCGGATCCCAGGTTCCATCTGACATTTACGCCCCAGGTAAGTGTCTTGCCGAAATTATATGAACCAACCAGGTTCACATTATGCCGGCGGTCATAATGAGGATAATAGGTGTCATATCCGTCATAGCGATGAATAAACCCGTATGAATAAACGGCCCATAAATACAACTGCTTATGCTCAAATTTAAGGGTAAAATCAACACCTTCTGCATCGCCTTTTTCAAGGATGAAGTCTTTTTTCAGCACATCGGGCTTGGTTGCATAATCCGGTGAATCATCATACACTTTGTTGCGGTTGATGTTGGTAAGTTGGGTAAACCACTTGTAATACCCTTCAACATTTAAGGTAAGGTTTTTCAAAATATCGATCTCAACACCCAATATCACATGATCGGCCTTTTGAAGTGCATGGGTGACTTCTTTGCCATCGAATTCATCCTGCAGGTTGTCGGGGCCGGAAATAAATCCGTAGAACAGGTTGACCACATCACGGTCGGAACTGGAACTGATCAGGTTTTGAGAATACATTCCCCCGGCAAGTTTCAACCGTAAATATTTTGTAACATTATATTTAACCGCAAGCCTGGGCTCGGGAGAAAAAGTAGAAAGGGAAGCATATTCATGCGCCCTGATACTGGGTTCGATCAGGAATTTTCCCACCACCCACTTGTATTTTACAAATAAAGCAAATTCGGTAGTGGATTCTTTTTGATAAATCCTTCTGCCGGCTGCATTATAAAAATCGAAGTTTGTACCGAAGCCCAAGACTTCAATCCCATAACGGAGTTCGCTTTTGCCGAAAAAAGAGGTGAAGTTCAGCCCCAGGTTAAAACCATTGATGGTGCTGGATTTCGGTAAATTTGTCTGGTCGGTAAGAGAAATGTTATACGATGAATAGGCAAAAGCGCCATCAATCAACATGGATGCTTTTGACGGGATAACAACAAAATTAGCTCCGGCGCCGTATGAGTTCCATTTAAATGTTGCAATCTGCCTGTAATCTGCCTTATCCGAAAAATCGTAACCAAAAAAGTTGACTTTGCTGCCATTGGGAGCATTCACAGAAATTTTTCCGTACAGGTCCAGATAATTAAATGGGAGCCCGTTTTCGTCGATATATTTGTAAAGGACTTTTGAAGTTTCTTTAAGATAGGAATTTTTTGCAGAAAAAATAAACGAAGCATTGGCTTTATCATTTTCTTTTTGCTTGACAATGGGCCCTTCAAAAAGCAATTTCGCGCCAAAGGTGCTCATGTCGACTTTCCCGCTCATACGTTTTTTATTCCCGTCTCTCGTAGTAATATCCATCACCGAAGAAATCCGGCCGCCATATTCTGCGCCAAAACCACCGGTATAAACATCTGCATTTTTCAAGATATCGGTATCAAAAACTGAAAATAATCCGATCGAGTGAAAAGGGTTGTAAACCACCATCCCGTCGAGCAGTACTTTATTCTGTACCGGGGAACCGCCGCGGATGTATAACTGTCCGCCCTGGTCTCCGGTAAATATTACGCCCGGCAATACCTGAAGGTATTGTGCCAGGTCAGGCTGGCCGCCAATGGAGGGGATCTGGTCGATTTTTTTGGGTGTAACGGTGATCTCTGAAACTTTTGTTTCGGTTTTGCTTTCCTGCGATTCGGCAGAAATATTGGCACCTTTTAATTCAACCGAAGATTTCTGTAAATAAATTTTCTTATTCAGGTTTTCTCCCTTTCCGACTGTAATAGGAATCCTTACGGTATCAAAACCAATAAATGTTGCCATCATGATATAATCACCAGGAGGAATCTGTGAGATAGCAAAAAAACCATTGACGTCGGTAGTCGCGCCGATAGTGGTTTTGTATAGGTAAACACTGGTGAAAATGGCAGGTTCGCCGGTTTCTTTTTCATAAACAAACCCTTTTATGGAACCTTTTTGAGCATTTGCAGAAAAAACGGCAAACACCAACAATATGCTAATTAAAAAACGTCGGAATCTTACAGAGATCATAAAATGTATATCAAAAACTCATAATTTTGCCAAAAATAAAGATATTATTTGAATTATCTGATTAAAGAACTGTTATTTTGTTGTTGTATTGTGCTTCATAAAAAACCCTGACCATGAAAAAATTTTCGATGCTTTTGCTCCTTTTGACTTTTTGCCTGGCTTCGCTGGCACAATCAACCTCTTACCGGGCCGGAAAATGCAACACCAAAAGTAACTTCTGCCCTAAAATAGCCTTGTTCCATCAGACCTCGTACAACTTTGGCGGGCTGGGTATCAACTCGGTCAATGGGGATTTTATTATTTACTGCAACCGGAATTACATGGCCAGTATCCGTGCCGGGATCAATTATCTGACATTTCCAAAGGCGCATTCTGCCGGTGTTCCCCTCGAATTTAATTTTATGATCGGCCGCGGGGCCTGGCTGTTTGAAGTCGGATTGGGCGTAGACTACCTTTACTTTTATAAAAGTTATCCAAAATACGAAGGAGTGGTCAATACCAACTTTTCCTACCTGGCAGCCACCGGCATGATCGGTGTGCGTTATGAACGAGTCAACGGATTCTTTTTACGTGCCGGATACAATCCTCATTACACCGCTCTTGGATTTGACGAATTAAAACCTGTCGCCGGCCAGCATTTTCTGCATATGGCGGCTATTGGGATAGGGTATACTTTTAATAACTAAAGGGGGTAAAGGATTGAACAAATCCTAATGCAGAATCTTATAAACCATTTCCTTCATCAGTTCGCCGCTGTTGGTAGTTGCACTGCCCACGCCTTTTGAACGAATGTCGTATTCGCGCAGGTATCCAAAAATATCGCGGAGTTTTTGCCTCGGATAGTTGCGCGCGGCAGTTGCATAATCATCAATGAACATCCGGTTGATCGAAAGTGCCGAAGCCACATTGTTGGGAGTTCTGTCTTTAAGATTATGATACAAAAAGACTTTTACAAAGTAGGAGAATAGTATGGGGATAACCTTTACGATAGGATTATCTTTTTCGTTTTCGGCAAAATATTTAATGATCTGGTTGGCCTTAAACACATTTTTTGTCCCCAGTGCCTTCTGTAACTCAAACACATTAAAATCTTTGCTGATACCGATATTTAGTTCTACCTGTTCCGGCGTTATTTCGGAACCTTTTGGATAATTGATAATGATCTTGCTGACCTCATTCACAATCTTGCTCAGGTCGGCGCCCAGAAATTCCGCCATCATAATGGCCGCTTTCTGCTGGATCGAATACCCGTGTTCTTTTACGTACGCAGCAATCCATGCAGGAACCTGGTTGTCATAAACTTTTGATGACTCAAACAATACGGCTTTCTTTTCGAGGAGCTTCGCAAAAGTCTTGCGCTTATCGACTTTATGATACTTGTAACAAATTACCAGAATGGTTGAATCCAAAGGGTTTGCGATGTATTTTTCCAGTGCGTCAATATCTTTTACATCCTGTGCTTCTTTGATAATGACCAGCTGGTAATTCGACATCATTGGGAAACGTTTGCAGGAGTCCATAATGGCTTGAGCATCCGTATCCCTTCCATACATCACGGTGAGGTTAAATTCTTTCTCTTCGGGTTGTAAAAGGTTTTCTTCAATATAATCGCTGATCAGGTCGATATAATAAGGTTCTTCGCCCGACAAAAAATACACAGGATAGTATATTTTGCGCTGAATGTCCTTGATTATTTCGTCGTAGCTTTTCATGTATTCACTATTAATCGAAATACAGGTGTTTTACGGTAAGGCCGTTGTTGATAAGCTGGTTCAGGGATTCGATGCCGATTTTGAGGTGCAGGTCAGCATATTTTTTAGTGACCTTTTTATCACTTTTCTGTGTTTTAATTCCCTCGGAGATCATGGGTTGGTCGGATACGAGCAGCAGCGCTCCTATGGGGATCTGATTGGCAAAGCCTACCGAAAACAGAGTGGCTGTTTCCATATCAATGGCCATGGCGCGTATCTTCCGGAGGTATTCTTTAAAATCTTCATCATGTTCCCAGACACGGCGGTTGGTGGTATACACGGTTCCGGTCCAGTAGTCCTGCCCAAGGTCACGGACCGTGGTGGAAACGGCTTTTTGCAGGTTAAAAGCGGGAAGTGCCGGCACTTCGGGAGGAAAATAGTCGTTGGACGTTCCTTCCCCACGGATGGCGGCTATAGGAAGTATCAGGTCGCCGAGTTTGTTTTTGCGTTTCAGGCCGCCGCATTTTCCCAGGAACAAGGCTGCTTTGGGGCTGACTGCGCTTAAAAGGTCCATAATGGTGGCAGCATTGGCGCTGCCCATACCGAAGTTCACTAAGGTTATATTGTTTGCCGTTGCACTGGGCATGGCTTTATTTTCGCCTTGTATGCTTACTTTATTCCATTTGGCAAACAGCTCAAGATAATGGCTGAAGTTGGTAAGTAAGATATATTCACCGAAATCGGAAAGTTCTGTTCCGGTATAGCGCGGAAGCCAGTCTTCGACTATTTCGCCTTTTGTCTTCATCAGATTATGATTTTATGAGTAACTTTAAGGCAAAAATACGAAAATATATTATGCTTGAGCTCAATCTTCCGCATTACGAATTTTCTGTTAAACAAAGCCTGCCGGTTAAGATTTTTGACTTTATCCGTAAAAAATATGTCGCGCTGACTCCCGAAGAATGGGTTCGGCAAAATTTTCTTAAATACCTTGTGGAAGAAAAAAACTATCCTCCTTCCCTGATTTTTTTAGAACAAACCCTAAAAGTTTTTAAAATGCAGAAGCGCTGCGATGCCGTGGTCTATGATAAAAAAGGAGCCCCGCTGATGATCATTGAGTTCAAAGCTCCCGAGGTGGCCTTAACCCAAAAGGTGTTTGACCAGATCGCACGGTACAACATCTCTTTGAAAGTGAATTACCTGATTGTTTCGAACGGCCTGGAACACTTTTGTTGTTCCATTGATGCAAACACAAAATCGGTTCGTTTTATGGATGATATTCCTGAATATTCTGTTTTATAAATTTGCAGGCATCAAAATATTACATTAATTTTATACTGTCAATTTTATAATTTATGCCGGGAATTTTTTTCAGGATTGTATTTTTTCTTTTTTCGATATTTCTTTATTCCTACAGTTGGGGCCAGGCAACACCTCATTTCAAAATGCCTGCCGGAGTGACAACTGAAGATTTTGTACCAAGCACCATCATCCTGAAAATAAAACCGGCATTTGCTTCATCTTGCGGGACCAATCAAATTGACCTGCCTGAGCTTAGCGCGATATTTCAGCAGTTGGGAGTGAATAAGCTCCAAAAAAAATTTCCCGGGATCAAGGCCCCTGAACAAGAATATAATTCCTGCAAACAAAAACTTGCCGACCTGTCTTTAATTTATGAAATAGAATACGCATCATCCGAGAACCTTGAAACCGCCATCAACAATATCATTGCTACAGGATTTGTAGAATACGCCCAGCCACATTATATTGTAAAGCCATTGGATTATATTCCCAACGACCCACTCATCACAAACCAATATCATTTAACCAATATCAAGGCTTTCAGCGCGTGGGATATCACAAAAGGCGACACCAACGTTGTTGTCGGCATCTCCGACTGGGGAACCGACTTTACCCATCCCGACCTGGCCGCCAATGTAAAACTGAACTATTACGATCCTATTGACGGTATCGATAATGATAATGATGGTTACCTAGACAATTACTGGGGTTGGGATTTGGGAGAGAACGATAATAATCCGATGGGTACTATCACGCACGGTACTTTTGTGGCAGGATTATCCGGGGCGGTTCCGGACAATAATACAGGTGTTTCAGGAACTGGTTTTAACTGCAAATTTTTACCATTAAAAGTTGCCAATGCCGACAACCTGGGGACGATGAATTATGAAAGTATTGTCTATGCGGTTGAACATGGGTGCAGCATTGTGAATTGTTCTTGGGGCAACACTTTTAATTCGGGGCAATACGGTCAGGACGTGATCGACTATGCAACCATCAATAAGGGTGCTCTTGTAATTGCGGCATGTGGAAACGACAATAATGCCGTACCTTTTTACCCGGCTTCCTTAAATTATGTGCTGAGTGTGGCGTCAAGCGATATTAACGACCATAAGTCGGGTTCGTCAAGTTACGGGCTTTTTGTTGATCTCGCTGCTCCCGGAGACAATGTGTGGTCAACAGAAATGGGCGGCCTTTATAATGCGTTCAGTGGGACCTCGTATTCTTCACCTGTTACCGCCGGATGCGCTGCATTATTGAAAAGCAAATACCCATCGCTGACAGGATTACAAATTGGGGAAAAGCTCAAAGTTTCGGCGGATGTTATTGACACCATTCCCGCAAACTTACCATATAAGGGCCTGCTGGGTTCCGGAAGGCTCAATATTTTCGAAGCGTTGAATGATTCTTTGAGCCCTTCGGTGCAAATGGATAATTTCCTTTACCTGAATAACAATAATGAAGTCGCTGCAAATCCTGGCGATACCGTTTATTTAAGTGGGGATTACCTTAATTACCTTTCACCTACTTCTGCTAATTTTAAAGTAACCATTTCATGCGCTTCTCCTTATGTCGGACTCATTGATTCCGTCTTTTACGCCGGTGTAATTCCAGCACTCGGTATTGTCAGTAACGCCTCGGCCCCCTTCAGTATTGTAATTAAACCCGGAATCCCTTTGTATGAAAACCTGACGTTTAAGTTTAGCTTTTTGGATACGAATTATAATTCTGAACAGTATTTCAGTATTAATGCCAATTTAAATTCAATTGATATTGATACCAATCTGATTTCCATGACTCTTACCAGCGAAGGAGCTCTGGGATTCGTAAACGGGAATATTTATCAGGGATTAGGTTTCAGATATAACAACGGTGAAACCATGCTGTATTCAGGAGGGTTTATTATCGGAAAATCAGGCACCCAGGTTTCTGATGTTATATACAATGATTCTGGTGGCTTTGACCATGATTTTGCCGTTATGAACACTTTAAAAAGGGTATTTCCTCCTGCTGTTTCGGATTTTGAAGCCATTGGGATGTTTAATGATTCCAATGCCTCCGCTTCAAAAATCAATGTTCAGGTCACGCAACGGGCCTATGCGTGGAAAAATCCTCCGATGGATAAGTTTGTAATCCTTGAATACACCATTATCAATAAGAGTAATTATTCTCAGTCGGGAATATATGCAGGTTTATACGCCGACTGGGATATCGGATTTTCTCAGCGCAACCGTATTGAATACGATGAATCAATGAAACTTGGATACTGTTTTTCGACAGATGGAAGTGATTATGCGGGAATGGCTTTATTATCCGGAGGGGACCCATATCATTATGGTTTTGATAACGACGGCATGAACGGCAGCATCAAGATCACAGATGGTTTTGCAACCGATGAAAAATATGTCGCCTTAAGATCGAACAGAAATGCTGCCGGCTTATCAGGTAGCGGCAACGATGTTTCAGAAATGTTTAGTACCGGGCCGTTTACTATTGGTTCGGAAGATTCTGTCAAAGTTGTCTTTGCCCTCCTGGCGGGTGATCATCTGGGCGACCTTCAAAACAGCGTTGCAGCGGCAAATCAGGCCTATTTTCAAACCGGGATTTCAGCAGCTGAAAACCCTTCCTCCGGGCCGGTTTTATTTCAGAATCAGCCTAACCCTTTTAATGAAAAAACCACGATCACATTTTTCCTTAATAAAAAATCATCCGTTGAATTATCCTTAACGGATATTCTTGGAAATTCCGCAGGGATCATCTTTAAAGGCTTGCTGGATAAAGGCCTGCATTCTTATGTTATCAAAAATGATCTGAAACCTGGAATCTATGTCTACACCTTATCCGGTGAAGGATTTAGCCTTAAAAAGAAAATGTGCGTTGCAAAATAAAATCATCATATCCAGAGTTATTCAATAAACAACGGTTATGAAAACTAAAATCATAAAAATTTCCTTATTATTGATTACCCTGGTTGTGTTATGTGTTTCGTGCAACACCAGCAACAACTGTATGCGCTATCACAATGACGATGTAAAAAGGGGGCTTGCTCATTAAAAAAAAGACTGCCTTTCGGCAGTCTTTTTCTTTTTAATTTTCAAACATTATTTCTTAGGCGCATTTTTAAGTGTTTCAGTCAAAAATGCCCAGAACTTATTTACGGAAGGAATATTTACTTTTTCGGCCGGTGAGTGCGGATAGTTAATGGTTGGCCCGAAGGATATCATATCCCAGTTTTTATAAACGCCTCCAAGCAAGCCGCATTCAAGGCCTGCATGTATAGCGCCGATATGTGGTTTGGTTCCAAACTGTTTTTCATAGGCAGCCAGCATTTCTTTCAGTATCGGCGAATCCAGATTTGGCTTCCATCCCGGGTATTTTCCATCGAAAACATAATCAGCACCGGCAAGGGCATAAACGCCTGCAAACATATTTTCAAGGTCATCTTTTGCGCTGTCCACTGAACTGCGAAGCAGGCACATGACATCAATAAGTTTATCGTGAGATTTAACAATAGCAAGGTTGGTAGAAGTTTCCACAAGGCCTTTCATATCCTGGCTCATGCGCATCACTCCGTTGGGAGTAGCATAGATGGCATTCAGCAGGTTGCCGGTGGTTTTGTTGTCGATGAGGCTAGCCGGCATTGTTGTGGGTTCTGCCAGAATAATGATACCTTCTTCCACATTCTTATATTCATTAGTAACAATGTCAGTAAATTCCTTAACAAACTGCTGGAATTTATCCACGTTGGCTTTCGGCAGGGTTACTACTGCAAATGATTCCCGCGGTATGGCATTACGAAGGCTTCCCCCATCAATACTTGCCAATCGCAATCCCATGGTTTTATAAGCATGCCATAAAATACGGTTAAGCAGTTTGTTTGAATTTGCTCTTTCCAGGTGAATATCCACGCCCGAATGTCCGCCTTTTAAACCCTTTACGGTAAGCTTCAAAGCCTGTAAATCGCCCGTTACAGGTTCTTCCGTATAATGAAATTGTATGTTCGCGTTTGTACCGCCGGCACAACCCACACACAAATCTCCTTCTTCTTCGGTATCAAGGTTCATCAGGATATCGCCGTTCAACAGGCCGGGCTTTAATCCAAATGCTCCGGTCATCCCGGTTTCTTCATCAATGGTAAGCAGCATTTCCAACGGGCCGTGAACCAGGTCTGTTGCTTCAAAAACAGCCATGGCTGCAGCCATACCTATTCCGTTGTCGGCGCCCAGAGTGGTTCCGGTTGCTTCAACCCAGTCACCGTTGATGCGGGGTTTTATTCCATCGGTCAAAAAATCATGGGTGGTGTCAGAATTTTTTTGAGGCACCATGTCAAGGTGTGCCTGCAAAATAATGCCTTTACGGTTTTCCATGCCCGGTGTGGCCGGTTTGCGCATGATCACATTGCCCACTTCATCGACTGAACACGCGATATTGTGTGCTTTGGCCCAGTTTAACACATGTTCCCTGAGTTTATCTTCATGTTTTGAAGGATGAGGAATACTGCATATATCCTCAAAATTTTTCCATAATGCATTTGGTGTCAGATTGTTTAAAACATTTCCCATCTTGATATAAATTTAAAAGTTAATATTCGAAATAGCAGAACAACAAATATAATAATTATTAAGTGATTATTGTTTTATAGTTGTTTTTTTATAAAAAAACATTTCACGTACAACCTTTTTAATATATTTATTGTCTAAAATTATCATAGATGGGCCTTGACAAAAAAATAATAGAGGGATGTATAGCCGGAAACAGAAAGGCGCAAAAGTTCCTCTTTGAAAAGTACAAGGCATCTATGTTAGGCGTTTGTTTGAGGTATTGCAAAAGTAAAGATGAAGCTGAAGATGTTTTGATGGAGGCTTTCATGGCGATTCTGACCCAGATCCAATCATACAGGGGCGATGGATCTATAGATCAATGGATCCGGAGAATTGTCGTCAACACGGCTATCAACAATTACCGGAAGAATTTTAAACATTATTTTCATTCCGATATTGAAAACATCACTGAAACAGAAATTGAAGAAGATAGTAGTTTTGAAGATACCGGGAATCATTCTGTTGAAGGAATCATGAACGCGATACAACAAATGCCGGATGGGTACAGAATAGTTTTAAACCTGTATATTGTTGAAGGTTATAAACACAAGGAAATAGCAGAAATGTTGAACATAACAGTCGGAACATCAAAATCACAACTTTCAAAAGCAAGAAAAATAATACAGGAGAAGTTAACTAAAAATGGCGATAAATCATGAGTTCTAACATAAACAGCGGGCCAAAAAATTTTGACGATTATCTGAAGAACATGCTGGATAATTATCAGCCTGATGTATCCTCAAATTTGTGGAGTTCGCTGAAGCTGAAATTATTTAAGAAAGATTTCTGGGATTTTGTTTCCTTTAAAAAATTAATCCGTTCGTTCACTTCGCAACCGACATTGGGTGTTGTACAAATAAAAACCCTGGTGAGTTACGCTGTTGCTGCTTGTTTTACAGTTGCCTTGGTTTTCGGGGCAAATTATGTTTATAACAACCTCGTGAAGGATACCCCAAAAAACAATGTTGATACTGGTAAAACAATAGTTTCTCCTGTAAAACTAAAGCTGGATATTCTTAATAAATTGCCGCAAACCGAAACGCCACAGCATATTCTTGTAACCCCTGTCCCTGTGAAACAACACGATCAAACTAAAAACAATCCTGTTGCTATAACAGATAACAAGGCACCTGTAAACACCACCAATCCTGTGGTACCCACAAACACGAGTGTAAACAACATTCCTGAAAAAACCGACGTTCATACCAAGCTTCTTAATTACATCGACAGGATAAATTCAAAAGACAAAACAGTAATTGATGAACCCGTTACTCAGGAATATCCTGACAATATTGACATCAATATCACGGATAGTTCAGGTATCGTACGTGAGGAAAACGAAAACTTTGCTTACAATCTCGAAATTCCCAATGTGTTCACCCCAAACAATGATGGGTATAATGATAATTTTGTGATTAAAAACCTGGATAAATACCCGTTTAATTCATTGACCATTGCCGACCGCAAAGGGAAAGTGGTTTTTGAAGCCATTAATTACCAGAACAACTGGGATGCGCGCAATGTGGATGCCGGAACGTATTATTATATCCTTAATTATAAGGATAGCCGGAATAATCAGGGAGTGATCAAAGGTATTATTTCCGTAATACGATAAGTTGTTATTTCTTTATTCCTTCTCTATTTCCTTAAAGGAGATGTACCTGGCTTCATAAAGTGATGTGAGGAATTTTGTGACCCTTTGTTCCACCGGATTAATACGTTCACCGCATATTTCCTGGGATTTTCTGCAGATCTCAGCAACTTTGGACCGATCGTCAATTTGAAGCCAGACGACTGAGCCAAGTTCATCGAGTGATATTCTGAAAAATCTTTTCCTGGGATGAAACATAAAATTGTTTAGCTTCTGATTTTTAAATTTCGGAACAACCAGGGTAACGTTTCCGGTCTCCCCTGTTTCAAATTCAGCACGCCTTATGGGTGTTGCATCCATATAGTTCAGCTTCTTGAGTATGCTGCGCCTTTGAAAAAAATTTAGTGCCACGGTGGTTATTTTTGTTGGTAATTATATTACTTGATCATTTGTTGTTTTGCCTTTTTATAAGCGGCTCTTCCAGCCTCTATCAATTCCTGCGCCCTGTAAAACTCAAAGGTGGAAGCCGCATCCCTCGAAATTTCCACATCAATATCCGGCTGCTGCTGCATTACGGTCAGCTTGCAGATCCTGTCCTGCATGATATCCACTGACTGGTCAATAACCGTAAGGTAGCCGGGTACGCCTTCCGATTCTTTTTTTTCATCAGAAAAGTAATTAACGTGTTTTTTTGCATAGTCCAAAGCCTTGCGTTTAAACGAAAAATTTCTTTCCTGCCGGGGCGTTGCAATGAAGTCGGGTTTTACGTAAGGGATATTTGCATTTACGTCAACGACCACCAGTATATCATCTGCTGAACGTTTTATGCAGTTCACCGGGATCGGGTTTATCACGCCACCGTCGACCAGCACCATGTCTTTGTATAATACCGGGGTCACCACCGTAGGAATGGCCACGGATGCCCGGATCGAGAATATCAGGTTGCCCTTATCAAAAACAATTTCCCTGCGTTTATTTATATCCGTCGCGACAACGGCCAACGGAATTTTTAATTCTTCGAATGTCCTACAGCCAATGAATTCTTCAAGTGTTTTGAAAAGTTTTTCCGCTTTTATAAAGCCTTGTGCGGTCAGCGTAAAATCCATAAGGTCGTATACATCAATTTCGTCCAGTGAACAAACCCATTTTGTGAAAGGCTCCAGGTTGCCGGATGCATATATTCCTCCGATCAGTGAGCCAATGGATGCCCCGGATATGGATCCGATCTCATAACCGTCTTTTAACAGTTCCTCAATCACACCAATATGGGCAAGCCCGCGGCAACCGCCGCTGGACAAAACCAATGCGACCTTTTTATTCATAGGGTAAAGATAAAAAAAAAGGGACTTTGTAAAACAAAATCCCTTTTAATATTTTTTAGAAGTTTCCGCTTGGCGGAGGAGGTGCGTCGGCAGCGCCTTTGCTGCGGATAGGCAGCCACACCAGGGTGACACCGATCAGAACAAGGACAATGATGCTTACACCGAAAGAAGGATTTTCGAAAATGGAGATGGTAGGAACATTCAGGAAATACAACAAGGCAAATACCAACCCCATGAGCGCCTCACCGGCAATAAATCCTGAAGCAAGCAGCACTCCTGTGTTTTCGGTTCGCACCGCCTGCCCGAGGGTGAAGTTCTTTCGTTTCTGGATCATTTCAACAATACCTTTTACAACACCGCCAAGGAAAATAGCAAAGGTCGTTTCCAGCGGAAGATACATACCCACGCTGACCAGCATCGGGCTTTTCACCTGCATCAGAATAAATCCAAGGCCCATGAGCATACCCACGATAATCAGCGGCCATGCCATTTGTCCGCCAACTATACCTTGTGAAAGCATGGCCATCAGGCTGGCCTGGGGAGCAGATAAATTTTTGCTGCCGAAGCCGCCGTCGTATCCCTGGATCTTTCCCTGGGCAATATCTCCTTCGTTCAGGATAACAAGCACGCCAAACATCACAACACCTGCGAGTACCACACCGATGATATCACCGATCTGCATCCGCCACGGGGTACCGCCAAGGATGTGCCCTGCTTTCAAATCCTGAAGCATCTCACCGGCCACAGCGGCTGATACACACACAATAGCAGCCACACCCAGTACCGAAGCAACACCTTCCTGACCCTTAACACCAAGTGCAAAAAGTATCAGAGCAGTTACCACCAACGCGGTTAATGTCAGTCCGCTGATCGGGTTATTGCTTGAGCCCATGATGCCGACGAGATATCCGGACACGGCGGCAAATAAGAACGCCAGTATGATCATCACGGTGGCAGCCACTATTGCTACAAGCAGTCCTGCATGGAAAATAAAGAAGGTGATACAGAAAGTAAGAATTGCAACAAATAAAATCCCAACGATAACCCAGGTTATAGGAATATCTTTGTCAACGCGGTCGGTAACGGCTGTTCCACCGGCAGCTTTTCTAACATCGCCGATAGCTCTTTTTATTCCGGCTCCAAGGCTTTTACGCATTTTAAAAAGTGTGAAACAAGCGCCCATGAGCATGCCTCCAATGGCGATCGGCCTTACGATAAAACGCCATATCTGTCCAATCTGAAATGAAGAGTCGCCTACTTTGGCAAGTGCTGCATCGGTTGACATGGTCGGGTCTTTAGCCTGTAAGATGGCAGCCCAGCTGTTCAGGAAGTCCATATCAATAGATGGAGCAATAAAATAATAAATAATCGGAGCTAACAGTCCCCAGGCGATCAAACCGCCACTGAAGTTAAGTGCTCCCAGTTTGGGGCCGATAATATATCCAACGCCCATGTATGCAGGACTGATACCCGGTGAGCTGAGGAGCATACCTCCCTGACCCTTAAATGCAGTACCGGTAATAGTTGATTTGCCAAAAGCTACAAACTTTTCCCAGGTAAGAGCAAAAAATTTAAATTCGCCAAGTGCTTTAATCAATGCACCGCCTATCATGGCGCCAAACAAAAATTTAGAACCACCACCACCACGACGGCCGGCTTTATGTATTTCGGCTGCTGCAATAGATTCGGGGAATTTCATTTCAACATCTTCCACCATCACACGGCGTAACAAGGCAACAAACATGATACCCAGCACACCACCGGCGATCAGGATCAGTGTGGAAGTTACATAGTTTCCGGGTGTGAAAAACGGGTCCCATACACCGGCAATAAAAAATGCAGGCAGGGTAAAAATAGCACCGGCAGCCACAGACTCTCCGATAGAACCAACGGTACGTGCGAAGTTTTCTTCAAGTATCGAGCCTTTCATCATTTTCAGAATGGCCATTCCAATTACGGCGGCAGGGTAAGTTGCCGCAATGGTCATCCCTGCTTTCAGGCCGAGATAAGCATTGGCAGCTCCCAACAATACAGCCATAACAAGGCCAATGATCAGCGCCTTCAACGTGAACTCAGCCATATTGGTCTCCGACGAGACAAATGGCACAAATTTTTTCTGTTCAGACATAGGTATTGCAGTTTTAGTTAATAATTATTTTTCAGAATTTTCTGCTAAATAATACAAAAAATCTGAAAGTGACAAGTAAAAAGATTATTAATTTGACCCGAATTTGATGATTTCAAAGAAGAAAAATAAATCACCTAATACATAAATTATTATCATTTCTTTGATTGATTTGTTCATTTCTTTTGCCGTCCAAAAGAAACGAACCAAAGAAAATGACGGCCCAGACGATGCTTCAACCCGCTCTCAGAAAATATTGAAAATCTATTCAAAGTAGTTCTGCCAGCCAGAAAGCTGGCAGAAGATGCCTATGGCGCCTTTGAAGATTTTCAAATATTTTCTAATTCACGCCAGTACCGGCCCGCCGTCTGGGCAGGCCAACGCTCCGCCACCTTAATGGGCCACCAGCGGGCTACAAAACAATAATTGGTTATTAAGAACACTAGAGGGCTACGATACTTTCTGAATGATCCTTTTAGGCGGGCAGCTTATCGTATCAGATGGATCAATCCATGGAGCGTCCGTTTTTCAATTCCGCCCAGCCGTTGTTCATAAACATCGCAGACATAGTAATAAACACCGACACTGCAATCCTGATGCGTGGTTTTTTCTTTGCCGTCCCAATTTATATCAGGATCTTCGGTTTTAAATACGATGGTTCCCCAACGGTTGAAAATAACAAGGTTTATTTTTTCAACAAAATCGTATGGGAAAGGCCTGAAAAAATCATTGGATCCGTCACCATTGGGCGTGAACACATTGGGAAGCTGATACAACGAACACTGGTCGATGTCAAAACAGACCAGGTTGCTTGGCAAACTTTCATTATTGAATGAGTCCACGGCCGTAACATAATAACAGCCGACAATAGAGCCTATTCCGGTATGAATAAAACTGGTATCCTGAAGGTTGGTGGTGGAAAATACCAGCGAATAATCGCCACCTTCACCGGGAGAATAATAAAGGTTGTAAGCGACCACATCATCGGCACAACTTTGATCAGCAAGGGTCCACAGCAACATGTTCCTGATGTTTGCACAGTCAACGTCACCAAATAATACCGGTGGGCATGGAGGTTCGTTATCAACAGGAACGCCGCAGGCTTTCTGGGAAAGGTTCACTAACGGGAAAGCAAATCCTGCAGCCGTATAGCGGCCCACAGATTTCACATAATAATAGTAGGTGGTTCCGTTTATCAGGCCTGTATCTGTATAGGTTTGCGCTGTAACAAACGCAATAGAATCATACAGCAACGAAATCGGATCCTGCCTGTAAATAACAAAATAATCGTTAAGCCATGGTACATCCGGCTGCCAGGTAAGCGTCAGTTTGTTATCTGACGGTATCAACGTCAGGAAAATGGAAGAAGCATTGGAGGTAGAGCCCACAAAATAACGGTTGCCGGGTTCATCATTATAAAAATCGATGCGGTAATGATAAGGAAGTTCCTGTGTGTTCAGCAAGGTATCGTTGTATGTGGTATCATTTAAAGATGCCAGTGAATCGATCAGGTTGAAATTGGCCCCGTTGTATCCTACCCCGCGATAAATCAGGTATTTATATGGCCCGGGTATCTGTACCGAGTCGAATTCTGTAGGCTTCGACCATGCCACCCACATTGATCCGTTCACCGGATCGGTATTTTTCACACTAACATTGGTAATGACCGGGACATCTTTGGCCAGCTCGGCACAGGTTTCGAGAGACGCATAACTTTCGGCCTCATCCGGGTAATAAGCAATCACCATGTAACAATAATCTATGCCGCGGACCAGCCCCGCGCCGTTGTTGTCATCCGAATAAGTGGTATCGTTAAGGTCGGGTATCTGGCCGATCATGGAATAACCGGTATAGGCAGGGACTCCCGTCTCGCAATGATCCGGGAAAAAGCCGTAATAGCCGTTCCTTCGGTATATCCGGTATCCAACGGCGTTTTCGCAAATGCTTTTTTCCCATTTCAGGTCGATGGCATCACCGTTGGGTGTGGCGGTAAGGTTTTCAGGTGCAGGGCCCACCACTGTGATGTTTACAGATGTAAAATTCACCAGATTCACCGGGAAGCCGTTATCTTTTGCTTTGAAATTCATCTGGTAGGGGCTTTTCTTTACATGCGAACATTCGGTCTGCCAGCTGAACTGTGAACTAACATGTCCCGTTCCCTGCACCGGCTGCGGAAAAACGGCCGGACTGGAAGGCACCAGCAAAGGCGCGCCGTTCCCCGTAAGTGTGACGATCCCTGAATCGGGATCATAAGCCTTCACCTTAAATGACAGATACGTCCCGGCCAGGACACAGGTATCCAATATGGTTTTTATCAGTGGCGGCTGGTTGTCGCATGAAATAACGGTTATCTGCATATCCCGCCTGACCGAACCTATCTGTATGCCGCTGCGCCATTCATCCACAATGATGCATAGGTTATATTCGCCGTTCAACTGGGGGCTGTCCCAGAGCAGTTCTCCGGTGTAAGGATCGATCGATAAAACATTATTGGCCGGGGGAAAGAAGAAACCGGGAATATAAACACCCCCCTGCCCCTTGCAACTGTCGAGGCGGTATGAAAGGCTGTCCCCGTCGGGATCGTACGCCCAGGGATTGTGCATAAACGGCTGGTAAATACACGCATTGTCAATCGGCGGATTCAGAAGGACGGGAGAATTATTATTCCCAAGAAAAGGGTTGATTACAAGTGTTGTTTCGATAAAGAAGGGAATATTTACAGAATTGGGAATATTAATTATTCCTGCATTTCTGTTAGGGTCCTCCATTGTCATAGTATAGGTGCCCGGCGCCGGATATGTATGAATGCCACCAGTCCCTTCTCCATTATACGTATATTTGTTATAGTTGATTTCGGCGGTAATCGGGGTTTTTTCAACACGCTGGATGATATCGGAAGTACCGTCGCCCCAGAATAATTCAAGCTCAGGGCGGTCTGCCGGGCTGTTCGAATAGGTATAAGTAATTATGGTAGCCTGATAAGTGAGCCCATAGAGCCATTTATATGTAATCTCTCCTGCACGCTGGTGCGTAGCATAAGCAGAGCACCAGCCAACAAGAAATAAAAGAAAAGCAACGTAACGCTTTTTCATAATTACATAAATAATCAGACTATAAAGTTAGTAAAATTTGCATAAAGCAACAAATTATTCCGTGTCCGGGCATACTATAATGTTCCAAAAAAACTTAAATCACCTGATATTATTGCAACCAAAGCTTACATTTTTTTCAACATGGCAGCAATAAGGTTTTCGGCGCCTTCGGCAATATGGGATATCCGGGCATCAAGCATGTAGCAGGGTGTGGTGAAAAATTTATTTTTTTCGTCCACCACCACGTCGCCGTGGCCGGTCCTGATGTTTTTGGCGCCCATGGATTCAATATGTTTTTCGGTAGTTTCATCCTTACCGATGGTAAGTGTTACATTTCCGAAAATCTTCGCCAGGATCACCGGGGCGATACACAAGGCGCCTATTGGTTTATCCAATGCTTTAACCGATTTTATGGCGGCCTCCACTTCCGGATTCACGGTCATTTTTGAACCCTCAAAGGCATAGGTACACAGATTTTTGGCCACGCCAAAACCTCCCGGCAGCACCAGTGCGTCAAAATCCGCAGCATTGAATTTTGACAAGGGCTGGATATCGCCACGGGCGATGCGCGCTGCTTCCACAAGTATGTTGCGGGTTTCATCCATCTGCCTTTTATGGTAATGGTCTATCACATGATGCTGGTTGATGTCCGGTGCAAAAATTTTGTAAGATGCCCCGTGTTTGTCTATGGCCAGCAATGTCATCACCGATTCGTGGATCTCGGCGCCGTCGAGCGAGCCGCATCCGGCAAGTATTACTGCAAATTTTTTCATGCTTGTAAATTTATTTCAAAAATACTCAAATTTCTGATTCCTGAGTCTTGGTTCAAAGCCGGCGGCTTTGATGGCTTCCACCATTTCATTTTTCTCAAGCCAGTAATTGGCGCCGGCTTCAGAAACCACATGTTCTTCGATCATCACCGAACCAAAATCGTTGCCCCCGGCATGAAGGCATACCTGCGCCAGCGGCACCCCCACCGTCAGCCACGACGGCTGAATGTTCGGAATATTATTCAGCACCATCCTGCTGAGCGCTATAAACCGCACATAATCATTGTCGGTAATGGTGTTGGCCACTTGTAATTTTTTATTCAATTGCGTCCCCACATGCTGAAAAGGCCAGGGAATAAAAGAAAGAAACCCGAATGCATCCTGAGGTTTTTCATCCTGAACTTCGCGGATCTGCAATAAATGGTTGATACGTTCTTCCGGGGTTTCTATATGGCCTAACATCATGGTGGCGGATGTTGGAAGGTTCAGTTTGTGGGCTTCACGCATCACATCGAGCCATTCCTGTGTGCTGCATTTGGCGGGAGAAATTATCTTCCGTACCCTGTCGGACAAAATTTCTGCTCCCGCGCCGGGCAGGCTGTCGAGGCCAGAGGCCATAAGCTTTTCCAAGATTTCCCGGTATGATTTTTTTTCTTTTTTTGCAATGAAAACTATTTCCGGCGGTCCCAGAGCATGCAATTTTAAAGCAGGATAAAGTGCTTTAAGGGTTTTAAATAAATTCATATAAAATTCAAGCCCCAGCTCAGGGTTCATGCCGCCCTGCAACAACAGCTGGTTTCCGCCCAGCAAAAAAAGTTCATCAATTTTTTGTTTGTACTGTTCTAACGAAGTGATATAAGCTTCCCGGTCATCTTTTTTCCGGTAGAAATTGCAAAACAGGCAATGCGACATGCAGACGTTGGTAATATTCACGTTGCGGTCGATGATCCAGCCGACGGTATTTCCCGTGTGTTTTATTTTCCGTATTTCGTTAGCAATAAAAATCATGTCCGATAACGCCGCTTTTTCATAAGCATATAAGGCCTCATCCTTTGATATCGCTTCGGAGCGGAGCGCTTTATCGAAAATATTTGTCAGGTTCATCTAAACAAAATTACAAATTTGACAGGAAAAACTAAATTTGTATTAATAAATACTAGTGTCCGGTAAAATTTTTTTATTGAGAAAGGATGTAAAAAATATTTCGTTCTTGACCTCTTATCCTAAAGGAAGTGTTGATTTTCATCAATTTACATCCTTTAGAACCGAGGCAAAATAAATTGATGAAAAGCAATCCGCCGCGGCGGACATCTAAAAAAAAGAAGGTTGTGTTTTTAAATATTACCTGAAAGAGTCTTATAGTAGTGCTTTTCATAAATTTGAAAAATTTTAACCGGACAACGTCGTTCATAAAACATTTTATTTTATCACACATGAAACTCAAAATACAAATTGTAAAAGAATTTTCGAAAAACGATTCGCTGGTCGTGATCAGCAAGACTGCTGAGCAATTGCTTACAACGGCTAAAAAGTCCCTTGCCAAAGAAGAACTCATGTACCTGAAAAAAAAGTCCGATGACACAAAAAAAGGGTTCATTAAGGTCAACAGGCTCAACCAACACCTTTACTTTTATGTGATCGGATCCGGGAAAAAAACGGAACATTTGGTACGTGAAGATCTGCGCAAAATGGGCTGTCAGCTGGTAACGCTTGCCGATGAACTAAAACTTGGGGACATAACGCTGGTTTCTGAAGGCACGACAGCCAAAGAAATACTTGCGTTTGTTGAAGGCGTGGCACTTTCGGCCTACCAGTTTTTAAAATACAAATCAAAAGCTTCGGAATCGGAACATCGTTTAAAAACCTTGAAAATTTGTTCAAAATCCGTCAATGAGAAACAACTACAGCAATTACTGGCGCTGACAGAAGCGGTTCATCGCTGCCGTGATTTTGTGAACGAACCCGTGTGCAAGCTCAATTCAACCTTATTTGCCAAACAAGTGTCGGAGCTGTTTAAAAACACGGAAGCAAGGGTTGAAATATTTAATAAATCCAAAATAGAAGCGTTGAAAATGAATGGGCTTCTGGCCGTAAACAGCGGCAGTATTGACCCGCCCGCGTTTATTATTATTGAATGGAACCCGCCGCGCCCGGTGAATAAAAAACCGTATGTTTTCGTCGGGAAGGGCATCATGTACGACACCGGCGGTATCAACGTAAAAAGCGCGGCCAACATGGAAACCATGAAGGATGATATGGCGGGCGGTGCGGCGGTGGTTGCTGCGCTTTACGCGATTACCCAGGCAAAACTTCCGGTTCATGTGGTGGGCCTTGTGCCGGTGACGGACAACCGCCCCTCCGGAAACTCGCTGGTGCCGGGCGATATCATTAATTATGCCGACGGAACCAGTGTAGAAGTCCTGAACAGCGATGCTGAAGGCCGCCTGATACTTGCCGACGCGCTGATCTACGCAAAAAAATACAAACCTCAGCTGGTCATAACCCTTGCCACGCTCACCGGCGCAGCCCAGGCGGCGATCGGAAGTTTTGGAATGGTGGGCATGGAACAAAAATCACCACAGGAATTTAAAGAAATAGTGGCAGCGGGTAACGAGGTTTTTGAGCGTGTGGTGGAGTTTCCGTTCTGGGAGGATTATGATGAACTGATAAAATCGGATATTGCCGATATCAAAAACACCGGCGGGCGTTTTGCCGGGGCCATCACCGCGGGAAAATTCCTGGCACACTTCACCCGGTATCCGTTTATTCATCTGGATATTGCAGGCCCGGCTTACAACGAAAAAAAAGACAGTTACCGGGGGGCCGGCGGCAGCGGCGTTGGCGTAAGGTTGTTGTATGAATTTATGGAAAGAAAAACAAAAAAGTAACGGGCTGTTTAAATTTCTTTTTTACAGGCAACGCCTGTTAAAATAGTTTAGACAAAGGTAGAACCTTCGCCGGAGAAATTATTATTTTAATTTAAGAACTTTTATACCGTTTTCATCGAGATCGCGATCTGACGTTATAATTATGACATAAAAACTGAAATTTGTTTTATAAAATGTGATTATAGCTTTTGGGACCGGCTGGAAATCAAAAAGGACAAGTTGTTCCCCATTCTCATTTGCCAGCGACATCTTGTTTAAACTACCAAAGAATGCTTTGCAGTTTACAGTATCTTTTATGTTTTTCCAATCAGAATTTACATCTAAGTTTACTTTTAAGGTATTATCAAAAGGAAGTTTAAATTTTATTGAAATTTCAGGCCACCCCTTTATATCTTTATTATAAATGACAATTTTTCTTTTTTTAAACCGACTAAAATCTCCGGTATAATCAAAAATAATATCTTTCAATTTTATTTTATCCAAACCTGGGAATTCCAAAACATGTAAATCAATGCCATTCGCCAAATTGTAATTATAATATATATCGCTTTCCCTAACCCTGCCTGCTATTGATAATTTTGGATCCTTGGACCATGTTGTATCTAATTTAATACTATCATTTAAAAGCCATGAATAACGGGTGGAATCTCCAAAAACTATCTTATGTTTATAATATATAATTTCAAAAAAAGGATAAATTAAGAACACAAACAACAAGGCAACAATGCCTGAAATAATAAATGTTTTTACTTTATTTTTATTGTAATTCATTTTTTCAATAACTGTATCAACCCTTTATACGTCAATGCCTCCCGCATGTTAGAATAAACGTTTTGCTTTCAGCATTTTCTCATCTCCAAAACAAAGTTATATTTTTTTCCTAGGCAGCGCATGATAAAATGGTTTTGTCGAAGGCAACACCTTCGCCGGACGGGAAGGCAAAAAACATATAATCCTTTGATAATCAACAAATATTTTGTATATTTGATTGGTATTTTGCTGTTGATTTCTGTGGATCATTTTGATATTTAACGTTCAATTTAAAATCCATGAAAATAGCATGCGTTATTCTGGGAACCCGAGGCGATGTGCAGCCGATGCTGGCATTAGCCACAGGGCTGATCAAGAAAGGACACGATGTCACCATTTGTGCTCCTTCTGAAAATGAGCAACTGGTCAAAGCCTATTGTTGTCCTTTTGTAGCCTTCGGGCCGCAGATCAGGAAAAGCATAAAAGAAAATCCCGAAAAACAAAAAGGCGGTGTTGCAGTAACGATCTCTCCTAGCCAGGGAAAGAAAATCATCCGGGAGCAGATAAACCTATTGCCCGATATCATCAAGGGTGTGGATCTGCTGCTGGCCGCCGGAATCGTGATGGGTGTCCAGACGGCGGCAGATATTTTAAAGGTGCCTTACAGGTTTGTGGCTTTTTATCCGGTTATTCTGGGAACAACAAAAGATGATCCTCTCAAAAACCGTATGATGTTTGGTTTCGGCCGGAAGGTCGTAAACCTTATGACAAAAGGCTTCATAAACAAACAACGGGCGAATTACGGGCTTCCGCCGATTAAAGATGTCTGGCAACACTGGTTAGGCAGCAACGTCATCCTGGCCTGCGACAAAGAATTGAGCCCGGCGCGTGAAGGAACCGCCTTTGCTTTTACCCAGACCGGTTTTATGCTGCTGCCATCAAAAAATGAGTTACCCGCTGAGGTGGAAACATTTTTGGTATCCGGGAAACCGCCGGTATATATAGGTTTTGGCAGCAACCCGATTGTAGATACCGCAAAATTCAGTTCGGTTTTTGAGCAAGTCCGGGATGCAACAGGCCAGCGCCTGATCATTTCTAAGGGATGGGCTGAGTTTCCCGAAAGTAATGCCCGCGATATTTTATATGTTGATGAACTGCCGTTTGATCTGCTGTTCCACAGATTGGCTGCCGTCATTTATCACGGAGGAACCGGCACCATGGCGGCAATAGCAAGAGCCGGCATTCCGCAAGCGGCATTTCCTTTTATGGGTGATCAGTTTGAGAACCGCAACCAGATTGTGAAATTAGGCTTGGGGCCTGCCACCTGTGATTTTAAGACCATGACGGCAAAAGAAATTTCTTCTGCTATTACCGCCTGTGTTACAAACGAACTCTTTAAGAAAAATGCAGCGGCGATTTCAAAAAAACTTCAAACTGCAAATGGCCTTGAATTAACAGTTCAGTTCATCGAAAAGGAATTTGATATTAATTCTTCTCAGGCAGCGCCTGATAAAATGGGTTAGATGAAGGTAGCACCTTCGCCGGACAGGGGCAGAACCCGGTTGATGGTATTGAACCAATTTATTATTAAATTTGAAGCCAAATGAAGAATGTGATGCCGTTTTCTAATATACAAAATTCTTCACACCACCTCTTTTGTGTTTTATTAATTTCAAAAAAATGAAAAAAAAATTAAGTTTACTGGTAATATCAATTCTGGTGGTATTTGCTGCCTGCGGCCCGGGACAGAAAAATTCCGCCGCTGAAGAAAAAGCCAAACAAGATTCTTTAGCAAATGCAAGCCGCGAGCCACAGAATTTTGAAACTTTTTTTAAAACGTTTGTCGTATCCCTCAAAGGGGCTAATAGCCTGGACAATTACATACACAAGGACATTGGCGTGTATGTGTATACTAACCCGGGGGCATTTTGCTCGGCATCGAAAAGTATGAAAGTGGCGGATATGGCTGACGTAAAAAATATCCCGGCAACAAACATTTTTAACAGGACACCAAAAGGTGATTTTTGTGAGGGATATCCCGGTGAGAAAGACGGATTCTATTATTCTGAAACCAGCAAAGAAGCGTTGCCGGATTATTATGATGTAGCTGCAGAGACAGCAAAAAAAATTATTTTACCTGCGAAATTAAATTATAAAAAGTTTATGAAAGTTAATGTTATCATGGGTGAATACTTCAAAGTTGACTTATATTTCACCTGCATAGATTCCTCATGGTACCTTATAGGCCAGCGTTTTTGCGATTGCAGCGCATAATGATTTACAGACCCTTTAGAAAAACCAAAATCAAAGGAAAATGCAACTGGCTTGTTCCGATACTTAAACAACAATCAAACGCGGTACATATGCACTTTGAAAAACAGTTTAACAGTTCCGGATTTATCCTTACTGAAGGAGCCATAGTTGAACGGCTTAAAAATGAGTTCAAGGCGGCATTGGATCATCATATTAATCATGCCGGCTTAATTTATGATCCACAAAACAAATTAACCATACTCTACAGGCAGTATATAGCAGTGGCACAAAAATATGATTTACCCATCATGCTCATGACGCCTACCAGAAAAGTAAATTTTGAAACCATCAAACAGTCAACGTATGCCGACAGAAATTTAATCGCTGATTCATGTTCTTACCTTATTGATTTGAGTAGTGAATATCCGGACTTTTGCCATAAAATATTCATCGGAGGGCTACTCGGATGTAAAGGTGATGCTTATAATGCTGAAGGAGCATTGGAAATTGAGGAATCATTTGAATTTCACAAAATTCAGGTAGCTGAATTCACCGAAGCAAAAGTAGATTTCTTATTTGCCGGTATCATGCCAGCTATCAGCGAGGCTGCTGGTATGGCAATGGCAATGGCAAAATCAGGAATTCCTTATATCATAAGCTTTATGGTCCGGAAAGATGGTTGCCTGCTTGACGGGACAAGTATTGCTGAAGCAATAAGAATAATTGATGAAAAAGTAAATCCACGGCCCATTTGTTATATGGCAAATTGTATTCATCCCATAAACCTGAAACTTGCACTGGAGCAGGAGGTCAATTTGAACGCTCCACAATTAAAGCGTTTCCGGGGAATTCAGGCGAATACATCTTCGCTTAGCCCTGAAGAATTGAACAACAGTGGGATTCTGATTCGGGAAAATTTTGACACGATGATTGATGAGATGTGTTATCTGATTAAAAAATATAATTTCAAAATTTTAGGAGGTTGCTGTGGAACTGATGACATTTTTTTAGAAAAATTATCAAAAAAACTGAAGGATATTACATTAGATAAAACATAGAATTAAAATAATTAAACACAGCAAAGCTTGACCAATGATTAGGCTTTTCGGACTATGGATATGGGTATTTCAATGCTCCGGGATAAATCATTGTTCATACTATGAAGCCCATGCGGGTTGTAAAAACCGGTCAAAATGAAATCATGGAAAACAAAAAGCGGAAACAGGATCTTACAGGTTTTGTCGGGAAGAAGCAATGTTTTTCTTTTAACAAACGGGGCAAAAAACATTTTGATCGATACCGGCCCGAAATTCATGGGGAAAACACTCGAAAAGCGTTTAACAAGATTAAATGTTCATCAAATTGATTATTTGATTTTAACTCATTCCCATTTTGACCATGCCGGGAATGCCCGCAGCATAAAAGAAAAATTTAATGCACGGGTGATCATTCATAAGGATGAGGCTTCATATCTGGCCTCCGGTGATTTTTTAATACCGCAGGGAACCAATTTTGTTACCCGCACCCTTGTTAACCTTCTCTCCAAACACGTTGCTCACAAATTTAAATGCGAACCCTGTTCCAATGATTTACTGACAGAAACGAAAAATAATTTTAAGGATGACGGATTTAATGCATACATCATGCATACGCCGGGGCATTCTTCAGGTTCAGTAAGCGTAATCGTTGATGATGAGATTGCCCTTGTCGGGGATGCGATGTTCGGAGTATTCAAATGGTCGGTATTTCCGCCTTTTGCGCAGGAACCTGATCAGATGATACAAAGCTGGGGAAGGTTGTTAGAAACCAAATGTTCCGTATTTTTGCCTTCGCACGGTACTGCAAACAGCCGGCAATTGGTACAAAAAGATTATGACAAGAGAATAAAAAAATAACAAACATTCATTATTTATAAATCAGGGAGGCCATTCTATGTTTAATTTTAATTTTTATAATCCCACGCGGATTTTTTTTGGAAAAAACAAACTGGAGCTTATTGATAAATATGTTCCGGCCAATGCCAGCGTGCTGATAACCCTTGGAGGCGGAAGCGCCAGAAAAAGCGGGCTGATCGATACCGTTAAAACCAACCTTGGCAACAGAACTGTTTTTGAATTTGCAGGTATTGAGCCCAACCCCCGCTATGAGACCCTGATGATAGCTGTTGAATTGATCCGAAAAGAAAATATTGATTTCATTATGGCGGTGGGCGGCGGTTCCGTGATCGACGGCTCCAAGTTCATTTCTCTTGCCACCCACTACGAAGGCGATGCGCGCGATTTGCTGAAATTCGGATTTAACCGGATTACGGAGCAGGAAGTAAAAAAAACGGTTCCTTTCGGCGTGGTATTGACCTTGCCTGCCACCGGTTCTGAAATGAACGACGGAGCTGTGATCAGCTATGATCATGGAAAATTTCCGGTGATGAGCGAAATGACATTCCCCAAATTTTCAATTTTGGATCCAACCATTACATTTACGCTTCCAAAAATCCAGGTTGCCAACGGCGTGGTTGATGCGTTTGTCCATACCGTGGAGCAATACATCACATTTCCCGCGGATGCCAAGGTACAGGACCGAATGGCCGAGGGTATACTGCAAACATTAATTGAAATCGGGACAACCACCGTTAACGAACCCAGGAATTATGATGCGCGTGCCAACCTTGTCTGGAGCGCCACCATGGCGTTGAATGGTTTGATCGGCACCGGCGTGCCTCAGGATTGGGCCACGCATATGATCGGTCATGAGCTGACGGCTTTGTTTGGTATTGATCACGGACAAACCCTGGCCATCATATATCCGGCCCTTCTTGAGGTAAGGCGGGAACAAAAACGCGCAAAAATTCTGCAGTATGCCGAACGGGTATGGCATTTAGATTCCGGCAGCGAAGAAGAAAAGATGGATAAGGCCATTCAAAAGACCAGGGATTTTTTTGAAAGCCTTGGCATTAAAACGCATCTTTCGCAATACGGTGTTACCGCTGATAAAATTCCGCTTGTTGTGGAACAACTTGTGGCTCATGGATTAACAGCGCTTTCTGAAACCCATGATATAACGCCGGAAGTAAGCCGGGAGATACTCGAAAAAGCGTTTTAGCCGAAATTTATATGCTACAAAATAATGTAAGGAGCCACGTGTTTACGAGGCTTCTTTTTTTTATCTCAGATACCAATACTTCTAAAAAGTAGAATGTCGCATTTAACAGATTAAATAGTATCATTTTTTGATTTCGTTGTTCATTTCTTTTGCCTGTCCAAAAGAAACGAACCAAAGAAAATGACAACCCAGACGATGCTTCAGCCCGCTCTCAGAAAATATTGAAAATCTAATCAAAGCGGTCTCGTCCGCCGGGGCGGACGAGAAACACCTGCGGTGACTTTGAAGATTTTCAAATATTTTCTGATTCACCTCAACACCGGCCCGCCGTCTGGGCAGGCCTGCGCACTTTGTTTCTACGAAACAATAAAAGGCTTGATTAAGTAACTAACAATTCAATGAAATTATGAACTTATTGAAATTCAGTTATTTCTATTGAGATAGATGAAATTTTTGAATAATTAATTCCATTTTATTAAAAGAGTATTACGATTGAAAAGATTAATTACATTTGCCTGTAATATGTGTAAAAAATAAGAATAACTTTTTTAAAAAAATTGTAACTATGAATCTGACAAAAACATTGACCGGGTTACTGATTATTATTACTATGATAGGTTGTTCAAGGAATAAACTTGAACAAAAAGGGTTTTCGGTTAGTCAACAAACTAGTGCGGAGGGAGAAGAAAATACCAGTGGGATTGCAAAAGATTCTTTAATATTAAAAACCAGGCCCGGAGGCATTCTTCTGACCGGAAATTCACAGTATAGATTAACAACTGTTTATTTGGTAAATTATAATAAAAGGACAGAAACCACTTTCATTGGATCGGACAATTTTTACGTAAATTACGCTGAGCTTGGAAACAGCAATGGTAATTACTGGCATGAGAATTTTTTGCCCGGATTAGAGGCTGTATACGGATATAATATGGTAAATATTTCTCTTTTTGATACAAAGGCACAAAAAAGTAACTATTTCTTTAATAAGCCGGTTCTGATTAAGACACTCTATTTTCCTTCGTTCACCAATGATACTCTTAATTATAAACCTGTACTCCGTAATTACTATCTGATTTCCGTTTACGATGAAGATAGCAACGGCGATGGATTAATAAACATACATGACTTAAGGCATTTTTATTACATTGATAGTAATGCGCAAAACAAAACACTATTGGTGCCAATGAATTATTCTGTGTTACGTTCTGAATATGATCCGGCAAATGATTATATGTATGTTTTTGCAAAAATAGATACGAATAAAAATGGGACAGGCGATGATGATGAGGCACTACACATTTTTTGGATTGATCTGAAAAACCCACTCAATAATGGACTGCTTTATTAAAACTTCACACAAAGTATAAAAACCAATTCTGATGTGGATTTGAAAAATGCTTACGCTTAATATATACCATCACTGCCAGCTAAGCATAAGAACAAGTAAGCCTCGGACATCATGAAAAAAATTTCAATTCTCATTTTGACCATAATTACTCTTAGTGCCCATGGACAGGATAATCCGACTGCGGAATTTAAAAGATTTCAGATCGGAATAAACATTTCGCCGGATGTTTGTTTCCGGACACTTTGCAACAACGACGGCCGTTCTGAAAGCGATATTGTGGTCAAACTAAGGAACGAGCATGAAACCATTAAAATTGGATATACGGCTGGACTAAATTTTTGCTATAACATTACCAGTTATTTGGGAATAGAAACAGGCATTCAATATTCCGAAAAAGGTTTTCAACATATCCAAACTGAATTTTATCCCGACCAACCGGATGATCCGATGATGCCTGATAAGGCAATTTTTAACTATCACTTCCATTACATAGATGTTCCATTAAAAGCAAATTTTACCATCGGCAAAAAAAAGGTGAGGTTTTTTACAAGTGTTGGATTGACAACAAACTTTTTCATAACGGAAATACAGTCAGAAATACTCAAATATGATAACCGTAAAGTTATAAAAAATGAGCCCACCTTGTTCGATTATAAAAAAGTCAACCTCTCACCATTTATTAGCGCAGGTATTGATTATAAAATAAACAACAGCATGAACCTGAGAGTTGAGCCATGTTACCGCTTCGGAGTATTAAAAATCATTGACGCACCTGTGTCCGGATGGTTATGGAATGCCGGGCTAAACATCAGTTATTACTATGGCTTTAACCCTAAGAAGAAGGAATAAATCACAAACAGCCAACAGGGAGGCGATAACTTATAAAAGACTGAATTTATTCCTCTGAAAACAAAAAACAAGAGAGGTTAGATACCCAAAATCTGTTTTACTTTTTCCGAAATGGCTTTATTGTCGGCTTTTCCGGCAAGTTTCTTTGAGGCGGCGCCCATCACTTTACCCATGTCTTTTATAGATGTAGCGCCTACTTCAGCGATAATACCCTTGATGATGTTTGTCAATTCTTCCTCACCCATTTGTTCGGGCAGGTATTTCTGAATCACACCGGCCTGGAAATTTTCAATATCTGCAAGGTCCTGGCGGTTTTGTGAAGAATATATCTCCGCAGTTTCGCGACGTTGCTTTACCAGTTTCTGCAAAATTTTTATCTCGGCTTCTTCGTCAACAGTGGAATCGCCTTTTTCGGTTTTGGCAAGCAGCAAAGCAGATTTCACAGCTCTCAGCGCTTCCAGCAGGTCCTTATTTCGTGCAAGCATGGCTTGCTTTATGTCGTCATTGATTTTCAGTTCCAGGCTCATAACAGGTCTAATCTACGTTATCGTGGATAAATGGGTTTTTTTTAATGCCGGTTTTATTTTCATCATCAGTACCCAATGACAAATTTGAAATTTCGGAATCCGAGGAAGGTTTATTGTTTTCAAGCTGTGTCTGACGACGGATATAAGCCGGAATTTTTTCCAGTTCGATAAGCCCTTCCTGATTTTTGATTTTCTGGCTCATTTCCCTGAGGTTGATCACCCGTTCGGACTGTCTTTTATTAAATTTTTCATTCTCTTCCGGAGTAAGGTCTTCCTTTTTGGTGATCTTGGGATCCGGTTGGTCAAAATTCATGACAGGTTCATTGACGAAGGAAGGTTCATTAACCTCTTTTTTGGTAAAAAGGCGCATTTCGGCATCATCCTGAGTAACATTGAACTCAACCTTTGTTTCTTTTTCCGGCTCGTTTTGCGGGGTTACATTCTGTGGTTCTTCAACCGGTGAGGTTGTGAATGTATTAAAAGAAAAATTCATTTTTACTTCTTCCGTTTCAGGGGCCTTGGTGATCAGCACCATCTCGTCTTCAGCAACTGCAGGTTTTTCAACTGGTTTTACCGGTTCGTTATCGAAGGTTAAGATTTTTCTTTCGGGTTGTTTGGCTTCCGTGGCAAAATATTCAGGTTTATTGCTTGCGCTGAACCCGGTAGCAATAAGCGTCACGCTGATCATATTGCCGAGTGATTCTTCATTCCCGTTGCCCCAGATGATCTCGGCAGAAGAGCCAGCCGCATTCTGAATATAATCTGTTATTTCAGAAACTTCATCCATAGTAATTTCATCTTTTCCGGATGAAATATATAAAAGAATATTCTGCGCACCGGTGATATCATTTTCATTCAGCAGCGGTGATGACAATGCCATTTCAACGGCGGCAACAGCCCTGTTCTCGCCTTCGGCAACGCCGGTTCCCATGATGGCCACGCCGCTGTTACGCATTACCGTGTTCACATCATTGAAGTCAACATTTATGTATCCCGAAACCGTGATGATTTCAGCAATACCTTTGGCTGCTATGGTCAGGATATCATCCGCCCTGTTGAAGGCTTCTGAAAGTTTCAAATCATGATGAAGCTCGCGCAATTTATCGTTGCAGATCACCAGCAGGGTGTCCACATATTTTCTCAACTCAGCAAGGCCTTCTTCCGCTTGTTTTTTACGTTTTTTCCCTTCAAAAGAAAACGGCAGCGTAACGATACCCACGGTAAGGATGCCCATTTCTTTGGCAACCTGTGCGATTACCGGGGCAGCCCCTGTTCCGGTCCCTCCGCCCATTCCGGCGGTAATGAACACCATCTTGGTATTTTGCTGCAAAAACTCTTTTATGTCTTCAATGGTTTCGAGCGCAGCTTTACGGCCGGTATCGGGAACAGAGCCCGCACCAAGGCCTTCCGTAAGGGCTGTGCCCAACTGGATTTTATTGGGTATTGGGCTTGCATCAAGCGCCTGGGAATCAGTATTTGACACAATGAAATCTACTCCCCTGATCCCTTGTTTGTACATATGATTTACAGCATTGCTGCCACCGCCACCCACTCCGATAACCTTAATTATTGAGGCTGAGTCTTTTGGGCTGTCAAATTTTATCGTCATAACGTTATATTATTGAATATACAAAATAAACCCATTATTTAAGATTCATTAACACAAAAAAAAATAATTATTAACTATATACTGTTAATTCAATCTTCGCCTTCTCTCTACGATCCTGATTATTACAAGATTTCTCAAACAATAAATCAGGATTTACGAGCAAACTATGCCCTCAAAAAGAAAAAAAAGCCTGTCAAATCTAATTTACCTCATCATCAAAAAACTGTTTTCCTTTCTTAAATAAGGAGTCAAAAAAGTTTCCTTTAGTTTTTCGGGAATGGGTCTGAATTGGTTCTTCTTTAGTTTTTGGCACATCCGAAACGATCTTTTGTTTTTCAAGGCCTTTGATCACAAGGCCTACACCGGTGGCATACATGGGCAATGCCATTGCTTCGGGGACATTATCGGCAAGATACTGATTCGGGTAACCGATCCTGGCATCCATTCCGGTTACAAATTCTGCAAGCTGAACAATATTTTTCAGTTGTGATCCGCCGCCAGTCAGCACAAGTCCGGCTATCAGTTTGCGTTCGAAACCTGATGTCCTGATTTCGTTGTACACATATTCCAGGATTTCTTCCATGCGTGCCTGAATAATTCCGGCAAGGTTACGCAGGCTGATCTCTTTGGGCTGCCTGCCGTGTAATCCCGGTATGGAAACAAATTCGTCGGATCGGCTTTCGCTGGCCAGCGCAGAGCCGTAATTTACTTTAAGCTTTTCAGCATGTTTCTTTATAATGGTGCATCCTTCGCGGATGTCTTCGGTAACGATGTCTCCACCCAACGGTATTACCGCGGTATGCCGGATGATATCATCCTGAAAAATGGCAATATCGGTAGTGCCGCCACCAATATCCACCAGCACCACACCGGCTTCTTTCTCATCATCCACCAAGACCGCATCAGCGGAAGCCAGCGGTTCAAGGATCTGATCCACTATTTCCAGGCCTGCCCGGTCTACACAACGGTAGATATTCTGCACTGCAGTAACCAGCCCCGTGATGATATGAAAATTTGCTTCGAGGCTGACACCGGCCATTCCAATAGGTTTCTTTATGCCGGTTTCTTTATCGACTATATATTCCTGTGGAATCACATGAACAATTTCTTCGCCGGGCTGCATCACCAGGCGGTACATATCGTCAATCAGCCTGTTGACATCATCCTGGGTGATCACGTTGTCCGGCGTGTTGCGGATGATGCTTCCCCTATGCTGAATACTCTTGATATGTTGTCCGGCAATGCCGACATTCACACATTTAATGTTTACGCCCGAGGTGGCTTCGGCTTCTTTAACAGCGGCTTTTATTGACTCGATGGTGTTGTCGATATTTATGACCACGCCACGTTTCACGCCTATTGATTCTGCAGCGCCATGACCCAGAATTTCAATTTTCCCAAACTGGCTTTTACGCCCGACGATAGCGGCAATTTTCGTTGTACCGATATCAAGGCCTACAATAATTTCTGATGATTCCATACTATATTATTTTTTATTTATGAGCAAATGATTTGATTTTTATATTTAACGTTGATCGTATCATATTTATCCCAGCCTTTAATAAAAGCTGCTTTTTCATAGAAAATTTCAATCCTTCTGAATTTATTCGCCATATCATTGCCATCGCCGAAAATGATGATATGGTCGCCAACCTCCGGAATAAAGACCAGGTCGCCGTTTTCTTCAACGAATATTTGTTGTATCTGGGCTTTAAGGAACTTATTTTTGCTGATAAAACCGGCCACGTGATAGATCGTGTACAAGGTGGTCATAAAGCCCGTGGTGTCCTCAGCCATTTGTGTTGAGTCAACATCAAGTTTAATAAATTCAGCGTATAAATTCCGTATTTTCCCGTTCACAAATACCACGCGTGCCACCTTTCCGTCTTCTACCGGTATCATGCGGCCATCACTGGTGATGTAATAAGATCCGTAGTTTTTTATTTTTTCCATTCGGAGGTCCGGCTGAACCCGGGCTATAGGCGTACGTTCCGTAATATCAATTTTAAGTATTCCACTCAGGGTTATGTACACCTTGGAACTAAGCACATAGGGTTGTTGGTTAATTATGGATTCCAGTTTTTCTACATTTATGTTGGACAGGTCAGCACCGGTAAGAGAATCTCCGGCCTCACTGATGTATGATCTTACATCTTCCTGGGTTAAAAAAGCGCCATCTTCAGGAGCGTGTATGTTTATCTGAACGCCGCGGCATTTGTTCATTCCGTATCTATTCACCACCAAACCGGTCAATACCAAAAAAATCACTATTGAAACGGCCCACAAAAATATTTTGAAACCTCTTTTTTTCATGTTATTTCTTTTCTTTCAATAATGCGGTAATCGGTTCCACCAGCTGGTCTATATCCCCGGCGCCCATAGTAAGCAAGACTTCTGTATCTTTTTCACGAAGCTCTTCCAGCAGTTTGTTTTTCGAAACAATTTTTTTGTTTTCAATCGTCATCTTTTCAAGGATGGTGTTTGAGGTTATGCCTTCAATAGGTAATTCCCTGGCCGGATAGATATCAAGTAGAATGGCTTCATCAAGCAGGTCAAGCACGTGCGCGAACTCAGCGGCAAAGTGCATGGTTCTTGAGAACAGGTGGGGTTGAAAAATGCCGGTGATTTTCTTATCCGGATATAATTCTTTAACTGCGCTGATAAACGCTCTCAGTTCCTCCGGATGATGGGCATAATCATCAATATATGCTTTGTTTCCCTGCTTAAATTTTATGTCAAAACGCCTGCAGACACCCTCATAGGTTTCCAGGCCGGATTTTATCTCATCGGTTTTTAATCCGAATAATGAACAAACGGCGGCGGCGGCGACAGCATTTTCGACGTTATGCCTCCCCGGCAGGCTTAGCGTCAGCGGGATCTCTTCACCCTGAAGGCATAAGGTGACATGAAATTTTGCGTCTTTGACAAAAATATCTTTTGCATAAAAATCTGAATCAAGAGCGCTGTCATATAGATAGGTGCTTACATCCTGCAAAACAGGTTTAGGGAGGCCGTTCTTTAGTACCAGTTTTCCACCCGGTTTAATTTTTCCGGCAAAAGCATGATACGAATCAACAAGGTTTTTTTTATCGGAATAAATATCCAGGTGATCCGCGTCAATGGCAGAAATAACCGCAATATCCGGGTTTAACCATAAAAAAGAACGGTCGTACTCATCGGCTTCCATGATGGCAACCTCCGCGTTTGGTGAGGTAACCAGGTTGGATTGAAAATTTTTTACAAGGCCGCCGATAAATGCATCCACGGGAATGCCCGCCGTATGCAATATGTGTGCAATCATGCCGGTAATGGTTGTTTTTCCGTGGGTTCCGGCCACCGCAATAGAAAATTTATCTTTCGTAATTTCTCCGAGAACTTCTGCTCTTTTTTTTATGATAAAATCATTTTTCAGGATATACTGATATTCCGAATGCTCTTTGGGTATGGCCGGGGTATAAATCACGAGATCCACCGTCGAAGGGATTTTTGAAATATCCTCATTAAAATGGATATCAATGCCTTCATGGATCATCTGTTGTGTAAGGCTGGTCGGAGTTTTATCGTACCCGCTGACATGATGCCCCTGTCTTTTAAAATAACGTGCAAGGGCGCTCATCCCGATACCGCCGATTCCCAAAAAATAATATGTTTTAGTTGCCTGTTGCATCATTCCTGTTCAGTTTTTACCATTCCCAATATTAAATCGGCTATGCTGTCGGCCGCATTTTTATGTGCAAAACGGGCAATGTTCCCGCTGAGTTTGTCGCACGCAATTTCGTCATTGATCAGGTCAATAGCCTGTTGTGCCAGTGTTTCCTGTGCTTCGCTGTCTTTAACAAGGATGGCTGCCGAATAGTTTGACAAGGCGAGTGCATTTTTCGTCTGGTGGTCTTCGGCCACATTAGGCGAAGGCACTAAAATGGCAGGTTTGCCGATCAGGCAAATCTCGGAAATAGCAATAGCGCCGGCCCGTGACACCACTATGTCAGCGGCGGCATAGGCATAATCCATTTTTGAAATGAAGGCGTGTGCATGTATTCCCTGGTCTTCAAGGTCGGAACAAGCTTGCCGGGCTGTTTCAAAAAAAGCTTTTCCGGTCTGCCAGATCAACTGGACATTGTTCCAGGCAAACAAATCAAGGTGGCTCAGGATCGCGTTGTTAATGGTCCGTGCACCCAGGCTCCCGCCGACTACCAACACGGTTTTTTTTGATTTATCAAGGCCGAATAATTCCAGGCCCCGCTCCTTTTTGCCCTGTAATACAGTAATGTCCTGCCTTACGGGATTTCCTGTCAGGAATATTTTTTCCTTCGGGAAAAACTTTTCCATGCCTTCGTATGCCACACAAATTTTATCCACCTTTTTGGATAAAATTTTATTTGTCACGCCCGGATAGGAATTTTGTTCCTGGACCACGGTGGGAATTTTTTTTGACGAGGCAATTTTCAAAACCGGCCCGCTGGCGTAGCCACCTACACCGATAACCACATCAGGGTTGAACTGTTTGATTATTTTTTTTGCTTTTTGCAGGCTTGAAAAGAGTTTAAAAAGCGTGGAAACATTTTTCAGGGTAAGCCTGCGCTGAAGCCCGCTGATGTTAAGCCCGATGATTTTATAACCCGCTTCCGGTACTTTTTCCATCTCCATGCGGCCCAATGCCCCAACAAAAAGAATTTCGGCCGAAGGGCATTTTTTCATCAGGGCATTTGCAATTGCAATTGCAGGAAATACGTGGCCACCGGTTCCGCCACCACTGATTATAAATTTTCTATGCTGTGACTGCATCTGTAGTTTCTGTTTTTAATTCATTATTTGCTTCCTGATTTGCATCCTGCTCCGCCTTGAGTTTTTCAGCTTCTTCGTTGGCCCTGCTAATACTGAGAAGGATGCCAATTCCAATACTGGTCAACCAAATTGAGGTTCCGCCGAGGCTCACCAATGGCAGTGTCTGTCCTGTATTGGGGAGCAGGTCAAGGGTAACGCCCATGTTTATCATCGCCTGGAAAACAATTACAAAACTGATCCCCAGGCCAAGCAGGGTGCCAAAAAACTTATCACATCGCGAGGCGATCCGTATCCCACGGTACAACAATATCAGATACAACAGTATTATAACAATCGCACCTAATAATCCGTACTCTTCTATAATTATGGCAAAAATAAAATCCGAATATGCCTGGGGTAAGATATTGCGCTGGGTACTGTTTCCCGGAAATTTTCCAAATGGGGCGCCGTTGGCTATAGCTATTTTTGCCTGGTTGTTCTGGAATTCATCTTTGGGGTCCGGGGTTCCTGTTCCCATAAAGTTTTCGATACGGTTACCCCATGTGCGTAAACGGCCCTGGTTGGGGGAATTTTTCGCCACCAGGAAAAAGATACCGCACAATACCGCCATAACACCAAGCAAGGATAATATATATTGTGTTTTTACCCTTCCGACAAAAATCAATATCAGGCTGGTGGCAAATAAGATCGCTGCGGTGGACAAATTATCCGGTAAAATAAGCATGAAAATTACTGCAATGGGAATAACGATCGGTAAAAAACCTTTTTTATAGTCTTTTATGTCTTCCTGCCTGTTGGATAAAAGTCTTGCAAGATACATGATGAGCGCCAGTTTGGCAAAGTCGGAAGGCTGAAATTTGATGTTGATGATCGGCAGGATCAACCTTCGGGTTGCCTCATTTTCGGTCTCTCCCCTGAACAGTGTAACCAGTAATAAGACTACCGAAATAAGCAGGGCAATTTGTGATATTTTTGAGTAATGAGTATATTTGATAAGGTGGGCAAAATACATCAGCACTAATCCCATGATCAGAATAAATATCTGTTTCAGCAGGTAAAACTCCGGATTTACTTTTTCGCGGTAGGCCAGCGATCCGGTGGCGCTGTATACGGCGAGTATAGAAATCAAAGATAATATAAGCACCACGGCCCATATAACCTTATCCCCTTTCAGATTTTGAAGAATTTTTCGCATTTTTTATAAGTCGTAAACAGATCTTTTAAATTGCATTCCCCGGTCTTCATAATTATTAAACAAATCAAAACTGGCACAGGCCGGTGAAAGCAACACCACATCACCCTGCACCCCGAGGCCGTATGCCGTATGCACCGCTTCTCCGGCCGAAGCTGTTACTTTTATGATGGGAACAATGTCCGAAAATTCGTCAAAAATCTTGGCGTTATCATTTCCGAGACACACTATAGCTTTAACCTTACTCTTCACCAGTGGCTTCAGGCACGAGTAATCATTACCCTTATCCAGGCCGCCGACTATCCAGATTACCGGCCGCACCATGCTTTCGAGTGCAAACCAGGTTGAATTCACATTTGTTGCTTTTGAATCGTTAATAAATTCAATGCCGTGAACTTTGGTTACAAATTCAAGTCTGTGCTCTACCCCCTGAAACTCACACATGCTTTCCTTAATAACATCTTTACGTATTTCCAGTATGCGCGAAATTATTCCCGCCGCCATGGAGTTGTAAAGGTTGTGTTTCCCTGGTATTGCTAAATTGTCGATTCCCATTGTATATTTATTTGTTGATAGATTAATAATCATTTTTTTGTCCTTAACATAAGCCCCGATCTCTCCCTGATTTTCAGAAAGAGAAAAAGGTATTTTGAAAGAAGGAATGCGGCGTTTTTTCAACTCATCCATAGTCACCGGGTCGTCGGCACAATAAATAAAATAATCACCGGCCGTCTGGTTTTGCACCATCCTGAATTTCGAGTCAATGTAGTTTTGAAACTGATATCCGTAACGGTCGAGATGATCCGGTGTGATATTCGTGATAACAGCCATGTCCGCTTTGAACTGAAACATATAATCAAGCTGGAAGCTGCTGATCTCAAGCACATATACATCGAACTTATGTTCCGCGACCTGCCAGGCAAAACTTTTCCCGATATTTCCGGCGAGCCCTACATTCAGGCCTGCCTTTTTCAGGATATGGTATGTCAACATGCTTGTCGTGGTCTTTCCGTTACTGCCGGTGATACAAATTTTCTTAGCATCAGTATACCGGGCGGCAAACTCGATCTCGGAAATTACCGGAATTTTTTGTTCTTTTAATCGCTGGATTATTGGAACATGATCCGGTATGCCGGGGCTTTTTATGACCTCCTCAGCCTGAAAGCATCGGTTCTCGCTGTGTTTCCCTTCTTCAAAAAGTATCTCATGATGTAAAAGAACGTCTTTATATTCATTTTTTATTTTTCCCGCATCAGACACAAAAACATCAAAATCATGTTTTTTTGCCAGTATCGCCGCGCCTATTCCGCTTTCGGCTCCACCTAAAATGACAATCCGGGGTTTCATTTCATTAGTTATTTCATTATTACCGAATTTTTAATGTTATTACCGTTACTACAGCCAGTATGATCCCAACAATAAAAAACCGCATTACAATTTTCGCTTCATGATATCCGACCTTTTGATAATGATGATGCAGCGGCGCCATTTTAAATATCCTGCGGCCTTCGCCAAATCTTTTTTTGGTGTATTTAAAATAACCAACCTGCATGATCACCGAAAGGCTTTGCACGAGGAAAACGCCGCACAGCAAGGGAATTAAAAGTTCCTTGCGGATGATGATGGCAAACACCGCGATAATACCGCCTAAAGCAAGGCTTCCGGTGTCGCCCATAAATATCTGCGCCGGATACGAATTGTACCATAAAAAGGCAAGACAGGCCCCGACAAAAGCGCTGATATAAATTACCAGTTCTCCTGTGTATGGGATGTACATGATGTTCAGGTAATTTGCAAAAACGACACTGCCCGACACATATGCCAGAACAGCCAGTGTAACACCAATGATGGCCGAAGAACCCGTCGCCAGGCCATCAAGGCCGTCGGTCAGATTTGCCCCATTGGAAACCCCGGCAATTATGAAAATTATAATGGGAATAAAAATAAGGAACGCCCATTTTGAATATCCATCTCCCAGCCATGCCAATAAATAGGCGTAATCAAATTCATTGTTCTTTACAAAAGGGATGGTGGTTTTTGTAGATTTCACCGGCTCTTTCGAATAAACCTGTGTGGCATTACTGAAATTTTCTACTTTAAATATATTTTCGGTACTCACCACGTTCGGCGCCTGCCTGTCAGCTTTTTCCCTGATGACCACATCGGGGCTGAAATACATCGTCAACCCTACAATCAGCCCCAGGCCGATCTGACCAAGGATTTTAAACCTGCCTGCCAGGCCTTTTTTATTCTTTTTGAATACCTTTATGTAATCATCAATAAAGCCAATGGTTCCCAGCCAGATGGTGGTTATCAGCATTAAAATAATGTATACATTATGTAATTTTGCGAACAAGAGCGTAGGGATCAGAATGGCGCAAAGAATAATGATTCCGCCCATGGTCGGAGTTCCCTGTTTTTCAATTTGTCCCTGCAGGCCGAGGTCCCTGACTGTTTCACCCACCTGCTTTTTTTGTAAATATTTAATAACCCTTTTCCCAATGATAAGAGAAATAAAAAGGGACGTAATGATTGATAATGCCGCACGGAAAGAAATATACTGAAACACTCCGGCGCCCGGAAAATCAAAATGTTTGTCTAAATAATCAAATAAGTAGTATAGCATATCAGATGTTCATTATTTCTTTAATAATTTTTTTATCGTCAAAAGGATGTTTAACGCCTTTTATTTCCTGGTATTTTTCATGTCCTTTTCCGGCAATAAGAATGATGTCTCCGGGCTGGGCAAATGCGTATGCGGCTTTTATTGCCTCCAGGCGGTTGACAATTACCAGTACTTTTTTCTTTTCATGAATGTCAATTCCTGCCAGCATTTCTTCAATGATTGTTTCAGGATCTTCCGACCTGGGATTATCTGAAGTCAATATCACCCGCTGGCTCATGGATGCGGCGATCTTTCCCATTTCGGGGCGTTTGGTTTTATCGCGGTCGCCGCCGGCTCCGACGACGGAGATTACTTTTCCCCCGCCCTGCTGGATCTGATTGATGGTGCTCAGTACATTTTTTAAAGCATCCGGCGTATGGGCGTAGTCAATGATGGCGACGATGCCGTTGGCGTCTTTCAGGCTCTCGAAGCGGCCTTCAGCGGCAGTCAGCCCGCTCAGCAAGGTCAGCACCTGATCCTTTTCCTGTTGAAGTAATACGGCTGCTGCATAAATTGCCGTAATATTATAAGCATTAAACATTCCGACCAGGTTACACCACAACTCAGTCCCGTCAATGTTGATCTGCATTCCATCGATGCGGTTTTCAATTAGCCGGGTTTTGAAATCGGCCATCTGCCTGAGGCCGTACGTATATTTTTTGGCTTTGGTGTTTTGTATCATCACCAACCCGTTCCGGTCGTCAACGTTGGTAAGGGCAAAAGCATCAGCGGGCAGTTCATCAAAAAATGTCTTTTTTGCCTCGATATAATTTTCAAATGTTTTATGATAATCCAGATGGTCGTGGGTAATATTTGTAAACACGCCGCCTGCAAAACACAGCCCTGCAATACGTTTTTGGACCACGGCATGTGAGCTGACCTCCATAAAACAATATTCACAACCCGCTTCCACCATTTCAAACATCAGCCTGTTGATCATAAAGGGATCCGGGGTGGTATGTGTGGCCGGGACTTCTTTGTCGTTAACCCTGTAGCAAATGGTAGATAACAGACCTGTTTTATAACCTAAAAGGATAAAGGCCCGGTAAAGCAGCGTGGCGATGGTTGTTTTTCCGTTCGTGCCGGTAACTCCTACGAGTTTTAATTGTGAAGAAGGGTGATCGAAAAAATTATCACATAAAACACCCAGGGCGTAATTGCTGTCGGGGACTTTTATATAGGTAACGCCGGTTGCCATTTTTTCCGGTAACACCTCACAAACAACAGCAGCAGCGCCTTGTTTTACCGCATCACCGATGAAATTATGGCCGTCCACATGAACGCCTTTAACCGCTACAAACAAACTGTCCTTTCCGCAGTCTTTTGAATTAAAGCTGACCAGTGTTATATCTTTTTCCGTATTACCGAAAACTTCTGCAAAACCAGTATTAGCTAATATTTTATTTAATTGTTGCCGCTTCATTTTCTTACAGTGATAGTTTAATTTTTACCGTCTTTTTTTCAGGAGTAAAGAGCTGTTCAACCACTTTTCCGGTTCCTTCCACAATAACTTTCAGCCCCGCTCTCTCAAGCATCCAAACAGCATCTTTTGCCTTCATACCTTTGACATCGGGTATTCGCTGAGCCTTGATCACCTTGTCTTTTTCATAAATACGCCGGGTATCTTTGGTAACGCTCACCCATTGTGAATTGCCACCTCCGTATATTAATTTCAGGTTCAGCCCGCCATAAATATTTTCCACATCTTTTCGGTATCCGATGAGTAATACCGGGGCTGACAGTGTATCGGGCATTTTTATTTCTTTGGTTTTAATATCCACCCTGGTAGCATAAACCTTATCGGAGATCTCTTTAAAAACCGGTGCGGCAACGTCGCTACCATACACATTAACACCTCTCATATTATGCTCGACCACGATGCAGGAATATTTTGGATCGTCAGCAGGAAAATAGCCGCAGAAAGAAGCGCAATACCGGTCAACATATTCTTTCAGTTCTTCATCATAGATCCTGGCCGTACCTGTTTTCCCTGCAATTTTGTAGGGAGCTTTGCGGATCACTCTTGCCGTTCCCCTGCTTACGACGCCTTCAAGAAGTTTTTTAACTTTATTAATGGTTGATTCCGAACAAATCTGGCGGATCATGATTTCAGGGTTGTTCTGATACACGGCGCTGTTATTCCTGATCTCTTTTACGATCTTGGGTTTCATATATGTGCCATTATTGGCCACGGCATTATAGAAAGCAAGAACCTGCAACGGGGTGAGTTTTACAGAATAGCCAAAAGCAATAGCGGTAAGGTCTTCCCTTCTGACAGGAAAATCCGGGCTGGTTTCATTGTACAGGTCAACACCGGTCTTATTCAACAGGCCCATTTGTTTAATGAGTTTTTTAAATTTTTCGAACTGGGTGTTTTCTTTTATTCTTTTTTTCTTTCCATCAACCGTAACAACCTTATCCTCGGATTTTTGAAGGAATGCTCTCCTGGTAATTTGTGTAATACCGACATTGGAAGATTTTTCAAATGCTTTACCCACCGAAATATTCCCATATCCTTCTTCATGGCTGTCCACCACTTCGCCATAGTCATCATAAGTTATCCGGCCAGAATTTACGATGGTATTGGTATCGAATTTTCCGTCTTCCAGAACCGCAATCACAGAGGCCAGTTTTAATGTCGATCCGGGCTCATAAAGCTGGCGATAGGCATAATTTCGCTTTTCACTGTATGTACCGTCTTCATTTCTGGTTAAATTAGCAATGGCTTTGATATAGCCGGTTTTAACTTCCATCAACACCACACAACCCCAGTCGGCGCGGGTGGTATCAAGGCTTTTTCTTAAAGCGCTCTGGGCCACATCCTGCAGGTTCATATCGAGGGACGTATACAGGTTATACCCGTTGATCGGTTTTACAGTATTTTCATCACTGATATCAACCCAGCTGTTTGACCCCACGCGCCTTTTGGGGATAAACCCTCTTTTGCCCCGCAATATCTCGCTGTAGTGGCCTTCAAGCCCAACGTAATATGAGTTTGTCAGTTTTTTAATATCAACAATTCCCAGGCGGATATTTCCGCTTTTCTCTTCACACAAAGAATCAACATAATCTATGATGTCTGTTTTTTGAGGAATTTTATCTTTGATCAATGGAAAATTCATTAG
This sequence comes from Bacteroidales bacterium, assembly GCA_035354195.1. Taxonomy (GTDB): domain Bacteria; phylum Bacteroidota; class Bacteroidia; order Bacteroidales; family CAIWKO01; genus CAIWKO01. The sequence continues at coordinate 11,557 of DAOQAT010000009.1, read as the reverse complement.
CTCCTCCAATTGCAGCACATCAATTTTCTTCGCGATTATACCATCTCCTTTTTCCTGATAAGCCTTTAACAAGATCTTTTTATAAAAATCCCGGTTCAGGTCACTAAAGGTGTTTGCAAAGCATTGGCTAAGGGTATCAAGGTTCTTATAAAAAGCATCCTCCTGATTTTTAAGTTTTTTCAAATGTATCTTAACATCGTATTCGCCAAGGCGTTCATAACCAATGGTCATAGCCGCCTGATTTTTAACCGGCCTGACCCTTTTGTATTTTTTTGTTACAGACAATCCGATCTGAGTCTTTTTCAGGAGTTTTAAAAAGCTTTTTAATTTTTTCAGTTCATAAATTGTTGTCTCTTTAAACAGTAAATAGTTTCTCTTGTGCTTAACATGTGCGCTGGTGAGTTCGCTGATGTATTTATTTTTATTTTTAACATTATGATCATAATACATACTCATGTAATTGCCCAAATAACCGACATATTCATGGAATACCTCATCGGGAATGGCATTGGTATCCATATTAATATTGACCTGAAACACAGGCAGGGATACGGCCAGCAGATCGCCATCCTCCGCGTAAATATTACCCCGTACCGGGTTGATGGTTTCTATGATCTCATTTTTTTTGCTCGCCTGTTTTTTCCAGTAATCACCCTGGACAAACTGGATTTGGATGATCCTCCCTATTATGATCAGCGCATAAATGATAACCAGGACATAAACCAGGTAGGCACGCATTAATATGGATTTCCTTTTATCGCTCATGGTTTTGTATTGCCGTCGGTTGGTCCTTTATCAAATATTTTTAAAACAGGAGGAACAATGGATTCTTTTATTCCGGTATTAAGACTGTCGAGCCGTTGTGCAAGTTTTGACTGGTGCTTGATGTACATAAGGTCAGATTGAGTTTTTATATATTCGCTTTCCAGCTCAATCAGCTCTTCTTTTATTTTTGAAGCTTCTTTAATGTTTTTTTCATAATTGTATGAATTGCCAATATACAGGACGATGAGAAAAGACAAATAAAGCACGAAGGGTAACAACCTCAGCATAGCGCCACGGGTGAGGATCTCCCCGTTAAGTATGCTTCTGAAAGTCCCCATCAGGCCGTTATCACCCGATTTTTTGGCTTTCTCTTTCTGCTTAACAGGCTCTGGTGTTTCTGCCGGTTTGAATTCGTTTTTAGACATCAATAATTTTTTTCTGCAATCCTTAATTTTGCACTTCGTGCTCTTTTATTTTCGTTTATTTCTTTTTCATCAGGAACAATCGGTTTTCTGTTTATCAGGGTGAAAGGCGCATTGGTATTTCCGTAAAAATCTTTTTCAAGCAACCCTTCAAAATTTCCGGACCTCATAAAATTTTTTACCAACCTGTCTTCCAGCGAATGATATGAAATAACCACCAGTCGTCCCGATTTTTTAAGTACCACCAGGCTTTGCAGCAAAAATTCCTTCAAAGCCCCTAACTCATTGTTCGTTTCAATCCGAAGCGCCTGAAAAACTTTGGCCAGGTATTTATCCTCATTTCTTTTGTCGATCAACCCTGATATAGCTTCTTTCAGGTGGTTGCTGGTTACAATCGGTTTTCCTTTGCGGAATGTAATTATTTTGTTGGCGAGCAACCCGCTGTTGGTCAATTCTCCATACTGCCTGAACATCAGCGAAAGCTGTTCCTGGTTATACTCGTTGAGAATAGTTCCGGCAGTACGCGTTTGGTTTTGATTCATTCGCATATCCAGGACAGCATCAAAGCGGGTGGAAAAACCTCTTTCGGCAACATCAAACTGGTGTGAAGACACACCCAGGTCGGCAATAATCCCATCGACTGGTATGGCCCGATGATATTTCAAAAAATTCTTCAAATAACGAAAATTGTTGTTCAGCAATATCAGCCGCTCATCATCTAACTTGTTCGCCAGCACATCTTCATCCTGATCAAAAGCGATGAGCCGTCCACCCTTCAACCTTTTTAATATTTCTTCCGAATGTCCGCCGCCGCCATAAGTAACATCCACATAAGTTCCGCCGGGCCTGATATTCAATCCGTCGACCGATTCCTTCAACAACGCAGGCTTATGATACATCATCCTGTTTTTGTTGTTCTTTGTTGCCCATCGCAAGTTCGGCAAGGTCGGAATAACCTTCCGGTTCATCGGTGAGCAAGGATTCATACTTTTCTTTATCCCACAATTCTATCCGGTCGGAATAAGCGAACAGCACCACATCTTTTTCTATCCCCGCATATTTTAATAAATTTTTGGGAATCAACAGCCTGTTGGCGCCGTCAAGCACTATTTCAGAGGCTCCGCGGTAAAAATACCGGACAAATTCCCTGTATTTTTTTATATAAATATTCAGCCTGTTAATTTCATTGCTGGCGAGTTTCCATGATTCATAAGGGTATAGTACCAGACATTGTTCAAACCCCCGGTTGATTACAAAACGATATTCTTCCGTCGCGGGAAGTTGTTTTTTCAGCCCGGCAGGGAACATAAGCCTGCTCTTGCTGTCCATTTTACAACCATATTCCCCGATTAAATTCATCATGTTTTCTGCAAAAAAATCAGTGCGTAAAGATAAAAACATTTTCTGCACATTTTGACACTTTTCGACACATTATTTAAGCAAAAAAATAAAAACGAACCGATGCTAATTTTTATTCGCTGATTTTCAACGCTTTAATTACAAAATTGTTAATAAATTTTTTTGCACATTTTCATGCATTTATTGAAATTAACTTTTCATCAAACCCGGGTTACATTCTTTGATATTTTTCCAGTATGTTTTAGTATTTTTGCAGATATATCAGGATACATGTTTAAGAGGTTACGTCGTTCATTTGAGGGGTTCGCCGAAGAGAATGCATTTTGCATTAACAACACCTATTACACCTACAAAGATTTCGGGAAACGCATAAACGGCATTATGGCCGGAATAAATCCGTGTATTTCCCCGAATATTGGCATTGTCGTGTATAACGATATTGAAACATATGCGGCTGTTCTGGCGGTATTGTTTTCAGGAAAAACATTTATTCCGCTGGCGCCTGATAATCCTGCAGAAAGGATTTCAAAAATCATGGACCAGGCCGAAATAGAAACCATTCTTACGAGCCAGACCGGCCATATTGAACAGATATTTTCTGACACAAAATCTATTCGGAAAATCTCCACTAAAAATGTTCTGTCTGAAAAATACATTCCTGATATCCCCGCGGTGCCTGCAGAACAAAACGCATACATCCTTTTTACTTCCGGAAGCACAGGTTTACCCAAGGGTGTGCCTATCCGGTACAAAAACCTAAGCGCTTTTGTTGATGCTTTTTTTTCGATGGGTTATGACCTAAATGAAACCGACCGTTTTCTTCAGATGTTTGAGCTGACTTTTGATCTTTCCATTATGTCTTACCTCATTCCTCTTTGTGTTGGGGCCTCCGTATATACAGTGCCTTCAGGAGAAATAAAATATACCGCCGCCTATTCAATTTTAGAAGAACATCAGATTACGGTAGCCTTGATGGTGCCATCCATCCTCATGTTCTTAAGGAAATATTTCGACGAGATCCGTCTCCCAAGCATGCGATATTCCATGTTTTGCGGAGAAGCGCTGTTTTCAGATCTAACCCGGCAATGGTCGGAATGTGTGCCCAATGCCTTGGTACAGAATGTTTACGGCCCTACGGAAGCCACCATTTTCTGTATGGCCTACAACTGGGAACATACGAATAAAAATAAAGATTACAACGGCATCGTTTGTATTGGCAAACCGATGAAAAATATGCAAGCCATCATTGTGGATGAACAACAGGCTGAAGTTGCAGCCGGTTGCTTCGGAGAATTATGCCTGGCAGGCAATCAGGTGACTTCGGGCTATTTGAAAAACCCTCAAAAAAACAAAGAGGCTTTTTTCAGCCATTGTAAGGATAATACGGAATATGTCTTTTACCGGACAGGGGATATTTGCACCAGGGATGATGATGGCGAATTCTTTTATAACGGAAGGCTCGACAATCAGGTAAAAATTCAGGGGTTCCGTGTTGAATTAAGTGAGGTTGAATATTATGCGCGCGAATTCACCGGAAATGCAAATGCAGCGGCTTTTACTTCACAAAATGCCACAGGCAGTATTTTCATTCACCTTTTTGTTGAAGGTTTTGTGAATACTAATGAGTTGGACGGTTATTTAAAAACAAAACTTCCGCCTTACATGATTCCCGCAATAATTCTGTCCTTAAAAAAGTTTCCATTAAACGCTAATGGCAAAACAGACAGAAAAGCATTGCAAAAAATGATTAGCCTATAAAAAATGAACTTATTTTTTAAAATAATACTCTCACCTTTTTCTGTCTTATACGGCATCATTACTTTTTTAAGAAACAAATGCTATGATTGGGGGTTCTTCCATTCCGAATCATTTGATGTTCCGGTTATCAGCGTAGGAAATCTGAGCGCCGGAGGCACAGGGAAATCGCCGGCTATCGAATATTTAATCCGTTTGCTGCAACCTGACAAAGAACACCTTGCGACCTTAAGCCGGGGTTATGGACGTAAAACAAAGGGGTTTTTTATTGCAGACAACTCGGCAACAGCCACAACCATTGGTGATGAACCATTGCAGTTTTTTCAAAAATTTAAAAATATTACTGTTTCTGTTTGCGAAGACCGGGTGATGGGGATACAATTATTGCTTAAAAACCAACCGTCACCGGAAGTCATACTGCTTGATGATGCCTATCAACACCGGCGTGTAAAACCGGGGCTCAACATTTTGCTTACGGATTTCAGGCATTTATACGCACACGATTGTGTGTTACCATCCGGGCGTTTGCGTGAATTCAGATCTGGTGCTAAGCGCGCGGATATTATCGTCGTCACGAAGTCGCCGGCACACCTCTCTCAGTCAGAAAGGGAAAAAATCGTTGATTCATTATCGTCAAAACCGGGTCAGACAGTTTTGTTTTCTTTTATCCGCTATAAAGAAATCCTGCCTGTTTTTGAAAATTCTGTACCTTTTACAAACTCGTGCCTGAAAGAATCTGAGGCGCTGTTGTTTTCCGGAATTGCAGATCCAACGCCACTTATAGAGCACCTGAAGGCAAACAGCAAAAATCTCCACACCATACGTTTCGGCGATCATCATCAGTATTCGCAAAAAGACATAGAGGTTATTTCTCAGAAATTTTGTAATATTGCTTCAGAAAAAAAAGTTATTATCACAACTGAAAAAGATTTTTCACGATTAGCACATAAAAAATTTTTAAATGAGTTATCGCGTTTCCCGGTTTACTATCTCACTGTTGAAATGGATTTCTCTGAAACCGACAAAAAAACTTTTGACCACAAAATTTTAACTTATGTTGAACGAGATTAACGAAACGATTGCCTATATCAGGAGCATCACAAATTTTCAACCACAGGTGGGCATCATCCTTGGAACAGGGCTTGGAAACCTGGCAAATGAAATCAAGGTTCATAAAACCATACCTTATGCCGAAATACCAAATTTCCCGGTATCCACCGTTGTGGGCCATAAAGGGCAGTTGGTTTTTGGTACGCTGAACAATGTCAATGTAGTGGCTATGCAGGGGCGCTTTCATTATTATGAAGGCTATACCATGAAAGAACTGTCTTTCCCGGTGCGCGTATTGAATTATCTTGGCATCAAAACCCTGATCCTTTCCAATGCGAGCGGTGGCGTAAATCCTTCATTTAAAGTTGGCGATATCATGATCATCACAGACCATATCAATCTCATGGGAAACAATCCGTTGATCGGGAAAAATGATGATCAGGTCGGCCCCCGTTTTCCGGATATGAGCGATGCGTATAATAAGGAATTAATTGATAAAGCACTTCAAATTGCGCAACGCCATAACATCAGATGTGTTCAGGGCGTCTATGCTGCAGTCACCGGGCCCACCTTTGAAACACCGGCAGAATACAGGTATATAAAATTTACCGGTGCCGATTGCGTAGGGATGTCAACGGTACCTGAAGTTATCGTTGCACGCCATATGGGCCTTCCTGTTTTTGCGGTTTCCATCATCACAGACCTGGGTGTGGAGGGTAAAATTGTTGAAGTTTCGCATGAAGAGGTGATACAGGCAGCCAACAACGCCGAGCCCAAGATGACCACCATTATTAAAGAGCTCATTTCATTAATTTAATACTATACGCCGCGATGCTTAACAACCAGCGTTAAGGCTTCACATGGATCTGATCAATAATTTTCAGCCTCCATTTGTTTTTCCCCACCTCACATTTCCTTTTTGTAAAAAGCAGTAATGTCGCTCCTACGCCTGTTACAGCTGCCGCTATCAGGGTCACATCTGTTTTCACCACCGGGCGGTCTCCGTTGATTACATTATTTACCACATCCAGCGTGAAAAACATTCCGCCAAAAGCCATTAATGATGTTGATATCACTTCCACACTCCTCCTGGTCTTATAAACAACAGCAATGTCTTTCACTTCAAAAACGTAGTTGTTTGAAATCACAATGGATGAATCAAGAATCTCGGATATCTTTCCGGATACCTTTTTGGCCGTGTCGTTTACCTGAACTGTTATAACATCACCGGCCACAAATTTATAGGATTTGCCCAGTCTTAAATTTTCAAGGATCAATACTTTTTGTGCAAAAATATTACTGAAGCAACACAGGCAAATACCGATGAATATTATTTTTTTCATGGTTGCTTCAGATTCAAAGAGTCTCTTTGTTTTTTTGTCATCTTTTTTACCACTTCGTCATAAGAATGATCGATCCATTCATACAACTGGTTGTCGGCAATACTGCCATCAATGAAAATAGTATTCCAGGATGTTTTATTCATATGGTATCCGGGTATTACAACAGGATACCTTTCCCGAAGTTCCACGGCAAGTTCAGGATCGCATTTGACGTTGATACTAAAACCATCCTCCAGGTCTGTCAGTAAAAACATCTTCCCCGACACTTTAAAAACAAGGGTTGTTTCATCAAAAGGAAAACTTTCCGTGACACCTTTTTTTAACAGACAATATTCCCGAAGTTCTTCAATATTCATTATTTTTTCATTAAAAACATACATACAAATATAATCAATTTAAAAAAATTTTTCAAAATAATTTTGACCTCCACTTAGTAAGTACCGGATTCTCTGCAGCCCCTATAGATTAATAAAAATATGATATCTGTAATTTAACATTGCTTAACAAAAAAGAAAATATAACGCTTAAAAAAAACATATATTTGTGCGTTTTTTCAACTATTTTATCAGAAATAAGTCTTTATATAAAATCGCTATATGACATCATTAGGGCAAAAAACTCGGGAACTTAAAGAAAAGATGAAGGGTGCATTACAAGGTGGCGGAGAAAAAGCTATCGAAAAGCAAAAAGCCACCGGAAAAATGACCGCACGTGAACGTATCCTGGCTGTTGTTGATTCAGGTTCTTTTCACGAATATGACCTTTTTGTAGAGCATGCCGGAAAAGATTTCGACATGGATAAAAAGTACCTTCCGGGCGACGGAGTGGTTACGGGAACAGGAACCATCAATGGGTACCCGATCTGTATTTATGCACAGGATTTTACGGTCGCCGGTGGTTCATTGGGATTCATGCATGCTAAAAAAATCACCAAGATCATGGACCACGCCATGAAACTGAAAGTACCCTTAATCGGTATTAACGATAGCGGTGGCGCCCGTATTCAGGAAGGCGTAAACTCGCTGGCGGGTTACGGTGAGATCTTTTTTCGAAACACCCAAGCCTCCGGTGTCATTCCCCAAATCTCAGTAATCCTTGGCCCTTGCGCTGGCGGAGCCGTGTATTCCCCGGCACTCACTGATTTTGTTTTTGTGGTAGATAAAATCTCAAAAATGTTCATTACCGGACCGGAAGTTATTAAAACGGTGCTGGGTGAAGACATTTCCATGGAAGATCTTGGCGGCGCCCGTGTACATTCAGAAACCACAGGTAATGCACATTTCTTTGCCTTAAGTGAACCTGAATGCTTTGAGCAGATAAAAAAACTGATGTCTTTCATCCCTTGGAACAACAGTAAAAAGGCAGAACCATTCCCGATAAAAAACCCAAAAAGCAAGGTCTATAAGTTATCGGAAATTTTCCCGACCGACTCCAAAAAACCTTATGACGTCCGCCTGATCATAAAAGCTATTTGCGATGACTCCGACTTTTTTGAAGTACAGGAACTTTTCGCCGCCAACATTGTAATCGGTTTTGCCAGGATGAGCGGGCAAACTGTGGGTTTTGTCGCTAATCAGCCGATGGTGCTTGCCGGTGTGCTTGATGTTGATTCTTCTGATAAGGCCGCTCGTTTCATTCGGTTCTGCGACGCATTCAACATTCCGCTGGTAACCCTGGTTGATTTACCGGGTTATCTGCCCGGGATCGATCAGGAACATGCCGGTGTTATCCGTCATGGGGCAAAAGTACTTTACGCCTATTCTGAAGCCACCGTCCCTAAAATTACCGTAATCCTCAGAAAAGCTTATGGCGGCGGTTATATTGCCATGTGTTCCAATCACCTGAAAGCCGACTTTGTTTTGGCATGGCCAACAGCAGAGATTGCCGTAATGGGCCCCGAAGGCGCTGCAAATATTATCTTCCGCAACGAAATTCTAAATGCGCCTAATCCCGAAGAAGCACGGCAGAAAAAAATTGACGAATACAAGGAGAAGTTTGCCAATCCTTATGTGGCCGCCGCTTACGGATATGTTGATGCCGTCATCGAGCCTTTAAAAACAAGGGAATTCATTCTGCACGCCATCGAGATTTCCGCTCAGAAAAAAGAAGATCGGCCAGTTAAAAAACATGGTATTCCACCTTTCTAACAGATAACAATGAAACCAACAAAGAAAGAAAAACCTGAATTTGAATCGCTGACCGTATTAGGCGCCGAATATTCTACGTTATATACCAAAAAATATAAGGACCGCAAGCCCTATGCCCCGGCAGACTATAAAAAAATATATTCTTTTATTCCGGGAACCATCAGGGGTGTTTTCGTTGAAAAAGACCAGGAAGTTAATGCCGGAGATAAATTGCTGACATTGGAGGCCATGAAAATGGATAATGAAATCATAACCTCGATCTCAGGAAAAATAAAAAGCATTAATGTCGTTGTAGGGCAAATGGTTAAAAAAAGTGAACTATTGGTCGAACTTTACTAAGTTCGGCTTACCTTTCCGGGGAAATTATTTGATTTTATAAATAGTAAGGCTTTTATCGGTCAATACAAAAACCCGGTCATTATTCCATAAAGCATTGACAAATTCTTCATTCCCAGGAATTACTAATGAAGATTCTTCGAAGGTTTTTAAATCAAATAATTTTAAGTTATTGCCTTCTGAAAATACTATTCTATCTGAAAAAACCTGAAACGATTTCAGATTTTTGAACGGTAAAAGGCGCATGTAGGTTGCGTAACGGTCAAAGACCAGTATTCCATTAGCGGGGTCATTCACGTATAGGTTATTATCCGTTTCTGTCATAAAAACCGGATTTATTTCAAGGCCTGTAATGTCGGAAATATTCCCGCTGCTGTGTGTTTGCTTTAAGTTGTTATCATGGCGTATTACCTGGTTTGACAAAGGATCGAAAAGCCAAAATCCGTTTTCATAAGAACCGGCAACCAGGGTGGCATTGGGATACCCAAGATCTGAAAGAAGTATAACGTCTTTTTTCAGGCTTAATTTATTATCAAGAAATTTGATTTTCCCAAAGTCTGAATTAAAAATCAGTATTTTCAATGCATCGCCAACATCAACACTGTGGAGTTTCCCATCACTTAATTCGGTGTAGGTAAAAAGCAAATTCCCGTCTGCATCATATTTCTTCAGGGTGCTTTCGCTGACCAGATAAACATATCCGAGGTTGTCAGCAGTGATCAGGCTTCCATTCACTTCCAACACGGCCATTTTTTCCAGCTTCATTTCCTGGGCCGAAATGATTCCGCTAAAGGATATCAGGATTATAAAAACTGTAAAAAAAACTTTTTTCATTTCTTGATCAGTTCCATTATTTCATTAACATAAACCCTGTCGTTGGTAAGCCTCGGTACTTTATGCTGGCCACCAAGCTTGCCTTTTTTCCGGAGCCAGTTATAAAAAGTACCGGCAGGAACAATGTTTAGAACGGGTTTTCTCAACACCATGTCCTTATATCTTTTTGCTTCATAATCTGAATTCGCTGATTTGAGAGCGTTATCAAAAACTTCAGCAAAATACTCTATATTTTCTGGTGCAGATTCAAATTCAATGATCCATTGGTGAGCGCCATTGTTATTTTCATCGAAATAAATGGGGGCTGCGGTGTAATCGGTAATGACGGCACCCGTTTTTTTACATGCGATATCCAGCGCTTTGTCCGCATTGTCCACCATGAGTTCTTCACCAAAGGCGTTAATAAAATTTTTTGTCCGGCCGGTAATCCTAAAACGATAAGGGTCAACAGAAGTAAAGACGATGGTGTCACCGATCAGGTAGCGCCACAATCCGGCATTTGTCGAAATTATCAACGCATAATTCTTCCCGGTCTCCACTTCTGCAAGCGTTTTTGTCCTTGGGTTTTCCTTCCCGAAATCTTCCATGGGCAGAAATTCATAATAAATCCCATAGTCGAGCATGAGCAGCATATCATCTGCCTCTTTGCGATCCTGTATGCCAAAAAAACCTTCCGAAGCATTATACGTTTCGAGGTAATTCATTTTGCCGGAAGGAATAATTTTTTTGTATTGTTCTTTATAGGGGATAAAGCTGATGCCGCCGTGAATAAACACTTCGAGGTTTTCCCATACTTCATTGATATTTTTTTTGCCCGTTATTTCAAGAATTCTTTTTAACAAAACCATGGTCCAGGATGGAACGCCTGAAATGCTGGTAACATTTTCCACCGCAGTTACCTCTGCCATTTTATCCAGTTTTTCTTCCCATTCATTCATCAGGGCTATTGAAATATCCGGGGTGCGAATGAAATGCGCCCAGAAAGGCATGTTCTGAATCAAAATCGCGGAAAGGTCTCCGTAAACCGCGTCGTTATCAAATTCACTCACGATATGGCTGCCACCCAAGGCAAGGCCCTTGCCTGAAAACATTTCTGTATCAGGATTATTATTACAATAAAATGTCAGCACATCTTTGCCGCCTTTAAAATGGCACTCTTCGATGGCATCTTCACTCATCGGGATAAATTTGCTTTTATCAGCGGTAGTTCCTGACGATTTAGCAAACCATTTAATTTCCTGCGGCCATAAAATATTTTGCTCACCCTTGCGCAACCGGTCGATATATGGCCTAAGCGCATCATAATTGCTTACGGGGACCCGTTCTTTAAACTTCTCAAACGACGCCACCGATTTATAATCATATTTTAGTCCCCATTCCGTATTTTTGGCAGACGACAACAACCACTGCAGGCAATCATTTTGCACTTCATGCGGATACTTGATAAACAACTCTATCTGGTGAATGCGTTGTTTCATAATCCACGACAATACGGAATTTAATAACGCCATAAAAACTTGATCGTTGGTATATCAAAATTAGCATT
>DAOQAT010000008.1:63369-75568 GCA_035354195.1 Bacteroidales bacterium | reverse complement strand
CCTTGAAGCAAACGATGGCGCCGGCAATACATTTAAAGCTACGGCAAAACCTGTATTAATCGGAACAGCTGTGGTCGGCGCTACAACAATGATTTTTTCTTTAATACTGGTTATTCAAAATAAGCTGGGTATTCAGCCGGAGCAGATTTTAAACCTTTTGAATCCATACACCATACTTGGTTTTATTGCCGGCGGTGCAGTGATTTATTGGTTTACGGGTGCATCCATGCAGGCTGTTACCACAGGCGCACATCGGGCGGTGGCATACATCAAGAAAAATATTAATTTAGATCCCAACGCTCCTAAGAAAGCAGATACGGCTAAATCTAAGGAAGTAGTTAAAATTTGTACGCAGTACGCCCAAAAAGGGATGTTCAACATATTTATCGGAATTTTTGCTTTTGCTTTGGCATTTGCATTCTTTTCTGCTCCCGGTAATACTATTTTGAATGCAACATCTGAAGCCGATATCAAAGCTAATATTTTATCCAGCGGCCCGGTATCTTTCTTTGTTAGTTATTTGATTTCTATTGCCGTTTTTGGGTTGTTTCAGGCCATTTTTATGGCTAATGGCGGTGGCGCCTGGGACAATGCAAAGAAAGTTGTGGAAGTAGATCTTAAAGAAAAAGGCACTCCATTGCATGATGCCACCGTTATTGGCGACACTGTCGGCGATCCTTTTAAAGATACTTCTTCGGTGGCGCTGAACCCGATCATTAAATTTACCACCTTATTCGGGATGCTCGCCATGGAAATAGCTATAGCTGAGAATTTCAGGAGTGCAGCACCTTACGTAGGACTTGCTTTTCTGATCATCGGTCTGGTATTTGTTTGGCGCTCATTTTATAAAATGAGAATCAAGGCGGACAAGTAGCTAAAGTCTTTTTTTAAAAAGCCGGTTTTTCCGGCTTTTTTTATACCTGCAATAATTAATAACTAATAGCTCCGTTATTTCATTATTGGTTCATTCAATTGAGAAAAACCTTTTATATTTGCATTATCACAAGGGATGTATGAATAAGAAATGGCTTGTTTTTTTTATTTTGTTTGCCTGCTGCCGGATACCTGGTGTCCTTGCACAGGAAGAAACAACAGATGGTAAGATTAAAGTAGACCACGAGATCAAAGGCGTGCTTATTGGCGGCGTCAATATTTCGCAGGTGGATGGTGATGAGGTTTACGGTTTCAAAAAGGTTAGCCCGTGTGTCGGATTTGGCGGCATTTTACCTCTCGGACATCGGTTTTCGCTGAGCCTTGAAATCTTATATGATGAAAAAGGTTCATACCAAAAATTACCGCCTTCACCTGCCGGTGATTCACTTCAACTGCCTTATTATTCCCTGAAGTGGAGTTACCTTACCGCACCCATCATGGTCCATTTTGAAGACCGAAATACCTGGACTTTCGGGCTGGGCTTCTCATGGGGGCGCATGGTGTCTTTCAAGGAAAAGGAATGGAATGTCCCGCAGGAATGGAACAGAGACGTGATTACCTATAAAACGAAAAACGATTTTGCAGTGATCGCTGATCTTCGTTTTCGGATATGGAAACATTTGAAGTTTAACATCCGTTATTCCTATTCTATGGTCCCGGTGAGAAAACGCGAATATACAAATCCTGTAACCTTTGAAACCTGGTCGAGAAGGCAATACAACAGTGTTATTACCGTAAGGTTGTTGTATTACTTCAATGAGAAATACCTTCCCGACCGGTTTACTTTTAAGAAGAACAAAGACAAGAAAAAGAGAAACAAAAAAGAAGAATAAAATAATATCCGATGGCAGAAAACGCTGATTTCTGGATTGAAAACCTGCACTTGCAGCCACACCCCGAAGGCGGATATTTCAAGGAAGTCTACCGTTCACGGGAAACCATCAGCGCCGATTTGCTTTTGGTGCGTTACGATTCGGAACGTTGTTTTGCAACTTCCATTTATTTTTTGCTTAAAAGCGACCAGATTTCTGCCTTTCACAGGTTGAAGTCCGATGAGATATGGCATTTCTATTCCGGCTCACCCATTACAGTTTATATCATCACTCAAGAAGGCCTGTTATCAGAAAATATTTTGGGCCGCGACGTCCTGAATAATGAACAGCTTCAGTTGGTAATACCTCATGGGTGTTGGTTTGCGGCCAAAGTAAACCTGCTGGATTCATTTTCTTTGGTTGGCTGCAACGTGGCTCCAGGTTTTGATTTCAGTGATTTTCAACTTGCCGAAAAGTCTTTACTTCTGGAACGTTTTCCTCAACACTCAGAACTGATTTCGCGGATGTGCGCCAGGTAGGATATTATGCTTAAGGACTGAACTAACGCTTCTGTTATTCTTATATTGATTTAATTTTTTCCAAAATTGCCTTTTCAATGCCCTTTATTTGTATATTTGTTACTAAAATTACATGTGTCCTACTAAACTTCATTGTAATTAAATAACATTATCATGAAAATACTGTTAGTTGAAGACGACACCAAAATTTCCTCTTTTGTTAAACTCGGCCTTGAAGATTCCGACCACAATGTTACAGTTGCCTATGACAGTGAAATGGCTGAAAAAATTGTGTTTAACAAACCTTTTGATATTATCATTTTAGATGTTATTATCCCCGGCATTAATGGCCTGGAGTTATGCAAAAAAATCAGAAACCATCATATTAAAACACCAATTATAATGCTCACCTCGTTAGATACTCTTGAGGATAAAATTGCAGGTTTTGATTGCGGAGCCGATGATTATCTTGTAAAACCTTTTAATTTCAAAGAACTCGTCGCAAGAATTAAGGCCTTAGACAGAAGGCATACAGAGAGCATTATTACCCCGTTGCAGAAAATAGCCGACCTTGAAATAGACAGTATTGCGAAAAGAGTTAAAAGAAATGATAAGGAAATAAAGCTTACCGCCAAAGAATTTGCGATCCTGGAACTTTTAATCAGCAGCCCGGGCAAAGTTTTTGACCGAATGGAAATCGCTGAAAAAATATGGGGATTTTCTTTTACGGGGACAAATTTAATTGATGTTCACATCAACTCCCTCAGAAACAAAATTGATAAAGATTTTTCACCAAAACTTATTCATACGTTGGTTGGATTCGGCTATGTATTAAGAGAAGAAGCCTAGCCGTATGCATAGCACATTTTAAATGTTGAAAGATTTTCTTTCATATCCATTCTATATTTTCTTTTTTAATCTTTTCTTAATCCGTTTTTAATAGTCATTTAATTTTTTGGGGCGTTTGCAATAATACATTTGTTACAACCTAAATTATTGATTATGTACAGAATTCTCATCCTTGTCATCATGCACATCGCCGGCGACTTTTTGTTGCAAGGCAAAACGCTAAGCAGGCTAAAAGCATCAAAAGTTACCGCACTGCTCGCACACGTAGGAATCTACACACTGTTTTTCATTGCAATCAGCCCATTATTGCTTGGGTTGACTTTTATTCAAGGACTAATTTTTAGTTCCATAAATGCAGCCACCCATCTTGTCATTGATTTTTTTACAGCCAAATTCAAAAAAATTTATTGGCAACAGTCAGAAGGAAAATATCTTGCTGTGATCAGTATTGACCATATCCTCCATATTTTAATTTTAATCACCACATACATCTACATGTACCCGGAGGCATTGAAGTTTTAATTATCTGGGGCTCATTACTTTTACCAAAGAAAACACTTCTTTGACAATTTTGTGATGATGGTTGTTTTGTAAATGCTATGCTGTTTGTTTGTAAAATGTTCATTTCATTTTGAAAATTTGTAGCTGCTCAAATCTAAAATTGTCCAAAATTCAGGCATTAAAGGGCATAGCATTTTTCTTAATTTGATTTTAACCTCGTTTTAATTTATCCAATTTTATTTCATCGTAACTTTATAAATCAAATTAATAATATCACTCGCGAATTTGTATTAAACCATTAAACCTGCAAAAATGAAAAAAATTCAACTTATTATCGGTGCAGTCTTTGTTCTGGCGATGGCCGCGTTTTTTACCATCACACCATTAACATCCTCAAGCCAAAAACAAATTGCTCAATCTGCCACTTCAATACCGGCAGATGTGTCCAAAATTCTTCAGAATTCCTGTACAGGTTGTCATGATGCGGGTGGAAATGGAATGGCTATGTCAATGTGGAGTTACTCCTCATGGGACAAATATTCTGCAAAAAAACAATCCAAAAAAGCAAAGGCTATGTGCAATACTATTAAAGCCGGAATGATGCCTCCGATGAATGTCAGGCAATCTGATCCGTCAAAAATTCCAACCATGGAGCAAACAAATACTATTTGCAATTGGGCAAGTTCACTTCCAAAAAAGTAATTGCCAAATTAAGAAAAAATCAGGGGCTTTATAATAGCTCCTGTTTTTGTTTTGATATTTATTTTCACTTTTTAAACCGTGAAATATGAAAACATTAATAATTTCCTTAGCGCTTTCGATTTTATGCATAACGAGCTATGCAACCGTCTGGACCATCACAAATTCTGGGTTTACATTTAGTCCGGCAACCATAACAATAACCCTTGGGGATAGCGTTAATTTTAACTTAGGAAGCATTCATGATGCCGTTGAGGTTGACCAGGCTACATGGAATGCAAACGGTGCCACACCGCTTCCAGGAGGATTTGCCACACCTTTGGGAGGAGGAATGGTACTGCCTGATAAACTCACTGTGGGAACACATTATTATGTTTGTTCAGTGCACGTTGGCAGTTCGGGGATGAAAGGAATTATTACGGTACAAAACCCTACAAATATTGCCGTGAATGAATTGGATAATAATATTTCTTTTTACCCTAATCCCGTCAAATCGGTGTTATATTTTAATTTAAACTTTCCTGAAACTCAAATAATGCAGCTTAGGCTCCTGAACATTGCAGGTCAGGAATTGCTGGGCATGGAAGTTAAAAATGGAGCGAATAATATTGACCTGGAAAATTTGACTGTAGGTTTATATTATGTAATGCTGACTTCCGACAAAAAACATTTATACACCACTAAGATTATTTTACTAAAATAATTTTATTTTCATCTTGCCACCTTCTTGAGTAATAGCATACCGAACCTGCTAATTAAGATTTCTCTTATTAATCTGATTTATTTTTGCTCTGCAACAGGAAATATACATTCCTGGCATGGCTAAATCCATGCAGAAAAATTGTAGTCGAAAGTCTAAAAATACTGCAATAGCAGCTTATTCATCTATTGTTTTTTTTACAATTTGCTTTTAGAATTAATCCAATTTTAATGTGAAGTTAAGGGGAGTTTAATTTTAATAGAGGTACCGTAAGGTAAATTTGTCCAAATTAAATTTTTCTGATAACAACTAAAATCAATATAAACACTAAAACCATAACTATGAAAAATTTCTCACGAAATCAGAAACACAATTTAATAAAAGGTCTTCTCAGCCTTTTTATTATTTTAGTTACTGCAACTTGTGGAAACTCCCAATCTGTTGGTATTAGCCATACAGGCTCACTTCCAACAAACTCCTCGGCGGGCCTTGACATTAATTTTGATACTCAGGGATTACTAATTCCACGTGTTGCGCTTACTTCAACCGGTAGTTTTTTACCACTGTCTGCTCACGTTGCGGGGATGGTCGTATACAACACAGCCACTGTTGGGGATGTAACACCTGGAATTTATACCAATGATGGAACCAAATGGGTTGCAGGCCCTCCAAAAGGCTCATTAAGCGGTGATATGCAGTATTGGAATGGTACTACGTGGGTGAACATCCCAATTGGTTTACCGGGACAAAAATTAGTTATTAATCCTTCGGGTGTTCCAACCTGGGGGCCGTAGAAATTTCCACTCATGAAAAACAAATAATCGTAAATTCTTTTTATAACAATTAAATAATAAAAAAATGAAAAACAATTCTATCAAATCAATCAGTAGATTTAATAAAAAAATTTATTGTTTTTTAATTACATTACTAATCTCGGTTTCTTCTTTCTCACAAGGCAATATTGGAATTAACGCAACAGGCACAGCCCCAAATTCATCAGCCGGATTGGATGTGGATTTCCCCGACAAGGGTGTGTTGATACCCAGGGTAAGTTTGACGGGTACGACAAGTTTTGCACCTTTATCTGCTCATGTTGCAGGTATGATTGTTTATAATATTGCAACAACTGCCGATGTAGTACCTGGTTTTTATTACAACAATGGCAGCAGGTGGATACAGGGTTTCCTTACAGGTAGTGCAGTAGGCGATATGCTTTACTGGAATGGCAGCCAATGGACCATGATACCGATCGGAACTTCCGGACAATATTTGCAGATTTCCGGCTCCAATATTCCTTATTGGGGAAACGCCAGCATACCTGGAACAGCATCCATAATCACCACGGCAGCAAGCTCTATCACCGGCATTTCTGCTACCAGTGGCGGTAATATAACCAGCGATGGCGGAAGCGCCATACTCACACGTGGCGTTTGCTGGAGCACAACACCTGGGCCAACCATTGCTAATACCAAAACTACCGATGGCTCAGGAACCGGCATTTTTACCAGCAGTTTAACAGGTCTCCTCCCGGTGACTACCTACTATGTGAGAGCCTACAGCATAAACAGTAGTGTCGTAAGTTACGGTAACGAAATATCGTTTACCACATTACCTGTATTACCAACATTGGCAGCCACGACAGCAGCGTCGGGCATTACCGGAACTACCGCTATTAGTGGTGGTAATGTTACTTCCGATGGGGGCTCGGCCATAATAGAACGAGGAATTTGTTACGGCACTACTGCAAACCCAACGATAATTGCAAATACAAAAATTATCGATCCGGCCCCGGGAACAGGCTCATTTGTAAGTAACCTTACCGGCTTAACCGGGTACACAACCTATTATGTGAGAGCTTATGCAACAAACAGCGTCGGAACTGCTTATGGTACACAGATTTCATTCCTTACCAGCAGAATCCCACCTACATTAGTTACAACACCAGCCAGTAACATTGTTGGAACTAATGCTACATCAGGAGGAACCATGAACTGGAATGGCGGCGGTTATTCAAATTACCAGGCTTATGGTGTAGCTTATTCCACCTCACCCAATGCTCCCTCTCCAACCAAAGTGGCAACCAATTCTACCAATGGCTCTGTTAACCCACTTATCAATATTCCTCCATGGACAACCAACCTTACAGGCTTGGCGTTAAATACAACCTATTATATCCGCGCATACCTGGATGTATATCAATCCGGGTCAGGTCCGTGGATTACCATGTATGGTAATGAATTGAGTTTTACCACACCACTTTTGCAAACCACACCAACCACCACCATTACCGCCACCACTGCAGTTAGCGGAGGGACTATTGGTACGGTCACAGGGCCTACAACAATTAATGCACGTGGTGTATGTTGGAAGACAAGCTCCGGCCCAACTATTGCCGACAACTTTACTTCGGATGGCACAGGAACAGGTGCGTTCACAAGTAATATTACCGGATTATCAAACGGAACAACCTATTACGTCAGGGCATATTGTACCGACAATCTTGGTGTTACTACTTACGGAAATGAATATAGTTTTACCACTGGTATTCCAAAAGTAATTGGGGATGCGCTTGCAGGAGGTATTGTAATTTATGTTGATCCTACCGGACAACACGGTATAATCGGCTCGCTCGTTGATCAAAGTACAGCTGCACCCTGGGGTTGTTATGGTACAGCAACAGGAGCAACAGGAGCAGCAGTCTATACCGGATTAGCAAACACAAACCTGATTGTAGCAGCTTGTGGCGCCGGCACAGCCGCCCAACTATGCGCTGCTTATACAGCCGGAGGTACAGGGCTTGCTGGAATCACAAATTGGTATTTACCATCAAAAGACGAATTCCAGTATTTGTGGAATCAAAAAGCGCTGGTCGGTTTGTCAACAGGTTGTGGCACTTATGGATGTTATTACTGGACCTCCACCGAGTATAGCTCAAGTATCGCTTATTGCATCCCGTCAAACTTTGTTTCTCCAAACTATAATCTTTACAAAAACACTAATAATTATGTTCGTGCCGTAAGGGCGTTTTAATTTCTTTCCTGTTGAGGCGGCTTTGTAAGCCGCCTCAACAGATTAGTTCTTAATAATGTTTATGATAACTAAAAATGAAATCAAAATGAAAAAGAAACTTTTTATCATCATATTTTTATTGTCTTCTTCTGGTTTATTTGCCCAGGGATTATACAACAATGGCGGAAAAATAGTAATCGGTCCTGGAGCTTGTGTATACATTAATGGTAATTACCAGAATGAAACCAATGTTACCGATGCTTCTATTGATTTGTCCGGCACAATAAAAATCAAAGGGGACTATATTAACAATGTGGCAAATTCGGATATAATCAGCAATGCTGCCACAGGTAGTGAAATACAATTTAATGGCACTACCAATCAATCCGTTTGGGGGTCTACGACAGCTACATTTATGTTTCCAAAACTCACCATAAATAACGCCGGTAACAATGTAATATTCTTAAAGGATCTGAAAATTAATGATTCCCTGAAACTCATGGCCGGGTTGGTTGACATATCTAATAACAACCTCACCTTCGGGCCAACGGCTCTTGTTAGCGGGACACCTTCTGTTTCCAGTATGATAATAGCATCAGGTGCTGGGCAGGTTAAGAAAGAATTGAACGGGATAACTGCATTTACATTTCCCATAGGAGATAATAATAATATTATCGAATACGCTCCGGTATCACTGAATTTCACAGCCGGAACATTTTTACCAGGTGCTTTTGTAGGCGTAAATCTTGTTAATTCCAATTTCAATGATCCATTAATAACAGGGTCATATTTGAACCGTTACTGGAATATTACCCAAACAGGAATTTCAGGTTTTACCTGTGATGCTGTTTTCCAATACAATGTTGCAGATATTGTTGGAACCGAAAGTAGTATATATTGCCTGCAGGTTATTCCTGCTCCTTTTACTGTTTTTAGTCCTGCGAACACTGTTTTACATCAATTAACTGCAACCGGGCTGACTTCTTTTGGGACTTTTACAGGAGGGCTGGGAGTATTGCCCAGCATAACATTAAATCTCAATTTGCAAATTCAGGGATTATATATTGGCGGCGGTTTAATGAGACAAGCACAGGGAATTGCCGGAAACCAATTTCCAGGTAATACAGCTGATCAGATCACAGTAGAACTTCATAATGCAACGGTATATAGCACCATTGAATATGCTGCAAGCAACGTAGATCTCAGCAATACGGGAACAGCTACCTTAAGCATACCAAGTACATTCAATGGATCATACTACATAACAGTTAAACACCGTAACAGCCTGCAAACAGTAAGCAGCACAGCCGTATCTTTTGCAGGAGGCACCGTCACCCAATCATTTGGTTCCCCGGCTAATGTATTCGGAGGCAACCTCGTACAAATGCCCGATCTCACCTATGCCATATTCAGCGGCGATGTTGATCAGGATGGATTTATTGGTGTCAGCGATATGGCCTCGTGCGATAATCAGTCAGCAATATTCGGAAGCGGATATTTACCCGAAGATATTGATGGGGATGGCTTCATTGGTGTTGCCGATATGGCAATTATTGATAACAATTCTGCAAATTTTATTTCTGCAATAACACCTTGAAAATTTAATAAAAAAATAAGACAGGTATAAATAACAAAGACGGACCGTGGTGATGAAAAAGATATTTTATCGGTTAATAATGTTTGTGATAGTTTCACAGCTATCATTGAGCATTCAGGCTCAAAAACCAACGTACCTTTGCGAATTACGCAATGATGTGCAGGTATCCGGTAACATCTTTGAATTCGATATCTATATGCTCCGTACCGGTGCCACTCCTTTTGAATATGCTGCCGGACAATATGGAATACTGATCAATCCTCTTATCAAAAACGGTGGAGTGATCACTGTTTCTATTGTGGCCGGCAGTTCAGATCCTGCATTGACTGCAGCAAATCAAAATCCTGTAAACATCAGCTTTCTTGATGCTTCCAGCTGTATAAGAATTGCAGGCAGAATTCCTCCAGGGGCTGGTAATGGTGCACTAATTCCTGATCTTTCTCCAGGAATGAGAATTTGCAGGGTGAGATTAACTAATACTGTCAACTTTGGACAATTCCTTTCCGGTCTGACATGGACAACAACCACAATTTATCCTACTCAAATTTATGCTTATATCGGTGGGGTGAACACAGCTATAACATCATCTTCTTCACAGACCACAAACAATCTTTACTATAACAATGTTCCTCTTCCAATAGAATTATTGAGCTTTGAAGGTGATTGTAATGAAAATGGTATCGAATTAAACTGGGTAACATCTTCAGAGACAAATAACGATTACTTCACCATTCAAAAAAGTAAAAACTACAGAGATTTTATTGATATAGCAAGAATAAGCGGAGCCGGGAACAGTAATAATTATCAGTATTATTCTTATAATGATACGGATGGTGAAAACGGCACTACATACTATCGGTTGAAACAAACGGATTATAACGGACACTTCACCATCTCAAAGACAATTTATACGGATTGTTCGGACATATCAAATCAGAGCGATTCATACAGTATCAAAACAACCGGTGAAAAAGAAATAACTATTGCATTTTCTGATTTACCGGGATCGGAGATTTTCATTGAAGCATTTGATCTGAACGGGGCTGAAATAGCAATAATTTCAAACGATTTAGATGTAAATGGCGGTTTGCATTCATACAAATACCGATTTGTAAAACCAGGTGTATTTATTGTGAAAGCCATTATCGGTGATAACTCATACTCAAATAAAATAATAATATTTTAATGCAATTCTTCATCTTCTATGAATATAAAAACAAGTTAATTTTTAAATAATAATTAAAAAATAAAATAATGAAAGTTAAACATTTATTTGGCTTATTATGGACCATGTTGTTGATCCATGTTTCAATGAGCACACAGGCTCAGAACCCAACATATCTTTGCGAATTGCGCAATGATGTTCAAGTCTCCAGCACGGTGTTTGAGTTCGATATATACCTGCTTCGAACTGGCGCGATCCCATTTGAATATGCTGCAGGACAGTATGGAATATTGATTAATCCACTTATCAAAAACGGTGGAGTAATTACAGCTTCTATTGTGGCGGGCAGTTCTGACCCTGCCCTTGTGGCAACGAGCCAGAATCCCACAAGCATAAATTTTCTGGATGTCAGCAACTGCATAAGAATAGCAGGCAGGGTGCCGCCAGGAGCCGGAAATGGAGCTATTATTTCTAACACAATCCCTGGTACTAAGGTTTGCAGGGTAAGATTGACTAATACGGTGGCTTACGGACAATATTCACCGAATCTGACCTGGACGACCACGCTCATATATCCTACCCAAATAAATGCATATGTGGGAGGCGTGAATACAGCCATCATGGTACCTGCTTCACAAACAACAAACAACCTGGTAAACCCTGTACTTAATCAGAATTTACCTATACCTTATGCAGTAACAGGAAGTGGCTCATACTGTACAGGCAGTGGTGGTCTGACCGTCGGCCTCGCAAATTCAGAAGCCAGCGCTACTTATACCTTGTATAAAGATGCAGTTGCCCAAGTTCCTACCGTTACCGGAACAGGCACCGCAATTAGTTTTGGTTTGCAAACAGCAGGTACTTACACTGTTTCTGGCACCAATGGCTTTGGAACAACTCCCATGACTGGTAGTGCCGTTATTATTGAAAATCCAATACCGGCAGCCCCATCTGTAAGTGTCATTGATAATTGTGGCAGCTCATCATTAACAGCCTCAGCTTACACGGGAACATTATTATGGAGTACAACAGAAACCACTCCGTCAATAAATGTTATTTCAGCTGGGTCTTATACGGTCACGCAAACGTTAAATGGCTGTACAAGCCTGACAGGATCCGGAACTGCGTCTCCTAAAACAGTCCCGGCTTCGCCTATAGTAGGCACAATCACCCAACCAACTTGTGCTGTGGCAACCGGAAGCGTTGTATTAAGCGGTTTACCTGCTGGAAATTGGACAATCAACCCGGGCGCTATCGCAGGTTCTACATCGAGTACGACTATTTCAGGCCTTGTAACTGGAACATATAGCTTTACAGTTACCAATTCAGTAGGATGCACTTCGGTAGCTTCGGCCAATGTCGTCATCAACGCTCAACCGGCTACACCAACGGCTCCAACCGTAGGCACCATTACAC
>DAOQAT010000008.1:35181-63269 GCA_035354195.1 Bacteroidales bacterium | reverse complement strand
GTCATCAACGCTCAACCGGCTACACCAACGGCTCCAACCGTAGGCACCATTACACAACCTACTTGTGCATTGGCAACGGGTAGTGTCGTATTAAGTGGTTTACCGGCTGGTAACTGGACGATCAATCCGGGCGCAATTGCAGGATCAACAAGCAGTACCACCATTTCTGGTTTGACTGCAGGAACTTACAACTATACGGTGACCAATTCTACCGGATGTACTTCGGTGGCTTCCGCTGACGTGGTGATTGCTACTCAACCTCTTACTCCTATAGTGTTGCTTGGCAGCGATGTAACAATATGTGCAGGTAATACAGTAACTCTTGATGCTGGTAATCCAGGGGCAGCGTATTTATGGTCACCAGGTGGACAAACGTCACAGACAATTACGATTGATACAACAGGGCTGGGATTTGGTACACACACCATTTCCGTGCTGGTTACCAATACCGATCTGTGTTCTGCTTCAGGATCAATCGTTGTTTCTTTTGATCCGTGCACTGGCGTTGATACTGCAGGTTTAAATGTTTCAACCCTGGTTTTCCCCAATCCGTCTACAGGTATCATATATGTTACCGTAAAAGGATATACTGAAAACCCTGTGATTAATATTTACGATATGAAAGGTAGAATTATTTATACTGAAAAATATGATAATTCCGACTTTATAAATAAAACTATTGATTTGAAATATTATCCCAAGGGAATGTACTTCATAAAGTTTATATCTGACAACTATTCTCATGTTGAAAAACTCATAATTGAATAGAGGGTTATTTCAGCCATGATTTATCGAATTAAATATTAAAATGCTGATTACTGAATAATTTTTTCAAGAGGTTGCCTCCACCAGGGGCAGCCTCTTTTTATTGATTTTATTCTCAGCAACGCCTGTTTTGAAAGTTAAATGTCTGTTACGTAACAAACGGAAAATCATTTTAAAAAAGTGTTAATCTTTTCCTAATACGTTTTTAATCTGTTTTTAATTACTACCCAATAGTTCACCAGTAACTTTGATTGAAAATGATATGATTGAGGAAAAACCTCCAAACTGGTTGTGCACGTATGTCGTTTAAATATTTTAAAATGAGAAAGGTCTACTTCATTTGGGCTGTTCTGGTAATTTTTGTAATAGCAGCGGCGATTTCACTTAACCCATACAAATCCGCAATTATACAACCAGTTAAAAGATCTGTCACCTCAGCAATTCCGTTGGATGTGGCGGCAATACTGCGAAATTCATGTACCGGTTGTCATGGAGACGGCGGTGGAAAACTCGCCAGGTCCGTCTGGAATTTTTCCTCCTGGTATACTTATTCTCCAAAGAAACAATCCGAAAAATCTACGGATATCTGTAATGCCATGACGGATGGAAGTATGCCTCCCCTTGATATCCGGGAATCTTATCCCGACAAGGTTCCAACGGCAAAGCAGGTTGATCTCGTCTGTAAATGGGCAAATTCATTAATGGTTGAAAAAGATGAATAGTTATATCGTTAAAATACTAGACTCCTATTATATCACTCATGACGTGAAGCGCTTTCAGGTTGAAAAACCGGAAGGATATGATTTTATTCCGGGACAAGCCACTGATGTATCCATTAACCTACCCGAATGGAAAGATATTTTGCGGCCTTTCACCTTCACATGTCTTCGTGAGATGAAATACCTCGAATTCACGATCAAGATTTATAACGAGCGAAATGGCGTGACAAAAATGCTCGGCCGTTTGAATAAGGATGATGAATTAATATTGCACGATGTTTTTGGAGCTATAGAATACAAAGGGCCGGGAGTATTTATTGCCGGAGGCGCAGGAATCACACCGTTCATCGCTATTTTCAGAGACCTGTATAAGAAAAATCTTATCAATGATAACGTGCTCATTTATTCAAATAAAACGCACGAAGATGTAATTATGGAGCCCGAATTACAAAAAATGCTCAAGAATAATTTTATACGGCTTTTCACACGTGAAAATGTAGTAGGATTCAGAAGCCTGAGAATTGACCGCGATTACCTGATTGATGTTATCGGGGACTTCGGGCAAAACTTTTATGTATGCGGGCCGGATGAATTTGTGACCAATGTGAACCAGCTTTTACTTGATCTTGGTGCAAAAGCAGAAACAATTATAATTGAAAAATAACTTCATAATGCCAGGAAGGTAAAAATAAAATGAAATATTGAATATGATTCATAAGGCAGCATTCTTTCCGATTTTTGGACACCCGCTGATAATTTACATCGGGATATTAACTGTCGTGTGCATTCTGTGTACCGCAACCATAGGGTTGCTAAATTACAAAGGAATAAAGATAATTCCTTTTAAATGGCATATCATATTTGCGGTAACTACCATATCTCTTGCATTGGTACATGGGCTTTTCGGATTATCCATTTTTCTTGATTTATAAACTTGTAACGGAATAATAATTTAAAATTTAAAAAAATGAAAAAGTTCAATCTTGTTTTTGTTGTGATGATTGCATTAGCAATTGCAGCATTTTTAACCGTCAGCCCGATAAAATCGGCAAGCCAAAAAACAATTACTTCGTCAACAAACTCCATTCCTGAGGATGTAGCCAAAATCCTGAAGAAATCTTGCACCAGTTGTCATGATGAAGGCGGTAACGGAATGGCCATGGCTATGTGGAACTTTTCCGCGTGGGACACTTATGCTGCCAAGAAACAATCAAAAAAATCACAGGCAATTTGTGATGCAATGACCAATGGTACCATGCCTCCGTCGGAGATTAAAAAATCATATCCCGACAGAGTCCCGACTGCTGAGCAAATTCAAATTGTCTGCAAATGGGCCAATTCACTGGCGATAAAATAATAAACAATTAAAATACAGTTTTGGGATGTTTAAAATGGCAGTAAAATTTCCCCGCATTTTTGTCCCGATTAAATCAGGAGATTGTATGAAAAAGATAAATTATTTTGGCTCAATGTTCGTAATTGGGCTCCTTTGCATTAATACCCGGGCTGTTTCACAAAACGCTTCGGAAAAACAAATGAAAGCTCCGGCATACCAATCGGTAATTAATAATCAAAACATTTTCGACTTTCCGCCTTTGCCCTATAGTTACGATGCGCTGGAACCATACATTGATAAACTCACCGTAGAAATACATTACAGCAAACATCATAAAGCATATTATGACAATTTTACCAAGGCCATAGCCGGGACTGAGATGGAATCGATGGATATTATAGATATTTTCAAAAATATCAGTAAATATCCTGTTGCAATCCGAAATAATGGCGGAGGTTATTTCAATCATACTTTTTATTGGGAAAGCATGAAACCTCAGGGAGGTGAAACTCCGACAGGTGAATTATCAGCATCTATCATAAAAACGTTTGGCTCATTCGAAGAGTTTAAAAAGCAATTTGAAGAATCAGGTAAAATGCGTTTTGGCAGCGGCTGGGCTTGGTTATGCCTTGATGATAAAGGAAAACTCTTTATTTGTTCCACACCAAATCAGGACAATCCCTTGATGGATATCGCTGAAAAAAAGGGCATACCGCTGCTAACCGTGGATGTTTGGGAACATGCTTATTATTTGAAATACCAGAACAAGCGCGCCGATTATTTAACGGCATTCTGGAATGTTGTTGATTGGAACAACGTATCTAAAAGATATGAAAATGCTTATAAATCATTGAATCTAAAGTAGCGTTTTTGTGAACTTATGAAAAATGGATACAAGTAAAAACAGAATTTATATACAAAAAAAAAGTTTAAAAATTTAATTTATTGGCGCTATGCAAAAAACAGATGTTACCAAAACATCCATTCATGGAGGATATTCAAAGACAAGTGAAAACAAGGTGCTTTTTGTTGAAAATGAACGGATAAAAAAACCAAAAATTTTAATTGTCGAAGATGATAAAAATTCAAAATTTGTTTTAAAAGAATTTACTATACATTTAAGTAAAGAAATCCTTCAGGTAAATACCGGATTAGAAGCTGTTGAAATGTGCCGTCAAAACCCGGATATTGATCTGGTGCTCATGGATATTCAACTCCCTGAACTGAACGGCTATGAAACCACCCGGCAGATACGGGAGTTCAACAAGGACGTGGTTATAATTGCCCAAACAGCCTTTGCACAGGAAAGTGACAAAGAGATGGCGATGGCTGCCGGCTGTAATGACTATATTTCAAAACCATTTAAGCACGTTAATTTGACAGAAATTATTAAAAAATATTTTGCGGATGTTTAAATAAAATAAAAAAAAACTAACCTAAAAATAATAAATCATGGCTATAACAAATGTCTGGATCGAAGAAGATGGCTGCACTTCCTGCGGCTTATGCGAAGAAATTTGTCCTGAAGTTTTTAGACTGATAGACATCGCTACCGTCATTGAAGGTGTCAACTTTTCCGATTATGAGGAAAAAATAAAGGATGCAGCTGAAAGTTGTCCTGTTGAAGTAATCAAATTCAGTATGTAAAAAAAATAAATTAAATACAAATTATGAAACGTACAGCAAAAGCCCACTGGTCGGGCAGTCTCAAAGAAGGCAGCGGCACATTAACCAGTCAAAGCAATGTCCTGAACAATACCAACTACAGTTTTAAATCCCGTTTTGAAGAAGGCGAAACAGGAACCAACCCTGAAGAATTACTTGCAGCGGCCCATGCCGGTTGCTTCACCATGTGGGTCGCGTCATTATTAACTCAAAAAGGCCTCCCCGAGGTATCGCTGGAAACCCATGCCACAGTGACCCTGGAAGGTGTTGATATTACCGGAATAAAATTATCGATCACAGGGTCAGTCCCCGGGATCAGCGCCGGCGATTTCGAGGAAATAACCAAGGAAGCCGAAAGAGATTGTATTATTTCCAAAACACTGAAAATTCCAATCACCACCATTGCTCATTTAATAGCCTGAATGCTTAGGGAAAAATTATAATTACATGACAGAGCAGCTCTTACCAAATAAAAAATATGTTTTAAAACGGAGTTATTTAAAATTTAAAAAATTATTCCAATGATAAATCTTAAAACAACCTACATGGGGATTGACCTGGAGACCCCAATAATTGTCGGCGCTTCGAACCTGACAGCAAATTTGGATAACCTCAAAAAAGCAGAAGAATATGGCGCTGCGGCAATTGTTTACAAATCATTGTTCGAAGAACAGGTACAGCTTGAGAAATTACAGATGGATCAGGAGCTCACCGAATTCAATGACCTTCATGCTGAAATGATCACCACTCATCCGGATATTAAACATGCCGGCCCGGAAGAGCATTTATTCAATCTCAGGAAAGCCAGGGAACACCTGTTTATTCCGCTTATAGCCAGCCTCAATGCTGTAAATGATGAAACCTGGATCAAATATGCAAAACTTATCAGCGAAACAGGTGTTAACGGTATCGAATTAAATTTCTACCAGAATCCGGCAGATGCAGAAAAAAGTGCCAAAGAAATTGAAGAAGAACAGATCAGGATTGTTTCTGAAATCAAAAAAAACATCACGATTCCGGTATGTGTAAAATTAAGCTCCGACTATACCAACATCCTTCATTTTGTAAATGAGCTCGACAAAATTGGGGTAAACGCCATCGTCATATTTAACTCGTTTTTCCAACCCGACATTGATATAACCACCGAAAAGCACATAAAATCCTTCAATCTCAGTAAGGAAGGAGATTATAAAAAATCGTTGAGGTATGCGGGATTGTTATACGGTAACATCAAAGCGGATATTTGCAGCAGCCGCGGAATTTATAACGGGGAAGATGTTATAAAAATGCTGTTATCAGGAGCTACCTGTGTTCAGGTAGTAAGCACCCTTTACAAAAATGGCCTTTACCAACTTAAAACGATACAGAATGAATTAGTGGAATGGATGGAGCAAAAAAACTATACCACCATCGATGATTTCAGAGGCAAATTATCCAAAAACAAACTCAGCAGTAATCCATTTATTTACAAAAGAGCCCAGTATGCCGACCTGCTTATAAATTCCGAACAGGTTTTAGGAGGTGGGAGTAAAATTTAAACCCTAAAAATAATTTATCAGCAACTTAACTCATAGGCTTTTTAAATTTTAATATTTTGACGAAATGATATTTAGTGACTTTGATCCAAAAGAAGATAAACTCTTCAGGATAATCGATAATGAAGGGATGGCGCTAAATGCTGAACTAATTCCGAAAATCAAAAATGAAACTATTGTTAAAGCCTACAAGGATATGCTTTTTGCAAGAACAGCCGACAACATGGCGGTGTCATACCAGCGACAGGGCAGGATGTATACGTATCCGCCGAATATAGGCCAGGAAGCCATTTCGGTTGCCGCCGGATTACTAATGAAAGACAATGACTGGCTGGTTCCTGCTTTTCGTGAAATGGGCGCATGGCTGGCCAAAGGCGTAAGCCTGAAAGAAATTTTTCTGTATTATATGGGTAATGAAGAGGGCAGTAATTTTAAAAACGCAAACCACATGCTCCCGTTTGCCGTTCCTATTGGCACCCAGCTGCTTCATGCCGCGGGTATTGGCTATGCAATCAAGCACCACCAAAAAGATGAAATAGTATTTACCTTCGTCGGTGATGGCGGAACTTCAGAAGGTGATTTTGCCGAAGCGCTCAACTTTGCTGCCGTGTGGAAAGCTCCGGTTATTTTTACTGTTCAAAATAACCAGTATGCCATCTCAGTTCCTGTAAAAAATCAAACTAAATCAAAAAACCTGGCGATCAAATCATACGCCTATGGAATCCCGGGAATCAAAGTGGATGGAAATGATTTTTTAGCCATGTATTCAGTTTATGAACAAGCCTGTGAATATGCAAAAAACGGAAATGGGCCTGTACTGATCGAGGCTTATACGTTTCGAAAAGGCGCTCATACCACCTCCGACGACCCGACAAAATACAGATCGAAAGAGGAGGAAGCCGAATGGGAAAAAGCGGACCCGCTGTTAAGATTGCGAAAATTCCTGGAAAACAGAAATCTATGGAATGAAAATGAAGATGCACTGATAGAAAATTACAAAAATGAAATTGATCGACAGTTTGCGGAAGCCGAAGAATTTACGCCGTATCAGCTGGACGATGTGTTCCGTCATATGTATGTTGACATGCCCGAGGACCTGAAAAAACAAAAATCCGAATATGAGAAATTTCTCAAATGGAGGGAGGAACAAAAATGAGTGTAATGACATTAGTCCAGGCAATAAATAATGCGCTTGATATTAAACTTGCCGAAGATAAAAACGTCGTCATTTATGGCGAAGACGTCGGTTTTGAAGGCGGCGTTTTCAGGGTAACAGAAGGGTTGCAAAAAAAATATGGTACTGAAAGAGTTTTTGACACACCGCTGGCTGAGTCCGGCATTGTCGGAACGGCAGTTGGGATGGCTGTTTCAGGGCTCAGGCCTGTGGTAGAATTACAATTTGATGGATTTTCTTATCCGGCATTTGATCAGATCATTTCCCATGTTTCACGTATGCACAACCGCACCCGTGGAAAATACAAGGTCCCTTTGGTGATCAGGTTTCCTTATGGCGGCGGTATCAATGCACTTGAACATCATTCGGAAAGCCCCGAAGCCTTCTATGCTCACATACCGGGAATTAAAGTGGTTATACCTTCCACACCACATGATGCCAAAGGATTAATGATATCCGCCATCGAAAGTGACGACCCCATAATTTTTATGGAACCAAAACGAATTTACAGGGCTATTAAGCAGGAAGTGGCAGACGAAAAATTCTCCATTCCCATTGGTAAAGCAAAAGTGCTTGCTGAGGGAACCGATGTGACTGTAGTTGCTTTTGGCGCCATGATCCGTGAGTGCCAAAAAGCGCTTGTGATGGCCAAACAGTCAGGGATTTCAGCTGAACTTATTGATTTAAGAACGATCTATCCGGTAGATAAAGAAACCATCACCAGGTCGTTGGAGAAAACCGGAAGGCTCGTCATTGTTGCCGAAGCGCCATCGAGTTTCAGCGTTGGTGCTGAATTGATGGCCATAGCTAACGAAGAAGCGTTCCTTCACCTTGAAGCTCCTCCCAAACGGGTTATGGGTTTTGACACCATAGTGCCATTGGCCAAAGGGGAACATTTTTTTATGCAAACACCGGAAAAAATTTTCTATGAAATAGAACGAACCGTAAAATTCTAAAATCACAGGTAATGAGATATATTTTCAATTTTCCCGATATTGGCGAGGGGCTTGACGAAGGAACCATCATAGAATGGTACGTTTCGAAAGGTCAGGAAATTAAATCCGGGCAAGCTGTTGTCCGGATGGAAACCGATAAGGTCGTTGCTGAAATTCCTTCTCCCAAATCCGGAACGGTAATATCTATTTTTGGCAAGGTTGGGGAAACTATTCACGTAGGAACGCCACTTATCGAAATCGAGATTGAAGGAGTTTACGGCGAAGAGGCAGTTGCGCAGGCAAAAGCTCCGGTCAGCATGCAACCGTTGGAAGAAGGTTCAACAGCCGTGGTCGGTACCATGGAGTTGGCAGCAAGTAGTGCTTTTTTGCCCGCCAGCGAAGAGGGCGTGGCAACTTCAAAAACCGACAAACAAACTACACACAAAGTATTGGCAACACCGGTGGCCAGGGCCATGGCAAAAGAGCTGCAGCTTGATATAAACAAAATAACAGGAACCGGGCCCGGGGGACGTGTTACCAAATCAGATATTCAGAATTTTCAGCTACAAAATGTCCCCGCCGAAACGCTAGAGATTCAGCCTCTTGCCGCTGAGGGAGAAGAAATAACCTACGAACCGCTTTCACAAATAAGGAAGACCATTGCAAAGAACATGATAAATTCCAAGCTCTCTGCCGCCCATATGACGGTATTTGAAGAGGTTGAAATATCTGATCTTATCTGGCTCAGAGAAAAATACAAAAAAGTCTTTTCTGATAAAAATGTCAAGCTCACGTACCTCCCGTTTATTCTGAAAGCAACGGTAAATGCGTTGAAACAACATCGTCAGCTCAACTCGCAAATGGATCTGGAAAACAACAGGATGATGTATAAAAACTATTATAACATCGGAATTGCGGTTGATACCACTGAAGGGCTGGTTGTCCCGGTTATCAAAGACGCTGACAAACTCACCATTTTTCAGATCGCACAAAAGATAGCCGAACTGGCAGAAAAAGCAAAAGAGCGAAAACTCACCCTCGCGGAGATAAGAGATGGAACTTTTACACTCACCAATTACGGATCTATAGGCGGAATTTTCGGCGTACCGGTCATCAATTATCCTCAGGCCGGAATACTGGGGATTGGAAGAATCTTAAAAATACCTGTTGTTAAAGACGATCAAATCATTGCTGGCAACGTACTTCCCTTATCCCTGACAGTAGATCACAGAATCGTTGACGGAGGTGAAGCCACAAGGTTTTTACTACAAATCATGGAATATTTAAAAGATCCATTTTCACTGATGATGGAATGATTATTATAAAAAAATACCCTAAGAGTAAGGAGCAAAAACATGGAATATGATTTAATAATAATAGGAGCAGGGCCGGCCGGTTATGTCGCTGCCATTCGGGCGGGACAGTTGGGATTAAAAACCGCGGTGGTTGAAAAAGAGTATGTCGGCGGCATGTGCCTGAACTGGGGTTGTATACCGTCCAAAGCATTACTCGAAAGTGCAAAAATTTTTGATCGCACGAAACAATACGCTCAGTTCGGCATTGATGGCATCGATCTGCAGAAATTATCATTTAACTGGGGGCAGGCCAAATCACGTTCAACCGGTATTACCAAAAGGCTTACCGCCGGAATCAACTATCTTTTTAAAAAAAACGGGGTTGAACTGATTACAGGTTCTGCAAAGCTATTAAGCGAAAATTTTGTATTGGCCGGCGATAAAAAAATCAGCACTGCGAATATCATTATTGCAACCGGTTCGAAACCCAAAGCAATGGACATACAACTCGAAGGAGCGCCTGTGATGGAAATGGAAAAATTGTTCACCCTCGAAACGGTTCCCGACAACATCGTTGTCACGGGCAATCATGTCCCGGCTGTAGAAATCGCACAATTTTTTAAACTCATCGGGAAAAATGTCACGCTGGTGGCGAATAGCAATAGTTTCCTGATGGGGCTGGATGATTTTCTGATATCTTATATTATAAAAAAATTTAAATCCGAAAAAATCGAATTGCTTTTAAATGCGTTCCCTGAAAAATTTAAAAACGGAGAACTCCTTGTGGGCGATAAAAAAATAAAATGCGAGCTGTTGGTCAACTGTAACTCCCGAAAGGCCGTAATTCCCGAAAGTGAAGTCCCGCTTGAGCTCACCGAACGTGGGTTTTTAAAAACAACCGATGATTTTGAAACAATCCTTAAAGGGGTTTACGCAATAGGGGATGTAAGTGGTAAAAGTTTTGTGGCGCATGTGGCGTCTGCACAAGGCATCCATGTGGTAAACACCATTAAAGGTATCAAAGCGAAATTCAACAACCGTGCATATCCTGTCAACATGTACACCTCGCCGGAAATTGCCCAGATTGGGATGACCGAAAAACAACTAAAAGAGGAAGGCATCGAAATAAAAATCAGTGAATTTCCATTATCTGCAAATGGGAAAGCAATGATTGAAGGCAATACGGAAGGATTGGTGCGTTTACTTTCAGATAAAAAATACGGACAGGTTCTTGGGGCGCAGATAGTAGCTGCGAATGCAACCGACATGATCGCGGAAGCCGGCGCTTATATTGCAATTGAAGGGACCGTTTATGATGTTGCACAAACCATCCACGCACACCCAACGGTGTCCGAAATATTTATGGAAGCAGGATTTGATGCCGTTGACAGAGCAATCAATAAATAAATTATATGATTCAGATAACTCCATATTGCCTGCCTGATAAAAAACTGATCGAAGGAAATGGTAAGGGTTTTTTGATTTGGGTCCCTGATAAAAATTATGTGGTGCTTGGTGCATCGAATCTGCCGGAAGAAGCTTTGTTCGTAGAAAACGTCCTGAAGGATAATGTGGCCGTCATGAAGAGGCCCTCTGGAGGGCAGGCAGTCGTACTCACTCCAAATAACCTCATTATTTCTGTGGCTTTTACCGGTAAAAGAATTGTCCAGCCGAAAGCGATTTTCCGATATGCCAATTTGTTGATTATTTCAGCATTGGAAGATGAAGGAATTACAGGCCTTTCGATGATGGGGATTTCGGATCTTGCCATTTCCGGAAAAAAAGTGCTGGGGTCGGCCATGTACCGGAATAAGGACAAACTGATATACCACGCCGTCCTGAATCTGGGTGAGCCGGCAGCAACCTTTGAAAAATATTTAAAACATCCGGTAAAAGAGCCTGATTATCGTCAGGGAAGAAAACATGTTGACTTTGTTTCATCCCTGAAAGAATCCGGATATAGCGGCAATTACACAAAAGCCATACATAAATTATCACATTGCTTAAATGTGTACCCCGGTCAGGAAAAGTATTATCAAATAAATAAACTATCATGAGCACAACAAAACTTTGGTTCTGGTTCATCTCAATCACAGTACTTTGTTTCGGAATACTGGTGTTTTTCGGGCGTGAAATATATCATGAAAAACCGCCTGTTCCTGAAAAAGTCATCGCCGAAAACGGAACAGTACTTTTTACCGCCCAACAAATTAAAAACGGACAGAATGTGTGGCAATCCATAGGCGGTCAGGAAGTTGGGACTGTTTGGGGGCACGGTGCATATCTGGCTCCGGACTGGTCGGCTGACTGGTTGCATAAAGAAGCGTTTTTTCTGCTGAACAAATGGGCCGCCAGAGATTCCGCTTCGTCCTTCGAAGCTCTTAATGCAGAGCAACAGGCGGCTATGACTGTTAGACTGCAACAGTTATTGCGAACCAATACCTACGATAAAAATTCAGGTGTGTTAGTGGTTTCTAACGACCGTGCTGAGGCAATAAAAGATTTAAGCAAGCATTATTCCGGTCTTTTCATGAACGATCCAGCACTGGAAAAGGAAAGGACTGACTACGCCATACCTGCCAATTCCATAAAGGATACCGTAAGAATGAATGAAATGAATGCCTTCTTTTTCTGGGCTGCCTGGGCTTGCGTAACTAAAAGGCCCGGGGCTGAAATCACCTATACCAATAATTGGCCTCCGGATCAAATGATTGGAAATACTCCAGCCCCGGGGATCATGCTATGGACAGGTTTCAGCGTGATCATGCTGCTTGTGGCTATCGGCCTGCTTGCTTATTACCATGCCCGTAACAGGTCTGATGAGCTTGATAAATCGCTGCTTCCCAAAGACGATCCCTTGATCGGACATAGTCCTACAGCTTCCATGAAAGCAACCTTGAAATATTTCTGGATCGTTACCGGGCTTATTTTGGTGCAGGTTCTGGCAGGTGTTATTACGGCCCATTACGGTGTTGAAGGAAACGGTATTTACGGGTTGAAACTTGATGCCATCCTGCCGTACTCAGTTTCAAGGACCTGGCATGTGCAGCTTGCGATATTCTGGATTGCCACTTCATGGCTGGCCACAGGATTATATATTGCCCCTGCGGTTTCCGGAGTTGAACCAAAATATCAGCGGCTTGGGGTAAATTTTCTTTTTATTGCCTTGCTCATTATTGTTGTCGGATCTCTCATCGGAGAATGGATGGGGATTATGCAAAAGCTGGGCCTTGCACAAAATTTCTGGTTTGGCCACCAGGGTTATGAATATGTTGATCTGGGAAGATTCTGGCAATTATTTCTTTTTATCGGCCTTGTAATTTGGCTGATATTGATGGTCCGTGCGCTGCTGCCTGCTTTAAAGAAACCTTCGGCAAACAGGCAACTTCTGGTCATGTTTCTGATTTCGTCCGTTGCTATCGCTGCGTTTTATGGAGCCGGGCTCACCTGGGGGCAGCAAACACATTTGTCGATTGCGGAATATTGGCGCTGGTGGGTGGTGCATCTCTGGGTAGAAGGGTTCTTTGAAGTGTTCGCTACTGTTGTTGCCGCATTCCTGTTCGTCCGTATGGGCCTGCTGAATATCAAGTATGCAACCACAGGTGTTTTATTTGCCACCATCGTTTATCTGAGCGGAGGAATAATCGGCACGTTCCATCATTTATATTTTTCAGGCACCCCAACGGCGGTTATCGCGCTGGGCGCCACCTTCAGCGCGCTTGAAGTGGTACCGCTGGTTTTTATGGGTTTCGAGGCGTACCATAATTTAAGGATCAGCCGGGCAACCCAATGGGTGATTACCTACAAATGGCCGATTTATTTTTTGATCTCGGTGAGCTTCTGGAACCTGGTTGGCGCCGGCTTGTTCGGCTTCCTCATCAACCCGCCCATTGCCTTGTATTACATGCAGGGGCTCAACACCACAGCCGTTCACGGACATACCGCATTATTTGGTGTGTATGGCATGCTTGGCATAGGATTGATGCTGTTCGTCCTGAAAGGCCTGACCCAAAAATACCAATGGAAAAATCAGGTTATCGGATTTGCATTCTGGTCCATAAATATCGGCCTGATGCTCATGGTTTTGATCAGCCTGCTGCCAGTGGGAGTGCTGCAGACTATTGCCAGCATCAAGCATGGAATGTGGTATGCGCGTTCGAATGAATTTTTGCAAAGCCCGGCCATGGAAACGTTGCGCTGGCTGAGAATCGTCGGAGATACCATTTTTGCGCTGGGAACCATTGCCCTTGCCTGGTTTGTTGTTGGCTTAAAAACAGGATGGTCCATTAATAAAGAAGTCCGGGAAAATCAATAAAAACAGGAGCCCCATTATGAAAGCAACACAACAATTGAAAGATGAGCATGAAGGCATAAAGCTCATGCTTCGTATCATGGAAAAAATATCCATTGATCTCACTGTTGGGAAAGAATTGAATTGTGACCATTATGAAAAAATAATTGAATTTCTCCAGGGGTTTGCCGACAGATGTCATCATGCCAAGGAAGAAGAAATATTGTTTCCCGCTTTAGAAAAGCATGGAATTCAAAATGAAGGAGGCCCCATAGGGATCATGATTAATGAGCACAGAAAAGCCCGGGAACTTATCATCGTTTTAAATATGGCTTTTAAGGAATTCAAAGAAGGAAACAAACAGGCGATCCAATGCTTAATTTCAAGCTCAAGAGACTATGTCCAACTTCTCAAAAATCATATTGAAAAAGAAAACTTTGTGCTTTTTATGTTGGCCGATAAGGTTCTCAGTGAAGAAGAACAATCAAAAATAGCCGAAGCCTTTGAAAAGCTGGAAATTGAGAAGATTGGTATTGGCAAACATGATGCATATCACCACCTTCTTAAAGAACTTAAAAATGTTTATCTTTAATATCACCCGATGAAATAAATGAAAAAATCAATAACCACTAAAAGCGGAGCCCCAAGGTTACGCTGCGGTGGCTTAAAAAACGGGAGTTTTAACCCTTTTATTAAAAATTTTAATACCATTTGATATGAAAAAGTTATTCTTGTTTTTAATAGTTTTTTGTTTGGCCGGTTCAATTTCCGGATTAAATGAAAAAAAGGAACCCAAAACTGAAACCGGTACTTTAATGGTGTTGGTGAAGGGTTTCAAAAGTATGGAAGGGCAACTGATGGTTGCTTTGTTTAATAAGTCGGATGATTTTCCTGATAAAAAACCATACAAGGGTGATATTATGGCCATCAGTGCTAATGAAGAGCTGATCAAATTTGAAAACCTGCCTTATGGGGATTATGCTATTGCTGCAATACATGATATTAACCTCGATGGCAAACTGGATAAAAATGCACTTGGGATACCTACAGAGGGTTATGGTTTTTCGAACAATGCAATGGACAAATATGGTCCACCTTCGTTTTTACAGGCAAGTTTTGTTTTTTTCGGCAATAATGAAGCGAAAATTATTGAACTGGAATATGGAATTCCCAAAAATAAATGAGGTTATATAACGTCGGAATGGCCTTATTTGGCCATAAATATTATGAAAGGCAGGCCTGAAATGAAGCTGACGAATCATCATAACAAAACTGCTGCTCAAGCGGTGAATAAGCCCGTCAATCATAGGATAGCTTCTTATAAAAATCATGAAAGCGGATTATTAATAACATCTTAATCAAGCTTTAATCTGTTATTAATATGAAGCATGTTATGGTTGCGTATTTTTGAAACATCATTTAAAAAAACTAAAAACCATGGGAAAAACTGGAACAGAAATCGTAAATCTGGATGTTGAAAAATTAATTGAAGTATTGAACCAGGCCCTGAGCGAAGAATGGCTGGCTTACTATCAATATTGGATTGGCGCCCGCATGATGGAGGGGCCGATGAGAAGCGAGATCGAACCCGAACTGCTGCTTCATGCCACCCAGGAATTGAATCATGCGGTTTTGGTGGTCAGCAGGATCATTCAACTTGGCGGGACACCTGTACTGAATCCTTCGGACTGGCCAAAATTTGCAGGTTGCGCGTATGAAGCACCTGTAGATCCTTATGTTGAAGTGGTACTCAACCAGAACCTGAACGGAGAACGTTGCGCCATCAAGAGGTATCAGGGAATTGCAGACCTCACTAACGGGAAAGACCACGCTACACATCAGATGGCAACAACCATTCTTACTGAAGAGCAGGAACATGAACAAGATATTGAAGAATGGCTGACTGACATCACCAGAATGAAAGAAGAGTTTAAAAAACTGCGTATGTAGGCCTTCATAAAACTCAAAAAAACTTTTTACTTCAAATACCTGAATTATGAAAAAAATTGAAATCGGTTCAACAATACCGGATTTTACATTACCCGACCAAAATGGAAACATGCTCAACATCAAGGATGTGATTGGTAAAAAAAATCTTGTAATATATTTTTATCCCAAAGATGACACACCCGGATGCACCAAAGAAGCTTGTTATTTCCGCGATCAGTACGACGTATTCAACGATGCCGATGCCATGATAATTGGTATCAGCGGGCAGTCTGTGGCCAGTCATAAAAAATTTGAAAAGAAATACAAGCTGAATTTCACTTTGCTTAGTGATGAGGAAAACAAGGTCAGGAAGATGTTTGGAGCATTCTCATTAGGCTTTTTACCCGGGCGCGTAACCTATGTCGTCGATAAAAAAGGTATCGTTGTTTATATGTTTGATTCTCAAACGGAGGCAACAAAACATGTGGACGAAGCGATGAGGATTCTAAAGGAAATTCAGTAAAAAGATCCCCGAAATCAATCCTCCCAATATTTGATCAAGCCAAAAAGCCCTGGCAGCCATTATTCTGGAAGGCAAATGCTACTGTAATTTCCTGCTCCATCTGCTTTACATCGACCAAAAAATTACCTTTTGGCCATTCGACCGGCTCTTTCTGGCATTTTTTAGCTTGTCTCCGGAAGGCTGCTGCCGTAATCTTTCTATACGGGTTAAATTTTTTTATTGGTACGTATTCATTCTTTTTCAAAAAAATATTAGTTTTATACGGAAAAAGTATTGAATTACACTGTATTGGATACAGCCTTAATCGGATCAAATTTAAAAAATTCAGACCATGCCAAAAATTTCAATCATTTCATCAAGTGTACGAGATGGCCGAAACAGCCACCGTGTTGCATTGTACTTCAAAAACTATTTGCAAGAAAACCAACTGGCAACAGTTGAAATACTTGATCTGAACAGTTATAATTTTCCATTATTTAATGAACGCCTGCGATTCCAGAAGTCCCCGGCTGCCAACGTCCTTGACTTTGCAGAAAGGATCAAATCATCGGATGGTGTCATTATCGTTACGCCCGAATACAATGGCGGTTATCCGGCCAGCATAAAAAATGTGGTGGATCTGCTTTATGATGAATGGCGGAGAAAACCCATAGCGATTACTACAGCTTCGGACGGCGTTTTTGGCGGGACACAGGTGATTGCTTCTTTACAGTTTTCACTTTGGAAAATCCGATCGTGGACCGTTCCGGCCATGTTCCCGGTACCGAAAGTTCAGGAAGCCTTTGATGAAAGTGGCGCTCCGGCCGACAAGCAAGCCACAGATAAAAGAGCGGGGGTTTTTATTAAAGAATTATTATGGTGCATCGAGGCTAAATCACGCATGGATCGTGAATAATCAAACAGGATGCTTTTTTTCAAAATAATTAATGGCAATCCGTATCAATTGATATGATACAAAAATAAACACCGGCCAGCTTAGGTACCAGATTCGTACATGTTTGGATTTATTAGTTAATATTTATGTTCTGTATCAGATAGTTCCTGCCTGTCGATTTTCTTTCGGTCGATCGCTTTCCATGCAAAGAAAATATAGGCTATAACAAACGGCAAGATAAGCGACACATAGCTCATAACCATTAACGTGTATTTACTCGAAGAACTGTTTTCTATGGTCAGCGAACTTTGCAAATCAGCGGAAGAGGGATAAAAACAGGTATTATTAAATCCGGCTATAAGCATCAACGCAAACACGGTCATTACGGTCCCTATCCCTGAAAACCAGATTCCGCGCCTACTCTTCATAAAAATAGTGATCCCAATGCCTGTAAGGACAAGCAATACTCCCGCAACGAAAATAATAAGAACTGTGGGCATCTGTAACAGGTTATTCAGGTATTTGTATGGTTCCATTGTAACAGTTCCGGAGGTTGTATCATAGGCGAAACCATCTTTTATAAAAAGCATGATAATAAAAGTCAGAAAGAAAACAAGAAAAATAACGGTGTTGTATATGAGCTGCATTTTTGAACGCTTGTAAATTTCTTCATCATCTATATTGTTGATGAAATATAATGAACCCAAAACCCGT
This sequence comes from Bacteroidales bacterium, assembly GCA_035354195.1. Classification (GTDB taxonomy): domain Bacteria; phylum Bacteroidota; class Bacteroidia; order Bacteroidales; family CAIWKO01; genus CAIWKO01. Next base: position 45,514 of record DAOQAT010000008.1, on the reverse strand, counting down.
GCAAGTGAAAAAACTGCCAGGCCAAGAGCCACATTCTGAATATTGAAAACAGCTTCAAGCCCCCGGGTATGGTTAAGCCATAGCACCTGGTTCATTTCATTGATCCTGAAATCAGAACCGGTGAAGAATGTGCCAACAGCCACACCAATAAGGAAAACACCCACACTGCCATTGATATACAAAAATGATTCATAAACCTTTGAACCAAGAAAATTTCCTCTTTTTTTCCTGAATTCGTAAGAAACCGCCTGTATAATAAAACAGAACAATATCGCAATCCAGACCCAATAGGCGCCACCGAAGCTGGTGGCGTAAAACTTTGGAAAAGCAGCAAACATGGCGCCTCCAAAAACCACCAGTGTGGTAAAGGTAAACTCCCATTTGCGCCCGGTGGAGTTCACGAGCATGGTTTTTTCAATCTCATTTTTTGACAAAGCGCCAAAAAGGGTTTGCCCGCCCTGGACAAATGTCAGAAAAATAAAAAAGGCTGCCAGCAGTGACACGATGATCCACCAATAATACTGCAAAAACAGGTATGAACAACTTTCAAACATGTTCACCTCCTTCCGGACCGGCTTTTATCTGGGTGATCATAATTTTGATCTCCGCGATCAATAAAATGGTAAATAATACGGCAAATAAAATAAAGGTTGTCATTACAGCCGATGCGCTGATATGTGTGGTTGCAACAGCCGTAGGAAGCAAGTCCTGTATGGCCCATGGCTGCCGGCCGACTTCCGTAACGATCCAGCCGCATTGAGATGCAATAAACCCCAACGGGAAGAACCACATGATGATCCTTAACAGAAGTTTTTTATTTTCGAGTTTATTTCGTAAGGTCAGATATAATGCCACCATAAACAACAAAATGAACATTGCCCCTAATCCGACCATGATGTGAAAGGTGTAAAAAGAAATTGGGACATTAGGGATGATACTGTCGGGATCTTCCAAATACCCATATCCCATATAGCTGGAGTGTTCTTTAAAAACCCGCAGCGATGAATCGGCCTTTGCAAGGTTTTTTAATTTTTTATAATCTTTGTAGGAAGACAATGCACCTATTGCCAGTTTCCCTTTTTCAATTTTTTCTCCGGCCGACATGATATTCCTTTCGGCGTTACCGTCGGTGAGGTCCTTAATGCCGGGGACATACGCATCTGCCTGCCGGAAACCAAGTAAGGACAACATTTTGGGAACTTCCAGTTTGAAATGGAAATTATCCTCCCTGTTTTTATTTGCATCCGCTTTGGGAACTCCAAAAACAATAAGGCCTGCGCCGGATTTCCCCTGATACAAACCTTCCATGGCAGCAAGTTTGGCCGGTTGTTTTTGTGCCACCATATAGGCAGATCCGTCACCGGTCACGGCTACAAATAAGGCGGATAACAACCCGAATACCGAGGCAATGATGATACTCTTTTTGGCGAACATAAGCTCGCGCTTTTTCAGTAAAAACCATGAACTCACACATAACATGAATAATGCAGCCACCACATAAGAAGAGGTGATGGTATGAAGAAATTTATTGACAGCAACGGGCGACAAAAGTACGGCCCAGAAATCCAGCATTTCGCTGCGTGCGGTATCGGGATTGAATTCCATGCCCACCGGGGACTGCATCCAGGCGTTGGCAACGAGTATCCATAGCGCCGATAAACTGGCCCCAAAAGCGACAAGCCAGGTTGACAACAGATGAAACTTCCTACTCACTTTATTCCAGCCGAAGAACATCACGGCTATGAAGGTGGATTCAAGAAAAAATGCCAGTATGCCTTCGATGGCCAGGGGCGCGCCGAAAATATCCCCGACAAACCAGGAATAGTTCGACCAGTTGGTGCCAAACTCAAATTCCAGGATAATCCCGGTGGCAATACCGATGGCAAAATTAATCCCGAATAATTTCATCCAGAATTTTGTGATCCGCCTCCATTCTTCCCTGCCTGTCCGGACATAAATGGTTTCCATTATGGCAATCAAAAAGGACAGCCCCAGTGTAAGCGGGACAAAAAACCAATGATAGATCGCTGTGAGTGCAAATTGCGCCCTTGACCAGTCCACCAATGCTATATCAACACTTCCAATCATGTAAAAAATAATTATTTAGTTTATGGGTTTGTAAGCTGTTCCATTACATAATCACTTCTTTGTTCATCATCCTCAAATCTGGTTTTTAAAAAATCCGGAAAGAAAAAAAGTTTAAGCACAATAAAAATGATAAATAGTTTAATCAGGATCACAGCCCATAATTTTTTACCGACGGTCATAGAGCGGAAACCATCGTAATAAAAATGGAAAATTTTGTTACACAGGCCGGTTGCTTTTTTAAACATTTGTAATCGTATCTTCCATTTGTAAAAATACGTTTTTTTTAATTATCAATCAACCTACGTTGAATTAATTACTCAACCATGAAATATGGAAGACTATTTGCCAGGGAGTTTTTTCTGAAAAAATTATAATTATTTTACAAAAACTCCGTTTTACCACCGTGCGTTTTTTATGGCTTGTTATTATTTCGTTAATTTTCATTATCTTTGCGCACCAAAACTAATAAATCACTTGAAAGTGCCTACTGGAGAAGTCCGCGACAAGTTAGTAAATATATGATAAAATAGAATAGTTTAATATGATATTAAATCTAGTTACAGATTACATTCCCGATATCGTAGTATCAAATGAGTACTTTTCTGTCAATTATGATATTACTGATGAGGAAATTATTGCCAAAAGCGGGATAAAGCAGCGGAGGCATACAGGTGTTGATGAAAACACCAATTCCATGGCCATTGAAGCGGTAAAAAACGCATCGTTAAAAATGCCGTTTGCCATGAAAGAAATAGATTTGATCATTGGCGCCACCTATACACCGTATGATACTGTCGGTACCTTGGCTCATGCGGTACAGAAGCATTTTAATATTGATCAGGCAAAATGTTTCAGCATCGACTCTGCGTGTTCTTCTTTTGTAAATGCGGTTGAAATTGTCGAGTGCTATTTCGCGAATAAAAAAGCAAGCAAAGCGTTAATTGTTGTCTCTGAAAACAACAGTTTGTATAACGACCTTTCAGATAAAAAATCCAATTTTTTATGGGGCGACGGTGCATCGGCCATATTTCTTTCCAATCAGCGGTATTCCGACGGTGATTTTGAAGTGTTGGATGTGAACACTACCGGCTTAGGCCATATCGGCAGAAGTATTGAGGGCGTGTATCTGAGGCCTGCCAATGGCGGATTACAGATGCCATATGGGAAAGATGTCTTTCAGTATGCTTGCACATACATGGTTCAGGAAATTGAACAGATTTTGACAAAAAATAATATTCAAATCAGTCAGTTAAAATACCTTATTCCCCATCAGGCCAACAGCCGGATCACTGATTATGTAGTTAAGAAATTAAAATTAGATCCAGCATCCGTACTTAACAACATCGAACAGCTTGGCAATACCGGTTGTGCAAGCACACCGATCGTAATGTCGCAAAACATGGAAAAATTTCAAAAAGATGATCTGATTGTCATTTCGGTGTTTGGAGGAGGCTATTCCAGCGGTTCCATATTATTAAGAAAATTATAACACCTTAGACGATTTACAGCTAATCTATGGCTTTGTAAAAACAAACTTTACCGCTGACACCCCACTGTTGTTGCTCAACTTTATTATCAAAACCCCGCTGGCAAAACTGCTGATATCAATTTTTTCTTTTGACTGAAACATGGTTTGCATTAAAAGTAGCTGCCCCTGCAAGTTGTAAATGGAAATTGAAGTTTCTTCTTTAAATTCCGCTTGTTCAATAATTAAAAATTCTGTGGCTGGATCCGGATATATTTTAATTCCCAAATCGCTATTTTCATTAGCCATGCCGGAAAACGGCGTTACATCAAAATAAATAGTGTCGGAGGCCCACTGGGAAAATGGGGGACAGGGTTTATCTCCTGAGCCGGCATTAAGGTTAACAATTACGTTATAACTCCCGGCAGGAAGTGCATTTCCGACATTGATGGTGTCATTGTTCGAACATATGTAAGCTAATGGCCCCACACAGTTTACAACATTATAAGTAAGTTCAAATCCGTTTTGCGTATAGCTCAGGATATACCAATCAGAACAACCACCCGAAGGAAACCGGCCTTCCACGATCACCAGAATGTTGTCGATGGTTGTCGGGGACGGTGGATAGACGCTCATCCCATTGATCCATTGTGGATAAACAGGGAGGGATGAAAAAACCAAAACTAAAATGAAAATATACTTTTTCATGGTGAATCCCATTATACTATAAAGACCTGATTATTGGGATATTGGTTGCTTAGAAATCAATTTATTTTTAGTATAAAATAAATGAATATCAATATGGGAGCTTCAATTTGTGACTTTCAATTTTCAAATCCTTCTCTGTTTTTCAAACTTAAAATCTTCGGGGAAGCATTCAATATTGAATGCAACACGGGAGTTCCCGATGTCGCTTACTCATCGGGATAAACTTCCAAAAAAAATAAAACGGGACAAAGTACTGAAAAACGTACTGTGTCCCGCTTGGTGGAGTGTACGGGAGTTCCCGATGGGCTTATGCCATCGGGATAAACTTCGCCTCTTTTTGTTTTTGCAAAACAAAAAAGGCAGCTTTCGCTGCCTTCGTCCTCTCCACTGCGTGGAGCGTACGGGAGTCGAACCCGTGATCTCTAGATTGCGAACCTAGCGCTCTGCCAACTGAGCTAACGCCCCATCCGAGATGCAAAAGTATTATAATTATTTAAAATTATGAAACAAAAGTAAAAAGCATATTCAGCCACTTTCCAAGCAGTAATACCTACTTAAAAGTTTAATTAATTCTGTTTACCCGTCTCAATGAATCATTTTAAATATTATGCATTTCGATTTATCCGCTCCGGTAAATTCCAATTTAAAAGTATACATACCGGCTGGCAGATTCTCAGATGAAAATTCCACAGTATAACTACCCATTTCCTGGAACTTATTCTCCAGTTCTGAAACCAGCTCACCAATAGCATTAAATACTTTTAGTTTAACCTGTCCGTCTTCTGGAATGCTATAAGTTATAGTTGCTTTATCGCTGAAAGGGTTTGGGTATCCAACTAACTCAAATCCCACCTGCCCTTCATCCTGAACGAAGATCTTCGGCATTAACAGATAGGTTTCGTCATTTTCTTGTCCAAACTGGTTCCCAATGACACCGGTCCCGGATAAATTAAATTGAAGTTCTCCACGATCAAGCTCTCTCAGAGGGCGGAACCCTAAAACGATGATCTGATCATTCGGTGCAACATCAAAATGATTTGTCGTAGCATAAACCACTCTGATCACACCATCTATATCTGTAATCAGTAAATCATTATCAGTTGTTAAAACTTCTTCAAATGAAGGATTGATCTTCACCGAACCTTTTTTGCCGGTACCGGTCATATAAGCCGAAACAAGCTTATATTCAGTGCTTGGATAGTTTATTTCCAGTCCCATGGCAGCGAAATCATTTACTTTGGTGCTGATTTTCAATGGGACCTCGAAGTATGATTGCCTCGGAATCATTAAATATTCGTCGGATGTAATAATAAACTCTTTGGTTAATGATTTGGCTCCGCTCCAGTTAGTCAATGAATCGCGGTACTGACTACTCGAAGCATTATAGTCACCATAGGAAATTGTTTCCAGGTTAATGTTTAGATTGGATCCGGTAACAGTAACTGCCTGGTTGAGCGCTACCCAGTTGCCTTTCGGGAAGTTCTTCAAAGCATCGAAAGGTGCTCCAACCTTTGATTTCATTCTGGCAACATCAATAGCGTTTATAATAGTATTATTATCAACATCGACCGCTTTCTTGTATTTTGCAGAAAAACACCTTGAAGGATCCTGCAATGTGTCAACGCCAATATAATACTTCAACATGGCAATGTCTATGGCGTTTACATCATTTACCCATTGCATCGTATCAGCCGTATATTTATCGTAAGACAACATATAGTTACCATCCGCGATGTTATTGAGTTGGTAATTTCCAAGAGCATCACTTGTATCCCTTGCCACTTCTATACCTCCAGGTACCGTTTTCAGCACCACTATAACATTATTGATAGAATAAATTACAGGGTTGTAAGTTGGGAAATTAGGTATCGGGGCACCTGCATTTACTCTGGCAGCATATTGAGTTTTCCCACTGATGGTATGTGTGAGGGTGCCAATAGTAATTGTAACAGTATCTGTAGCCGTACAGCCGTTATTATCAACTATCAACGTGTAGGTAGTTGTAGCAGTTGGTGAAGCAGTTGGTTGCGCAACACCAGGATCGTTCAATCCGGTTACAGGCAACCAAGTGAAAACTCCAGGGCCATTAGATGGATCACCCACTTGAATCGGAGTTCCGGTAAATGTAGCATAAGCACCAGCTTCAGCAGTCGGTGTCTGATGAACCGTCATATGAATTGAATTAGACCATGTCGGATTGTTTATCACGCAAGCTTCATTCGAAATTAGCTGACATTGAATAGAATCCCCAGTAATCAGAGCGTTGTTTGAATAAGTACTGCCTGTGCCAACCAGAACACTATTCAGATACCACTGATATTGAGGCATCGTACCTCCGTTTGCGGGTGAAGCTGTAAAATCAGCAATAGATGAACTACATATTACCGTGTTGTCAGTTGTTATACTGATACCAGCAATCAGACTGGGTTTAACCATTATTTGTATAGTGTCAGATGCAGGATTGCCTGAAGCACACTCCAAATCGGAAGTTAGTGTGCAGATTATTGTACCACTGCTTGATAAGGTTGCTATATAAGTTGGGCTATTACTTCCCACTATTTCACCATTTGATGTCCATTGATAAACCGGTGCTGTTCCAGGATTGTCAGCAACTGCTTCGAATGTAACAAGAGTACCCTCGCAGACTATTGTTGCAGGAGAGACATTTATGGTAACACTTACAGGAAATGTTGGTGCAACATTTATGATACTTTCAACACCATCGGCTAGATCACATCCTTCGCCTGTCGGTTCATAATGTGGACGGTAATAATAAGTTCCAGGAGCAGATTCAATATAAGGTGAAGTCACAACAATACCAGGGCCACCCGGTGTTGTTGATCTTATCCATGTAATGGTTCCACCTTGTCCGTTACTGACAGTAGCGCTGAAACTAACCTGGCTGCCGGCACAAATTGAATTCGAGGATACTGTATTTGAAGCCCAGGTTGGATCAACTACCACCGTTACTGCTGCAGTATTACTTGTATCCGGCCCACAGTCATAACCGGAAACGCTGACAATACAATAATAATACAATGTTCCGGCTGAACCGCTTGGAGGCACATAGGTTGATGAGGTCGCTCCGGAAATAGGAGCACCGGTTTCATTATCATCAATTGTACTTGAGTACCATTGGTAGGTTAGTGGTAACAAGCCTCCACTGGCAGTTACACTCAAAGCTGACAAAACTCCTCCTACACATACTGGCGCTTGAGCTGCCGGCTCTGTTGTGATTTCAACAGCACCGTTAACGGTAACTGTCTGTATACAGGTACTTGAATTACCATGTATGTCGGTGACAGTCCATAATACTGTTGTTGTTCCTGCAGGATAGGTGCCGCTTGCATTGGCAGTGCCATTGAAATCATTAATTACACTGCTCACCCCGCAATTATCAGTGGTGGTGGGCACAATCACCGTAACAAACGAACTGCATTCGCCTTCCCCAGCTGTGACACTAATTGGTCCTGAACAAATAATCACAGGATCTTCTGTATCCGCAACGGTCACGGTCTGCTGGCAGGTGGCGGTGTTGCCGCTGCCATCGGTGACCGTCCAGGTTACAGTTGTATTGCCCAGAGAATAAGGTTCAACAGCGTTATTGGTAACACTGAATACCGAACAGTTGTCGCCGGTTACCGGTGTTCCAAGTACAACCCCGGTTGCGGTGCAAAGCCCTGCATCAGCAGTTACATTAACCGTAGCAGGACAGGTGATCGTCGGGAGTTGAGTATCGGTAACGGTCACGGTCTGCTGGCAGGTGGCGGTGTTGCCGCTGCCGTCGGTGACCGTCCAGGTTACAGTTGTATTGCCCAGAGAATAAGGTTCAACAGCGTTATTGGTAACACTGAATACCGAACAGTTGTCACCGGTCACCGGTGTTCCAAGAGCAACTCCAGACGCGGTGCAAAGCCCTGCATCAGCAGTTACATTGACATTGGCCGGACAGGTGATCGTCGGGAGTTGAGTATCCGTCACAGTCACGGTCTGCTGGCAGGTGGCGGTGTTGCCGCTGCCGTCGGTGACCGTCCAGGTTACAGTTGTATTGCCCAGAGAATAAGGTTCAACAGCGTTATTGGTAACACTGAATACCGAACAGTTGTCACCGGTCACCGGTGTTCCAAGAGCAACTCCAGACGCGGTGCAAAGCCCTGCATCAGCAGTTACATTGACATTGGCCGGACAGGTGATCGTCGGGAGTTGAGTATCCGTCACAGTCACGGTCTGCTGGCAGGTGGCGGTGTTGCCGCTGCCGTCGGTGACCGTCCAGGTTACAGTTGTATTGCCCAGAGAATAAGGTTCAACAGCGTTATTGGTAACACTGAATACCGAACAGTTGTCACCGGTCACCGGTGTTCCAAGAGCAACTCCAGACGCGGTGCAAAGCCCTGCATCAGCAGTTACATTGACATTGGCCGGACAGGTGATCGTCGGGAGTTGAGTATCCGTCACAGTCACGGTCTGCTGGCAGGTGGCGGTGTTGCCGCTGCCGTCGGTGACCGTCCAGGTTACAGTTGTATTGCCCAGAGAATAAGGTTCAACAGCGTTATTGGTAACACTGAATACCGAACAGTTGTCGCCCGTTACCGGTGTTCCAAGAGCAACTCCGGTTGCGGTGCAAAGCCCTGCATCAGCAGTTACATTGACATTGGCAGGACAGGTAATCGTCGGTATTTCATTATCATCTATGGTGATTGAGTGAACATATAATTTTGAATTACCGGCACAATCAATATAGGTCCATGTATAAGTTACCACTCCATCACCAGGAGGAACAGTACCTTCAACAGGTCCGGTGATATTTGTGATTGGTTTTCCACAGAAATCATTAATAGTCGGCGGTGTGGGCAGTATAATATTGGAATAGCAGTCTACCGTAGCAAATGTTGGCGCGATATCCCCGAATGTCGGGATGTCAATGGTTACCGTATGGACATACAGTTGAATATTACCTTCACAGTCAGTATAAGTCCAGGTATAAGTAACATCGCCTTCACAACCCGGAACAGGTCCTTCAACAGGACCGGTCGGAATTAGAAGGTTATTGCAGTTATCATAAACGGTAGGTGGAATTGGTATTACAATGTCATCATAACATGTGACTGTTTCCGCTGTAGGAGTTATCGCAGCAAATGGAGCGTATTCAATCGTGATGGTATGTGACCAGATATGGCTGTTACCTTCACAATCCGTATAGGTCCAACTGTATACCATATCACCTTCACAGGATGGTTCTGTTGGTGGTGTACCTGCTACAGGAGTGATTGGTGCTCCGCAGTTATCATTTACTGAAGGCGGTGTGGGAGCTACTATTTCGGCAGCACAAGAGACTGTAGAGGAGGTGTTGGAAGGCATGATAAAGTCCTCTCTTTCGATTGTTACAGTATGGACATAATAATGTGGGTCACCTACACCATCGATGTATGTCCATGTATAAGTAACGTCTCCTTCACAGGTTGGTAGAGGTGAACTTTCAACTGGACCTGTTGGAGTTAATACATTATTGCAACCATCAAAAACTGTTGGGGGCGTTGGAATCACAATAGAGGAGTAGCAGTTTACTGTAGCAGTTGTTGGAATAGGTTCTGCAAAAGACCCAAACTCAATTGTCACAGTGTGAATGTAATATTTAATATTCCCTGCACAGTCAGTATAGGTCCAGGTATAGGTAACATCTCCCTCACCGGGAGGAACTGTTCCTTCAACAGGTCCGGTGATGTTTGTAATAGGCGTCCCACAGAAGTCATTTACAGATGGAGGTGTTGGTAGTATAATATTTGAATAACAGTCAACAGTGGCTGTAGTCGGAGCAATATCTGCAAATGTAGGGATATCAATAATGTATGTGTACACCCAATCGTTGGTGTTGCCTTCACAATCTGTGTAAAGATAGGTATAAGTAACGGTACCTTCACAGGATGCATAGGTTCCGCCCATGGTCGGCCCTGTGGGTGTCAGGGTGTTGCCGCAGTTGTCGGTGACCGTCGGCAAGGTGGGTGTGACAGCTAAGGCTGCACAAGCGACCGTAGAACCCTGATCTGCAGGGTCGGCAAACGGTAAACGTTCAAT
>DAOQAT010000008.1:0-35081 GCA_035354195.1 Bacteroidales bacterium | reverse complement strand
CACAAGCGACCGTAGAACCCTGATCTGCAGGGTCGGCAAACGGTAAACGTTCAATGGTATAGGTGTACACCCAGTCATGTGTGTTGCCTTCGCAGTCTGTGTATGTGTATGTATAAGTCCTGGTACCTTCGCAACCGTCATACGTGCCGCCGGATACCGGGCCAGTCGGGGTAATGGTGTTACCACAGTTGTCGGTGACCGCAGGAGCTGCAGGTGCCGTGGCGTCAGCAATACAGGCAACGGTAGAACTACCATTGCCAGGCATACTGAAGTCTTCACGTTCAATGGTATAGGTGCACACCCAGTCGTTGGTGTTTCCTTCGCAGTCTGTGTATGTGTAAGTATATGTGATGGTCCCTTCACAGGATGCATAGGTTCCGCCCATGGTCGGCCCTGTGGGTGTCAGGGTGTTGCCGCAGTTGTCGGTGACCGTCGGCAAGGTGGGTGTGACAGCTAAGGCTGCACAAGCGACCGTAGAACCCTGATCTGCAGGGTCGGCAAACGGTAAACGTTCAATAGTATAGGTGTAGGTCCAATATGAAACATTGCTTGCATTATCGGTATATGAATATGTATATGTCCTTGACCCTTCACAACTAACGGGATTGGGGTTGTCTACCAGGCTAAATAAACTTCCTGTGACCAACCCGTCACAATAATCCGTTGCCGGTGGAACTACTGGTGCAATCGCATTGGACGGGCATGCAACTGTCGAGTTCCCATTTGCCTGAACCACAGGTGGCTGATTATCAGTTACGGTAACAATCTGAGTACACGTGGCCGTGTTACCACTTCCATCGGTGACAGTCCAGGTTATATTCGTATTTCCAAGGGAATAAGGTTCCAGTGCATTGTTTGTAACACTGGCCACACTGCAGTTATCTGCTGTTGTTGGTGTTCCAAGAACCACACCTGAAGCTGTGCAAAGCCCGGCATCAGTTGAAACAGTTACGTCAACAGGGCATGTGATGGTCGGTGGCTCTGCATCAGTAAGCGAGCAAATTCCCCCATCCAATAAATTAACGGACACTTCATTATAGTTATCATCAAAAAACTGCGTGGGTGTTGGGCTATCTGACCAAATTAAGGTGTGGCAACCGCTTGAAGGTGTTTTATATTTAAAATTTAATTGACAAAGTAAGCCATTTAAATTCACAGGAATGTCACCCCAAACAAAAGTTATAGCATCAATAACATTTGGTGGTGTGCCGTAGTAATTATGCTGAATTCCCACACCGGCTACTCCTGGAGCCCAGTTGGAGGTATTGTTATAATGCAGATAAGCTGTATCATACCTTATTGTAAATTGAAATCCTGTAATTGGGGATGAAAAGTTATTAAGTGTAATATCAACATCTGTGTTGCTCCCGGCGCATATCCCTGATACTGTTTCGATGGTAGCTGTCGGGATCGATGTAATGGTAACTAATTTTGTTGCAGTATTGACACATCCGCCAATTGTGACAGAATAGGTTATAACAGATGTGCCTGCACTTATTCCTGTTACAAGGCCAGTTGATGAGTTCACAGTGGCTACACCCGGATTGGCACTGGTCCAGGTCCCACCTGCTGTTGTACTTGTCCATGTTGCTGATGCGCCTATATTTATTGGTGTTACGCCTGTTATCGTCTGAGGTACCGGATCGACAACACAAACTTGTCCATCTACATATGTAACTGTGAATTCGTTAAAAGATTCATCAAAAAAGAATCGTTCTGTCGGATCATCAGACCAAGTTAAGGTACGGCATCCGCTGCCAGTTTCTTTATAAGTAAAATCTAATTGACATAAAAGACCATTGATATTCACGGGTGTATCACCCCATACAAAAGTTAATGCATCAACAACATTTGGAGGGGTGCCATAATAATTATGCAGAGTACTCACAGCGGTAACACCTGCAGCCCAGTTTAATGTGTTGTTATAATGCAGATAAGCCGTGTCATATCTTATGGTATATTGAAATGCGGAAATTGTAGAAGAAAAATTATCCAGCGTAATGTCAATAATAGCATTGCTGCCAACGCAAATGTCCGATATTGTTTGTATGGTGGCTGTTGGTGGTTCCGTAATCGTAACTAATTTTGTTGCCGTATTGACACAACCTCCTATTGTTACAGAATATGTTATTACAGAGGTGCCTGCACTTATTCCTGTGACAACTCCAGTTGATGAGTTCACAGTAGCTACTGCCGGAGTAGCACTTGTCCAGGTGCCACCGGCGCTTGTACTTGTCCAGGTTTCCGACGACCCAACATTTATGGGGGTTGTACCTGTGATTGTCTGGGCTACCGGGTCAGCCGCACAAACCGCTCCGTCCACATATGTAACTACAATTTCATTATAATTATCATCAAAAAACTGACGAGGTGTAGGATTATCAGACCATACCACATTTTGACATCCGCTTGAAGGTGTTTTATAAGTAAAATCTAATTGACAAAGTAATCCTGTGATACTCAATGGCATGTCAGCCCAAACATATGTCAAGGCGTCAATAACATTGGGTGGGGTCCCATAGAAATTATGCTGTATTATCACTCCGTTAACTCCAGCTGCCCAGTTAGAAGTATTGTTATAATGCAGATATCCTGTATCATACCTTATTGTAAATTGAAATCCTGTAATAGGTGAAGAAAAACTTCCCAGTGTAACATCAACAGTGGTATTATTGCCGGCACAAAATCCTGGCACTGTTTGGATAGTAGCAACTTGCCCTAAGGTTCTTCCTGTGATTACCAGGCACAACAGAAATAAACATGCAGTGAATTGTAAAGCATTTTTCATAAATAGCAATTAATTGTTTTTATACAATAAAATATTTCCGAATGTAAAAATATAAAAAGAATTCGGTAAAATCAAAAAAAATGTTAAAATATTTAAGACAAATAAAGAAAAAATGTCTACAAGAATAATAAATTACGATATGTATAAAAATAACAAATCAATAAGACTCTTGCAATATTTTCTGAAACCTAAATATAAGCCCATCAATAAATATAAATATTTTTCAATTTATAATTTATGATAAATTTTGGTCTCAGCTTTTTTATTTTAGATTTTTGGTGGTGCCAGCCTGTTTTCTTCCACAAACGCTGCTATGGTATTAATTGAAACAAGGATCTTCCTTCCCTGTGACAGGTCCTGGATCTTGATGCCGTAATTCTTTTGCAACATTACGATGATACGCAACGCATCAATAGAATCGAGCGAAACATAAGGGTTGTTAAATAAGGGAGTGTCGGGCTGAATGTCATTAAATTCATCCCCTAGTTTTAGTTCAATTAGGATATTGTTTTTTATTTCGTCGGTGAGTGCGTTCATGAGGAATCTTTTTAAGTTTATTTTTCCTTGCATTTCTCAGTTTCAGCAACAGTAGGATGGTGTCTTATAGGCAAAAATACCTGCTGCCGGGATTTTGACGTGCAAAGATAATATTAAATATTTTAAATAATTTTTACTAATTAATCCTTTTATATTTGTTATATAGTAACGATAATAAAAAAGCAGCGAATGAAAATAGTAAAAGTTTTAATGCGTCTATGTATATGTTGAAAAAATTTCCGTTGTGCAGGAAAATCTCGTTGAACGCATTCAATCCCCATTCCAGCGGCGAGTATTTGCTCACGGCCGCCATCGTTTTCGACATTATATAGATAGGCACAAAAATTCCTCCTATGGCAGCAAGGATTATCACCGAAATAGAACCGAAGGTTACCATTTGCTGATGCGTTGAAAAGAAGGTTCCGATCAGAACGCCAAAAGCGGTGGCAGCCAATGAGGCTGACAGGACGATGACCGATATAGCCAGATAACTGTTGCCGATCACCAATGCAGGAAGCCCTATAGCCGGCAACAGGTATTTCCCGACCATAAGCATCATTATAAACTGAACACAACCTACCACCGTATATAGGATAATTTTCCCGGCTATAACAGTCGAAAAGCTTTTGGGCATAAACTTCAGCCTGATATAAGTGCCGTAATCGCGCTCCTTGATGATGCTTCCGGCCAATGGAAGAAAAATAAAGAATATGGCGAACATGGTCCATGCTGGGACGTTATGCTGTACCGAATTAAAAACCACGTTGGCATTATAAATGCTCGAAGCATCAATTTCCTGAATGTCAATGATCCTGCAGCTGTCGAAGTTTATTTTATTCTCTACAGGATAAAAATTTTCAAAATGCTCGTAATATTTATTTGTGATCGTTTGTGAGATCAGCGAAGACGAGGATTTTTCAAGTATGTAAACGATGGTGTTTTTGAATGAAAAAGAGGTCAGGGGATCAAGAAAATATTTGATCTTCATGGAGTCGGGCGGCTTTTTGAACAGCGTTTCTTCCGAAACGGGACGTCCTGAAAATGTCTTGGCCACTATGATGCGGGCATTTTTTCGGAGGTATTTTGATAGCCCGGCTGGTACCACAACACCTGCTTTGAACTTTCCCTGCGAAACCGCCTCCTTGGCCACCTGTTCGGTTGCCGGCAAACCATTGAACTCCTTGCTGATCCTAAATATTTTAGCGTCTCTGATGTTTTTTTCTATGACAGAGCCAACGGTATCTTTATCGTTATCGACAAAGATCAGCGGAAATTCTGACTTCTGGAAGTTCTGGTAGGGCCCGTCCTGAACCAGCGCCATGATGATTACCAGCGCCAGCGGCATCACGAAAAGTATTCCCAGTCCCGCCCTGTCCCTCAACAATACCAGCACTTCTTTTTTTATTGACGCGAAGAATGCTTTCATTTATTCGATGGATTTTTCTGTTAATTGAAGAAAAACCTCTTCAAGGTCTTTGGTATTTTCAAAACGGTGGATCAGTTCAGCAGGTTTGCCCTCAGAAATGATTTTACCATGGTTCATAATGGCTATATAAGTGCAGAAATCTTCTGCTTCAGCGATCAGGTGCGACGTATAAATAATTGTCGTTCCTTTTTTATTGATGCCTGACAAATAATCGATGATGATCTTTTTAGAATGGATATCAATGCCTACCGTTGGTTCATCCAGAAACAGAATCTCCGGATTATGCAACAAACCCGCGACAATGTTGATCCTGCGTTTCATACCACCCGAAAATGTATTTATTTTTTTATTTTTTGAATTTTCAAGTTCAAGCATAGCAAAGCATTCGTTGATTTTATCGTCAAGATAACGGCGGCTCAAGCCATAAACATTGCCGTAAAAGAGCAGGTTTTCTTTTGCGGTCAGCGTGGGGTATAATGCAATGTCCTGCGGAACGATACCGATGATTTTTTTCAGGGATTTCAGATGTTGATGCAAATCGGAACCATTAATAAAAATCGTTCCTTTATCAGGTTTGTACAATCCGCATAATACTGAGATCAGTGTCGTTTTTCCGGCACCGTTTGGTCCCAACAAGCCAAAAATCTCATTGCGCGAAATGGAAAAGCTAAGGTCATCAACAGCCGGTTTTAGATTGCCCTTATAGGATTTCGAAAGGTTTTTTATTTTAATAATAACATCATTTTCCATGGAATGGTCATTATAGTTTTGATAATTTCCTGAACACCCGTTCTTCGGTTTCGGAACAACGGAAAAGTATGTCGGAAGCATCATTATACATATCTTGCGGAGGGTTTTCCGTTTTACAAATTATGGCTGCATGGTAAGCAAATTCTCTCCAGGTATCTCCCGCCAGTGTCATTTCAGCTGAAGTTTCCAGTAGCAGGTCTTTTTCCATAACGGATGCCGATTCCTGCAAAAAAGCCGCATACATATAACGAAATCCGGAGCCACCGGTCCCAACTTCTTCAAGCATCCGGATTATATTCCCGAGGTAACGTTTTGCCATTTTATCACCAAGTTTATCGGGCCATTTTTTTACCCTTTTGGACAAGTAGCGAATACCTCTGTATCCGTTCAACGGCATTGGGGTGAGTAAGCTTTTTGTGGTGTCGTGTATGGCTTCAGGAATTATTTTTTTCAGGTCGTAATCGGCCCTTGTTCCGTTGATGTGATAAAGATTTCCCCTGAGGTCTCTCAAGCCGGCTGAAAACCTTGCCGTTACGAGGTCATCGTATGAAATAGTCGTGGGAACATCGAATATCGGGTCGCTCACCAGGTAAGAACCGTTTTCCTTACCGTAAACAATCATGTTGTGGTTGTTGAAATGGAACCGAAAAGATTCGGGGAAGTATGGTATGAAAAAAAGGTTGGTTACTAATCCAACCGGAATGTTTCGCTCAAGCAGCCTGTCAAGGTCATCCATGGCCTCGGCTTTGGAATGATATTTTTTTCTGACGATGTCAATATGGAAGCGGTTTTTAAATTTATTGATGAGCCAACCGGGCATAATCCGGTATGAAATAAAAGGAATAGAGTTATATTTTAAATACGGCATGTAAGCGAAATACAACCCGGAGCCGGTGCCGAAAATCATCGGTTCGCTGATGTGAAACCCGCTGTATTTCAACAGTCCATGCATGGTCCCTGTTTCGCAATGTGCCGCGTGTATGTGAGGAAAATCTTTTATCATAATTTAAAATTGCCTGAAACAATTGGAGCGTTGGTCTCTTTCATATAGGTCCCTTTCATCCAGTACGTTTTAATGCGGAAGTCTGTATTGTGGGATCCCAGTTCATTTTTTTTCCGGTACCTCAGGTTTGAAAATACAGTCCCGCTAAGCAAAACAGGGTTCCTCCAAACAAAAAGCGACTGAACAAAAGAATTAAAATTATTTTTCACTCCATCGTATTCGATTACTCTTTTTGAATGTTTTTTCAAAATGCTGTCGATGTCATTTGAAGCGACAGCCGTGATATGATGCTTGAAAAAACAATGGTAAGCCAGGTCAAATCGTGATTCTGAAAAGTACCTGCCCAGAGAGAAAATATCATTGTTGCACAAAATTACGGTGTATAAACTTTTGTTTTCGTTTCGGATCCTTTGCAACGATGCATCATCAAGCTCTTTTATTTCAATGATATGGAGTTCAGTTTTTAGAGAAGCAAGGTTTTGCTTCGCGTAATTATGTGATGATGCCGAAATGTCTAACCCT
The DNA here is from genome assembly GCA_035354195.1 of Bacteroidales bacterium. Taxonomy (GTDB): domain Bacteria; phylum Bacteroidota; class Bacteroidia; order Bacteroidales; family CAIWKO01; genus CAIWKO01. Next base: position 28,055 of record DAOQAT010000008.1, on the reverse strand, counting down.
ATAAAAACAACAGGTTTGTCATTTCCTGAACGTATCAACCTAGAAATGACCTGTCGTTCAACTTCCATGGCTCCGGAACCCGTGCTGACAATCAGCCTTGTATTTTCACATGTAATCAGGTTGTAAATTCTTTTTACCAGTGGATTTATCAAGCCGGGAAAAAGTTTTCGTTCTGTAGCTGCCAGTGATGAGATGAGTTCTGTATCATAAGGACTGGCGGAGTCGATATCCATCAGTTCCAGAAGATGTTCCGTTTTTATCCCCGGAGCTTTAGTGTAGAGCCATTTGTAAAAAGAAAGAATGGAATAGGAATTTCTGAAAAACGAAATATTTTCAGATACGGCGTTTCGGACAGCTGAGTTTTGTAACTCTTGTTTTTCAAGGTAATTCAGGATCTCATCAATTTTATGTCGCCGCCGCATGCTCATCAATACTGATACTTCAGAATGGTTTTAATATTTGTTCAACCGGAACTTTAAATGCTTTTGAATAAATTTCCAGTACATTGTTGTCGATTTTTGCAAAGTTCTTTGGTTTCATATGCTTTCTGATCGTTCGTTTTGACAACCCGGTCAGGTGAGCCAAACGCCTAAGGCTATACTGATCTTTTTCGATGTAGTAGGCAATAGGGCTTAGTTCCCCTGCGATTACGCGCCTTTTGGTGCGCTCGATGTTTTCATTTATGGCATCCCAGGCCTGTTTTTGTGCAAAATTTTCAGGCTCCCACCCGGCGCTGTCAACCGCGGTATATTTGCCGTCTTTATCCACGGCATACACTACAGTTTTAAAATTTTTATCCAGGTAGTAATTTTTGTCCTGAGGAACTTGTTCTTTTTCCATGAACACCCCGTAAGTTAAACAGCTTTAGTAATTTCTTCTTTAACCAGTGAATTGATCCATTCACGGTTTTCCCACAAAGGGCATCCGCCGTTATTATGTTGTTCCAAAAAGACATGATTTTCCCTTATCGTCCTGAACAATTCAGAATTCAAAGCTTCTTTCAGTGAAACATTATTCAGATTAATGTCGGAATAAGGAATAAACGGGCAAGGCTCGACACTACCGTCGTAGTTTATATGCATCAGCCCTTTTCCGGCACCTAAACAACCGTTGAACTGTTTTTCGGCCAAGGGGGAAAAATACAAGGTTTTATATTTTTCGCGGAATGTGTAGGTGTAGTCTTCCAGAATTTTCAACTGTGCTTTGTTGAGTATAAGCTCTTCGGACTTTCCATCCACAGGTTTATACGGAAAATAATAGAACATGCTGCTGCCGGCACTGATAAGTTCCCTAAGAAAAGCGTCATCATTGATAATATCGAAATTGTATTTGGTGGCAGTAAACGAAACACCGAAAATGATATGATTTTCTTTAAACTTTGTGGCGATCTCCTTGAAATGATTGTATACCCCGGGGCCTCTTCTGCCGTCGGTTTCGCATTCACGGCCTTCGTTGCTGATAATGGGAACGATGTTTTTATTTTTCTTAAGCTTGGCGATCATCGCATCATCTATCAGCATGCCGTTGGTGAATATGGCAAAAATCATTTTCTTAAAACTTCCGGTAATAGTAAAAAGATCTTTTCTCATGAATGGTTCACCGCCCAACAATCCTACCACCGAAGATCCCAAATCTGACCCTTCCTGAAGTACGGATATGATTTTCTCCGTAGTCATTTCTTTTACAGCAGTTCTGTTTTGTGCTTTTTGATAACAACCTTTGCAGTTCAGGTTGCACTCTTTGGTGATGCTGAAAAAAATCAAGGGTGGAACTTCAGTCCCATTAATTTTGGACTTATTCCGGACCTTCATGGCTTTTCTCTGGTAAAAAACGACCCGAAAAAGGAAAAGGATGTTAGCAAAGCTGTTACTGTTGAAACGCAATAGGTTTATAAAGAGTTTCTTGTAATTATTTTTGTAAAGGGTGCTGTTAAACGCAGGTATCTCTGTCATAAATATTTCTTTAGATTCTCTTAAGTTTTTTAAACTCAGAAAGCAAGGTGCAAAAGTAAATTTTTATCTAATATGGTATGAAAAAAATACGTTATGTTTTATGTATTTGAACAATATGCTTTGTGTATATTTAATAATAACAAATGTTTAATACAGAAAAAAAGCCGGTCAGTACTGAAAAAATGTGGCTAAATGGCTTTGGTCATATTTTCATCTTTCTTGATGCTGTGCAGCCATTCGCGGTGTTCCCAAAGTGTACACCCGCCGTGGTGTGTGTGTTCCAGCGTGTCGTGATGGTCCTTGATGATACGGAAAACTTCAGAGTTCAACGCTTCCTTAAGAGAAACATTGTATAAATTCATATCTGAAATTGGCGCAAAGGGACAAGGTTCCACGCTGCCGTCGAAGTTTACGTGTATCAAGCCTTTTCCCGCACCAAAACACCCGCCGTACCTCTTTTCGGCTACTGGGGCAAGGTATATGGCGTCGTATTTCAGGCGGAACGTATCCGTATAATCGATCAGAACCTGTAATTGATCCCTGCTCAGCTCAAGTTCGCTCGATTTGCCATCAACAGGGCGATAATCCATATAAAAAAACAAAGTGCTTCCTGCTTTTACCAGGTCGCGGATAAAGTTTTCATCGTTCACGATCTCGAAGTTTTTGGAGGTGGCAGTAAATGAAACTCCGAACATGATATGGTTCTTTTTAAATTTTTGTGCAAGCTCCCTGAAATGCTTGTAAACACCAGGCCCCCGCCTGCCATCGGTTTCACATTCGTAGCCTTCATTGCTGATCAGGGGTAGAATGTTTTTATACTTTTTCAGCTTTTCTATCATGTCGTCATCAATCAGCATACCATTGGTAAATGTGGCAAAGATCATGTTTTTCATGCTGCCGGCAATTTCAAAAAAGTCTTTGCGCGTAAAGGGTTCGCCTCCCAAAATTCCAGCCAGTGACGTTCCCAGGTTTTCGGCTTCTTTCAATACCGAAATGATTTTTTCAGTGCTCATTTCTTTTTCAGGAGCTCTGTGTTGCGCCTTTTGATAACATCCTTTGCAGTTCAGGTTGCATTGTTTGGTAATGCTGATCATGATAAATGGCGGCACGTCAACGCCTTCCATTTTATTCTTTTTCCGGAGCTTGGCAGCTTTTCGCTGGTATAGTAACACCCGAAAAAGAAACAGGATGTTTTTTAAACTGGTTTTGTTAAACTTCAGCAGGTAAATAAATATTTTTCTAAAGCCGATGTTATATTGTGCGTTGTTAAAGGCTATTGTTTCAGGCATATTCCTAGATAAAATTAAATACAAATGTAACGGAAAATTCAAGTAAAGTCCTGAAATATATTAAAATAAAAAAATACCGTGTTTCAATAAAAATTTTAAAATCAGGTTTCTTTTTATTTTCGGTATGTGTTTGCTATCTTTGCGCAAAAATAACAAACCCATAGTTAAAAACACATAAATAACGTAAACACAAAGATTTATGATAACCAATAATTTTGTTAACCGTCACAACGGTCCGCGTGGTAAAGAAGTGGAACAAATGCTTCAAAAAATAGGAGTCACCTCTGTAGATGAACTTATCGACCAGACCATTCCTCAAACAATTCGTTTATCGAAACCACTGAATTTACCTGAAGGCCTGAATGAATATGAATTCCTGAATCATCTTAAAGAAATAGCCGCCAAAAATAAAATTTATAAAAGTTTTATAGGATTAGGGTATTATGGCACCATTACCCCGGGAGTTATCACAAGAAATATTTTGGAAAATCCGGGTTGGTACACTTCATACACTCCGTACCAGGCAGAAATTTCACAAGGACGTATCGAAGCGCTTTTGGATTATCAGACGGTAATTGCCGACCTGACTGCCATGCCAATTCCTAATGCCTCATTGTTAGATGAAGGTACAGCCGCAGCTGAGGCGATGATCATGTTCTTCAATTCGCGCAGCCGCGACCAGATAAAAAATAATACAAATAAATTCTTTGTTTCTAAATGTGTTTTTCCTCATACCAGGGAAGTGCTGAAAACGCGTTCAAAACCGCTGGGGATAGAGATCGTGACCGGAAATTTCAAAGAAATACAGCTGGACGGGTCTTTTTTTGGCGCGCTTTTGCAATACCCCACCTCATGTGGAAAAATCCATAATTATGCAGGTTTTGTCAATCAGGCGCATGCGCTGAATATTTCTGTTGCTGTGGCTGCCGACCTCTTGTCGCTGACCATGCTTACACCTCCGGGCGAATGGGGTGCTGATGCCGTTCTGGGTTCCACACAGCGTTTTGGATTGCCGATGGGTTTCGGTGGCCCTCATGCCGGATATTTTGCAGTAACCGAAAAGTTCAAACGTAACATTCCGGGCCGTATTATCGGTGTGTCCATAGATGCTAACGGAAACCGTGCCCTTCGTATGGCTTTGCAGACACGTGAGCAGCATATAAAACGGGAGCGTGCCACATCAAATATTTGTACTGCGCAGGCATTGCTGGCCATCATGTCGGGCATGTATGCCATTTATCACGGGCCAAAAGGACTCTTTGAAATTGCACGTCATATCAATATCCTGGCCGGTGTTCTTTCTTCTGAAATTCAGAAATACGGCTATAAACAGGAAAATGAATACTTCTTCGATACGATAAAAATTGTCCTGCCTGACAACATCAGCATCATTGATATCCGCGGGTTGGCCATGGAACATAAAATGAATTTACGGTATATCGATGAAAAGAGTATCGGGATTTCTATTGATGAGACCACAGATCTTAAAGACATCAATCTCCTGTTATCCATTTTTGCAAAAGCAAACAAAAAGGAATTCCATCCTTTTGTCTGTGAAAAAAACAAATGCAGTGAAATTTCCACGATCCCGGCAGAACTCAAGAGAACCTCTGCATACCTGACCCACCGTGTTTTCAATACCTATCATTCTGAAACGGAAATGATGCGTTATTTGAAAAAGCTCGAAATAAAAGACCTCTCACTCAACCGTTCCATGATCCCGCTCGGGTCATGCACCATGAAGCTGAATGCCGGAACTGAAATGTTTGCTTTGAGCTGGCCGGAATTTGGCAATGTACATCCTTTTGTACCTGCCGATCAGGCCGAAGGTTATTTGTTTATGATAAAAGAACTTGAAAAAGCGCTTTGTGAAATTACCGGTTTTTCCGCCATATCGTTTCAGCCGAATTCCGGTGCTGCCGGAGAATATACCGGTCTGATGGTCATCAGGCAATACCTTGCCAGCCGCGGACAACAACAGCGCGATATTGTCCTGATCCCTGAATCGGCACACGGAACAAACCCCGCCAGCGCCGTAATGGCAGGATTTAAAGTAGTGGTTGTAAAATGTGATGCAAACGGAAACATTGATACCAATGACCTTAGCGCAAAAGCAGCACAATACAAAGACACGCTTGCCGCATTGATGGTTACGTATCCTTCCACACACGGCGTGTTCGAAGAAAATATCCTGGAAATTGTCGATATTATTCATCAGCATGGCGGACAGGTATACATGGACGGAGCCAATATGAATGCACAGGTCGGAATTACCAGCCCTGCAAGAATAGGTGCCGACGTATGCCACCTGAACCTTCATAAAACATTCGCTATACCTCACGGCGGTGGCGGTCCCGGTGTTGGCCCAATCGGAGTTGCCAAACATCTTGTGGAATTTTTGCCGCAACATGTTTTCTGTAGTTGCCTGAACAGCAAAAACGGTATTACTGCTGTGTCTTCCGCTCCATACGGCAGTGCCATGATCCTTACGATTTCATATGCTTATATCAAACTGATGGGTGGCGCAGGCCTCACCGAAGCAACACGCTTTGCCATACTGAATGCCAATTACCTGAAATCCTGCCTTGAAAAATATTATCCTGTTTTATATTCAGGCTCAAAGGGAAGGGTAGCGCATGAAATGATACTCGACTGCAATGAAATTGACCGCCAAACAGGCGTAGCGGCCATCGATATTGCCAAACGGCTTATGGATTACGGATTCCATGCCCCGACAGTTGCATTTCCGGTACATGGCACCCTGATGGTGGAACCAACCGAAAGCGAACCATTCTCGGAACTCAACCGATTGGTCGAAGCCATGATCGCGATAAAAGGAGAAATTGACGAAATCGCCGAAGGCAAAGCAGATAAAGTGATAAACATTATTAAAAAAGCGCCTCATACGGCAGAAATGATTGCAGCAGATGAATGGAACCTTCCGTACAGCAGGATGAAAGCTGCGTTCCCGATGCCCTGGTCGAATAATGATAAATACTGGCCGGCTGTGACCCGCATTGATGACGCTTTTGGAGACAGAAACCTGATGTGTGTTTGCGAACCGGAAGATAAACCTAAAGAGTAATGTTTACGATCGAATCATAACCTCATTTGAAAATTTGAGGTTATGATTTTGCATCAGAATAAATCTATTTCAGGTACTTCTCAAAGTTTTTTCTGAACTTTTCCAGCTTGGGATTTATAACAATCCTGCAATAAGGTTGCGAAGCATTATTTTCATAATATTGCTGATGGTACTTTTCAGCAGGATAAAAATCGGTTACAGGTTGCAGTTGTGTTACTATGGGGTTTTCATAAACTTTTTGGTCTGTAAGAATTTTGATCATTTCCTCTGCAGTGGTTTTTTGCTGCATATGGTGATAAAAAATTACTGACCGGTACTGAGTGCCTGCATCAGCGCCCTGCCTGTTAAGTGTTGTTGGGTCGTGCGATGAAAAAAAGATCAGAAGCAGTTCTTTATAACTGATAATTTCAGGATCGAATACCACCCTGACTACCTCTGCATGGCCGGTATTGCCGCTGCATACCTGGTCGTAGGTGGGGCCTTTTACCGTGCCGCCCGCATAACCTGAAACAGCCTCTTTAACACCTTTGACCTGTTCAAAAATAGCTTCAATGCACCAAAAGCAACCACCACCAAAAGTGGCCGTGTCGTATTTTACATTCGTATCCATAGAATTAGATTTAGATAAATTCTCTGCCATTGAAAATGCATGAAAAGAGAACACACATATACAAAAAGTAATCAATACTTTTTTCAGCATAATTAATCTTTAAAACCCGTATTGCAAGTTAAGAATAAATTATGAATAATAAAAAACAGAAGCGTATAAAAATGTTATTTGCTGATGCTCATCTTTTTGGCCAGATGAGTGCTCCCGGCTGATAATACATAGAAATAGGTGCCGTTTGCCAAATGGGAAACGTCGATAATTTCCTTATGAATGCCCTGGGATTTGTCCAGTTCTTCATTATAATAAACCTGTCGTCCCTGCAGATCAAGGATGCGGAGGCTGGCCGAAGATTGAGGTGTGGCAAACTCATAACTGATGGCGCATTCACCGGGTGTTGGGTTAGGATAAGACTGGCTGAGTTTAACCCCTGAAATGAATTCATCATTTTCCACGCATCCTGCCGTATTGTCAATGATTGGAAATATCATCGCGTCAATATCCATTGAGCCGCTGTCCCATTGTGCGCCTTGCAGCGTATACCATTTGTTGTTGGCACTCCACTGTTCCCAGACGAGCTGAAGGTTGCCACCCTGGCCATTATTTGTGCTTACCAGCGCTATCGAATCTGCTCCAATGTTGCTCATGTCAAATCCGATGCAATAATCGGAAGTAACGAGAACCGGGAAAGGAAACATCACTATATGAGCCTGGTCGAAAGTGGAAGAAGTATCTATGTTTTTAGTGGTGTCAGTAACGGCAACAAAAACAGTTCCGGGGCTTGTCTGGCCGGTGTGTGTCGCGGTGTCATAAGTAGTCCCGTTGACACTGTCCATATTCCATATAGAAAATTTTACAAGTCCGGCAGAAACGGCACGTTTGTATCCGAACCAATATATAGCTCCTTCAATATGATAGTTGTAGGTTACTTTAAATTGTTCGCATTTACATCTGTCATTCCATCCGTTGGTTCCTAGTACATAACCTCCGTTATCAGCAGGGATCAGCACATATTCCGGTGTAACCAGATTGGAAAGATTACCGGGAAATAATGTGTCGTTGGGCGTTTTAGCCAGATATGAAATATTCTGTTTAGGAAGTAATAAAGGATTTCCCGATTTTTTTTGGGAATAACCCTGTGCACTGAATACCAGCATCAGCAACAAGGAACATATGGCAAGTGTGTTTTTTATTTTCATCATGTGCAAAAATACGAATATTTTAAGAGTTACATAATATTTGTGCCGGGTAAAATAACAGATAGTAAACGAAAATTATTGCGCTGAAGTATTTTTATTATTAATGTGTTGGAAAGTTTTCAGGATAAGGCTACCTCGAAAATTATCCTTACCTTTGTGCCCTAAAAATAAAACAAATGAAAGTAGAAAAAAACAAAATGGTTTCTCTTACTTACCGGCTTACTGAAAATGATGCAAACGGAACACTTATAGAAGAAACAGATGAACAACGGCCTTTTATCTTTCTTTTTGGAGCAGACATTCTGATACCAGGTTTTGAAAACAATGTGCGCGATTTAAAACTTGAGGATACATTTGCTTTTAGTGTAAATCCCGAAGAGGCTTATGGGGAATATGATCCAAACGGAGTTGCTGAACTTCCGATTTCCATATTTCATAAAGATGGGAAACTGGACACTGAACTTTGTGCGGTTGGGAATATGATCCCCATGCGAAACGAGAGCGGGCAACAGTTTAACGGAATTATAAAAGAAATTAAGGATGAACTGGTCGTTATGGATTTCAACCACCCGTTAGCTGGAAAGAAATTACATTTTAGCGGAAAAGTAACCGGCATCCGCGATGCAAGCGAAGAGGAGATCAAACAGCGCCAGGCTCATGGGCATCACGAACATGATGGCGAGTGCAGTTGTGGCTGCTAAGGCACCATAATCTGTTACAGGTATTAATAAAAAACTCCACTTTTGGTGGAGTTTTTTTTTGTTAAAAATAACGAGTTATCAGGAAAGTTTTCTCTTTATTTCGGTCTGTTCGTAACCTTCAATAATGTCCTGAACTTTTATATCGTTGAAGTTTTCAATGTTTAATCCGCAATCCTGCCCGGCAAAAACCTCCTTCACATCGTCTTTGAAACGTTTCAGGGAGCCAAGTTTTCCGGAATACACCACAATACCATTGCGGATGATCCTAACCAATGTGGATCGGGTGATTTTACCGTCAAGGCACTGGCAACCGGCAATCGTTCCCACCTTGGTGATTTTAAACACTTCACGTACTTCAAGGTTGCAAACTATTTTTTCTTCTATTTCAGGAGAAAGCATACCCTCGATAGCAGAAGTAATTTCATTAATGGCGTTATAAATGATCGAATACAGCCTGATATCGATCTGTTCGTGTTCCGCAAGTTTACGGGCACTTAAGGAAGGACGCACCTGGAACCCGATGATAATGGCATTTGATGCCGAAGCCAGCAATACATCAGATTCGGTGATCTGACCTACCGATTTATGAATCACATTAACCTGAACTTCCTGCGTAGAAAGTTTGAGCAAAGAGTCGGATAGGGCTTCGATTGATCCGTCGACATCGCCCTTGATAATGATATTTAATTCTTTGAAATCCCCGATGGCAATACGGCGGCCGATTTCGTCAAGTGTGATGTGTTTATGTGTACGGATATTCTGTTCACGCTGCAACTGAAACCTCTTATTTGCAATTTCTTTTGCTTCACGTTCATCTTCCAACACCGAAAAAGTGTCACCTGCCTGCGGAGCGCCGTTAAGTCCTAGCAGGAGAAGAGGCGTTGAAGGCCCGGCTTTATCAATTGTTAAATTACGTTCGTTGTACATGGCTTTTACCCTGCCATAGCTGGCGCCGGCAAGGACCATGTCACCAACGCGGAGTGACCCGTTCAGCATGAGCAGTTTGGCTACATAGCCACGGCCCTTTTCGAGTGAAGACTCTAATACGGTCCCGAAGGCATTACGGTCAGGGTTTGCTTTCAGTTCGAGCATTTCAGATTCCAGCAATATTTTTTCAAGCAGCTTATCGATGTTGATACCTTTTTTCGCTGAAATTTCCTGGCATTGGTATTTCCCGCCCCAGTCTTCTACCAACAAATTCATGGCTGCCAGAGCTTCCTTGATTTTTTCAGGATTGGCCGTTGGTTTGTCAATTTTATTAATTGCGAATATGATCGGAACTTTTGCTGCCTGAGCATGATTTATGGCTTCAATGGTCTGGGGCATCACGCTGTCGTCAGCAGCGATCACGATGATAGCAATATCCGTGACTTTTGCACCACGGGCACGCATGGCGGTGAAAGCTTCATGGCCCGGCGTATCCAGGAACGTAATTTTTTTCCCGTTTTCCAGCGTTACTTCATAAGCCCCGATGTGTTGCGTAATACCTCCGGCCTCACCGGCTATCACGTTTGAATTCCGGATATAGTCAAGCAATAATGTCTTTCCGTGGTCGACATGTCCCATAACAGTAACGATAGGATGACGTTCTGTGAGTTTTTCGGGATCATCTTTTACCGCGTGTGTGGCTTCTTCTATTTCGGTACTGATAAATTCAGTTTTAAATCCAAATTCTTCTGCTACGATGGATAAAACTTCTGCATCAAGGCGCTGGTTGATCGAAACAAACAAACCAAGGCTCATACAGGTGGAAATAATATCATTGACCGGAACATCCATCAGTTGTGATATTTCACTGACCGTAACGAATTCCGTTACTTTGAGCGTTTTCTTTTCTTCTTCCTCCTTCAGATGTTCTTCTTCAATTTGTTGCTGAACCAGGTCTCTTTTCTGGCGACGGTATTTTGAAGCTTTTGATTTTGTAGGAGAACTGAGGCGTGCCAGTGTTTCGCGAATTTGTTTCTGGATTTCCTCATCTGAAACTTCCGGGCGGTCAATGACCTTCCCTTTGTGTTTTCTTGCTGTCTTATGCAAGGATTCTGATGCGGCACCGCTCCCGATGATCCCCGGTTTAGTATGCTGACCGGTGTCTCCTGGTTGAATACCTTCTTTTTTTATACGTTTACGCCTGCGTTTCCGGTCCTGGACTTTATTGTCGGAGGAAGTTGCGATAGGTTGTTTGGATTGTGGAGGCTTCTCGACAGGAAGTTCAATTCTCCCTAAAATTGTCGGGCCATTCAACTTCGTATACTGGGTTTCAATAAAATTTTCTTTTTCCTTAGGGGTTTCTATGTCAGGAGTAATTGTTTCCTCAGCGGTAACAGGTTCTTCGGCGATCTCTTTTTCAGCAACCGGTTCTTTTTCTATCGGCTCAGGTTCAACGGGCGTTTCGGCCTTCTTGGTTTTTTTGGTTGTTTTCTTAGCTTCTTCTGCAGTTTCTGTTGATTTTTCTTCTATTTCGGGTTCTTCTACAGCCTTTTTGGCCTTCTTTGTTTCCTCTTTGCCCTTTTTAGCCGGTTTTTTTTCGTTTACTTTTTCAAGATCGATCTTTCCGACTACTTTCGGGCCTTTAATTTTTTCCGGCTCTGCTGGTTCGACGGTTTCTTCGGCTTTTTGTTTGGGCGCTTTTTTAGCATCCTTTTCTTTTATTTCTTTTACTTCTTCAACAACTTCGACTTTCTCTTCTTTAACTTTTGCTTTAACGGGCTCAGGTTGTTTTTTTACCGGTTCTTCCTTCTTTTCAGCGATTTTTGTTTCTTTAGGATAGGATGCAGGGACGTTTTTAATGAATAGTTCTTTATCCTGACTGATTTCCGTTTCTTTTTCCCGTTCCTTCGCCGATTCAAGAGTGATGGTTTCGTGGCGGGCAGTACCGATGTCCAGTTTTTTGGATGTTTCTTTTACCTGTTTGTCCGATGAGTATTCTTTCAGCAGGATTTCATAGATATCGTTGGTGATTTTAGCATTCGGATTATTGTCGACCTTGACTCCTTTTTTGGAGAGAAATTCGACAATAGAACCAACAGAGATATTGAATTCGCTTGCAATTTTACTTAATCGGTACGTTTTTACAGTTTCTTCCATATTTATTTTACCTGATTGAACCTTAATTATTTATGCAACATGAATACGAGTTGTCAGTTCTTATTCAAATTCTGATTTTAAAATTTTAATAACTTCTTTAATGGTTTCTTCCTCTAAGTCTGTACGTTGGACGAGCTCTTCAACACTCAGTTCCAAAACGCTTTTTGCGGTATCACAACCGACATTTTTCAATTCTTCAATGATCCATTCATCGATCTCATCAGAAAATTCCTGCAGGTCAACATCTTCGTAATCTGAATCCGAATCACGGTAAACGTCAATTTCATAACCGGTAAGTTTTGCGGCCAGTTTAATATTATAACCGCCTTTTCCGATTGCCAATGATACCTGGTCGGGTTTCAGAAAGACATCGGCTTTTTTGGTTTTTTCATCAATTTTTATTGATGAAACTTTGGCAGGGCTTAAAGCACGTGTGATATAAAGGGACGCATTCGTGGTAAAATTGATCACGTCGATATTTTCGTTACGCAGCTCACGAACGATCCCATGGATGCGGGCGCCTTTCATACCGACACAGGCTCCCACAGGGTCGATGCGGTCGTCGTATGATTCTACGGCAACTTTAGCGCGTTCGCCGGGGATACGGACAATTTTCTTTATCGTGATAAGCCCGTCAAAAACTTCGGGTACTTCAGCTTCGAAAAGACGTTCGAGGAATACCGGGGAGGTACGTGACAGGATGATTACCGGGTTTCCGTTTTTCATCTCAACCTTGAGCACCACGGCACGGACCGATTCGCCTTTACGGTAAAAATCCGAAGGGATCTGTTCCGATTTCGGAATAATAAGTTCTATATTATCGTCATCGAGCACGAGAATTTCTTTTTTCCAAACCTGGTAAACCTCTCCAGTAACAATCTGGCCGACCTTTTCAATATAGTCCTTATAAATATTGTCTTTTTCAAACTCCAGGATCTTCGAGATCAGGTTTTGACGCATGGAAAGTATTTCACGCCGGCCAAAGTCCTTTAACTTTACCTCCTCCGAAACATCTTCTCCGATTTCGAAGTCAGGCTCGATTTTTATGGCTGCTGAATAACCGATCTCCTTGTTTTCGTCGGTAATTTCATTGTCATCAACGATCTTTCGGTTTCTCCAAACCTCGAGGTCACCTTTGTCAATATTGACGATGATGTCGAAGTTTTCATCGCTGCCGTATTTTTTTATCAGCATGTGCCTGAATACGTCTTCAAGAATACGCATCATGGTTTCGCGCTCGATGTTTTTGAATTCTTTAAATTCCGAAAACGATTCTACTAGATTAATGTGTTCCATTATTCAGTACTTTAAATTTTTTTATTACTTATTTTAATTACCAGTTTTGCTTCTTTGATATCTTTTAAATCAACAATAACTTCCTGTTCCGGCGTTTTTTTCTTTTTGTTTTCAGGGATCAGCAGCGTAATATTATTCTCGCCGGCTCCCAGTAATGCTGCCGTAAAGCTCTTTCCATCCGCGGTTAAAATCTTCAGGTCGTTACCAATATTTTTCAGGTATTGCCTGTGTAATTTAATGGGATGATCCAGCCCTGCCGACGAAACCTCCAGTTCAAAATCTTCTTGTTCCCTGTCCAGCTTCGACTCGATAAAACGGCTTATTGCTGCACAGTCGTCGATGCTCACATGGGTGTCGGAGTCAAGAAAAACTGAAATCCGGTTACCCGGGCGGACAAGCGCCTCCACAAGAAAAAGTTCAGAACCCTGAAGTTTTTCTTTTACGATGTCGGAAATCTGCTTTACAGTTATCATAATTTATTTCAATAAAAGAGGGGACTCCCGTCCCCTCAACAACTTTTCCTTTTGTTGTCCTATCAGGACTCGAACCTGAACTCTTCTGAACCAAAATCAGACGTGTTGCCAGTTACACCATAGGACAATTGCGGGTGCAAAATTACAAAAAAAATCGATTAAACAAATATTTTTTTCAAATATTGCCGTTTATCATTGTTTTTTATTCCTGTATTCTTATAAACTGAATGTTTTTAAAACTTTATATTCCGGCCCGTTGTAGTGTAAAATACTCTCAATGAGGTAGAATTCGCTTACATGTTGCGTTTGTATGGCCTGTCCGGAACAACCGGTGATTATTTCCTGGAAATATTTTTTATCCGAAACTTTTTTAATACGTCCGAGTGTCAGGTGTGGAACAAAATTCTGCCTGTCGGGTTCATAACCCAAAGGAAGTATCTGTTCGTTGACCAACGTGGTTAGCGCCCTGAATGATTCGGCATTAAGGGCCTCGAGGAAAATTACCCTGGGATTGTAGCGGCTTCCGAAAATTTTCAGGTTTCCAATTTCAAAATCAAAAGGTGGTACATGAATACGTGCCAATGCTTCTTCAATGGCCGGTATTTTTTCTTCGGGAGTTTCACCAAAGAACTTTAGGGTAAGATGAAGGTGTTCCTCTTCTACCCATTTGATGGCGCTGTCGGCAAGTTGCTGCCTGAGCCTGCTGAAAAAATCCAATAATTCGGGTTGTGGATTGATTTTTACGGCCAAAAAAATTCTTTTCATTATTTAAAAATTGAAAAACTTTGTAAAATTATGAATATTATTTTTACATTTGCATCCCGGTTGGGGGCGTTAGCTCAGTTGGCTAGAGTGTCAGACTGGCAGTCTGAAGGTCACGGGTTCGACTCCCGTACGCTCCACGCAGTGGAGAGGACGAAGGCAGCGAAAGCTGCCTTTTTTGTTTTGCAAAAACAAAAAGAGGCGAAGTTTATCCCGATGGCAAAAGCCCATCGGGAACTCCCGTACGCTCCACGCAGTGGAGAGGACGAAGGCAGCGAAAGCTGCCTTTTTTGTTTTGCAAAAACAAAAAGAGGCGAAGTTTATCCCGATGGCAAAAGCCCATCGGGAACTCCCGTACGCTCCACGCAGTGGAGAGGACGAAGGCAGCGAAAGCTGCCTTTTTTGTTTTGCAAAAACAAAAAGAGGCGAAGTTTATCCCGATGGCATAAGCCCATCGGGAACTCCCGTACACTCCACCAAGCGGGACACAGTACGTTTTTCAGTACTTTGTCCCGTTTTATTTTTTTTGGAAGTTTATCCCGATGAGTAAGCGACATCGGGAACTCCCGTACGCTCCACCTTTTTATTATTTGTAATCAGGGTTTTTAAATGAAAGAAGTGGCCTGTTTCAGGCGGTTAACGGCATCCATTAGGGTAATCGGTCGATTACTAAAATTATTTGTAATTTTGCAGTTTGCAAAAGAACCTACTTGGTTTTTGCTAGTGAAAAAAATATGAAAACATACAGGTTAGGAATAGATATTGGCTCCACCACGGCGAAGGCTGTTTTATTAGATTCCACCGATAATATTGTTTTTTCGGATTATGTCAGGCATAACACGCGGATTTTTGAAACCCTTTTAAGTTTGTTGGACAAGATTTTTGCTCAATTTGGCGAAATACATGTCCGTCCGGCATTTTCCGGCTCCACAGCCATGGGAATAGCAGAACAAACAAAAGTCCCGTTCGTCCAGGAAATTATTGCAGCAGCCTCACTGGTCACAAAACATTACCCTGCGGTAAAGAGCCTTATTGATATCGGCGGGGAAGATGCAAAACTGGTATTATTCAATGATAAAAAAAATCCGGATATCCGGATGAACGGCAATTGTGCCGGGGGTACGGGCGCTTATATTGACCAGATGGCCACCTTGTTAAATGTTTCCATAGCGGAGCTGAATGATCTGGCATGGAAATCTTCAAAAAATTACACGATTGCATCCCGTTGCGGTGTTTTTGCAAAAACGGATGTTCAAAACCTGGTAAGCCGTAAAGTCCATACAGCTGATATTGCAGCCTCAATTTTTGATGCAGTGGCGGGGCAGCTTATTAATTCACTGGCCAGGGGATGCAGAATCGAAAAGAATATGTTGTTCTGCGGAGGGCCGCTTACCTATATCAGCTATTTGCGGGAATCATTTTCAAGGCTTCTGCAAATAAATAATGAGAACATTATCATCCCGGAACGCGCTGAACTTTTCACGGCTCTGGGAACTGCGTTATCGGTTTCTTCTTCACACAAGCCTGTCAAAATATCCGAATTTTTCCATATTATAAAATCAGCCGACCAGAACAAATCCGTTGACAATACACTTCCGGCATTATTTTCTAATCCGGAAGAATTTGCAAGGTGGAAAACCGAACGGCATGTTATTGAAATTCCGGAAAGAAAACATAAGGCGGAGGAAATCTGTTTTTTAGGTATTGACTCGGGCTCCACGACAACAAAAATTGTCATACTCGGTTCAGATGGGAACATCCTATATCATTATTACCGCAACAATAATGGAAAACCTTTGGAGGCCGTGATCAACGGATTGAAGGATTTTGATACTCATCTCAAAGCTGATAATTCGTCAATTATTATTGGTAAAGCAGCGGTAACCGGTTATGGCGAAGAACTTATTAAATCTGCCTTAGGTTGTGATTATGGGATCGTTGAAACGGTTGCACATTTTCTTGCCGCTCAGAAAATAGAACCGGAGGTTACTTTTATCCTGGACATTGGCGGGCAGGATATCAAAGCGATTTTTGTTCAGAACAATATCATTACGAATATTGAAATTAATGAAGCCTGCTCCTCAGGTTGCGGATCATTTATCGAAGGTTTCGCCAACACACTTGGATATTCCCCCGGAGATTTTGCCGACCTTGCCATCCAATCAAAGGCGCCTTATGACTTGGGTTCGCGGTGCACGGTTTTCATGAACTCCAAAGTAAAACAAGCCCTGCGTGATGGTGCTTCCGTTTCCGATCTGTCTGCAGGATTGGCTTATTCGGTTGTGAAAAACTGCCTGAATAAAGTTCTGAGGATTAAAAGCAATTCCGATATCGGCGACAACATTGTCGTTCAGGGCGGCACCTTCAGAAATAAAGCCGTTTTCAGAAGCCTGGAGGTTTTATCAGGAAAAAAAATTGTTGTATCCGGCAAACCGGAACTGATGGGCGCTTATGGCGCTGCATTATATGCATTAAATAAAAGTAAAACCGGTGATAAAAGCAACTTTGTCGGGTTCAGGGATCTTGAAAAAAACCTGGATTATACGATTAAACTTTCCAATTGCAAGGGGTGTTCAAATGCCTGCCAGATCACTAATTATAAATTTCCAAACGACAGGATCTGTTATTCAGGAAACAAGTGCGAGAAAATATTTTCAAACAATGCAAAGCACACCCGCGGCCTGAATATTTTCGATTACAAAAACCAGATACTGTTCAATGATAAGCCGGAAAGCGGTTTGAAAAATAACATCAGCATTGGGATACCGCGAGTGCTGAATATGTATGAGAACTACCCGTTCTGGAAAACGCTTTTTACCAACTGTGGTCTCCAGGTGGTGCTTTCGGACGAAAGCAGCCAATCGATGTATAAAAAAGGGATAGGGGCCTCCATGTCGGATAATATTTGTTTTCCTGCAAAACTTGCGCATGGCCACATCGTTGACTTGATTGAAAAAGGAGTATCCCGGATTTTTCTGCCATTTGTCATTTATGAAACAAAAAGGCATGTAAAATCCTCCAACAGTTATAACTGCCCGATCGTTACCGGATATTCCGAAGTGCTTAAAAACACCACCTTGCAGGCAGAATCAGCGGCTATACCGTTTGATTCGCCGGCTATCAATTTTAAAAATGTCAAATTATTAAAAAAAGCATGCTGGAAATATTGCCAACAATTCGGCGTAAGCAGCTCCACCTTTAAAAACGCATTTAATGCCTCGCTTATAGCACAAGCAGACTTTAAGGCCAGGATCCGGTTACAAAACAGGGAAATATTCGATGATGCTGTAAAGAACAACAAACTTGTGGTTTTACTGGCCAGCCATCCTTACCACATGGATCACCTGATACATCAGAAAGTTTCGCAGATACTGACTGACCTGGGTGTCAGCGTGATAAACGAAGACATTGTCTCTGAGGATACCGATGAGGGCTTTGATTCATTTTTTGCTGTTTCGCAGTGGGAATATCCCAACCGTATTTTACAAGCCGCCTGGTGGGCATCTCAACAAAAATATGCTGTCGGCCTGATCCAGTTGAACTCATTCGGTTGTGGCCCCGATTCATTCATCATGGATGAAATCCGCGATCTCGCCAAACGATCCTTTTTGTCTTTTGCACTGGTAAGGATAGATGAAATTTCAAGCCCCGGGTCCATCAAACTACGTTTGCGTTCACTGGTCGAATCATTGAAATTAAAAACCCACAAAGAATATACGAATATTGATAATGATAATCCAAACAGTAAGCTCGCCGTTTTTGGTATTGAAGACAAAGACAGGAGTATACTGGTGCCATGGTTTTCGGATTTTTATTCACCGGTGGTACCGGCCCTTGGCGAACTCGTTGGCTATAAAATTATAAACCTGCCTCCATCTGATAAGCAATCTGTTGATCTGGGCCTTGAGTATGCCAATAATGAAATTTGTTATCCGGCTACTCTGGTTGTCGGTGATATCATCCGTGCATTGAAAAGCAATAAATATAATATGGATGAAATTGCAGTCGGAATTACCCAAACCGGAGGGCAATGCCGTGCGTCCAATTATCTTGCGCTGATAAAAAGAGCCATGGTAAATGCAGGGTATGCCAGTGTTCCTATTGTTTCTATTGCACCAACAAGTTCTCTGGAAAACAATCAGCCTGGGTTTAAGCCCAACTGGTATAAGCTTATTAAACCGGCGCTTACGGCCCTTGTCTTTTTGGACAGCCTGTCCCGCATGTATTATGCCTCTGCATCCCGTGAAGCTGACGGCATCATGTCAGTAAAGTTAAAACATAAATATCTTGATAAAGCGAAGGAACTTTTGGAAAATCATGCTTGTGATGAATTTATTCCATTGTTAAAGGAAGCGGTCCAGGATTTTAATGCCATTGAGGGCACCTCTGCAAACGTCCAGTCGGTTGGTGTTGTGGGTGAAATTTATATAAAATACAATTCATACGGACAATTCAATGTAATTGATTGGCTGGTAGAGAATCATGTGGAGGTGGTATTACCTCCGTTAACCGAGTTTTTTACGCAGGCTTTTATTAATTCAAAAGAACGAAGCCGTGAATATATTGATCAAACGGATTATCTTAGTTTTATAAAAAACATCATCGAATTTGGTGTAAATCTTTACATTAATAAATTTGAAAAAATCCTTAAATCGTTCAGGTTTTACCGGCCTGTTTATAGCATTGATCATTCGGCCCAGCTGGCCTCTGAAATTTTAAGCCTGAACAACCAATATGGTGAAGGATGGCTCATTTCAGGAGAAATCGCTTATTTCGCCAGGCAGAAAATTAATAATGTTATTTGCATCCAGCCATTTGGTTGTATAGCAAATCATATAGTTGGAAAAGGCATGGAGACGAAAATCAAAAGCCTTTATCCGGATGTTAACCTGTTGTTTCTTGATTTTGACTCCGGGACCTCCCGTGTGAACATATTAAACCGCCTTCATTTTTTATTACAGAATACAGAGCAATGTATCAGTGTTCTACCTTAGGGCATTAACGGATGATGCAATGGTTTTTCTCTTTTTTTTCTGTATTTCAGGTAAGGGATAACCACATCGTTTTTTAATGCCGTTGTCCCGTCGTATTCGATAGTTACAACGGGGATACCCGTTTCTTCTTCTATTTTTGTGGTCATGGCTTGTGTAACCAGCGACGGGCAGCAGTACGACGGATTTGTTTGGATGAACAGGTCGAGGTCGGGATGATTTTTGACCAGGCTCTGGATTTTTAGCAGATTTTCCACTGATTCCCCACGGTTAAAAGGATTAAGCCCGAATTTTACAAGCCATTCATTTGTTTCTTTATTGCTAGTTGCCAACGGAGCCGATGCAATCCGGTAAAAATATTTTGTGAATTTGTTTTCCACCAATGGAATGATAGATTTCAGAAAAGTGTTTCTGGCATACTTAAAATAATTACCCTCCCTGTATAAACGATCCAGTAAGGGGTCAATAATAATTTTCAGGTATTCACTGTATGAAGTTGTTATTACTTCACCGCCATTTTCTTCAATGGTATTAATTAAATTCTGATTCAGCATGTCATTGTCTCTGACATACAGATCCCCAAAGATCGCCACTTTTGGCCGCACCGTTTTTTCTGTTTTGATCGTTTCAAAAGCGGTAATGATTTTTTCAACGGCAGGTTCTTTGGGCTTGTCATTAAGAAAGGCTTCGTACAAAACATCCATGGACCATTTGATCGTAAGGTCAGTGGCGCCTTTTTCCTTTTCATACGGACGAATCATGCAACCAATCTTGCGTAAATAACCACCGATCAGGTATGCCAGGTAGGCGTTGATTGCGGTTTGAAGCGAGAAATCATAAAAAATAATATCCCCCAGATATAAAGATACCTGTTCCATGCCTTTGCCATGATCGTTCAGCAACTTTTTTGTAAAATGCGGAAACATGCTAAGATTGCAGGGGAGGTCTGATTTTATATTCCATATTACGGTATCTGCGGGATTCAGCTTGTTGTCATTAATGTAATCGATTGCGTTCTGTGCAATGATATTCAGGGGTATGCATTGCCCGGTGTTCTGGCTCAGGCTTCTGATCATAGACTCCTCTGTACTTGTTAATAAATGCGCATTGATCCCCGCGTTTTTAAGAACAGCTTCAAGCAACTTCCCGACAAGCTGATCCCAGGAAGGAAGCAGCAGGGTTTTATTTTTTAGCTTTGATACGGTACTGATAAATTGATCCTGGAAATCATCTTTTGGTGTTATGTGCCTTTTAAGAGAAAAACTGAAGTTTTTGATATCAATGGTATGGACGTTCAGTATTTTTTTGGTTTCTTTGGATAATACCTTTATATAATTAGTAAGGCCATGTACATCGGCTGAGTCGTTAGTTGCCGCAAGTACAGGATCCTGAATGATTTGTTCCGCCATGCCGCCGGTGGTAGTATTGCGCTGGTGATTTCGGAAAGCCCTGATAGCGGCTTCGATACGTGTTTCATAACCCACGGAGGAATCGTGTTCATCGAGCTGAAGGACCAGATAGGGTTTGTTATG
This sequence comes from Bacteroidales bacterium, assembly GCA_035354195.1. Taxonomy (GTDB): domain Bacteria; phylum Bacteroidota; class Bacteroidia; order Bacteroidales; family CAIWKO01; genus CAIWKO01. The sequence goes on along the minus strand of DAOQAT010000008.1, from coordinate 7,084 downwards.
ATGGTTGAGAATTTCTTTAAAATACTCAATAACAAAAGAATCGGGCGTGCATTTAAACGAAGTGACAAGCACAGGATAGCAATTTTTTGTTTGTGCCGCAACATCGGCGGCATAAAGTATGTTTGCTGCAAATTTCCAGTTGATAATGCTTAACAATTCCCTGGCCTTTAGGCTTAGCGGTATGCCGGTAGGGAGCATGTCCATGAAAAATGCCTTTACCCCGTTTTTTTCAATGAGTTCAGGTATATTGCTGTTCATCAACTGCGACATGGCGGTATACGGCCGTCCAAGCAACATGACATGGATGTCGTTATGATCTCGAATTTCTTCAGCATAGGTATTTTCCCATTTTTTAAGCAATGGCCACAAAAATTTTTTTGCTTTGGTATAAGCCTGTGTTACCCTGGTGATGCTGATGTCTTCCAATCCGATGGATGCAAACATTTTTTGCAGCTCGTGCATGGAATAATTTCCTCCTCGCGGGGATTGCAGGGTCGGGCTTAAGATTTTTCCATTGTGTTTAAAACGTTGCTGGACATAGATTACAGAAGAAATGAACTGTGTATAATAACAATATTGTTTGTGCGCATTCCGTTCACCTTTTTCAAGTAAATAAACCGGCAGAAATATATAATCCGCTTTATCCATCAGGTAATCCACGTGTCCATGCATGGTCGCGACAGGGGAACAAAATTCGGCGCTGCATATTGTTTTGCCGTCCCTGACCGCTGTTTTATGATCCTCACTGGTGATCGTTTTAATGTTGAGGAGGTCAAAGAACTTACGCCAGAAAACCAGGTCATCAAATACGTGCAGCCCGGCCGGAATACCAATGGTAATGCCGGGGTTGACAGCATGTGGCTTGAACCTGAAAATTTCTTTTCTTTTGCTGATAAGTTGGAAGCCTGAATCTTTGTTCTTAACGAATTTTTGCGTGGTGTAGTCTCTTCCGCAAAGAAAGCCGTATGCCTCCATTTCGCCATCAATAGCTGCAACTTTTAGTTTACAATGGTTAGTGCAAAACTCACACGTTTCTGAAATGATAGGTATCTGTTTTTTATAAAGTTCAAGGCCGCGAAAATTTGTAGCCTTCAGGTTCTTGTCATGGAGTTCAAGGGCAACGCCCAAAGCACCGGTAAGGTGGCAATACTGTGAAACCATGATCGGCTTTTTAAGCTTCATCTCAAAAGCAGCAATCAGGGCTTTGTTTTTTGCTGTCGCACCCTGAAAAAAGATCTTGTTGCCAATACTGCCGGTTACAGCGACTTTAGTCAGGTAGTTCTCTCTTGTGGAATGCAGCACCGCGGCAAGTATCTCATTAACCGAATATCCTGTGTTGAGGTAATGATTCAGGTCCCGGTCCATGAATACCGTACAACGGTCGCTGGTAAGCGGTGCGCAGGCAAGGGCTGCCCGGTCAGCATATTCGGAAAGCGGACAGTTTAGCCTTTTAGCCTGTTCTTCAATGAAACTACCCGTCCCTGCAGCACAAACATTGTTCATCACCGAAAAGGTCACCATGCCTTTTTTCATTACCGTGAATTTGGAATCTTGTCCGCCGATCTCTATGATGGTATCCGTTTCGGGGTCGAGTTCATAGGCAGCACGTGCATGTGCGGTAATTTCATCAAGTATGATGTCGGCGCCAATAATTTTCCCCATGAATTTTCGTCCGGAGCCTGTAGTCCCGGCTCCTGCTATTGTAAAGCGGGTATGGTAAGTTGTTTCAATATGGCAGACCGCCTCAAAAAGACATTGAACCGCCTGCAGCGGCTGTCCTGCAGTTCGTGTGTATAAACCGGCGACCACCTGCTTATCCTCATTCATCAAAACTGCCTTGGAACTGGTGGAACCGATATCAATGCCAAGGTATACGGTTGAATCTCTGCAAAATTCGGAATATATGTCAACTTCAACGGATTTCATTTCAGGAAATAATGTACTTTGAAATTCATATTTCTCATGATCATTGAAATCAGGGTATTTTGAAAGTTCCAGTTTAAGAGGAGGGTAGTAGAGCTTTTTATCTTTTTTGCTGCCGGAAAGGATATCAGATTTTGTGTTTATTGGCTGCGTGGCGGGGAAGTTTTCTTCCGCACAGCATAAGGCGGCGCCGATGGCTCCATAAAGATGTGCCATCTTATCCACGGAAATTTTGACCTTACTTAGGAGTTCAATATGTTTGATTACGGCCTTGTTCAATGCCACACCACCGCAGGCAACCAGCGAATCAAAAGAATCTCTGAGAGATACGGCATCCACAATATTCTTTGCGAGCCCATACGATAATCCGTCACAAATCTCAGCCAGGTTGTAACCTTCCTGTTGAGCGTGTATGAGGTCGGTTTTTGCAAACACGGCACAGCGTGAGGCGATGAGCGGGATATGTCCCGTATTTTCATAAGCCATACGGCTGAATTCCATGATACTCTCCAGGTTCAGACGTTCCACCTGTTGGTCGAGAAAATTCCCGGTACCTGCCGCACAGGAGGTGTTTGATTTATAATTCAAATATTCACCGTGCTCATCAAAGGTGACAAGGCCGAATTTTTCCGCACCGATGATCAGCAATCCGTCCAGAGTGGGATGAACATGTTTGGCGGCTTTTATGAAAGCAATACGGGAGTCAGTCATCAAACCCTGTTTCAGAACTGCAGGTGTGGAAGAAGTATATCCTAAACCTTTTACCTGACTCAAATCCAGATCGCCTATTCCTTTTTCGAGGTGTTCCATGATCTGGCCTTTATGAAAAGCATAATATGCCTTAATTACTTTCTTGTGTTCGTCAAGCAGTACGAGAGAAACAGACACGGAACCAACATCAATTCCAAGGTATTTTTTTCGCAAAATCTTTTCGATTTGATAATACAAATATAGTGATTTATAAACCAGGAAACCAGGAATGATAAGGATTATAAGAATCCATTTTCAGGCATATTTCTTTGCCTATTGTTGAAAATAAAAGCTTTGGTCACACGGCCAATAATGCAGAGCCGTACACAAAAAATGTATTATGAACCGGGATTATTAAAAACTTCTAATGGCACGGACACTTCCGGAATAGCTTTTATCTAATTTGCTTTGTCCGCCATCTGCAAAAGAAGTTACCCATGCCTGGTCAGAACTTCCTTCGGTGGAACTCCAGTAAAATGCGACTGCGAAGCCACCAATTGCGGTCCTGTTCTGGTATAATTTGCCCAGTTCGTTTAAACTTGGCAAATACCAATCGCTATATCCGCCCAGCACCAGATCATAACAAAGTTTAGCTGCAGTACCTGAAGACGAGCACCCACTCAAGATATCTGTTGTGTTTTGATTTCCTGAACCTATTGAAGTCCCGTCGGCTCCGCTTATGGTGGTTCCCATACAGCCCCATGTTGCGCTGGAACTTTGATTGCTCGGGGCTGCTATTAATCCATGAACAACATTAGCATCATACCCTGCATCGCCTTGTTGTAAAATATAAGCAATGACTCCTCCCTGGTAACTTGCGCCGACACTTAAGTATGTACATGAGCCATCGTCTTCGGTGGCATCAGAATTATAATTCGTTGCAGTTTCATCGGTACATCCACTGATTTTCTTTTTACAGCTGAATAGTGTTATCACACTTGACAGGATAAGTAAAATAATTAATATTTTTCTCATATGGTTTTTTTTAGAATTAAAGCGATGAATATTTCAAATACAAAATAACAAAAATTTCTTTCATTAAACACAAAAAAAATGATTTTCCCGCATTTTATAGCGAAAAAATCATTTTTTTATAAGAGAATCAAAATGATCCGAATCAGTGAATCATTTTCAATATCAAGCATTTTGACATATCCGATCCCGTAAATTCAAACCTGAAGGTGTACATACCGGCCGGCAGGTTAATCTGTGAGAAAGCAAAAGAATGTTTCCCACTCACCTGGGTTTCGTTCACGAGCACCGAAACCAGCTCTCCGATAGCATTATATACGTTCAGTTTAACGGTTCCGTTTTCAGGAATAGTATACGTAATTGTTGCTTCATCATTAAATGGGTTAGGAAAACCTGCAAGCTCAAATTCCGTATCAGTGTTGTTTCCCTGAACAAAAATTTTGGGTATTAACAGGTAGGCATCATCGTTTTCTTGACCGTATTGATTGCCGATAACACCGGTTGCTGACAAAGGAAATTCGATTTCACCTTGCTGCAGTATTTTCAGCGGACGGAACCCAAACACAATCATTTCATCGTTGGGCGCCACATCAAAATGATTTGTAGTGGCATAAACCACTCTGATGGTTCCATGGTCATCGGTAACCAGCAAATCATTATCATTAGCGATGACCTCTTCAAGTGAAGGATTGATTTTTACCGCGGAATTTTTTGATCCACCTGTTGCCATATGAGCGGTCACGAGCTCATATTCTGTGTACGGGTATTGCATTTCGAGGCCCAATGCGGAAAAATCATTTACTTTGGTACTGATTTTCAAAGGCACCTCAAAGTAAGACGGATTGTTTATCATAACTATTTCATCGGAGCTAACAACAAACTCTCCGGGCAATGATTTTGCTCCGCTCCAGGTATTGACCGAATCGCGGTATTTGCTGCTGGATGCATTATAGTCGCCGTAACAAATTGTTTCAAGGTTAAGGCTAAGGTCGGAACCGGCAACCGTAATGTTTTTATCAAATGCAACCCAGTTTCCTTTTGGGAAATTTTTAACGACATCAAAGGGGGAACCAACTTTTGCTTTAATTCTGGAGATATCAATGGCATTGACGGTTGTGTTATTATCAACATTGGCGGCTCTTTTGTATTTTGCTGAAAAACACCTGGTTGGATCAGTGGCGGTATCACTGCCAACGAAATATTTCAGTAAGGCAATGTCAATGGCGGTTACATCATTTCCCCATATCATGGTATCGCTGATGTATTTATCATACGACAGAATATAGTTGCCATCCGGTACATTACTGAATTGATACAGTCCTTGGGTATCACTGGTATCTCTGGCAACTTCATCGTTTGCGGGGAAATTTTTCAGAATCACGATTACTTTATCGATTGCATAAATTACAGGGTTGTAGGTTGGGAGGTTTGGAGCCGGACTTCCAGCATTGGCTTTGCCTGCATAAACCGTTTTTCCGCTGATGGTATGGCCCAGTCCGCCAAAAACGATGGTAACCGTATCGGTGGCGACACATCCATTATTGTCGACGGTTAATGTATAGGTTGTGGTGCTTAGTGGTGAGGCCAATGGCTGTTCAATATTCGGGTCGTTTAATCCCGCAACTGGCAGCCAGGAATAAGCTCCCGGGCCACTTGATGTATCGCCAATCTGTATGGGGCTCCCTGTATAGCTCCCCCATGGACCAGCTTCTGCTACGGGTGTCTTGTATACGGTTACAGTATGTGTTATCGTTGGGGAGGGCAAACCGCAGCCTAAAGCATAAACCTGGATATTTACGCTGCCGTAAAAACCATTAGCCCACGTTATAACACCAGTAACAGAATCAATCGATCCTGCAAGCGGATTATTTATGGACCAATGAAATCCGATATTGTTGGTTGCCGTAGTAGCATAAGTGGTTGTAGTTGTCCCGTTTGGTAACTGGCACAAAGGTTCTGTTCCGCCTGCAATGGTAATGGGCGTAGGGTTTCCAACCTGAGGAATAACATATACAATAACGGTATCAGAATTTGTGGAGCCACAAAGGCTGCTGGAAACCTGGCAATAAAATGCATTACTGGTTGTCATAATACCCGGATTGTAAGTACTTGTTGTTGCTCCGCTAACCAACCCGGTTGTGAAGGTATACCACTGATATGTGTAAGTGCCTTCTCCTCCTGAAACCGTTGCGGTAAAAGTTCCCGGGCTTGTCTTATCGCAAATATGTAATGTATCTTCGCCAAGAGTTGCAATTATTGTTGATATGACTGAAATATCCATGGTAGTTGTTACAGCACATTGGCCGGCAGTAGGTGTGAACGTATACGTCGTTGTTCCGGCAAATGCAGTGCTAATCGTTGCAGGGCTCCATGATCCTGTAATTCCGTTGTTGGAAGTTCCGGGAAGGGTTCCGGGAACAATTCCCACACAGTATGGTCCTAAGGCAGTAAATGTCGGTGTTACCGTTGCATTTACAGTTATATTCATGGTGGTTGTATTGGCGCACTGTCCTGCAGTTGGTGTAAATGTGTGAGTAGCTGTTCCGGCAGATGCAGTGCTAATCGTTGCAGGGCTCCATGATCCTGTTATTCCATTCGTTGAAGTGCCAGATAATGTTCCAGGGGTGTCACCTGCACAATATGGGCCTAAAGTAGTAAATGCCGGTGTAACTAAAGGATTTATCGTAATATCCATGGCTGTTGTTAACGCACACTGACCCGCAACCGGAGTGAAAGTATACGTGACCGTTCCGGCAGAAGCTGTGCTAATCGTTGCCGGGCTCCATGATCCTGTAATTCCATTAGTAGACGTGCCTGACAATGTCCCGGGCGTGTCACCTGCACAATATGGCCCTAGTGCTGTAAACGTTGGAATTATATTTCCCGTATTTACCGTCACATCCATGGTTACAACGGTGGCACACTGGCCACCATCAGGGGTGAATGTATAGGTTGTTGTTCCGGCAGATGCGGTGTTTATTGTTGCAGGGCTCCAGGTTCCAGTGATACTGTTGATCGATGTAGCAGGAAGTGTTCCGGGCGTTTCACCTTCACAATAGGGTCCCATACCTGCAAAGGATGGAGTTATATTGTCGCTTAACGTAACGGTAACCGGAGTGCGTGTTGCGGAGGTGCACGTAATGGATCCGCCTGCATCTCCGTAGGTAAATTCAACCCTTGAGATTCCTACGCCATCTTCAGTCCATAATTCTGTTGGTGCTGTGGTGGCAAGAGGATATTGCATGCCTAATCGTGCTATCGTGACTGAAGTCCCATTGATGGTAGTTGTTGAAGGGCTTGGTCCATAGGAGTTGTCATCGCCGGTACCCCGTGAACCTAAAATTCCAATAACATCGCCAGCAGCAACCGATATGGAACAAGGAATAACACCGGTATTTGTATTACCCTGTGTCAGGAATAAGGTGGTGAAATCATTGGT
>DAOQAT010000007.1:56982-76863 GCA_035354195.1 Bacteroidales bacterium | reverse complement strand
TGTTGATAGTTACGAACCATCCACCTTTACCATTGATATGTTTAGCGCAGATGAATTATTAAATGGTGGAAATTCTTATGTGTCTTACATGGGTTATGACCATACCGGCAAAAAACTCAAAGGCAAACCAAGTTTTGACGATTTCTTTACCCAACTGGATGATAATGGAAGATACGCCAGGCCTAAAGGTGCGTTTGAACCGATATACATTGCCGGTTTTATCCAGGATAAATTTGCTTTTAATGACCTTATCTTCAACGTAGGCCTTCGTCTTGACCGTTATGATGCCAATCAGAAAGTATTAAAAGATCCTTATTTGCTTTACGAGGCAAAAACTGTTAATGAGGTTACCGAGTTAGGCCCACACCCGTCAAACATGGGATCTGATTATGTGGTTTATGTTGACAACATAAAAAATCCTACTTCCATAAAAGGATACAGAAACGGAAGCACCTGGTATAATGCAGCTGGTACTGAAATCAGCGACCCATCTTCTATTGAAACTTCCACAGGTATAGCTCCATATCTGGTAAATCCCGATCAGAAAGAAGTAAATTCAAGCGCCTTTACGGACTATGATCCTCAATTGAATTTCATGCCGCGTATTTCTTTCTCATTCCCAATTTCTGATGAAGCATTATTTTTTGCTCATTATGATGTGTTGACCCAAAGGCCTTCTACCGGAAACATAATGGATCCTACCGAATATTTCTTTATTTTCACCCAGGGCCAGAATGCCATTAACAATCCTAACCTGAAATCTGAAAAAACTATCGACTATGAATTAGGGTTCCAGCAAAAACTCAGTAATTCATCTTCAATAAAGATCTCTGCCTATTACCGTGAACAACGAAACATGATTCAGGTATACAGGTATTCGGGAGCTTATCCTGTTTCATACATTTCTTATAATAATATTGACTTTGGTACGGTACAGGGATTTACGGCTACTTATGACCTTAGAAGAACAGGAAATGTTTGGTTAAAAGCATCTTATACTCTTCAATTCGCTTCAGGTACAGGCTCAAATTCCGAATCCGGTATCAACCTTATCCGTGCTAACCAACCAAACTTAAGAACTATTACCCCTCTTGATTTCGACAGGCGCCATTCTATTTCTGCTGTAATTGACTATCGTTACGGCGAAGGCAAAGAATATAACGGCCCGAAGATCACAAGAAAAATCAAAGGCACTGATAAAGTTAAAACTACCCAGCTCCTGAAAAATACCGGTTTGAATATTTCTATAAACGGTGGCTCCGGGATCCCATACAGCCGTTCTGCTACTGTAGTAGGTACTCTGGTTGGTTCAGGAACCTATTCTTTGGAAGGACAGATCAATGGATCCAGAATGCCATGGCAATTCAGGGTTGATGCCCGTTTAGACAAAGACATTATTATAAAGACCGGTAAAAAAGGTGCAAAAACCGGCAGACCTTTATATATGAACATTTATCTTGAAGTATTGAATGTCTTGAATAGCAAAAATATCATGAGTGTTTACCGTGCCACTGGTAACGCTGATGATGATGGGTACCTCTCTTCTGCAGATTATCAGGCTCAAATCGCTGCACAGACTGATACACAGGCATACATTGACCAATATGCTATTAAGATTAATAACCCCTATAATTACAGTTTACCAAGAAGAATTCGTCTCGGTCTATCTTTATCTTTTTAATCAATATGATGACAGAACTTTTTAAAATCACAACCATGAAAAATATTTTTCGTTATTTATTATTTACAGTATTAATCGTAGGATTGTCTAACCCCAACTATGCAGATAAGTGGCCGGTTTTAAAATCCATCAAGAGCAACCATAATAATAAAAGTGTGGCTGAAGCGTGTTTACCGCCTTCTTCTTCGACTGACCTTGATATCAATAACGTCCGTGCAAGGATAAACACCGGAGGAGATATGTGGTGGGATTTACAGGGCAGCCCGGAATACTTTATACCTGGCAACACAACCAAAACATCCATGTTTTCTGCTGCATTATGGATTGGCGGCCTTGATGTAAACGGCCAGCTAAAACTTGCCGCACAACGTTACAGACAGATCGGTAACGACTTCTGGACAGGCCCTCTGTCAAAAGATGGCGCTGCATCGGTTGATGCAGAAGTCTGCGATTTTTATGACAAGCATTTTGTTCTCACACGAGCTGATGTGGAAGAATTTATTGCTGCATGCAACAGTAACGGGGGCACTCCACCATCGGGCTATGATATTCCTGAATGTATAAAAACTTACCCGGCACATCCTGAGTTTACCGACCGGTTCCAAAGTTTTTATCTGGCGCCTTTTATGGATGTTGACGGCGATTTAAAATACGATTATGAAAAAGGCGATTATCCCTATTTTGATTTTGATAATGTACTCTGCCCTGTCAATTATCCTTGCGGATATGTTGCACCAAAAACTATGGAAGGCAATGGAATTCTGGCTGACCAGGTATTAAAAGGCGATAAAACTTTATGGTGGGTGTTCAATGATAAAGGAAACATTCATACAGAAACCGGTGGTGAAGCTGTTGGTATGGAAATCAGGGCCCAGGCTTTTGGATTCTCCACCAACGACGAAATCAATAACATGACTTTTTATTCATATGAGATCATTAACCGCTCTACCTACCGTTTAACTGAAACTTATTTCAGCCAATGGGTTGATACTGACCTTGGTGATGCAACTGACGACTATGTAGGTTGTGATGTTTTGAGAGGACTGGGGTATTGCTATAATGGAGATGATATTGATGGTTCGGGCCGTCCTCAGGATTATGGTGCACAACCTCCTGCCGTTGGTGTTGACTTTTTCCAGGGGCCTTATATGGATGCTGATGGAATTGATAATCCGAAATACGATCCTACCAATCCATTAGTGAATTGCAACACTGCTATTAATGGTGTTAACTTTGGGAACTGCATTGTTGATGACGAACGTTTTGGAATGCGCAGATTTGTATACCATAATAACAGTGGTAGCTTAGCAGCCATTACCGACCCTGATGTCGCTGCCCAGTATTACAACCTGTTACGCGGTATCTGGAAAGATGGCGAACGTATGATCTATGGTGGTTTAGGCCATCCTAGTGCCGGTGGTATCGGACCTGCCTGCGACTTTATGTTTCCTGACAATACGGACCTTTGTAACTGGGGAACCTCAGGCATTCAACCTAGTGGTTTTACAACCGGTGCGGGCGGTTCAGGTTTAACCTGGACAGATGCCAATGCCGGCAACCCTCCTTTTGACCGTCGTTTTATGCAGTCCGCCGGTCCATTTACCCTGGAACCAGGTGCTGTAAACTATATCACCGTTGGTATCCCATGGGCAAGGGCAACATCAGGCGGCGCCTGGGCTTCCGTTGAATTACTGCGCACCGTGGATGATAAATGCCAGGCTTTATTTGATAACTGCTTTAAAGTAATTGACGGCCCTGATGCTCCGGATTTAGCAATTCAGGAACTTGACCGTGAGTTGATACTTTATATTACAAACAGAAAAGGCCTTTCAAATAATTATACGAATACTCCTGAAGATTATAAGGAAAAAGACAATACTATTGTGCTTGGTGATCCCTATTTTCGTTTCGAAGGGTACCAGATCTTCCAGCTTGCTGATGCTTCTGTTTCGGTTACCGACTTGCATGACCCTGACAAAGCCCGTTTGGTTGCTCAGTGTGATATTAAAAATGATGTTTCAAAAATCATTAACTACAACCTTTCGGAAGCTTTGGGCGGGAGTGTCCCGGTTCTTGAAGTGGATGGCGCCAATTCTGGCATCGTACATTCATTCCGCGTTTTGGAAGATAAATTTGCCACTGGTGACAAACGCCTGGTAAACCACAAACAATATTATTATATTGCCGTTGCTTATGCTTACAATAATTATAAAACATACAGCCAATCAAATCCTTTGGATTTTGACGGACAAAAACTTCCTTACAAAGCCGGTCGTAAAGCTGCTGCAGGACCCAACAATCCTGTATCTGCCATGCCCCACATTCCTTCACCGGAAGCCGGAGGAACCGTTGCAAATTCTGAATATGGAGTAATGCCGCAAATAACGCGAATTGAAGGTAACGGAAACGGTGGCCTCATTTTGGACTTTACAACTGAAACTTATAACAGTATCATGGATGGCTCACCTTATAAAGCTGAACAACTTACCTATGATTACAACAAGGGCCCATTGAATATTAAAGTTATTGACCCTCTTAATGTTGCTCCTGGCAATTATACCATAAAACTTATACCGAACGCAGGAGGCAGTATTGACTCCAGTACATGGGTACTCACTAATACCTCAACCTTGCAGCAGTGGACTTCTGAAAGCACCATAACTGTTGGTTATGAACAGGTCCTTCCCGACCTTGGACTTTCCATTACCATTGCACAGGTTCCGGCACCGGGCCCAGTTGATCCTGTAGGTGTAAATAACGGATTTATTGAAGCAACTATACAGTTTGCAGACAGCTCGAAACAGTGGCTTTCTGGTGTTCCTGATATAGATAGCTATGTAGCTTTCAACTGGATCAGATCCGGTACCACAGGAAATCTTGATGATCCTACCCAAAATGATTATGAATTGACATACGATGCTAACAACACCCTGACTGGTACAAATTACGACCCTAAAGAAGACTATGAAAAGCTGCTTGGCGGTACCTGGGCACCATATAGAATGGCCTCCAGATATGAATATGGACCACAATGGAATAATGCAGTTACAAACGCCTGGAATAAAATGGAAAACATATACAGTGTGGATTTGTATCTGACTCCCGACAAATCAAAATGGACAAAATGCCCGGTAATTGAAATGTGCGAAGATGCAAACTCACTGTTAGCTGAAGGCAATGTGAAAAAATTTGACCTCAGGGCCGGAACATCCGATGCCGGACAAGGCATGGGCTGGTTCCCTGGTTATGCTATTAATGTTGAAACCGGAGAACGCCTTAACATGATGTTTGGTGAAGATTCTTGGCTGCAGGGTGAAAACGGCCGTGATATGATCTGGAATCCAACTACCAATCTAACATCACCTCTCGGCGATATTTTGATGGGTGGGAAACACTGGACATATATAATGGCTCATAACGGAGACACCTATAATACTTCTTACAATATTGTTCAGGACTGCCCTGCTTATGACGAAGGACAATGGATCCACAATATGTTGAGCAATGTTCCAAATCATCTTGCTTACAAACGTTATGTATATAAGGATGTTATGTGGGTAGGATGCCCTATAGTTCCTGAAAAATACAGGTTTATGGATCCTGCCAATATGCCGTGCGAGGTAAAAATCAGGATCAGGGTTAGCAGGCCTTATAAACGGTATTATTCTACTTTAAACACCGGCCCTGCCTCACCTCAAAATGACAATTACCCAATGTATAGTTTCAGCACCGATAATATTGCAACAACTAAAAATGTATTGCTAGCTGCTGAAGGCTCTCTTGATCTTATTAATGTTGTTCCTAATCCCTACTATGCTTTCTCGGGATATGAAACTACCCAGCTGGATAACAGGGTGCGAATCACCAACCTGCCGCAGAAATGTACCATATCTATTTATACGGTCAGCGGTAGTTTAGTTCGCCAGTATTCAAAAGATGATGTTAAATCTTATGTTGACTGGGATCTTAAAAACCATGCCGGTATTCCGATTGCAGGAGGTATGTATCTGATTTATGTCAAGGTGGATGGCGTAGGCGAAAAAGTTGTAAAATGGTTTGGAGCATTACGTCCGATTGACTTGAACGCATTCTAATAATAAATTGAGTTGTAAATAATATAAAAGTATAATTATGAATAAGACTTTTAGAATATTTTTAGTAATGATCCTGATTGGGTTATGTGTCCTGCCTATCAAAAACCTGAATGCCGGAAATGAAGACCGTGTTGGTGAATGTGGGTCACAGGAATTATTGATAAATCCATGGGCAAGAAGCTCCGGCTGGGGAGGTGCAGGCGTTGCATGTTCCAGAGGAATAGAAGCCATGTATACCAACATTGCCGGTTTGGCATTTACGCCACGGACGGAAATCGTTTTTGCAAATACTATGTGGCTTAAAGGTTCCGGAGTAAATATCAATACATTTGGTTTGTCACAAAAGGTTGGCGAAACCGGTGTTCTCGGAGTCAGCATTATGGCCATGAGTTTCGGGGATATTGACATTACTACGGTTGAGCTCCCTGAGGGCGGTTCCGGTACTTTTACCCCATCACTTATGAATATTAATGTTTCTTACTCCAGGATGTTTTCCAATAGCATTTACGGCGGTATTAATATTAAAGTGATATCCCAAAAAATTTCAAACCTCTCCGCTCAGGGATTTGCTATTGATGCAGGTATTCAATACATCACCGGAGAAAAAGAAAATATCATGTTTGGTATTGCATTGAAAAATGTAGGATCAAAATTGAAATTTAAAGGAGATGGGCTGTCTATCAGCGGAAATGTTCTTGGAGGCTCAACACAGCTTACAGTTGAACAGCGTTCTGCCGAATATGAACTTCCAACCACTTTAAATATTGGAGTCGCTTATGATTTTATCATTAACGATCAGCACAAAATTACTTTGGCGGGTACTTTTGTTTCTAATTCTTTTGGTAAAGACCAGTATATCGTTGGCCTTGAATATAAGATGATGAACTACCTGTACCTGCGCGGTGGTTATGCAATGGAAAAAGGCACATTCAAAAAAGCTGAAAGATCAAATGCGTTAACAGGCCCACACGCAGGTATCACAGTTCAGGTGCCGGTTAACAAAAAGAAAGGATCTACCATCGGTATTGATTATTCTTATAGAGCAACTGATCCTTTCCAGGGTGTGCATTCTATTGGTGCGCGCATCAACCTGTAATAACTAATTATTTTAAATTTTGACAAAGAGTCCCACCTCATGGGATTCTTTGTTGTTTTATAACCTAAACATTAAATCATGTCAAAGTATTTTACTTCTGAAGGTTTGAACAAACTTAAAGAAGAGCTTAATCAACTGATTACAGTAGAACGTAAAAAAATCTCACAACAGATTGCTGAAGCCAGGGATAAGGGCGATCTTTCAGAAAATGCGGAATATGATGCGGCCAAAGATGCTCAGGGAATGCTTGAAATGAAAATTTCAAAATTACAGGAAATTGTACGCAATGCCAAAATTATTGATGAGTCAAAACTTGATGCATCAAAAGTCCTGATATTATCTACAGTAGAGTTAAAAAATCTGGGTACAAAAGCAAATATTAAGTATTCCCTGGTCCCGGAAAATGAAGCAAACCTGAAACTGGGTAAAATCTCTGTAAACTCTCCTATTGCTAAAGGGCTGCTTGGTAAAAAAGTTGGTGACATTGCAGAAATACAGGTACCAGCCGGAATATTAAAATTTGAGATTATCAAAATTTCATATTAACAACCATATTATGCCAAGTATCTTTTCAAAAATTGTAGCCGGCGATATCCCCAGTTATAAAATCGCTGAAGATGAAAGATTTTTTGCTTTTCTTGACATCAACCCACTTGCAGAAGGTCACACACTGGTAATTCCAAAACAGGAAACAGATTATTTGTTCGACCTTGACGATGAACAATATAAAGACCTGTTTCTGTTTGCAAAAAAAATTGCCGCCGCTATTAAAGAAGCTGTCCCCTGTAAAAAGGTTGGTATCGCTGTTGTAGGACTTGAAGTCGCCCACGCACATATTCATCTTGTGCCGCTAAACGACCTTTTCGACCTTGACTTTAAAAAACAAAAACTTACGTTCAGCAAGGAAGAATTTGAACGGATTCAAACACGCATAAAACAAGCGTTATCCGTTTGAGTTTTTTTTGTTCCGGATATATTCTGAAATCTTGACCAGCTCCTCGTACCAGGCCTTACCAAACTTGCGAATGAGCGGTTCTTTTAAAAACTCATAAAGAAATATATTTTCTTTCTTTCCTTTTACCAATGCCGGTTTACAAATATGCCATTCGTGGTAATTGACCGCATAAAAATCCGTATAATCAATAATCCGAAGCGGATACAGATGACATGAAATTGGCTTCTGCAACGAAATTTTTTTCTTTTTATATGCCATTTCAATGGCACAATAGGCTACATCATTTTTATAAACTAAAAACGCGCACTCTTTTTCGTTAACTAAAGGTGTTACCTTTTTCCCCTCGATGTCAAGTACAAATATTCCCTGTTTCTCAACAGCTTCAATGCCTTCAGGAGTCATCACCCTGAAAATTTCGTCTTTGGATGAAGTAAGTATTTTAATCTCGTCATCCTCCAAAGGAGCGCCGGCATCTCCTTCTACGCAACAGCTTCCTTTGCACAACTTCAGATCACAACAGAACCTACACTCAGCAAGTTCATCCGCAATCAACGTGTTTTCTATTATAAGCATACATGGTAATTCACTTCAAAAGTAGAAAAAATAGCGCTGAAGATTAATTGATTTGATATATTTTTGTAAACAAAAAAGATGATTGTTTACCCAAATTGTAAAATAAATCTGGGCCTGAATGTTGTCTCCAAACGTCCGGATGGTTTTCATAATATAGAAAGCATCCTTTACCCCATACCATGGTTCGATATCCTTGAAATTATCCCTTCTAAAAAAAACAATTTTCTTTTTGACGGAATACAAATCAATTGTCCGGAGACTGAAAACCTTTGTTTCAAAGCGCATCAGTTATTGCAAAAACAAAAAGGTATCCCTGAAATTAATTTGTATCTATACAAAAATATCCCATCCGGAGCCGGCCTTGGAGGCGGTTCATCCGATGGAGCTTTTACCTTAAGGGCCTTAAATGATTTGTTTTCGTTGAATCTTGATGAAGAAACGTTGAGAGGATCGGCCTCAAATCTGGGCAGCGACTGTCCGTTTTTTATTCAGGATCAACCTTGCCTTGTAACAGGAACAGGAAATATCCTAATGCCTTTACCGGCCACCCTGAAAGGCTATTACATTGTCGTGATAAAGCCCGACATCTCAATATCTACAAAGGAAGCTTACGGGATGGTCACTCCAAAAAAAGCCCAAAAACCGCTGACAGAAATTATCAAACTCCCGGTGAGGGATTGGAAAAACCTTATGGTCAATGATTTTGAAGAGCCTATTTTTAAAAAATATCCGAAAATCAACTCCATAAAAAAATTGCTTTACGAAAAAGGAGCCATCTACGCATCAATGTCCGGTTCGGGTTCGGCTGTTTATGGATTATTCGAAAATAAAATTGATATGACAGGGGATTTTCAGGATTGTATTTTCTGGAATGGGCGCCTGGCCTAGCCTATTTGGGTGCTTTTATGATCATATACAGTGCAATACCGGCAAACAATACGTTAGGTAACCATGCTGCCAGAACCGGGGCAAGATTCCCATAAGTGGCAAATGTTTCAGTGATGCGCATCAATAAAATATACAAAAATGTCAGCGCCATGCCAAACGCAATGTGAATACCGATCCCTCCCCGGACCTTGCGACTGGAAACCGATACTGCAATTAGCGTTAAAATGAAGGTAGAAAAAGGAAACGCCAACCTTTTATGTTTTTCCATCTCATAAAACCTTATGTTTTCTGAGCCTTTTAGGCGTTCATCCTTAATGAACTTGCGTAACTGCGAAAAATTCATCACATCAAGATTATCCAGCCTCTTATAAAAATCTTTAGGTGTGAGATTAATAGCAGTATCCTTTTTAGCCCCCGTTAATATTTTTTCCTTCAAACCATCAATCAGATGAATGCTGTAATCATTGATGGTCCATTTTTGTTTTATACTGTCCCAAACAATATTTTTTGCTTCCATCTTATAATATAAAACGCCATTATTAAAATGTTCGATAGTAAACCGGCTGCCTTTATTCTCATCAACATTATAGCTTTCCACATAGACAAAAGCCCCTGGGGCAATTTGCATGTGGATATTCTGGTTATCGTTACGATACTTGTTTTTAATGTAAGTATTCTTAAAGTTTAATAAGTTGATGTTCGTATGAGGGATCAGAAAATTTGCCAGGTAAAATGCCAGCCCGGTCAGAAAACAGGCTGTAATCAGATAAGGGCGTAACATCCTGGCAAAGCTGACGCCGCTTCCCAAAATAGCTACTATTTCGGAGCGTGAGGCCATTTTTGAAGTAAAGTATATTACCGCAATAAAGGTGAACAACGGGCTGAACAGATTGACAAAATAGGGAATGAAATTCAAGTAGTAAACAAAGATGATTTCATTCAATGGCGCATCGCTCTGGATCAGGTCGTCAATATTTTCAGAAATATCGAAAACAATAACAATGACAATTATCAGCGAAATAGCCAGAAAAAAAGTCCCCAAAAACTTTTTAATGATGTAAATATCAATTTTGTTCATGTTTTTTCAGGCTGACTAAATCAAGAGGATCCGATTATTCCACAAATTACGCAAAATTATTTCAAATAGTATTTTTAACTAAAAAAAAACCTGCCCAATTGAGCAGGTTTTAACCATCGAAGAATTACTATTCTTCGTCTTTTTCTTGTTCTTCGTATGCTTTAAGAAGCTGTGTCTGGATGTCACCAGGCACCTGGACGTAATCAAAGAATTTCATTCCGTAAGTAGCACGTCCGCTGGTTATGGAGCTTAATGCTGTGGAATACCTGTTCATTTCAGCCAAAGGAACCCTGGCAAGGATTTTCTGATAGTTACCTTCGCTGTCCATGCCCATGACGACTGCTCTCCTGCCCTGCAGGTCAGTCATGACATCACCCATTTTATCTCCGGGAACAATGACCTCTACATCGTAAATTGGTTCAAGAATTTTAGGCCCTGCATTTTTAAATGCTTCTTTAAAGGCATTACGTCCGGCCAGTTTGAAAGAAATTTCGTTTGAATCAACCGGGTGCATTTTCCCGTCGTAAATATAAACGGCAATATCACGCGCATAAGAACCGGTAAGCGGGCCTTCTTCCATTTTTTCAAGGATACCTTTCAGGATCGCCGGCATGAAACGTGCGTCGATAGCGCCACCCACAATACAATTATGGAAAATTAGTTTGCCGCCCCAGGGCATTTCATGATCTTCTCTTCCACGAATTGGGAATTCGGTAGGATCAACCATATTTTCTGAATACGGCTGGATAAGCATATGTACTTCGCCAAACTGTCCGGCACCACCTGATTGTTTTTTATGACGGTAAACCGATTTTGCCTGCTTGGTTATTGTTTCACGGTAAGGTATTTTGGGAGCAAAAAATTCAATGTCAATTTTGTTCAATTTCTCGATCTGCCATTTAGCAATAGCAAGATGTAACTCACCCTGTCCGTGCACAATCAATTGCTTTAATTCTTTTGAATATTCAGGTTTCAGAGTAGGATCGATACGTTTCATATCGTTAAGTATGCTTCCAAGCTTTTCGTCATCACTGGTATTAACTGCTTTAACCGCAACACGATATTTTGGATTAGGAAATTCTATCGGTGCTAACTGGAAATCAGAATTTTTTGAAACGACTAGTGTATTGTTTGTATATGAACTCTTAAGTTTAATGGTAGCCGCAATATCACCGGCAACAGCTTTTGCAACTTTCTCGCGATTTTTTCCGGCACAGATATAAACCTGGGAAACCCGTTCCTTGGTTCCATTATTTGAATTTACCATATCAAGGGCTTCGGTAATTTCACCTGCAAGGATTTTAAAATAAGATACTTCTCCAATATGTGTTTCAATTGATGTTTTGAATATGAATGCCGATGCCGGATCGGAAATTTTGCATGGGACATCTTTTCCATCGGTTGTTTTGGGAGGAGCGACTTCGTCTGGCGAAGGAGTTGAATTGGCTATAAATTCAAGTAAACGTCCCACGCCATAATTCATTTTTGACGAAATGCATAATACCGGGAATAAGTTCCTTTCAATAATTCCAAGTTTCAATCCTTTATATAATTCTTCCTCGGTAAGGGTGCCCTTATCAAAAAATACCTCCATAAGTTTTTCATCGCTTTCGGCGGCAGCTTCAATCAAAGCAGCATGCAGTTCCTCGGCTTTCTCTTTTTCAGACGCAGGAATGTCTAATATTTCAGCTTTGCCTTCTTTATTAAACTTGTACATCTTCATTTTCAGGACGTCAATGACAGAATCAAAAGCAAGTCCGGTACTAACAGGATACTGCACAACCGTGACCTTCGGGCCAAACTGATTTTTTAACTGACGCAAATTTTCTTCGAAGTTGGCTTTTTCATGCTCCAGCTGGTTGACAACCAACAATACGGGAACATTTTGATTGTGTGCATGACGCCAGGTAATTTCAGTACCTACTTCCACACCATTTTGTGCATTGACCACCATTACGGCTGTTTCACAAACTTTTAATGCGGAAAACACTTCTCCGATAAAATCATCGAACCCGGGATTGTCGATAATATTGATTTTTTTATCTGCATATTCAGTAAATAGAACCGTTGAAAACACTGAATTCTGACGTTCCAGTTCTATTTCACGGTAATCGGATGTTGTATTTTTATCTTCGACAGAGCCTCTTCTTTTGATAACTCCGCCTTCAAAAAGCATACATTCAGCTAGAGTGGTTTTTCCTGATTTAGAACCGCCAATCAATGCAATGTTTTTAATTTCGTTTGTCTGATATACCTTCATTTTTGTTATTAATTATTAATGGGTTAAACTATTTTTTCAGAAAAGGTGTGCAAAGTTATTAAATATTATGAAAAAAAATACCTTGATACAAGATTTAATGCCATTCATTTATAATTTTCAATCTGACTTGACCCCTTAACGAAGCCGTTAGTGCAAATAACGGCTTAAAATGTTTTGGTAATTGTTTTAAAAGCAATACGAACTATTGATCAAAACCTCGTAACACTCCGGTTATGCTTCGATAAAAAACAATCCGCAAAATCAGGAAATAAAACCTATTCGATAATGGAGGGAATTTTACCTTTTATCTCAGCCCAGGTTTCTTCGTTCATTTTAGCGCCGATTACTTCTATCACTTTGCCTGCAAGCAACGATCCGATGGCGCCGCATTTATCAAGTGGCAAATCATTGACAAGGCCATAAATAAATCCTGCCGCATAAGCATCTCCCGCACCGGTTGTGTCAATACAGTTTGACACGGTAGGCATAATTTTGTAAATTCTTTCATCCTGTTTAACCAGTGATCCGTTTTTCCCGATCTTTACAACAGCGATATCGCAAAGTTTGGATAACACTTCCAACGCATTCTCCGGCTCCATATTGGTAAAAGCTTTTGCTTCCTCTTCGTTGGCAAAAATAATATCCACATGATCCTCGATAATCCTTTTTAAAAAATCGAGGTGCTGTTCAACCACATTAAAACTTGCCAGATCAAGACAAACCTGGCAATTGTGTTGTTTAGCGTATTCCAGGATCTTCTCGACAAGATCGTGGTTTTGTACAAGGTAGCCCTCAATATAAATGAAATCGTAACGTGAGAACATTTCGGCAGCAAGGTCATAGGGTGAAAGTTCTATAGCTGCACCCAGATAAGTAGCAAAGGTACGTTCAGAATCAGGGCTGATAAGTGCAATAGCACGTCCGGTATCCGTTGTCCCTGTGAGTAAAATTGGATCGATCCCGTTATTACGCATATCATCGGCAAAAAACTTTCCAAAGGTATCATCACCGGTTTTCCCAATAAAAGAAGTTGTTGCCCCCAGGTTTGCCAACCCGTGAATTGTATTGGCGGCCGATCCCCCTGAGGATAATTCCTTTTTAAAACTTTCTGATTGCTTTAATATCTCAGATGAAAGATCAGCATCCACCAACTGCATGCTGCCTTTCTGAATCTCAATCTGTGATAAAAACTCCTCCGATTCAAGGATTGTCATTATATCAACAAGTGCATTTCCAATGCCTAACACTCTTTTCATAAACTAAGGTTTTTCAGCCCGCAAAGATAATGAAAAATTTGATATCTGAGCCATAAGGTATATGTTTGACCATGAATTCTTCGAGAAAATATACGAAAAAATAGTTTTGGTGGCCAATTTTCATTGTTTGCTAAAAAATAAATGCCACTCACCTTTGGAAAAACGAAGGACTTTCATATTTTTGTAAAATAAAAAATTCTAAATTATGAAAAAATCCCTACTATTATTTGTAATTATTTTCTTTTGCGGAATGATATCATCATTTGCGCAGGATAGCGAAGGCGGGCTCCCGCCAAGTTTTGGAAATAAAAACATTTCCGGTGAAATTGATAAGGTTCAGATACAACAACCGGATCTGGCAAAACTCAGTGCAGAAGATAACGACCGGGTTTCTAAAAGCATGCCTTACCGCATTGGTGTGATGCTTCCAGTGGATTTAAGTATAAACAATTCCGGCACCTGGACTGACCTGCCGGAGAATGATGCAAGCCTCTGGAGGCTGACTGTAAAATCAGAAGGTGCAAAATCGATAGGTTTTGGGTACACATCATTCTATCTGCCTGAAGGTGCCAGATTATTCCTGTATAATAAAGACAAATCAAAAGTTCTGGGTGCTTATACTTCGGCAAATAACACCGATAATTATTATTTCACAAATGAAAAAGTGAATGGCGATGAAGTTACCCTTGAGTTATTGGTACCAAATAACAAAAAAAATGATGTGTTATTACACATTACCGAATTGAATTATTTTTATCGTGGTGGTGAAAGCAGCCCCGAGGCATGGGAACCTTTGACCGTTGGGCCTAAATCTTCAGGAACATGTGAAGTTAATGTGGTTTGTACCCCTGAGGGCACAAACTGGCAGGATGAAAAAAAAGGAGTTTGCAAACTTGATATCAGAATCGGCTCGAGTTGGTTTAACTGTTCAGGATCTTTGGTCAATAACACCAGCCTGAATTGTACTCCTTATGTATTATTGGCTGACCATTGCCATTATGATGGCGGTTATGCAAGTACAGCTGATTATAATGCCTGGGTATTTTATTTTCATTACGAATCTTCAACATGTGGCGGAACATCAGCAACCGGCACATTCACCAAAACAGGTTGTACGCTTAAAGCACACGACACCTATGGATCCAATAATACAGGCTCAGACTTTTGCCTTGTACAGATCAACAGCGCTATAACAGGTGATGTTTACTATAATGGCTGGGACAGAACAAATACCGCAAGCGCCAGTGGCGTCAGTATTCATCATCCTGCTGGTGATATCATGAAGATTTCAACCTATACTACTGCATTATCTTCCTATAATGTCGGCGGTACCGGCACGCACTGGCTGGTTTACTGGGCGGCAACAACAAACGGCCATGGCATTACTGAAGGCGGTTCTTCCGGTTCGCCAATATTTAACAGTGCCGGAAATATCATCGGAACTTTAACAGGTGGCAGCTCATACTGCAACACACCTAATGAACCCGATTATTATGGAAAATTATATTATCACTGGGATCAAAATGGCACCACCGCAGCCAAAAGATTGAAAGACTGGCTCGACCCGACTAATACAGGAGTTACCTCATTAGCAGGTGTGGCGTCTTGTAGTTCATGCACACCGCCAACCACACAGGCCACCGCATTTACCTCTTCTGCAATAACAGATAATTCAATGACCGTTGGCTGGACACGTGGCAACGGAACCGGAGGTGTTATTGTGGTAGCAAGAGCTGGAAGCGCGGTAAATGCCACACCGGTGAACGGAACCAACTACACAGCAAATGCGGCTTTCGGAAGCGGCACCCAGATAGGCACCGGCAATTATGTTGTTTATAAAGGTACTGGAACTTCGGTTAATGTAACCGGATTATCCACTGCAACAGCCTATCATTTCGCTGTTTTCGAATACAATACGACAAACATTTGTTTTAAAACCCCCGGATTAACTGGTAATGCAACCACCACGGGGACTCCAGTTGCCGGATGTGACACCCTTACCAACATATTACCCACAGATACCCTGACTCTTTATGGATTCGGCACGGGACAATGGGGTACATGGACCGGACATAATTCCTATTCATTTTCAGAATTCGCAGAATATTACACGGGAGTATCCACTCCATCCATTACGGGTCTTGAAGTATATGTTGGTGACGTTTATAGCGGAGGAACAGGTGGAAACCACAAGGTTACTTTCAAAGTATATCAGGGTGGTGGGTCCACACCAGGAACAGTGCTTGGCTCAAAAGACGTCGCCATGAGTGCGCTGACTTCGTATTCACTGAATTATATAACATTCGACTCTCCTGTAGCATTTACAGGGACTGATGTATATGTCGGTTATCAAATATATTATAATTCTCCTGCAGATACGTTTAATGTGGCACAAACATCCTCCAGTGCGACAAATTCAGGGTTTATTAAATATAACAGCACCTGGTATTCATTCCCAGGCATCAGTAGTGGTTCGCTTAATTCCGCAATCTATGTCTCACCGATTATCTGTACCGGATGCACTGTATTCCCGGCAGCTGCTGGTACAATTTCCGGTGCAGCGACCGTTTGCCAGGGACAGAATTCGGTAACGTATACCGTTCCAACAATTGCAGATGCAACCTCTTATGTCTGGACCTTACCCACAGGGGCAACAGGATCCAGTTCCACCAACAGTATTACGGTTAATTTCGGCCTTTCTGCGGTTTCAGGCAATATAACGGTAAAAGGCCAAAACTCCTGCGGCTTTGGTACAGCATCCTCAAAAGCTATAGTGGTTAACAGCAAACCGGCAACACCAACAATTACCCAGGTTGGCAACGTTTTACATTCAAGCGCTTCGACGGGGAATCAATGGTATAATCAATCAGGATTAATAGCGGGTGCAACAAATCAGGATTATACTGTTACCGCTGTCGGAAATTATTATGTGGTTGTAACGCTGAATGGATGCAGTTCTGATCCTTCTAATACTATAACTATTACCACCGCTGGAATTGAATCAATTACAGCAAATGCTATAAAAGTCTATCCAAATCCTGTTTCTGATGAACTAGTTATTGAAATGAAAGGAAATACGGAAATTATTAATTTCAATATATATAATGCTATCGGGCAGGTTGTTTTTGCAGGAGATTTTGTCGAAAATACTACAGTTAAGACAAGTGCTTTTGCACCCGGCGTATATTTGATTAAACTCGAAAATGGTAAAACTATTGAGTTTAAAAAAATAATCAAACAATAATCCCCACAACAAAATTCAAGACATTTTTATAAATTTTCTTGGGAAATAACAAAAAAGGGTTTCGGTGCTTGCCGAAGCCCTTTTTTGTTGACCTATCAAAATTAAATTTTCGCCTAAAATTCAATCTTCCCACGAAAAGAAATTTTTTCTTTTTCATTATTGAATCCCTCAAAAACAAAAATTTTTCCGTCAGTTGTATTCTTTGAAAGTTTTATAGTCTCCCCCAGTCTTGTTTCATTCAAATAATTAATTGAAACTTTTACAGGAACATGCTGCTGGTGAAATTCAACAGGAAAAGTGTCCATCATCCAGTCCAGGTAACGGCTTGAGGTAACGTGGGCATTCACATCAATATCAAAATACGTTGTTTTAATTTCTTTAATCTCTACTCCGCCAACCGGAAAAAGCTTTTCCGGAGAATAACTTAGGGCATGCCTGTCTTTCAATTTATCAAAACAGGAAGATTGTCCTCCCTGAAAGGTCCGAGGGGTTTTGGTGTCCAAATCAACCGCCAGCCATCCTGAAGTAGCTTTGGCTATTAACTTATGTTCCTGATCGCTGACAATAAAATCACGTAAATACAATATCTTTTTTACGTCTTTGGGCCAGGTTTCAATCTCCCCGGATTGATACCAGGCCGGCATTTTATTAATCTCAATGGTCATCCGGCTCAGCACCCAAAATAGTTTTTGCTGCCTCAACCCACCAAAACCAGCTTCTAACGTATCAGCTGAGTTCACCGCCGATTGGATTAACAGATTCGCCAGGGCACCTAATCGGATACGTGAATTCATGTCAGTATCTGCTGACGTTACTTTATATGGCATGGATAATATAAGCCCGCCCTCAACTGGCTGATTTTTTCTGACATCTTCCATGGTGCTTTTTTAAGCAAAAATAATGAAAACGTATGAAGCCTCGAAAAAACAAGGGTGGTTGAAATCAGAGAAAAAATAAAATAAATAAAAAAGCCGCATTGTCTGCAGCTTTTTCTTCATTAGGGCTAATTTTTATAAAACAATGAATCTATTAATGAGATTAATATTCACCGGCATCTTTCTTTCTGGAAAAAACCGGATAGAATGTAGGGGTTATTACTCTCACCTTATATTTTTACAAATTCTCTGTAAAACAACCCACCACCAGCACTGCTGACAATCATAAGAGCATTATCCTCATTGGAAATAATTTCCCATTTTGTGTTATACAGTGGAAATTTAGCAAACCCGTCAACGGTAAACATTTTACGGGAATCCATTGAGTATGTGCCTTCGTATGTAACTAATGGGTCCCTTAAATTTACTTTATGATAAATTAACAATTTTCCCTCTGCGGTAAATTCCCAGTCCTCAACATAAGTAGAATCGTTTATGTTTGCTGTATTGATAAATTTCCATTTACCTTCAAGTTTTGCCAAAGATTCATTTTCAGATTTTGAACAAGATCCGAAAAACATAACACTTAATAATAATCCGGATAAGATGATGATTTTGTAAATTGTTTTCATTGTTAAATTTTTATTGACATATTTTACGGGGTGCAAAAGTACACATTATTTTAATACAACCTAATTTTATCAAGAGTTATTCGTACTTGTTTTTAAATTGAAGGATCAAAAATATATGTGACCAAATTTAAATTATTAACTTCAAATCAATTTTTTATTATTTCGTCTACGCTAAATATTTGTTCAACATATTTTCGTTTTTATTAAAAAAATCCATCGTTTTCAATAAATCAGATTTATTTGGAGCAAATATTTTTCATTAAAAAGAAAAATTAATAGCTAAGGGGAAATTTCCAGTTAATACTTTTGGGATATCGGCTCAATTATAATCTGTGATCCGACAAATTTAGCACCTCTGTCCTTTCAACGCTGGTCGATTTACATTTATTGAATCCAAAGAACTATACCATTACAAATCATACCATACGGCTGTTATCTACGATAATCCAAAATAAATTCTTAAAAAAATTTAATAAAAATCCTATTTTAAAAAAAATTCCTATATTTGAACTACATTAAATCCGGAAACCATGAAAACTAATTTTCTTTGTCCACATTGCCGAGGGCATCTCAGAGTGTCTAACAGCATCATTTTCCTTACAAAAACCTCTAAAGGCAATTCTGGGTTGCTGCTGGTTAGCTCCGAACTTGGTGACTACAGTGTTAAAATGCATCCGGAATACAATAATTTTGAAGAAGGTGAAATTATAAATTTCATTTGTCCGATATGTTATGAAAACCTTGATGCTGAAGAATACGATAAGAATCTAGCCAAAGTGATCATGCAGGAAGAAGATGGTAAAGAATCCACCATCGTTTTTTCTAAAATCACTGGTGAAAAATGCACGTACCAGATCTATAAGGATACTGTTAAGTATTATGGCGGTAACGCTGATGGATATAAAAGCGTTTTTGGCGATCTTTTTTAAACTATATTGTTTGCTATTTTAAAAACCGGCAGAGTATAAACCTCTATCGGTTTTTTTATTACTAATTACCGGTTTTATAATCAAAAATGAAAAGCCATTATTTTATGTAATGCTTCATTTTTTTTCTTCAAGGTATTAATGAGTCTATACCCCAAGGCCATGCATTATTTAATTATGTAAAGCAAAAAGCCGTCTTTCAACGGCTTTGTTTTTGCTCCCAAGCCTAGACTTGTCCGCCGCGGCGGATAGGGACCCTCTAACTAACTCTTTTTAGATAACTGATCTTTTATAAAATCACGGCCTGCGCCCGTTTTTAAATA